>NZ_JAGPOX010000163.1 GCF_019038435.1 Nocardia alni
CGCGCCCGGTTCGGCGCACGGTGGCGGACCTCGCTCTCCTTGCGCGCGGCGACAGCGGTCCTCGTCGCCGTCCTCATCGGCGGCATCGGATTCACCGCGGGCAACTTCCTCAACGGCGATGACGGCCACCACCGCGGCCACCACGAAATGAGCGCCAACCATCCGTTCTGGCAAGACCACGAGGGCTGGATCCACCGCGGTGAACACGGCGGCATACAGCGAGTCCACCTGAACTCCGCCCTCGGCGACTCACCGTCGGCGACCCCGGCTCCGGCGAACTGAGCGACCCGGGGCCTGATCCGGGCCGACCCGGATCAGGCCCTCGATTTCGAGTTCCGCGGCCGGAATCCCCGCCCCTCACGACATTCGCGCCGCCGCGGCTGTATCTATGCGCCGGGCGCGGCGATGTTCACCATCCAGGCGACGCCGAAACGGTCGTTGCACATGCCGAATTCGTCACCCCACATCTGCCTCTCCAACGGAACGCTCACCGTCCCACCCGCGCTCAGGCGGCCCCACCAGCCGCGCAGCTGGGCCGAGTCGTCACCGCTGAGGCTGATCGTGATGCTGCTTCCGGGGGTGTACCGCATGCTCGGCGGGGTGTCGGCGGCCATCAGCGTGAAACCGTCGGGGGTTTCCAACTGGCCGTGCATGATCAACTCCGCGCCGGGCGCCTCCTTGTCGCCGAAGTCGCCGAACGTCGACACCGTCAGGGTGCCGCCGAAAACATCGCGATAGAACTCCAGTGCCGCCCGGGCGGTATCGGCGAAGGCGACATAAGGGTTGAGACGTGATGTCATGGGGAACACTCCTCGGGTCGAGGGCTCGTCCCCGCGCGTGCGGGGCGCACACCGCTGTTCGGGACGTTCTCGCGCGAAGTGCCGGCGGCCCCTGAAGGCTAATCCGCGGCCGGGTGGCAGCGCGGCGATATACCCAACGCGATACCGGGATATGACCTACGCGATATCGGATCGAATCCGCGTTTCGGGTTCTCGCACCTCGGGTAACCCTCGCCAAGTGGCTTCCTACGTCCGTGCGCCGCTGTGGTTCGCGCCGGGCGGGGCAGGTAGTCGTCCTGGTAACTGGCGAGGAGAAGAGGGTGGCGGTTGTACTAGTGCTGCGCGCACGCGGACTCGGTGATCTCCTGACCGCGGTCCCCGCGCTCCGCGCGCTGCGCCGGGCGAGACCGAACGATCGCATCGTGCTCGCCGCACCGCACCGGCTCAAGCCGATCGTCGATCTGATCACCTCGGTCGACGAGATGCTGCCCGCGGCCGACCCCGAGAGCATGCGCTGGGACGGCGAGCCGCCCGCGCTGGCGGTCAACCTGCACGGATTCGGCGCCGATGGCATCGTGGAGCTGGCCAAGACCGCTCCGGCGCGAATCCTCACCTACCGCAATCCCGCGTTCCCGGACCTGGACGGGCCGGACTGGCAGTCCGATATGCACGAGGTCGACCGGTGGTGTCATCTGCTGGAATCGGCCGGGATGACCGCCGATCGCCGCAATCTCGGGCTGGTGCCGCCCGTGGCCACCACCACTCACCGCGACTGCGTGGTGATCCACGTCGGCGCGGGCGCGGTGGCGCGCCGCTGGCCGCCGGAACGGTTCGCCGCGGTGGTGCGCCATCTGCTGGTACAGGGCCGTGAGGTGGTGCTGACCGGCGACGACTTCGAACGGGAGATCGCGCTGGCCATCGCCGCGCGCGCCGGGCTGCCGCAGTCGCAGGTGCTGGCCGGACAGCAGAACCTGATCGAACTGTCGGCCACCGTCGCCGAGGCGGCACTGGTGGTGTGCGGCGACACCGGGGTCGCGCACCTGGCCACCGCGTTCGGCACCCGCACGGTACTGCTGTTCGGGCCGACCGCGCCCAGCCACAGCGGGCCGCCGCCGCATCTGCTGGGGCGGCACGTGGTGCTCTGGGCCGGCCACACCGGTGATCACAACGGCCACGCCACCGATCCGGGCCTGCTGGAGATCACCGTGCCCGAGGTGATCGAGGCGGTCGACCGGCAGCTGAACAAGCGCTCCTGGCCGGGCACGGGAATCAACAGCCGGCGCACCACCTATCGTCGCGTGGGCTAGCCGGGACTCAGCGCAGGCGCTCGGCGTCCTTCGCGAGTTCGACCAGATCCGCGGTCAAACGCATGAGTTCCGTGTGGTCGGCGCCCTCGGCGACGGCGGTCGCGACATCCTCGGCCGCGCAGCGGGCGGCGAACCAGCGGTCGGCCAGGTCGGTGGCCTCCTGCGCGCTCAGGACCACCGAATCCTCGGGAATTCCGGTGCCCTCCAGGCCCTTTCGATGTTCGTAGGCACGCTGGCGACAGGACTGGCGACAGTATCTGCGGCGGCGGCCCAGCTCGGATTCGGCGATCTGGCGTCCACACCAGGAACAGGACGACAGCACTCGGCGCGACATGGTCCGACACCTTAACCGGCCGGGCCGGATCACCGTGCGGGGGCACGCCGTGCGGCGCGCATTCACCGCCCGCGAATCCGGGGCGTGAACGGGCGGCATTCCGCAAACAGGGCGCAGTCGAGCATGCGATGTTTTTCCGGCGTCCGAACGGTGTACTCCCCCGCGAAGAGCGCGTCGATCCACACCGCATTTCCGCTGATGGACACCTACCGGTAAAATGGCGGGGTTGACAGTCGCCGGGAACTGATTTAGTGCGTGGCGCGTTTACATCAGGTAAGAACGTTGCCGACAGGCTAGAGAGGACCGCACACCATGGCAGATCGCGTACTCCGAGGCAGCCGGCTCGGAGCGGTGAGCTACGAGACCGACCGGGACCACGATTTGGCACCGCGTCGGATGGCGCGGTACCGGACCGACAACGGCGAGGAATTCGATGTTCCCTTCGCCGATGAAGCCGAAATTCCGCCCACGTGGCTGTGCCGCAACGGTCAGGAGGGCGTCCTCATGGAGGGCACCAACTCCGAGCCCAAGAAGGTCAAGCCCCCTCGCACTCACTGGGACATGCTGCTCGAGCGCCGCTCCAAGGATGAGCTCGAGGAGCTGTTGAACGAGCGGCTGGAGCTGCTGAAGACCCGCCGCGGGCGGTAGCGCGAATGTCGCCGACAGCGGGCGACGCAGGGTAAAGTGAAGACGTCACGAAAGTGATGTTGGTGTACAGCGGCGGTTGCAGCCGACGCCGTACCATTCAGGTGGGAGCTATACAATCCGCTTGATAAACCAGCGGACTGCAAGGCACGCCCCGGCGATCACGGCAGATGTTGCGAGTAAGATGCCGTAATCGACCGGGGCATTGCTCTTCGCCCGGCGATGTTTCGCCAATCCCACCACCTCCTCTCTGGGCGCGGTGTCTGGACTACGTCCACCGCCCCTCGAGAGGAGGTAAGAATTACATTACACGATCTTTACTATTGAAAATCACTCTCGCACAACACATCTCGGTCATGACCAACAGCGGTCGTGCGACCATCATGGAAAGGCCGCGTGGCTCACATGGCGCCACGCGGCCTATAAGCACCAGCTCACCGACTAATGGCTGGCGACCTTCCGGTATCGCATCAAGGCCAAGGGCATCGCGACCAGCAGAATCACCAGCGAGCACACGATGGCGTACCCCACGCAGTGGTCGGCGGGCCAGCCGTGCGGCGTTCCGAACGAGGGGGGCGCGCTGTTCTCGAACAGTTTGCGGCTCGCCGCGGTCACCGCGGTGATCGGATTCCATTCCGCGACGGTGCGCAGCGGCCCGGGCAGGGTTTCCGCGGAGATGAAGGCCGAGGAGATGAACGTCAGCGGGAACATCCAGATCAGGCCCGCGCTCTGCGCCACCTCGACGCTGGGCGAGACCAGGCCGGTCAGCGCGCCCACCCAGGACATCGCGAAGGCGAACAGCAGGATCACCCCGAAGGCCGCTACCGCCCGGACGAATCCGCCGTTGATATGCCAGCCGACCAGATAGCCGCAGCCCACCATCACCGCCAGGGACAGGACGTTCACCACCAGGTCGGACAGCGTGCGGCCCATCAGCACCGCCAGCCGTGACATCGGCAGCGTGCGCATCCGGTCGATGATGCCCTTCTGCAGGTCGTTGGCCAGCCCGACCGTGGTGAAGGCGGCGTTGAAAGCCACTGTCTGCGTGAAGATTCCGGCGAGCAGGAATTCCCGGTACTGACCGCCGCCCAGCGAGGCGCCGAAGATGTAGGCGAACAGGAATACGAACATCAGCGGCTGGATCGTCGCGGTCACCAGCAGGGTCGGAACCCGCAGGATCGTCAGCAGATTCCGGTACGCGACGATGGCACTGTCCCGGAACACCCGCACCGGCACCGGAATCGACTTCTCGACAGCCGGATTCTCCTGCGGCGCGGCCGATTCCACCTCACCCAAAGCCATCTCGACGGAACTCACGACTCCACCTCGCCGGCGCTCGGCTCCGTCGTGCGTTCCGCACGCTGTGCCCATGGTTCGCTCGCAAGCTCACTCACGACAGAATCTCCTCTGCTACATCGTCGTTTTCGGGTGCCGCCGCCGGGTCGGCCGGTGCACCGGTGAGGGACAGGAACACATCATCGAGGGTGGGCCGATGCACGCCCGCGTCCACCACGCAGACCCCGGCGTCGTCCAAACGGCGCAGCGCCTCGACCATGGTCCGCGAACCGTCGCCGACCACGATCGTCACCTCGTGCGCGTCCGGATCATGGGTTGGTTCGCCGATGCCCACCTCTGCCAGCACCGCCATGGCCTGCTGCGGATCCTGCCCCGCGGCCAGGGTGACCGTCAGCCGATCGCCGCCGATGGAGGTCTTCAGTTCGTCGGCCGAGCCGCGCGCGATCACCCGGCCGTGGTCGATCACCGTGATGCGATCGGCCAGCAGATCGGCCTCCTCCAGGTACTGGGTGGTGAGCAGGACCGTGGTGCCGTCGTCGACGAGGTCGCCGATCACCCGCCACATGTCCATGCGGCCGCGGGGATCCAAACCCGTTGTCGGCTCGTCCAATACGACCACCGCCGGACGTGCGACCAGCGCGCCGGCCAGGTCCAGCCGCCGCGCCATGCCACCGGAGTAGGTGCCCGCGCGGCGGCCCGCGGCGTGGTCGAGACCCAGCGCCGAGAGCAGGTCGGTGGCGCGCCGGGCGGACTGCCGGTGGTTCATCCCGTACAGCCGCGCCACCATTCGCAGATTCTCGAAACCGGACAGGTTCGCGTCGACCGCCGCGTACTGCCCGGACAGGCCGATGCGAGTGCGCGCGCCCGCCGGATCGCGCAGCACGTCGACGCCCGCGACCCGCACGCTGCCCGCGGTGGGCCGCAGCAGCGTGGTAACGATGCGTACCGTCGTGGTCTTGCCCGCGCCGTTCGGGCCCAGCAGGCCCATCACGGTGCCGCTGGGGATCTCCATGTCGATGCCGTCCAGCACGCGCGCCCGGCCGTACTGCTTCACCAGACCCGCGACCTCCACCGCCAGTGTCATCGTGCCCTCTCCGTATCGCTGGTGCGCAAGTGGTCTCGCAGTACTGGACCGATCACCGAGAGCGCCTCCGGGGTGGTCATGCCCGAATGCCTGCACCGGACCTTCTGGTCATGGATCGCACCGGTCACGTACGGCTCCCACGCCTGCGCGCGGCGGGCGGGGTCGGCCCGGTTGATCTCGTCCTCGGCGGCGGTGAAGAACAGCAGATCACCGTCGAAGATCTTGGGCCGGAAGCCGTTCGCCAGCACCGCCCCGTTGGCGTAGCCGGTGTACAGCCGTTGCAGGTGCTCTACCGTCAGCGCCGCGAACGGGCCGGGGCGGCCGCGCAGCAGCTCGGCCGCGTCCTGCAGGGTCAGGCGCGGGTCGATCGCATTGTCCCCGCCGAGCAGATCGCTGCCGAATTCGCCGATGATCTCGGCCACGCCCGGAATGGCGTGTTCGAGCCATTCGTCGGACAGTTCGTAACTGTCCATCATCGCCAGCAGCGACACCCGCTCCCCCTGCTGCTGTAACTGCACGGCCATCTCGTGCGCGATCAGCCCGCCGAGCGACCAGCCCAGCAGGTGATACGGACCCTGCGGCTGCACCGATCTGATCTGCGCCACATACTGTTTCGCGACACCGACCAGGGTTCCGGGCTCGCTCGCGCCGATCACGTGCGGCGCCTGCAGCCCGTACACCGGCCGCTCCGCGGGCAGATGCGCGAGCAGGCCGGAGTAGCACCACGACAGCCCGATCGCGGGATGAACGCAGAACAGCGGCGGCGTGGCGGCATCCCCGCCGCGCAGCGGCAGCAGCGGTTCCAGGGCCACCGAGAGCGCCTCGCCCGCGTCCGCGTCCAGGCGCCGTGCGATCGCCTCGGGCGTGGAATCTCCGAACATCGCCTGTACGGGCATCTCGATGCCCGCCGAGCGCAGGTGCGCCACCACCTTCGTGGCCAGCAGCGAGTTGCCGCCCAGATCGAAGAATCCGTCGTCCAGGCCGACCCGCTCCACGCCCAGCACCTCGGTGAATGCCGTGCACAGCGCGCGCTCGGCCGGGGTCGTCGGCGGACGGTACTGCCGGCCGCCGCCGAACTCCGGCTCGGGCAGCAGGCGGCGATCGAGCTTGCCGACCGGGGTGAGCGGAACCCGGTCCAGCAGCGTGATCGACTGCGGCACCATGTAATTCGGCATGAGCGCGGCCACGTGCGCGGTCAGCTCGGCCGCGGTCGGGGCGGTGCCCGCCAGCGGCTTCACATACGCCACCAGTGCCGTGGCTCCGGCCGGGGTGCGGTGCCCGACGGTGGTGGAGAACTCCACCGCGGGATGCCGGGCCAGTGCCGCATCGATCTCGCCGAGTTCGATGCGGAAACCGCGGATCTTCACCTGATGGTCGGTGCGGCCGAGGTATTCCGCCTCACGCTGCTCCTCGTGCCGGGTCCAGCGCACCAGATCGCCTGTGCGGTACATCCTTTCGCCCGGCTTCCCGAACGGGCTCGCCACGAACCGCGTCGCCGTCAGACCCGGTCGGTCCAGGTAGCCGCGCGCCAGCGCCGGACCGGACAGGTACAGCTCACCGGTGACACCGTCCGGCGACGGATGCAGCCGCCCGTCCAGCGTGGCGGCGTTCACCCCTCGGATCGGACCGCCGATGGTGATCGGCTCGCCGGGTGTGGTCGCGCGGGACATCAGCGTGACGATCGTGGTCTCCGTCGGGCCGTACACGTTGTAGAGGTCGGCCCCGGTGCCGCTCCAGCGCGTGACCAGCTCCGGCGGCAGCGCCTCGCCGCCGACCAGCACGTGCCGCAGGGCGGTGATCCCGGACGGGTCGACCGTGCCGAACGCCGAGGTGGTGATGAACGCGTGCGTGATCTCCTGCTCGGTCAGCACCCGGGCCAGATCCGCACCGCCGTACACCCCGGGCGGGGTGATCACCAGCGTGGCAGCGCCGCCCAGGGCCAGCAGCAGATCCAGCATCGCCGCGTCGAAACTCGGCGTGGCGAAGTGCAGGATGCGATCGGTGGGCCGGACCTCGAACCGCTCGGCGGTCTCGGCCGCGAAGTTCGACAGTCCGCCGTGGGTGACGACCACGCCCTTCGGCACGCCGGTCGATCCGGAGGTGTAGATCACGTAGGCGGGATTGTCCATCCGCAGCGGACCCCGCAGTTCGCCCGGATCCAGCGGACCGTCGGGGGTATGCAGGACCTTGCTCCGGAACGCCGGCGCGTCCAGTGCCGTCCAGCTCACCCCGCCGGGGAGGCGCTCCTGATGCGCGGACATCGTGATGCCCACCGCCGCACCGGAATCGGTGAGCATATGGCTGATGCGATGTTCCGGATAGCCCGGATCGATCGGCACGAACGCCGCGCCCGCCTTGGCCACCGCGAGCGTCACCGCCACCGATTCGGCCGAGCGCGCGATGCCCAGGGCCACCAGCGTCTCCGGCCCCACGCCCTGCTCGATCAGCACCCGGGCCAGCCGGTTGGTCCAGCGGTCCAGGGCGTCGTAGGTGATCGAGGTGTTGCCCTCGCGCAACGCCACCGCCTGCGGATTCACCGCAGCCGCGGTCGCGAAGACCTCCGCCAGGGTGAGCGGGCGATCGGTGTTCGCTCCGCGCACGGGAGCCAGGCTGGACCACTCGGCCGGATCCAGCCATTCCAGATCGCCCACCGGCATGGTCGGATTCGCCGCTGCCGCGCTCACCAGCCGCGCCAGGCGGTGGCCGAGCCGGGCCGCGGTGGGCTCGTCGAACAGGTCCCGGGCGTAGTTCACCGCGACCGAGATGCCGTCGGGTTCCCTTGTCTCGGTCCAGGATTCGGTGAGGGTGAACTGCAGATCGAACTTCGCGATGCCAGGGTCGGCGTCGTGCGCCTCGATCCGCAGGCCGGGCAGCTCGAACGCCCCCACCGGTTCGTTGCGTACCGAGAGCATCACCTGGAACAGCGGGTGATGCGACTGCGAGCGCGCCGGATTGAGCACCTCGACCAGCCGCTCGAACGGCACGTCCGCGTGGGCGAAGGCCTCCAGGTCGGTCTCCCGCACCGCGTGCATCAGCTCGGGGAACGAGGCGTGGCCGTCGACCTCGGTGCGCAGCACCAGGGTTCCGACGAACATACCGACCAGCGAGTCCAGCGCCGGATCGCCGCGACCGGCGATCGGGGTACCGACGACGATGTCCGCACCGCCGGTCATCCGGTGCAGCAGAACCGTCAGCGCGGCGTGCAGCACCATGAACATGGTGACGCCGTGCTGCGCGGCCAGGGCCCGCAGCTCGCGGTGGGTCAGCACATCGATCGCGCACTCGACGGTCCCGCCGCGATAGCTCGGCGTCGGCGGGCGCGGGCGATCCGCCGGCACGGCCAGCAGCTCGGGCAGCCCCTCGAGCGTGCCGCGCCAGTAGTCGAGCTGACGGCCGATCAACGACTCCGGATCGCTCTCGGTGCCGAGCCGCTCCTCCTGCCACAGCGTGTAATCCGCGTACTGCACGGCCAATTCGGGCCAGTCGGGAGCCTGTCCCGCAAGGTGCGCGCGATAGGCGGTGGCGAGATCCGCCGCGAGCGGTCCGATCGACCAGCCGTCCATCGCGATGTGGTGTACGACCAGCACCAGAACGTGATCCTCGGCAGGAGTAGCAGCCACGCCGGTGGTGTCGAATGAGGCATCGGCGCTGTGCTCGTCGGCGCGCGCACGCTCGACCGCACGCCTGGGCAAGGCACGTCCCGCCGTCGGCCTCACAGTGCTGCTCCGGGTGTCGGACTCATGGCCGACAGCCGCATCAGCACTGCCCGTATCCACGACGCGCAGCAGGTGTGCGCGCAGGGGGACGGTGGTGGCCAGATCGAATCCTGGTGCGGCCAGGCGCTTTACCTGCTCGTCGATCTGGTTCTCGGTGACATCGCTCGTCCCGATCATCACTCGCGCGGTGGCCGGGTCCAGCACTCGCTGGTATGGGGCGCCCTCGAGTTCGCCGAAGATCGTGCGCAGGGTTTCGTGCCGCGTCTGCACCGCGTCCAGCGCCGCCTGCAGCGCGGCGACGTTCAGCTCGCCGCGCAGGCGCAGTGCGGCGGGGATGTTGTACACGCCGTCGCCGGAGGCGTTGAACCGCTCCAGGAACCACAGCCGCCGCTGTGCCGCCGACAGCGGCACCCGCTGTGGCCGGGCGCGGCGCAGTAACTTCGGCCCGTCGTCGGCCGCCACGCCGCGACCGGACAACCGTTCGGCCAGTTCGGCGACCGTCGGCGCGGCGAAGACCGTGCGCACCTCCAGCCGGATCCCGGTGGCCGCCGCCAGGCGTGCCACCAATTGCGTTGCCAGCAGCGAGTTTCCGCCGATCTCGAAGAAGGAGTCGGACGCACCGACGGACTGCGCGCCGACCAGTTCCGCCATCACCTCGGCGACCAGTCGCTCGGCGTCGGTATCCGGTGCGCGGTCCACCGAAACCATCGCCTCGGGCTCCGGCAGCGCGGCCCGGTCGAGCTTGCCGACCGGGGTGAGCGGTATCCGGTCGAGCACCGTCACACTGCTGGGAACCATCTGCGCCGGAAGACGTTCGGCCACATGCGCCCGCACGGCCGCGGCGTCCACCTCTTGACGCCCCGGGACCGGCAGCACATAGGACACGACCCGCGCGGTGCCGGCGATCTCACGAATCTCGGTGTGCGCGAAGCCGATCGCCGGATGCGTGGTGAGCGCCTCGGTGATCTCGCCCAGCTCGATCCGGAATCCACGCAATTTCACCTGGTCGTCGCCGCGGCCCAGGTACACGAGCTCGCCGGAGTCGTTCCAGCGCACCACATCTCCGGTGCGATACAGCCGCGTGCCCTCGGGCCCGTACGGATCAGCCACGAAACGCCCAGCGGTGAGCGCCGTGCGCGCGAAATACCCGCGCGCGACGCCCTGCCCGCCCAGGTACAGCTCACCGGGCACCCCGACGGGCACCGGGCGCAGCCGTTCGTCCAGCACCAGCGCCCGGGCGCCGCGCACCAGGGAGCCGATGGTGATCGGATCGCCCGGCCGCAGCGGGCCCGCCAGGGTGACGACCACCGTGGTCTCGGTCGGGCCGTATCCGTTGAACAGCAACCGATCCGCGCCCCAGCGCGCCACCAGCTCCGGGCCCAGCGCCTCGCCACCGACCGTCAGCGACTTCAGATGCGGCAGCGGCCAGCGCTCCCGATCGATGGTCGCCAGCGCCGCCGGGGTCAGGAAGGTGTGACTGATCCGTTCGGCGTCCATCAGCGCGGCCAGTTCGTCGCCGCCGTAGATGCCCGGCGGGCAGATCACCATCGTCGCGCCCGATCCGATCGCCAACTGCAGGTCGAGGATCGCCGCGTCGAAGCTCGGCGTCGCGAAGTGCATTGTGCGCGAATCACGCTCGACCTTCATCCGGTCGCGGAACTCGTCCCCGAGATTGGACAGGCCGCCGTGGGTGACCGCAACGCCCTTGGGTTTGCCGGTGGATCCGGAGGTGTAGATCAGGTACGCCAGATCCGAGGTCCACACCGTACGCACCCGGTCGGTGTCGGTGACCGTGGATTCCGCGCTGCCCTCGATCTCCGCGCGCAGGTCCTGCGAGTCCAGCATCAGCCACTCGGTGCGACGGCCGCCGTCTCCGGCCTGCCGCAGCCGGTCCGCGTGCTCGGTGAGCGTCACGCCGACCCGGCAGCCGGAATCGGTGAGCATGTGGCGCACGCGATCGACCGGGTAGCCGGGGTCGACCGGCACGAACGCCGCGCCCGATTTGGTCACCGCCAGTACTGTCGCCACCGAGTCCACCGAGCGGGTCAGACCGAGGGCGACCCGATCGCCCGCGCCCAGGCCACGCCGGATCAGCGTGCGCGCCAGCCGGTTCGAGTACTCGTCCAGTTCGGCGTAGGTCAACTCCACCTCGCCCGCACGGACCGCGATCCGGTCCGGGTGCAGGTGCGCGGTGGTGGTGAAGTAGTTGCCCAGACTGCACTGCGGCGTGGGCACCGGGCCGTAGGCCGGGGTCAGCAGACTGCGCTCGAATTCGGTGCGGGCGTCGATATCCCGCACTCGGATTCCCGGATCCGCGGCGACCGCGGTCAGCACCCGCACCATTCGATCGGCCAGTGTCCGCACCGTCTGTTCGTCGAAAAGCTCTGCTGCGTAGACGAATTCGAACTCCCGTTCGGCATCCTGGACCTCGGCGGGCAGTACGCGCAGTTCCAGATCGAATTTGGCCAGCGCGATGTCGAGCTCCTCGGCGCGCAATTCCAGCCCGGGCAGCCGCAGGGCGGGCACCGGCTCGTCCTGCACGCTCAGCGCCACCTGCAACGCCGGGACCCGGCGCGCATCGCCCTCACGCGCCAACTCGGCGACGACCTGCTCGTAGGGCAGGTCGGCGTGCGCCATCGCGGCCAGTTCGCCGTCCCGGTCCGCGAGCAGTTGCTCGGCGAAGGCGCGGTCCGGATCCACATCCGAGCGCAGCAGCAGCGTGTTGACGAACATGCCGACCAGCTCGTCGAGGCGGGTGTCGGTGCGGCCGGCCACGGGCGTGCCCACCACGACGTCGCGGCCGCCGGTGACGATGCGCAACAGCACCGCCAGCGCCGAGCGCAACACCATGAACGCGCTGACTCCGTGCGCACGGGCCAGTTCGTCCAGTCGCTGCCGCACCTCGTCGGGCACGCCGAATCGAACCGTCCCGGCCTGATGCGTCGGCTGCTCGGGGTGCGGCCGGTCGTACGGCAGCGGCATCTGTTCGGGCAGCTCGGCCAGGGTCTCACGCCAGAACCGCAGCTGCGCGGCCGCGAGGCTGTTCGGCTCCTTCGCGTCGCCGAGACATTCGCGTTGCCACAGGCCGAAGTCGGCGTACTGCACCGGCAGCGGCGTCCAGTCCGGGGCCGAGCCGTCGCGGCGGGCGGAGTAGGCCAGGGCCAGGTCACGGGTCAGTGGGATCAGCGACCATCCGTCCGCGGCGATGTGGTGCAGCGCGATGCCCAGCGCGTAGGAATCGGATCCGGTGCGCAGCAGCGTCATTCGCACCGGGATCTCCCGGGTGAGGTCGAAGCCGCGGCGCGCGAGATCACGCAGGACCACCGCGGCGCCCGCGTCGTCGGTGGTGACCGGTTCCAGGGCCGGCATGCACCGGTGCGCGTCCAGCACCAATTGGTGCGGGCCCGTTCGATCCTCGGGGAAGACCGTGCGCAGCACCTCGTGCCGGGCCACCACGTCGGACAGGGCCGCGCGCAGCGCCGCGACGTCCGGATCTCCGTCGATCCGGATCACGAAAGCGATGTTGTAGGCGCTGGATTCGGGCGAGTAACGGTTGAGGAACCACACCCGCTGCTGCGGCAGCGACAGCGGTATCCGGGCCGGACGCGGGTCCTGCGCGGCCAGGGCCCGGCGTTGCGTGCGGGGCGCCTCGGCCAGCCGCACGGCCACGCCGGCGACGGTGGGCGCCTCGAAGATCGTGCGCACCGGCACGTCGATCTCGAACTCGTCGTACAGCGCCGCGGTCAGCCGGGTGGCCAGCAGCGAATTGCCGCCGGCATCGAAGAAGCTGTCCTCGGCGCCCGGCATCGGATGCCCCAGCACCGCGGCGAACACCTCCGCGACCCGGCCCTCCAGCTCCGTCCCGGGTGCGCGCGAGGCGGACCCGATCGTGAAGACGGGCTCCGGCAACGCCTTCCGGTCCAGCTTCCCCGACGGGGTCACCGGCACCTCGTCCATGACGGTGATCGCCGCCGGAACCATGTAGGCGGGTAACTGCTTTCGCGCGGACTCGAGCACCGCCGCGGCATCGACCCCGGCGTCGGTGGTCAGATAGGAGGCCAGCCTGGTGGTGTTGTGCTCGCCGATGTGCACGACGGTCAGCGCGAACCGCACGCCCGGATACGCGCGCAACACGTGGTCGATCTCGCGCAACTCGATCCGGAAGCCCCGGACCTTCACCTGGTCGTCGGCGCGGCCCAGGAACCGCAGTTGCCCGGCGGCGTCGACGACCACGAGATCGCCGGTGCGATACATGCGTTCGCCGCGGCGGCCGTGCGGATTGGCCGGGAAGCGTTGCGCGGTCAGGCCGTGACGGCCCAGGTAGCCGCGAGCCAGGCCCGGCCCGGACAGGTACAGCTCGCCCGGCACACCGGGCGCCACCGGATTCAACCGCGCGTCCAGGACGAACAGCCGCATACCGCGCACCGGCAGCCCGATCGGCACGGGACGGCCCGGGATCATCGGGCCGGTCGCGGTCGCCGCGACGGTCGCCTCCGACGGGCCGTACATGTTGTGCATGCGATGCTCGGCGGTCCACGCGGCCACCAGATCCTCGGGGCATGCGTCGCCGCCGACGATCACCGCCTCCAAATCCTCGAGGCCCTCGGGTGACACGGTCGCCAGCGCGGCCGGGGTGACGAAGGCGTGGGACACCCGCTCGGCGCGCAACAGCTCGGCCAGTTCCGCCCCGCCGTACATGCCCGCCGGGGCGACCACGATCGCCGCGCCCGCGGCGAATCCGAGCAGCAACTCCAGCACGGACGCGTCGAAGGACGGCGACGAGAAGTGCAGTGTGCGTGCGGAATCAGTGACGCCGAACAGATGCGTCTGCTCCTGTGCCAGGGACGCCAGTCCGGCATGGGTGACCACGACGGCCTTGGGCGTGCCGGTCGAACCCGAGGTGTAGATCAGATATGCCGGATGGCACACCCGCATCGGATGATGCCGCTCGGCGTCGGTGACCGGGGTCGCGGGGTACCGGGCGGCCTCGACGGCCAACTCCTGGGAGCCGCTGATCAGCCAGTTCACGTACCGCTTGCGGTGCCGCCCCTGGCGCACCGGCCAGTCCGGCATGGCGGCATGGCTGTGCGCGTTGGTCAGGCCGAGCATGGCGCCGGAGTCGACGAGCATGTGCGCGATGCGGTCGCTCGGATAACCCGGATCGATCGGCACGTAGGCCGCGCCGGTCTTGGCCACCGCCCACACCGCGGTGATCGCGTCCAGCCCGCGTGGTAACGCGATCGCCACCACCGTCTCCGGTCCCGCGCCGTGCCCGATCAGCACGCGCGCCAGGCGGTTCGAGGTCTCGTCCAGTTCCCGATAGGTGGTGTCGTGGCCGAGATAGCGCACGGCGACCGCGTCCGGGAGCCGTTCAGCGGTCTCGGACAGCAAGCGCGCCAGCGTGATCGGCGGTTCGCCCGGTGCGCCGAGGATCGGCACGAGCCGGCCGGTCTCGCGGGCGTCCAGGATGTCCAGATCGCCCACGGGCCTGCTCGGCGCGGCCACCGCCGCATCGAGCAGGCGCACGAACCGCTGTGCGATCGTCGTGATCGATGACTCGTCGAAAACATCGGTCGCATAACCGAATTCCGCCTGTAACGGCCCTTCGGCGGCGTGATCGGAATCCTGCACCGTCAGCTGCAGATCGAACTTCGCGACGGCGGAATCCATGGGCAGCACCCGGGATTCGACACCGGGCAGATCGATCCGGAGCTCGGGGCTGTTCTCGTAGGAGAGCATCACCTGGAACAGCGGGTGGCGGCCCGCGTCGCGGGCGGGATTCACCAGCTCCACCAGCCGTTCGAACGGCACGTCGGCGTTGGCGAACGCGTCCAGGTCGGTTTCGCGCACCCGGTCCAGCAGTGCGGCGAATCCAGCGGACGGATCGACCTCGGTGCGCAGCACGAGCGTGTTGACGAACATGCCGACCAGCTCTTCCAGCGCCGGATCCGAGCGCCCGGCGATCGGGGTCCCGACCGCGATATCGCCCGTATTGCACAGGCGCGCGAGCAGAACCGCCAGACCCGCGTGCAGCACCATGAACACGCTCACGCCGCGCTCGACCGCCAGTTCGGACACCGCGCGCCGGGTCTGCGCCGGGATCTCGAAACCCACACGGGCCCCGGCGGTGCCGCGATGCAGCGAGCGCGGGCGATCCAGCGGCAGGTCCAGTTGATCGGGCAACTCGGCCAGCGCGGTGCGCCAGTAGCTCAGCTGGCGGCCCAGGGCGCTGGCGGGATCGTCCTCGTCGCCGAGCAGTTCGCGCTGCCACAGCGCGAAATCGGCGTACTGCACCGGAAGCGGCGCCCACCGCGGCGCGCGGCCGGCGGTGCGCGCGGTGATCGCGGCCATCAGGTCGCGGGCCAGCGGGGCCACCGACCAGCCGTCACCGCAGATATGGTGCAGCACAACGAGAAAGACGTATGTGTCCGGACCCGTCAGGTACAGCGCTACCCGGATCGGGGCCTGGGTGCGCAGATCGAATCCGTAGCCGGCGTATTCGGTGGCCAGCGCCAGCGCGTCGGCGTCGGTGGCGTCGATCGGGTCCAGGGTCAGCGGGATCTCCACGGCCGGATGCACCACCTGCGTGGGGCCCAGCGCCGAGTCCGGGAAGGTGGTGCGCAGCGACTCGTGTCGTTCGAGCACGTCCACCAGGCCCGCGCGCAGCACCTCGGGATCCACCGCACCGCTCAGCTCGAGGGCCAGCGGCATGTTGTAGGCCGAGGCATGTTCGGCGAACCGGTTCAGGATCCACAGCCGCTGCTGCGAGAGCGACAGCGGAATTCGTTCCGGACGTTTCGCCGCGACGAGTTTGGGCTGCTTGGAGACGGGATAGCGGGTATCCACCCGAGCGGCGAGGGTGGCCACCGTGGCGGATTCGAACAGATCCCGGATGTTCAGGTCGGTGTCCAGGGCGGCGTTCACCCGCGCGACGGCCCGGGCCGCCGACAGCGAGTTGCCGCCCAGGTCGAAGAAGCTGTCCTCGACGGTGATGTCGGCGACGCCCAGCACCTCGCCGAAGATGGCGGCCAGGCGCCGCTCCGCCTCGGTGCGGGGCGCGCTGGAGGTGCGGGGCGCTCGGCTCGCACCCGCGTCGGGCGCGGGCAGGGCCTTGCGGTCGACCTTCCCGTTGGGGCTCAGCGGTAGTTCATCTAGCACGATCAGGTGGGCGGGGACCATATATCCGGGCAGTGTGTTGCGCAGGCCCGCGGCGACGACCGCGGTGTCCAGGCGCACGCCCGGCGTGGGCACCAGATACCCGACGAGTTCGTCGCCGCCGTGCGCGGTATGCGCGACACAGATCGCGCGGGCCACGTCGGGCTGATCCAGCAGCGCGGACTCGATCTCGCCGAGTTCGATCCGCAGGCCGCGAAGCTTGACTTGAAAGTCGCTGCGGCCCAGGTATTCCAGGATGCCAGCCGTATCGCCGAGGGCGATGCCGCTGGTGCCGGTGGCGGAATCAACAGTGGCGGCCTCCGAGGCCGCGGCGGCGGCGACATCCGACACGACGGTAGCCACGCCCGGCACGGCGGGAGCTTGCGTGGTCACATCGCGCTGGGCGTCGGTAACGCCCGCGGCGGAGGCGTTCATGCGCGCCGGCACGCGCCAGCGCACCAGGTCACCGGTGCGATACATGCGCGCGCCGGGGGTGAAAGGGCTGGCGACGAAGCGATCCGCGCTCAGGCCGGGGCGCCCGAGATAGCCGCGGGCCAGTTGTACACCGGCCAGATAGAGCTCACCCACCACACCGGGTGCGACCGGGCGAAGGTGCTCGTCCAGCACGTACACCCGCGTGTTCCAGATCGGCGCGCCGATCGGCACAGAACCATCGGCGGGGTCGCAGTGCCAGGAGGTGACGTCCACCGCGGCCTCGGTGGGGCCGTACAGGTTGTGCAGTTCCGGGGACGGCGCCGACTCGGGCCGCGCCGAGGAACTCGGTGCAACCGTGCCGAACACCGCATCGTCCAGCACCGAATCACCCAGTGCCGCATGGAAGTCCCGCACGGTCGCGGCGGGCAGCGCCTCACCGCTGCAGAACACCCGGCGCAGGCTGCCGCAGCCGCGCACATCGGTGTCGGTGACGAACACCGACAGCATCGACGGTACGAAATGCACCGTGGTGACCCGCTTCTCGGCGATCACCGCGGCCAGATAGGCCGGATCGCGATGCCCCTCGGGCGCGGCGATGACCAGCCGGGCCCCGATCTGTAAGGGCCAGAAGAATTCCCACACCGACACGTCGAACGTCGCGGGCGTCTTCTGCAGCACCGCGTCGGTGGCGTCCAGCGGATACTCGTGCTGCATCCAGCTCAGCCTGTTGACGATCGCGGCATGCGAGACGCCCACGCCCTTGGGGCGGCCGGTGGAGCCGGAGGTGAAGATCACATAGGCCAGGTGGTCCGGCCGCAGCGGCGCGCGCCGCTCGGTGTCGGCGATCGGACCGTCACCGCATCCGGACAGACCGATCGCGTCGATATCCACGCGCACGGCCTCGGCGGGCAGGTCGAGATCCTCGCCGCCGACGCTCAGCACGCACAGCGGCCGGGCCTGTCCGAGGATATGGGCGGTGCGCTCGGCGGGGTGATCCGGATCGATCGGCAGATATGCCGCGCCCGCCTGCACGATCGCGTACATGCCGACCAGCAGGTCCAGGCCGCGGTGCAAGGCCAGGCCCACCACCGAATCCGGACCGGCGCCGCGGGCGATCAGCGCCCGGGCGAGGCGGTTGGCCTGTGCGGCAAATTCGCCGTACGTCCTTGTCTCATCACCGAACTCGAGGGCGATGGCCTCGGGCTGGGCGGCGGCCCGCTCGGCGAACAGGTCCGCGAGGGTACCCGGCCGCACGGGCGCCTGTGTCGAATTCCACTGCCGCAGCACCAGATCGCGTTCGGTGTCGGTGATCACCGGCACCGCGGCGACGACCGTGCCCGGGTCGGCGGTCAGGAACCGGCGCAGGAATTCCAGGAAACGACCGTTGTGCGTCGAGAGCTCCCCTGCCGCGTAGAGCTGCGGATTGCCCTCGAAATCCACGTGGATCCGGTTGCCGACGCCGTTGTAGAGGTTGACCGACAGATCCTCGACCGGACCGGTGGACAGCACATTGAGCGAGCCGACCAGGCTGCCGAAGTGCAGTTCGCTGTGGAACAGCATGATGTTCACCATCGGTCCGAAGAATCCGCGCGAATCCCGCGAATATCCGCAGTCGCGCCGGATGTCGTCGCAGCGATAGCGCTGATGCCGCAGCGCGCCGGTGATCTGCAACTCCGCCGCGCGCACGGTGTCGCGCAGAGTCGTCGCCGGATCGAAGCGCAGCCGGATCGGCACCACGTTGGACACCACACCCGCCGAGCGGCGCAGCGCCACGGTGGTGCGCGCGGACACCGGCAGGCTCAGCACCACGTCCTGGCTACCGGTCACCGCCCGCACGTAGCAGGCCAGCACCGCTACGAACAGGGTCGCGTTCTGGGTGTCGAAAGCACCTGCGGCAGCGGCGAGTTCGGACTCGGTATCGGCGTCGAGCACCGCGCCGGCGAGCACCCGGCCCGATTCGGCGGCGGTCGTGGTCGCGCTGGACAGGCTCACCGGCTCACCCACACCGGCCAACTGCTCGAGCCAGTACTCGCGATCCGAGCGAAAGCGGGCCGTGTCCTGGTAATTCGACTCCGCCGCATAGATTTCGGCCAGCGGCGTGGCGCGGGAGGCGATCGGCTCGGTCCTGTTCTCCAGGGCCGTATAGATTTCCGCGGTTCGGGTCAGCGCGTTCATCGCGCCGTAGCCGTCGATGATGATGTGGTGGGCGCGCGAGTACCAGATGTAGTCACGCTCACCGATGCGCAGCACCGCGTTGGTCGTCAGCGGATCGCGCTCCAGATCGATGGGGCCGTTGGAGTGCGCCTCCATCCAGCGCAGCGCCGCCGCGCGGGGGTCGGCCTCGTGCCGCAGGTCGACCCGCGCCCAGCCCGGCCGCCGCGCCGGATCCACCACCTGATGCGGGACGTCGTCGATCTCCAGCAGCCGCACCTGACCGACCTGTGACTCCGCGCCGAACCGCTCGATCGCGTAGAGCAGCCTGCCGGCGTCCAGGTCGCCGTGGATCTCGACATACTGGGCCACGGTGAGGGGAATCTCGGGGCGGATTCGCTGGGCGTACCAGAGACCGGTCTGCGCGGGTGACAGTACGAAGGGTGGTGCTGCAAATTCGCCAGAAGCACATTGGTCTACGCGATCGGTGGCCAATGAACTCATCAATCACTCCGTTCTGCCGCTTGTTGACGCAACTCCCCGAGCACCGCCACGGCCGCGTTGAGGCGCGCGCCATGGGACGCGATACACGCCCTATGATTCGGAGCATCAGGACGGGCGGATCGGTAGCGATCTCGGAATGTTTCACTTCGAACATTGCCTGCGGAGAGCGGGTTTAATTAGCTAACTTCTCGCAAACATCGCTAATTAACCGAACTTCGCACAAGAAACACACAATACAGAGAGCCTCGAGCTGGAGCCGATACACCGAGCTACGCCTTGGCGAACACGTCGCGGCGACTCGGACCCGGTACACCGAAAGTGTGCTGGACCGGCCGGGCACGAGTGTTCGCCCGTCGGGAAGATCGCCCGCGAAGTTACCGGCCGTCCGGTTCGACGAGCGAGGGCTCGTCCACCGGCCGAATCGACGGCGAAGTTCGCCGTCGGATTGCCGAAGCTACGACAGTGATCCCGGCCACGATACACAACACCCACTCGGGCCATGGACCCACCGCCGTCGCGGGTGTCGTGGTGTGCCGCAGCGGCAGCTTCGCCTCGAGCCAGGCGGGCACGAATTTCGGGGTCTCCCGCAGAACCTGGCCGTTGGCCGTGATGATCGCGCTGACGCCGGTGGTGGCCGCGACGACCACCGCGCGGCCGTGTTCGACAGCACGCACCCGGGACATGGCCAACTGCTGGTAGGTCATCTCGCTGTCGCCGAAGGTGGCGTTGTTCGTCGGGACGGTCAGGATCTGCGCGCCCGCGTGCATGGAATCCTCGAAGGCGCGGTCGAAGGCGACCTCGTAGCAGGTGGCCACGCCGATCGCGACGGGTGCGCTGTGTCCCTGGGGCATGAGCGGGGGGCCTGCGTGGTTACGCTCCGCTGCCGCCTCCGGCCCTGACCCGCTCATGCCGCTACTCGAGGGCCCCATCACGTGCACGACGCCGTCACCGTGTCCGGGGACGAAATAGCCCGCCTTGTCGGCGTAGCTCGAGAAGTGACGGAAGAAGCTGCGGTAGGGCAGGTATTCGCCGAAGGGCTGGATGATCTTCTTGTCGTGCCGCTCCCCCGGGCCGTTCGCGCCGTTCCACACGATCACCGAGTTGGTGGTCGTATCGTCGTCGTTCAGCAGCACGGCGCCGACCAGGATCGGCGCGTGGATCTGCTCGGAGACAGCGGTGATCTCGTCGTAGGCGTCGGAGTTGCGCAGCGGATCGATATCGGAGGAATTCTCCGGCCAGATCACCACATCCGGCTGCGGGGCGCGCCCGGCGGCGATGGCGCGGGCCAGCGCCTCGGTCTCGCGAACGTGGTTGTCCAGCACCGCGCGACGCTGGGCGTTGAACTCCAGGCCCAGCCGCGGCACGCTGCCCTGGATAGCGGCGACCGTGATCGGCCGGTCACCCTCATCCGGGGCGGGCAGCGCGACCCGGAGGATCACTCCGGCGACAGGGATGATAACCACAACCACCGCCGCGACACCAATTCGCCGTCGCCAACGGAGATTTCGCCCATCGGCAGGCCGCGCGCCATCACGCAGCGCCAGAACCAGCGCGGCCAGCGCTGTCCCCGTCAGCGCCACCGCGAAGCTCAGCCCCGGCGCCCCACCGAGCCAGGCCAACGGCAGATACCACCCGTC
>NZ_JAGPOX010000164.1 GCF_019038435.1 Nocardia alni
TCTGTAGCCATACCGGTGGCGCGCAGCCGCGCACCCGGCCGCATCGGGTGCGCTATGCCGACATCGTGGCGCAGGTCACCGAGACGGTCGTGCATGCGGCGGACAATGCCGCGGCGGCCGGCGTGGCAAAGGATTCGATACTCATCGATCCGACCCACGATTTCGGCAAAAACACCTATCACGGGCTCGAACTGTTGCGGGCAGTGGACGTTCTTGTAAATACCGGATGGCCGGTCTTGATGGCGCTGAGTAATAAGGATTTCATCGGAGAGACTCTTGGTGTCGGCCTATCAGAACGTTTGGAGGGCACATTGGCAGCAACCGCATGGGCGGCCGCGGCCGGCGCCCGAGTCTTCCGAGTCCACGAGGTCGCCGCGACCCGCCGTGTGGTGGATATGATCGCGGCGATTCAGGGCATTCGCCCCCCCGCACGAACTCTGCGAGGTCTGGTATGACAACCAACCCTGAACCCATCATCGACACTCACACCTGGTCGACCAGGAATACCTGGGACAGCCCCCACTGGACGGTCGAGGAGCTCGTCGCCGCCAAGGCCGGGCGCACGATCTCGGTGGTCCTGCCCGCGCTGAACGAAGAGCAGACCGTCGCCGAGGTGGTGGCCAGCATCGTGCCCCTGGTCGGCACGCTGGTCGACGAACTGGTGGTGGTCGACTCCGGTTCCACCGACGCCACCGCCGAACGCGCCCGCGCGGCCGGGGCCCGGGTGGTCACCCGCGAGCAGGCGGTGCCGGAACTCGAGCCGGCGCCCGGCAAGGGCGAGGTGCTGTGGCGCTCCCTGGCCGCGACGTCCGGTGATCTGATCGCCTTCGTCGACTCGGACCTGATCGACCCCGATCCGTCCTTCGTACCCCGGCTGCTGGGCCCGCTGCTCACCGTCAGGGACATGCACCTGGTCAAGGCGTACTACCGCCGCCCGCTGCGCCAGGGACAGAGCGTGGACCACAACGGCGGCGGCCGCGTCACCGAACTGGTGGCCCGCCCCCTGCTGGCCGCGCTGCGCCCGGACCTGTCCCGGGTCCTGCAGCCCCTGGGCGGCGAATACGCCGGAACCCGCGAACTGCTGACCTCGGTCCCGTTCGCCCCCGGGTACGGCGTCGAGATCGGCCTGCTGGTCGACACCTACGACATGCTCGGCATGTCCGCCATCGGCCAGGTCAATCTGGGCGTGCGCACGCACCGCAACCGCCCGCTGGCCGAGTTGGGGGTCATGAGCCGCCAGATCGTGGGAACTTTGCTGGGCCGCTGTGGAATTCGCGACTCCGGCTCGGCCCTGACCCAATTCCCGTTGGTCGGAGACGAATTCACCGCGCTGGTCACCGAGGTCGCCCTCGAAGACCGTCCTCCGATGAACACCTTGCGCCCGTCCAGCGTCGCGGCCTGAGCCCGCCCGGCAACCGAACGTCACGTCGCCCGAATCGATTGGACGACGTGACGTTCGGCTGCGGGTCTACCGCTCGTGGCGGTAGATCGGCGTGAGGAGGTCCGCCTCCAGGGGTTCGCCGGTGTTCCGGTCGTAGCGCACGCCCACCACCGCCGAGAAGGGGTGGGTGCTCGCCCGTTCGTGCAGGGTGGCCAGGCGGGTCGCCAGCAGGCGGATAGCGCCGAGAGAACCGGGCGGGTGCAGGCCGTCGATCAGCAGGACCGTGCCGTGGTTGTCCGGGCGGTGCAGGCGGGCCAGATAGGCGATGTCGTAGGGTTCCGTGCCGCCCGGACGGTACACCCGCCGCGCGGCGCGGTCCTCGATACCGCGGCGCACCCGGCCGGCCCGGGCGACGGTGCGCCGCAGGCGCGGATCGGCCGCGGCCAGATAGCGCAGGCTCGGCGACAGCTCCGGACCGCCCAGTACGATCAGTCCGTCGCGGTCCAGGTCGAGCGCACGGCCAGGGAGGAACCGTTCGATGTTCGCCGAAAAGCCCAACTCCCGCAACAACTCCTGTAGCCGGTGCGGTGCTGCGGCATCGGGCGCACCGACCAGCGGTGCGGCGCGGGTGGTGCTGCGCACGTCCGGGGTGAGGATGGTCAGCGGGCCGTGTCCGAAGAACAACCCCTCGGGCACCGGCCCCTGCGTGCTGACCTGATGGATGCGGGCGCGGGAAAGTCCCGCCGCCGCACCGATTCTCGCGAAGGTCCAGCCCTCGGCGTGCAGATCACGAATTACCGCACGCCGGATTCGCGTGAGTTCGTTTATGGTCTGCTGCGCCTGGGCAACCCCATCGGTGGCAGCCTTTAGTCGCTCGACCTTGTCGTCGATCGCGAATACACGAGCCACTTCATCGGCCGACATGAGCGCAGTCTAGATAGCTCGACAGCGGTATGTGTCTAGATGGCTTGACCAAATAATTCCGGCTGAGACCACCGCGAGCCTGTCTACCTCCCGAAACGCGATATTAGCCCGGTTTCCGGGACTTGAAATTGTTACGTGGCGTCGAAGTCGATCGGGGGTTTTTCGTTGTGTGCCAGTGGTTTCGGCGGATCGGGCAATTCTGGTACGGGTGGCGGTGTTCCCGCGCCGGGCGACATACTGGTCGGTTTGGAAAAGTTCCCGGAGAACAACGAATCATCGCCACCGAGCAGATGTTTGGTTACCATGCCCCGCGGCGTCATTCCGCGCAGTTCGTCCAGCGGTTTGCGCAACTCGTTCAACTCTTCGAGTGGTTTGCGCAACTCGTCCAGTTCGGGGCCGAGTTCGCTGCGGAGCTGGCTCGTGGCGCCACTGGCGTATTCGCGTACCTGACGCAGGCTCTGCGCGGTCCAGCGGATCGCGCCGGGCAACCGCTCCGGACCGAGGATCACCAAGGCGGCGACCACCAGGATCACCATCTCGGGCCAGCCGATGTTGAACATGAGTCCAGGCTACTGGGGTTGCTGGGGTGCGTTCCGATCGGATTCCAACGTCACCGGAATGGTCACTCGACGACCGTCCCGTACGACCTGGAAATCGACCGTCTGACCGATCTGCGCGGACATCACCGCGACGGTGAGCTCCGCGGAACTGGTGACCTCCCGATCGCCGACCTTCACCACGATATCGTTCTCGGCCAGGCCCGCCCGCGCCGCCGGGCTGCCCGGCACCACGTCGGCGATCTGCGCGCCGGTGATGGAGTCGTTCTCGACCGACTTGTCCTTGGCGCTCACGCCCAGCCACGGGTGCTCGATCACGCCGTTGTGGATGATCGTCTGCGTCACGCGCTGCACCAGGTCGACCGGGATGGCGAAGCCCAGGCCGACCGAGCCGCCGCTCTCACTGCGAATCGCGGTATTGATGCCGATCAGCCGGCCCTGGCTGTCGACCAACGCGCCGCCGGAGTTGCCGTGGTTGATCGCGGCGTCGGTCTGCACGGCGGCGAAGGCTCCGGCGGTGTCGTCACCGGCCTCCGGGGTCTCCACCATCGCGCGGTTCAGGGCGCTGACGATGCCCGCGGTGACGGTGCTCTGCAGGCCGAGCGGCGAGCCGATGGCGATGGTGTTGTCGCCCACCTGCACGTCGGAGGACTTGCCGAGGCGGGCCACGGTGAGGTTCTTGATGTTGTCGACCTTGAGCACCGCCAGGTCGGTCTTGGGGTCGCGGCCCACCAGCGCGGCGGGCACCCGGGAGCCGTCGGAGAAGGTCACCTGGATCTTGCCGCGGCCGGACTTGTCCATCGCGACCATCGAGATCACGTGGTTGTTGGTCACGATGTAGCCGCCGCCGTCGATGACCACTCCCGAGCCCAACGCGCCGTTGTCGCCGACGGTTTCGCGGATCTGCACCACCGCGGGCATCACGGTGTCGACGAGCTTGGCCAGCGAGCTGTTCGGCTTACCACCCGAGGCGCTGTCCTGGGACAGCGTGACCTTCTTGGAGGTCAGCACGTCGGTGGCCTCGGCGGTCAGGCGGCCGACCAGACCGCCGGCCAACCCGATGACCAACGCGATCGCGGCCAGGATGGCCAGGGCGGCGGGGGCGACGCGGCGGCCGAAGAGCACCTCGCGCGCGCCGAGCTTGGCCGCGGTGATCAGCGGGGGGGCCTGCTGGATCGGGATCGCGGGAGCGCCGAGGCGAGCGGCGGCGGCGGGATCGCGCCACGGATCGGCGGGCTCGGCCGCCTCCGGTGTCCCGTCGGGCGCGTCGGGGTCGCGCTGGAGCACTTCGTCGGAGCCCGCCGGGCGACCGAACGCCTCGGCCAGTACCCCGCCGGGCGGCTGGTTCACGAGCTCGAACTCGGGCTTCGACTCCGGTTGCGCGCCGGGGGTGTACGGGGCGAACGACCCGGCCTGGCCCTCGGGGCGACCGAACACACGCGCGGTGGGTGAGTCGACCTGCGGTCTGTAGACCGGCCGCGGTCCGAGTATCGGCGCGTCCGCCGGCCTCAGATTCCCCCGATCGACCGCCGAATCCGAGGCGGGAGACTGGTCGGCCGAGTCACCCGTGTGGGACTGGGATCCGGTCATCTTGGATTCGGTCGTCACGACAGTGCCTCACTAGCGCTCGGCCCTGCCGCGCCGACGCGGTGCTGTGTCAATGGTTCACTCCGCTGCGCTCCGTTCACCGATGCCCCTCGCTAGCGCTCGGCGCAGCCGTGTCCACGCGGTGTTGTGCTATCGGTTCACTCCGCTGCGCTCCGTTCACGTAATGAACTCTACTTGCGCCACCAACCGGTCCATCGCCTGCTGTCGGAACTCAATTCACGATCGGGCGATGCGGCGAAGCCGAACAATTCCCCCCGCAGGCCCAGGAAACTCGCGCCACCGCTCATCTCGTCCATTCGATGCGCGGTGGGATCGGCGAGCGGAATCCGGCTCAGCGTGTCGTGCAGGCCGTTGGGCACGGAAATCTGGGCGGATTGGCGCAGTGCGATGCGGGCCTGCTGCTGGGCCTCGACCTCGGCCGCGCATTCGGGACAGCGAGCGAGGTGCTCGGCGGCGCGCAGATAGGGATTCATGCGCAGCTCACCGTCGACATAGGCCGCGATGGCCTCGCTGGCCAGGTGCTCGGTCGGCGCGAAACGGCGGCGAGGCGTATCCGCCGCGGTACCCGATTCGCGGTTCGACGCGCGCTCCTGGTCACTCATTCGGTGCACACCCTTCCGAGCTGATAACGGCTGCGTCGAGAAAACTGGCGAAGTTACCCGACCTTCTCGTCAGCGGCGAACCGCTGCTGAGTTCCATTATGCGCAAGGTACTCCCGCAGCGCTTGACGCCCACGATGGATGCGACTGCGCACGGTGCCCAGTTTCACCCCGAGTGTGGCGCCGATCTCCTCGTAGGACAGGCCCTCGATATCGCACAGGACCACCGCGGCGCGGAACTCCGGAGCCAGTGCGTCCAGTGCTTTCTGCAGATCCGGATCGAGGTTGGCGTCGTGATACGCCTGCTCGGGGTCCGGGCCCTCGGAGGGCACGCGGTCGTAGTCCTCGGGGAGGGCCTCCATGCGGATGCGGTTGCGGCGGCGCACCATGTCCAGGAACAGGTTCGTGGTGATGCGATGCAGCCAGCCCTCGAAGGTGCCGGGCTGGTAGCTCTGCAGGGAGCGGAAGACGCGGATGAACGTCTCCTGGGTGAGATCCTCGGCGTCCTGCGGGTCGCCGGTGAGGCGGTAGGCCAAGCGGTACACGCGGTCGGCGTGTTCCCGGACCAGCTCATCCCAGCTGGGCATCTTGGCGCGGTCGCCGGTGGCGTCGAAGGCCGCGGTGCCGGACAGCAGCTCGTCGGTGAGTTCGGCCAACTCCGGCGCGCCGGCGCCGGCCTCGGCCAGCAGGGCTTCGGGAGACGCTGCGTCGGGTGACACGGGGTCGATCGGCAGCACTGCTTCGGGCAGTACAGCCGAGACACCGTCGATCGGCAGGCTCGACTCGGGCAAGGTGGCGTACATGCGCGCCGCATCGACCTTGTGGATGGCGTTACCTCCTACTCGGGACCGGGGCCGGCGCTTGGACGACAGCAACTGTCATACGTATCGGTTACAACCGCGATTGCGTATCAGGTTGTTCCCGGCGCCGTCCGGCGGTCGGGCCGGCCTTTGCGTTGCCCCTACTTAACGTGACCCCGATGTGGCACCTATATGGACAGCCTGAATGACACCTGAGAAAAATGGGCCGGACTGTCACGGCAGGCTTTCGCGCCCCGGCCCCATTAGCCTCATATCCGTGAGTCTGATACCCACAGCATCGGCCCTGCAGCGCAACCTCGCCTATGTCGAGGATTCCGTGGTCGAGGACGAGGTGCTGGTCGCCGCGCGCGAGCGGGCCACCGAACTGGGCGCCGCGCCGGTCCCGCCGTCGGTGGGCGCGTTGCTGAGCATGTACGCACAGTTGCTGGGCGCGCGGGCGGTGGTCGAGGTGGGTACCGGCGCGGGTATCAGCGGGTTGTGGCTGCTGGACGGTATGCGCGAGGACGGCACGCTCACCACCATCGACTCCGAACCCGAACATCAGCGCGCCGCGCGCGACGCGTTCCGCACCGCCGGGATCACTCCGGCCCGCACCCGCCTGATCAACGGCCGCGCCCTGGACGTGCTGCCGCGCCTGGCCGACGGCGTCTACGACCTGGTGTTCGTCGATGCCGCCCCGCTCGAGCATCCGCAGTACGTGGAGCAAGGCGTGCGGCTGCTGCGTGAGGGCGGCGCGATCGTGTTCCACAACGCGCTGCTGGGCGGGCGGGTGCCGGATCCGGCCCAGCGCGACCCTGGCGCGCAGGCGGTGCGTGCGGCGACGCGGGCCATCGCCGAGGATCCGCGGCTGACCAGCGTGCTGATCCCGGTCGGCGACGGGCTGCTCTGCGCGTCGCGCGGGTAGTTACCGTCGCTAAGCGTTCCGACCTGCTGCGATAAAGAAATCGAAGAGATTCCCGGCGAGTATTGCCTCACGATTGAACGAGTGTTTAATATACTGAACATGTGTTTAACGGAGCAGCCATACCGGAAGGATCCGCCGAGGATCTGAACACGCGCGCCCGCATCCGGGACGCCGCCACGACCCTGTTCGGCGAACAGGGTTTCGGAGTCGGGGTGCGTGCCATCGCCGCGGCCGCCGGGGTCTCGCCCGGGCTGGTCAACCACCACTTCGGGTCGAAGGACGGGCTGCGGCAGGCGTGTGACGATCATGTGCGGGAGTTCATCCGCACGCAGAAGATGAAGTACATGGAGAATCCCTCCCCGAAGGGATTGCTCCAAGCGTTGGCCGAGGTCGAGGAGTTCACGCCGTATCTGGCCTACCTGCTGCGCAGTCTGCAGTCCGGCGGGCCGCTGATGGCCGAGTTGTTCGAGCACATGGTCGCCGATATGGAGACCTACCTGACGGTGGGCATCGAGAACGGGTCGCTGCGGGCGCCGAGTGATCTCGAGGCGAGCGCGCGAGTGATGGGACTGCAGAACGGCGGCGGGTTCGTGTTGTTCATGCAGCTCTACACCGCCAAGCATCCGGGCACTCCGGACTTCCGGAAGATGCTGCGCGAGTACACCGATCTGGTGATGCTGCCCATGGTCGAGCTCTACACGAACGGTCTGATGACCGACTCGATGGCGCTGGACACTCTGCTGGCGCACCGCGATGCCACAGCGACTCGGGACATTCCACCTACACATACATCCGGCACGGGCGGTTGACTCACCGCTCCGTGCCACAGAAACCGGAGATGCGAGGACTTTCATGTCATCGGCAATTGTTGTCCGCGAGCTGCACAAGCATTTCGGACAGGTACGCGCCCTCGACGGCCTGGATCTGGACGTCGCCGAGGGGGAGGTGCACGGCTTCCTCGGCCCCAACGGCGCCGGCAAGTCGACCACCATCCGCATCCTGCTGGGCATCCTGTCCCGCACGTCGGGCAGCGCCGAGGTACTCGGTCGCGACCCGTGGTCGGATGCGGTCGGGCTGCACCGTGACATCGCCTATGTGCCAGGCGATGTCACGCTGTGGCCGTCACTGTCCGGCGGGGAGACCATCGACCTGCTCGCGCGCATGCGCGGCGGCCTGGACACCACCCGCCGCGCGGAGCTGATCAAGCGCTTCGAACTCGACCCGAAGAAGAAGGCCCGCACCTACTCCAAGGGCAACCGGCAGAAGGTCGCGCTGATCTCTGCGTTCTCCTCCGATGCGAAACTCATGCTGCTGGACGAGCCCACTTCGGGCCTGGATCCGTTGATGGAGAATATATTCCGCGATTGCGCGCGGGAGGCGGCCGAGCGTGGGGTGACCGTGCTGCTGTCCAGTCATATCCTGTCCGAGGTCGAGGCGCTGTGTGATCGGGTCACCATCATCCGTGCCGGCAAGACAGTGGAGAGTGGTTCGCTGGCCGAGATGCGGCACCTGAGCCGCACCTCGATCAAGGCCGAATTGACCGGCGACCCAGGCGATTTGAGCCGTATCGCCGGAGTAGAGGATCTGAGCCTCGAAGACAACACGCTGCGTTGCCAGGTGGACAGCGAACATCTCGGCGAGCTGATCCGGGTGCTCGGTGACGCGGGCGTACGCAGCCTGGTCAGCCAGCCCCCGACGCTGGAAGAGCTGTTCCTGCGCCATTATTCGCTCGATACGCCCGAGGAAACCGGCAACGGTTCGGCGCGGAAGCTGGCGGAGGCGAAGAAGTGATGAGTACCGCGACCATTGCCCGCCCGCGCGGCGGGTTCTCCGAATCGACCGGTGGGGCTTCGGAATTCGCCGGTATGTGGCGGCTGCTGCGGTTGTACCTGCGGCGCGACCGGATAATTCTGCCGCTGTGGGTTCTGCTACTGTCCGCGCCGCTGGGCAGCGTGTACATCAAGAGCATCGAGAAGATCTACTCGACCCCGGCCCAGTTGGCCGGCTTCGCGCACACGGTCAACACCAGTCCGGCGCAGCTGGCCATGTACGGGCCCATCTACGCGAACAACCTCGGTGCGGCGGGCGTGTGGAAGGCGGGCGCGTTCGACACCCTGATCGCCGTCGCCACCATCCTCACCGTCATCCGGCACACCCGCGCCGAGGAGGAGACCGGGCGTGAGGAACTGCTCGCCTCCACCCGGGTCGGGCGGCTGGCGAGCCTGACCGCCGCACTCGTGATGACCTGTACCGCAGCGCTTCTGGTTGGCCTGATCGGCGCAGCGAGTATCAAGGCCGCCGGAGTCGACGGCGGTGGTGCGCTGGCGTTCGGCCTGGCCGAGGCCGGATGCGGCATCGTGTTCGCGGCCGTCGCGGCGGTGACCGCGCAGCTGTCCAGCAGCGCCCGCGCGACGCGCGGTATCGCGTTCGCGGTGCTCGCGGCCACGTTCGTGCTGCGTGCCGTGGGCGACGCGCGTGACGTCACCGGGCCGACCAGCCCGCTGGTGTGGCTCTCGCCGCAGGGCTGGGCGGTGCAGGTGCGGCCGTTCGCGGGCAACCACTTCGCTGTCCTGTTGTTGTTCGTGGTGGTCGCGGCGGCGTTGATCGCGGTGGCGTACGCGCTGCTGGGGCGGCGCGATCTGGGGGCCGGACTGCTGGCCGAACGTCCGGGCGCGCCGATGGCGGGGCCCCGGCTGGCCGGACCGGTCGGGCTGGCGTGGCGGTTGCAGCGCGGCACGCTGATCGCCTGGACCTGCGGGCTTGCGCTGTACGGCGCGATCATCGGCAGTGTCGTGCACGGCATCTCGGGCGAACTCGGCAACAGCAAGGCGGTGAACGACGTCATCGCCAGGCTCGGGGGCGCCCAGGGGCTGGAGGACTCCTTCATCGCCATCGCGTTCGACATGGTCGGACTCATGGCCGCGGCGTACTCGATCTCGGCCGCGCTGCGCATGTATTCGGAGGAGTCGGCCGATCGCGCGGAATCCGTGCTGACCGCGGCGGTGGGCCGGATCCGCTGGGCCGCATCGCATCTGCTGTTCGCGATCGGCGGACCGGCGCTGGCGCTGCTGATTTCGGGCCTGCTGGCCGGACTGCTCTACAGCGTGGCCACGAACGATATGGGCCAGACGGGCCGGGTGCTGAGCGCGGCGCTGATTCAGTTGCCCGCGGTGTGGCTGTTCACCGGGGCGGCGATGCTGCTGTTCGGTCTGGTACCGCGCTGGGCGACGGTCGCCTGGGGTGTCTTCGTCGCCGGGGTCGCGCTGTACCTGCTCGGCTCGGTCGCCGGAATGCCCCAGTGGGTACTGGATCTGGATCCCTACAGCCACCTGCCGAAGCTGCCGTCCGAGCCGTTCCGGGCGACGCCGGTGGTGATTCTGCTGGTCATCGACATCGTACTGATCGGTGTGGGCCTGTACGGCCTGCGTCGCCGCGACATGCGTTGAAAGATGCTGGGAGATACCGGGGATTCGCTTTTTCGCCGAGTGAGTCCCCGGGGCTCGCCCGCTTATAGTGCCTGACCTGGCATGAATGCCCGAGATCACTCTTCGTTCGTCGTGAACCGATACGATTGCAGCGGTAAGCGATTCATGTGTGGGGTGATGAACGATGGTGTACGACCGGGCCATTCTGCTGGAGGTCCTGCCACGCGGCTGGATCGTCCTCGCGGCGGTAGCCCTCGGCTTCGCGGTATTCGTGGCCCTGCTGGTGATGCTGCTGGTCACCGGCGGCCTGCACGGCAGACACCACAGCACCACCACTCCCACGACCACGGCCCCCGCCGTCTGCTACCCGTTCTGCACCGCGGGTCCCAACATCCCGCCGCCAGGCTGGAATTAGGACTGGACCCAGATGCCCTTGCCGACGGTGACCACGCCGCCGTTGCTGATGGCGAAGCGGTCGCGGTCGCGGACCAGGTCGACGCCGATCGTCTCGCCCTCGTTGATCATGACGTTCTTGTCCAGGATGGCGCGGCGGACCACCGCGCCCCGGCCGACGCGCACGCCGGGCAGCAGGACGCTGCCCTCGACCGTCGCGCCGTCCTCGATGAAGACGTTGGAGCTCAGCACCGAGTTGCGAACCGTGGCGGCGGACAGGATGCTGCCCGAGCCGACGATGGATTCCTGGGCCAGGCCGCCCCGGGCGAATTTGGCGGGCGGCAGATTCTCCGCGGCGCCGCGGATCGGCCAGTGCCTGTTGTAGAGGTTGAACACCGGGTGGACCGAGACCAGGTCCATATGGGCGGCGTAGAAGGCGTCGATGGTGCCGACGTCGCGCCAGTAGCCGCGGTCGCGGTCGGTGGATCCGGGAACGTCGTTCTCGGCGAAGTCGTAGACGTTCGCCTCGCCCTGAGCGACCAGTGCGGGAATGATATCGCCACCCATATCGTGGTCGGAGTCCGAATCGTCGGCGTCGGCGCGAATCGCGTCCACCAGGGTCTTGGTGGAGAACACGTAATTGCCCATCGACGCGAAGGTCATATTCGGATCGTCCGGCGTGCCCGGGGGATGCACCGGTTTTTCCAGGAACTGCGTGATACGGCCGGACTCGTCGGAATCGATGCAACCGAAGGCGCTCGCCTCACTGCGCGGAACCCGAATTCCGGCCACCGTCACACCCGCACCGGAATCGATGTGGTGGGCCACCATCTGCTCGGGATCCATGCGATACACGTGATCGGCGCCGAATACCACGATGTACTCGGGATCCTCGTCGTAGATCAGGTTCAGTGACTGCATGATCGCGTCCGCGCTGCCGGTGTACCAGCGTGGGCCCAGGCGCTGCTGCGCGGGCACCGGGGTGATGTACTCGCCGCCGAATCCGGACAATCGCCAGGTCTGCGAGATATGACGATCCAGTGAATGTGATTTGTACTGGGTGAGAACGCATATCTGGAGATATCCGGCATTGACGAGATTGGACAGCACGAAGTCGATGAGCCGGTACGCGCCGCCGAACGGGACCGCGGGCTTGGCGCGATCCTTGGTGAGCGGAAACAGGCGTTTGCCCTCGCCGCCGGCGAGCACGATTCCGAGTACGTGCGGCTGGCTCCTCACATCGTCCAAACTACAGTCCCGGACCGGACGGGGTGGTGTGTCCGGAGTGAACGATCGGTTTCGGTCCACCCCCATGGACACCGCAGTGCGGGTGGTCACGACGGAGCGGAACGATTAGGTTGGGTCGGGTGAGTTCCGGCGCCGACGGGCCTGAGCCGACCGTAACCGATGACCGCGACCGCCTCCGGGTCGCGATGATGACCCGTGAATATCCACCCGAGGTGTATGGCGGGGCCGGTGTTCACGTCACGCAGCTGGTAGCGCGACTACGTCAGCTCTGTGATGTGAGTGTGCACTGCATGGGCGTGTCGCGGACGGACGCCGTGGTGCACCAGCCGGATCCGATGCTGTACGCGGCCAATTCGGCGTTGCAGATGATGTCGGCGCAGCTGCGCATGGCCGATTGCGCCGACGGCGTGGACGTGGTCCATTCGCACACCTGGTACACGGGCCTGGCCGGCCATCTGGCCGCCACGCTGTACGGGATTCCCCATGTGCTCACCGCGCATTCGCTCGAGCCGCGCCGGCCGTGGAAGGCCGAGCAGCTCGGCGGCGGTTACCGGCTGTCCTCGTGGTCCGAGCGCAACGCGATGGAGTACGCCGACGCGATCATCGCGGTGAGCGCCGGTATGCGGCTGGATGTGCTCGACGCGTATCCGGCCATCGATCCCGACCGTGTGCACGTGGTGCACAACGGGATCGACGCGCAGGTATGGCGGCCCGGGGGCCCGGTAGCGGGCGCCCGCGACGTGCTCAGCGAACTGGATGTGCGCACCGATCTGCCGATCGTCGCCTTCGTCGGGCGGATCACCCGGCAGAAGGGGGTGGCCCACCTGCTCGCGGCCGCACGCGACTTCGATCCGGACATCCAGCTGGTGCTGTGCGCCGGAGCGCCCGATACACCGCAGCTCGAGGCCGAGGTGTCCGCGGCCGTGGCCGAGCTGGCCCGGCGGCGGGGCGGGGTGTTCTGGGTGCGGGAGATGCTGCCCACCGAGCAGGTGCGTCAGATTCTGGCCGCCGCAACGGTGTTCGTCTGCCCGTCGGTGTACGAGCCGTTGGGCATCGTGAACCTGGAGGCCATGGCCTGCGGCACCGCGGTCGTCGCCTCCGATGTGGGCGGTATCCCGGAGGTGGTGGTCGATTCCACCGGCCGCCTGGTGCACTACGACTCCGCGGTGACCGCCGACTTCGAGCACGACTTGGCCGCCGCGGTCAACACCGTCACCGGCGACGCGCGACTGGCCGCCGAACTCGGCGTGGCCGGGCGAGCCCGCGCCATCGCCGAATTCGACTGGTCTCAGGTCGCCGAGCAGACACTCCGCCTCTACGACAAGCTCCGAGGGGATCAGTCCTTGCGGTAGGTAGAGATCGTGACCGAGGCGGTTATCGGCATCGGGTCCGGTAGGGGGGCGATGCGGGTGGCGCGGGTGTCGGCGGCGTGGTGGGCCGAGGGGCCCATGGCGACGACGTTGGAGATGTCGGCGTGGGTGAGCGACATCGGGTACTCGATCAGGGTGTGGTCGAGTTCGGTGAAATGGCCGGAGAGGGTTTCGGCGAGCCGGTCCTGTTTGGTGGCGTCGACGCTGATCATGGACAGCGGCTCGATCAGTTCCGACAGGTGCCGGGGCGTGGGGGTGACCACGACGAAGCGGCCGCCGGGGGCGAGAATCCGCGCGATCTCCTCGGCGTTGCGGGGGGCGAAGACTGACAGCACCACGTCGAACTGCCCGCTGCGGATGGGCAGGCCGCGCCAGGCATCGGCCAGGATCGAGGCGGCGCGGGGGTGGGCGCGGGCGGCGCGACGGGCTGCGGGCTTGGAAACATCCAGGGCTGTTCCGGTGGCCTCTCCTATGGCGTCCAGGGCGGCGGCGAGGTAGTAACCGGTTCCCGCACCGATCTCGAGGATCGATCGAGGAGGTGACTGTCTTGCTGAGCCGACGGTCGTGGCAACCGCATCGGCGATCGGCGCGAAATGCCGGGCATCCTGAAAGGCGGCTCGTGCGTCGAGCATGGCCGCGGTATCACCGGACATCTTGGTCGCCGCGCCGGTCAGCAGGCTGACATAACCCTGTCGGGCGATATCGAAATTGTGTCGCTGCGCGCAGAACAATGAACGATCGCGGATGGCCAGAATGTCACCGCATTCGGGACAGGCCAGCATGGGCGCGATCGCAGCGAGCTGCAACTCCACCACTTCGGGCGTGTCGAGCTGACTAACTCGTGACTTGGGTGAGCTCTTTACCCAGAGCTGCTGCCTCGTCAGGCGTGAGCTCGACGACCAAACGCCCGCCACCCTCGAGTGGAACCCTCATAACGATTCCACGCCCTTCCTTGGTTGCCTCGAGGGGACCGTCCCCGGTGCGGGGCTTCATGGCCGCCATCCTCTGCTCCCTCCAGATCCGCGCGGTCTTTGCGCACTGTCTTGGAAACCTGTGTTGTCACCAACAGGTAGCCCACCCGCGCGACGGGTGTCGCGCCGGAGGGCTACACCTGGCCCATTCTTCCCTATTGCCGAACTGGGCGGGTACCGGAGTTCCAAAACCGACCAGCCGGGCGTGTGCTCACCCCGTGGTGGAGACCCAGCAATCGGCGATATGGTCGTCGACCATTCCGGTCGCCTGCATCAGCGCATAGGCGGTGGTAGGACCCACGAAGCGGAATCCGCGCCGCTTGAGTTCCTTTGCGAGAGCTGTCGATTCGGGTGTGACGGCGGGCACGTCGGATAATGCCCGCGGGCGCGGGCGTGGCGGCGGGGCGAACGACCAGAGCAGCTGGTCCAGACCGGTGTCCAGGTCGCGGGCAACACGCGCGTTGCCGATGCACGACTCGATCTTGGCACGATTGCGAACGATGCCCGGATCGGACATCAGCCGCTGCACATCGTCGTCGCCGAATCCGGCCACCCGGTCGATCGCGAAGCCGCCGAATGCCGTGCGGAAGGCCGGGCGTTTGCGCAGGATCGTGATCCAGGACAGGCCCGACTGGAACGCCTCGAGGCACATGCGTTCGAACAGCACGTCGTCGCCGTGCAGCGCGCGGCCCCATTCGCCGTCGTGATAATCCCGGTAGAGCTGCGAGGACTCGGACCACCCGCAGCGCACCTTGCCGTCGGATTCGTGGTCGTTCACGACTGGCCCTGCTCGGCCGTGTCCGGCCGCTGTGCCGTCCCCGGGGGCGGTGTGGGTGGCTGGGTGAACGGGGATATGCCCGATGTCGTGGTGACCGGCGGCAGACTCAGGCTGCTGGGGCGCTCGGCGGATTCGGCGCGAGACACCTCCGGGACCGGGGTGTACGTGCCGGTGCCGTCCGGGCTGGGTGGGGCCTCCCAGGGGCCCGTCGCGGTGACACCGGACCAGGGGATCGGTCCGAGCCTGGGCTGCGGTTTGTCGGCGGACGAGGCGGTCGACTGCGGATTCGAGACGGCGGCATCGGGGGATCCCGCATCGCGCTGGGGCGCGGGCGTGCCGTTGCCGCCATGTCGTTCCGTTCGGACGGTCGCTCGCTCGTCGCGCGTCTCGTGCCGGTCGGTTCTGACCGTTCGCGCATTCTCGGGCGTGTCGTGGCGTTCGGTGCGGACGGTTCGCGGGTCCGCGGCCGGGGACGCGGCGACGGGCTGTGCCGGCGCGGCGTGCTGATGCTGTGCCGGCGCGGATGCGGTGAGCGTGCCGGTGGTCCACGGCGACGAGACGTGTGCGTGGACGGGCCCCGCGGTGGTCTGGGGTGGGGTGGGGTGCGTGGGCACGACCCCGGAACCAGTGCGTTCCACGGCGCTCTGCGGCGATTCACCGTGGGCGGAGGCCAGTTTCCTCTCCAGCTCATCGACGCGGGCGGCCAGGCGGGCCAGCGCCCAATCCACCTCGCCGACCTTGTACCCCCGGAATACCTGCTGGAACCGCAGTTCGCGCACATCGTCGCCGCGGATGTCCTCGGCGGGCAGCACGGTCTCGGTCGTGCCCTCCGGCAGCGGGCCCAGTTCCTCTCCACGCCCGAACACCGCGCTCGCGACCAGGAACAGCAGCGCTGCGACCAGTCCGACGATCAGCACGTACAGCAGCATCGTGAGCATGGGTTCGAGAATAAGGGGACCGACCGACACGTGCCGGGCCGGTTCCCCTGCCACCGGCCCGGCACGCCCTCATCCGCCGGCGCCCCCACCGGGATGGTGAGCCGGCGGAGCTGGCGGGTAGGTGAACTCAGTGCTCCCCGGTCCGGCGGAAGCAGTAGGCGGACGCGGCCAGGTACTGGCGGCAGCTGCCGCCGTGCCCGGCGTGCACGGTCAGGATGAACCGCGCGTGGTCGTAGGTGAGATCGCCTGGATCATGCGAACAGTCACGACTGTTCATCAGCCATAGATCCCTGGTATCCGAGGGCGGTGCGTACATGGGTCATACCTCCTGTGGGACGGGCACACCCGGCGCCGGGGAGCGACGGCAGCATGCGCGTGCGGTGCGTGTCGGACGCGCGCGGACGCTGTACGCCGCTCTCCGCCGCGGCGTCTCAGGATCGCCGGCCGCGGCGCGCGATATTTCCGGCTGCGGAGGATTCCCACGCTGGCGCCGGGTGCGAGTTCTACTTTCGTCGTTTCCGTACCGATGCGAAATCGCGCAGCGTTGGCGTTGGTGTTGGCCTACTGTTGGCATCAGGCTGCAACATAGTATTAACAAAAGCTCACAACAGGACTGAACAATGGTGTTGGGTCGGCCGTGGACCGGCTTCGAAGCGGTAGCGCTGCAGGAGGCTACGCGAAAGTCCGTGCGGGAGTTCGCAGCCCATCTCGGCGTCGAGATGACGACGGTCGCCAATTGGCGAGCCGGACTGAGCGCGGTCACCCCGCGGCCCCTGACGCAGGAGTTACTGGACACCCTGCTGGTGCAGGTCGGTCCCGAGGTGCGCGAACGGTTCGAGCAGATCCTCGCCGAGGGTGAGGCCGCGCTGGGCGCGCGCCGTCTGCCGGCCCGCCGCGCCGCCCCGCCGGTGATCGGCGTGCCCGCACTCGGTTTCGACACCACCTTCATGGCCCGGCTGGACGAGGCGCGTGCGCTGATCGACCGCACCGTGGCCGCCTGCACGGTCGGGCCGGCGATGGTCGAGCTGATGGAGGAGCGGGCCGCGGGCCGCATGCTCGCGTACACGCACACTCCGCCCGCGCTGGCGCTGACCACCGTGCTGCCGGACGTCCTGGAGGTGCAGTCGGTGGCAGTGCAGCGCCAGCCCGCCGCCATCCAGTCCCGGCTGTCCGAGGTGACCGCCGCGCTGGGGCTGCTCGTGGCGGACGCGCTGATGAAACTGGGCCAGATCGAGCGCGCCGACTTCTGGTACGGCACAGCGCGAATGGCCGCCGACGACACCGCGAACATGCGGCTGCGGGCGCGGGTGCGCGCCCAGCACGCGATGCTGCCCTACTACTACGGCAGTCCAGAGCAGGCGGTGATACTCGCGCGTGCGGCGCAGGCGCAGCTGCCCGGAATCGCCGACGACGCAACGGCATTGGCCGCGGCCGCGGAGGCCCGCGCACTGGCTCGGCTCGGTGACGCGGCCGGCGCCGACCTCGCCATGGCCCGCGCGGTGCAGCACACCGGCGAACTCGACGGCGACGCCAGCGACGAGGCGTTTCGATTCGGTGAGAAGCGGCTGCTGCTCTACCAATCCGGCATCCTGACCAATCTCGGGCGTACGGGGGAGGCCCGCCAAGTGCAGGAGCGGGCACTGCGGCTGTACCGGATGAGTCCGGGCGTGGTGGTCGATCCCGCCCTGATCGAACTCGACTCCGCGATCGGCTACGCCCTGGACGGTGCGGTGGATCAGGCGTGCGAACTGGCCGCGCAGGTGCTGACCGCGCTGCCACCCGAACATCGCACCACGATCGTGCTGACCCGGGCGGCCGCGGTCGTGGACGCGATTCCCGAGAGCGGCCGTGCACGCCGCGCGGTGGACGAACTGCGGCAGTTGGTGGCCGCAGGACCGGGCGAACAGCGGTGATTGTGATGTCCGAGCCCATGCGACTGATAGCCGCCGAGCAGTTCGGCCGCCAACGCACACAACGGATCCTGATCCGGGCCTGTCGCGCGGCCGGATGGGATCCGGCCGGTGCGCGGCTGCTGCGGCATCACACCAACGCGGTCTATCGGCTGATGCGAGCGCCTGTCGTGGTGAAGATCGATCGGCCGGGCGCCGGGCGATCCCCGGTCGACGTGGTGGCGTTGGTGCGCTGGCTGGATCGCCAGGACGTCCCCGTCGTGCCGCTGGCGCCGGCAGCGCAACCGCTCGAGATCGACGGCTGCACCGTGACGTTCTGGCGGTATCTCCCGCAGCGTCGCGAGATCGTCGCGGCGGACCTGGCCGAACCACTATCGCTGTTACACGCCCTGCGCACCCGCCCGGCACAGTGGCTGCCGAACCATCACATCGACGAGACATTCACGCGCATAGCGCAATCCATCGACGCCAGCACGATCCTGTCCCCATCCGACCGGATGCTGCTGCGCGCCGAGCGAGCCCGTCTGGCCCAACGCGCCGCCGACATCGCCTTCGTCCTGCCCCCCGGCCTGGTACACGGCGACGCCCACCACCGAAATATGCTGTGGGACAACGCAACGACCCAGGCCGTCCTCGCCGACTGGGAGAGCGTAACCCTGGGCCACCCCGAATGGGACCTGGTCACCATCGAGGTACACTGCCGCCGCTTCGCCCACCCCACCGCGGAATACGAGAAGTTCTGCCGCGCCTACGGTTTCGACATCCGCGACTGGTCCGGCTACCCCTGGCTCCGCGACCTGCGCGAACTCCGCATGATCACCACCAACGCCTACAAAACCTCCCCCGGCACCCCCGGCGCCCGAGAGGTCCTGCACCGCATAGCCGCCCTACGCACCCGAACCCCGATCCGCTGGAACATCCTCTAGACGCGGAGGTGGCGTCAGAGATGTTTCGTGGTGTCGATGCTCAGGGACATGCCTGCCAGGCCGCGTCGGCGTACGGCGAGTTTCTCCGCGATCTCCGTCAGGGCCTGAGCCGATGGGTTGTCGGGGTGGCTCAGGACGATGGGGGTGCCCTCGTCGCCGGACTCGCGTAGGTCCTGGGTGATCGGGATCTGGCCCAGAAGAGGCACATTCGCGCCGACGGCCTTGGTGAGACGGTCGGCGACGGCCTGGCCGCCGCCGGAGCCGTACAGGTCCATGCGGGTGCCGTCGGGCAGGTCCAGCCAGGACATGTTCTCCACCACGCCGGCGATGCGCTGGCGGGTCTGCAGGGCGATCGCCCCGGCGCGCTCGGCCACCTCGGCGGCGGCCGGCTGCGGGGTGGTGACCACCAGGATCTCGGCGTTGGGGATGAGCTGGGCGATGGAGATCGCGACGTCGCCGGTGCCGGGAGGCAGGTCCAGCAGCAGGATGTCCAGATCGCCCCAGAACACGTCGGCCAGGAACTGTTGCAGCGCGCGGTGCAGCATCGGGCCGCGCCACACCACGGGGGTGTTGCCCTGGGTGAACATCGCGATCGAGATGACCTTCACCTCGTGCGCGATCGGCGGCATGATCATCCGCTCGACCTGGGTTGGCCGCTGGTCGGTACCCAGCATGCGGGGCACCGAATGACCGTAGATGTCGGCGTCCAGCACGCCCACCGACAATCCGCGCGCGGCCATCGCCGCCGCGAGATTCACCGTGACGCTGGACTTTCCGACGCCGCCCTTACCGGAGGCGACGGCGTACACCCGGGTCAGCGAGCCGGGCTGGGCGAAGGGGATCACCGGCTCGGCCGCATCACCCCGCAGTTTCTTGCGCAGATCGGTCCGCTGCTCGTCGTTCATCACGTCGAGGTCCACACGGACCGCGCCCGCGCCCGGCACGTCGGCTACCGCGCGCTGCACGCGCTCGCTGATCTCGGTACGCAGCGGGCAGGCCGCGGTCGTGAGGTAGATCTCGACGTGCACACCGCCGTCGTCGCCGACCGCGACGCTCTTCACCATGCCCAACTCGGTGATCGGCCTGCGAATCTCCGGGTCGATCACCTTCGCGAGGGCGCCCCGCACATCCGATTCCGTAACCACTGGCATGGGGCCGAGTCTAGCCAGGCTCGCTTTTCCTGATTTCCGGGCTCAGATTTTCGGCAGGTCCGAGGCGTCCGGCGTCGTCGCGCCGTTGCGGTAGGCGCTCTCCCAGGCCATGACGTTCGCGACGTAGGCCATCGAGTTGTTGTACCGCATGATGGCCCGTGACTGCTGGGCCGGATCGCTCATATCGAGCCCGCCGAAGCACAGATACTTGCCCGCGGTGAGCGAGGCGTCGTAGATGTTCTGCGGATCGGAGACGCCGGTGCCCCGGGCATCGCCGGCGAACTTGCGATAGGTGTCGGGCAGGAACTGCATCGGGCCGACCGCGCGGGCGTAGCTGGCCATACCGTCCAGCGAGCCGCCGTCTGTCTCCGGGACGACGTTGTTGCCGCCGAGGCTGCCGTCGAGCTCCGGGCCGTAGATCGGGTCCAGCGGGTTACCGTCGGCGTCGATCTTGCCGTAGGCCTGATGCGATTCGATCTGACCGATGCCGGCCAGCAGAGACCACGGCATATGGCACTGCGGATCCTCCTGCGCGAGGATGTCCTGAGCGTTCTGATAGGCCTTGTACGCCACGCCCGGCATGCCCAGCGGCCCGGCCGGGAGATCGGCGCGAGCCCGATTCTCGGGTAGCGCAACCGATTCCACGACCGGCGGTCCGGGATGCTTTGCCATGTGCATCATTTCGTCGGCGACCGGGGCGGTCTGGGCGACGGTTTGCGCCTGCTGCTGTGGCGCGTGATGCGCCATCATGGCCGCGAACTCTCCGGTGTTGAGCTCGGAGGCCGAGGCGGTGCTTACGGCGACGACCCCCGCGGGAACGAGACCGGCCAAGGCAACTACTGAGCCGCGACGAACGATAGGTTCCGGCGGCTTACGGTGACGTCCCACGGTGTGGCTGCCCTCCAATGCTCGCTATGAGCTTTAGCGTGACACTTCGAGGCAAGGTTACCGCATCCGAGACCTTTTCGTTACTCCTCCGTGACCCTCTTTTCTGTTTTCTCCTAGCGCTGCGGGGCACCCGCTGGTCCCGGAGGTAACGGGATCGTGATGTTGAACGGAAGCTGGATGGCGGGGGGTGGCGGCGGTGCGGC
>NZ_JAGPOX010000165.1 GCF_019038435.1 Nocardia alni
CGACCACCACGGCCGGGCCGACCCCGTCCAGCCGCCGCACCACGGTCACCACGGTGGTCCCGACCACCACACCCGAAGACACCGCCGCGACACCCACGATCATCCCGAGCGAGGCGCCCGCGACAAGCGGCGTCCCGCTGCGCCGGGACCCGAACCTCCCACAGATCCCGCTGCCGAACCTGCCCCATCTGTTCGGCCCGCTGCTGGGCACGACGCCCCCGCAGACGATCACACCCAACGTGACGATGCCGAGCCACGCCACCATCACGCCACCGGCCGATACGGGGTCGTCCTCGGGAAACAACAACACCCTGACGCAGGTCCAGCCGACCGACTAGCCGCCGGATTCGCTACTCTCACGGCACACTCTCCGAACTGGGTCATCGACTCGGGCAACGTCGATGTGAACAGTGACTGGACAGCTCATGACGAGCATCGCCAAGGTCGCAGACCTGATTTAGGATAGCCTTTGCTATGAAGGATAGAGGTGTGTGGCGTAAAGTGGCGCTCCCCGTCGCCATGGTGTGCGCCATGGGGGCTGCCGCGTGCGGGCATTCGGCGCCGGGGCAACCGCACTCGACCCGGCAGACGATCGACGTCGCCGAGGACGCGTGCGGCACGGGCTGGAAGAACCCGCGGCCCGGGCCGCAGACCATCTCGTTTCGCAATACCGGCGGTAATCCCACGACCGCCGTCCTGATGGACGCGGCCACCGGATCGGTATACGCCGAGGTGGACAACATCGCGTCCAACACCACCCGCGATACCGTCGTGAACCTCGGCGGCGGCCGGTTCGTCGTGCGCTGCGGGATGGAGGGCTCGGACAACCCGATGATCCTCGGGCCGGCCGTCACCATCACGGGCCCGCCGGGCGGGCCGGCCGTTCAGCCGGTCACCGCGGGTGATCTGTACGGTCCGGACAAGCAGTACGTCGAGTACGTCTCCGCGGGACTGACGGGTCTGGCCGCCGACACCGACGCCCTGCGCCGCGACGTCGACGCCGGTGACCTGGACTCGGCCCGTACGGCGTGGCTCACCGCCCACCTGGACTACGAACGTCTGGGCGCGGCCTACGACGCCTTCGGCGACTACGACGCCAAGATCGACGGGAATGCGAACGGCCTGCCCGCCAAGGCGAACGATTCCGATTTCAGCGGCTTCCACCGCGTGGAATCCGGGCTGTGGCACGGTGAATCGGCGGCCGCCCTCGCCCCGATCGCCGACCGGCTGGACGACGACGTGCACGGCCTGGTCACCGATTTCCCGCGGATCCAAGTGCCCATCCTCGACCTGGGCCTGCGCACGCACGAAGTCCTGGAGAACACCCTGCAGTTCGAGCTGACCGGGGACGACGACTACGGCAGCGGCAGCGGCCTGGCCACCGCCGACGCCAACGTCGCGGGCACCCGCGAACTGCTGACGGTGCTGCGACCGGTCTTGCGATCCCGGTACCCGGGACTGCCGCAGGTCGACACCTGGCTGGATCGCTTCGATGCCCTGGTCGACACGCACCACACCGCGGCGGGCTGGACCCCTGTCACCCAGCTCAGCGCCGCGGACCGCGAACAGTTGAACGGAACACTGGGGCAGTTGCTGCAATATCTCGCCCCGATCGCCACCATCTGCACGCCGCGAAAGACCTTCCAATGACCGAGCGACGCGACGATACCCACGGATCACACACGCATCCGGCGCATTCCGCGACCGACGACGCGAATTCCGGGCGCCCGTCGGTAGGTCGGCGCTCGTTCCTGCGTAACGCCCTGGCGGTCACCGGCGCCGGCGGCGCGGCGGCAGTGGCGGCGGCGTGCGACTCCCGGCCCGCGGCGACCGCCGACCCGGCGACCGCCGAGGCCGCGGTACCAGCCTTCCACGGTGCGCGTCAGGCCGGGATCGCCGAGCAGGCGCCGCCGGGCTCACAGACCATCATGACCTCGTTCGACGTGATCGCCGCCGACCGCGGCGAACTCACCGATCTGATGCGCACCCTCACCGACCAGGCCCGGCGCCTGTGCTCCGGCGGCCTGCCCGCGGCGGTCGGCATCACCGGGCCGCCGTCGGACAGCGGAGTGCTCGGCCCGGACGTGCCCGGCGGCGAGCTGACCGCGACCGTCGGAGTCGGAGCGACACTGTTCGACGACCGATTCGGCCTGGCCACCCAGCGCCCCACGGGGCTGACCACCATGCCGACGTTCCCGAACGACAACCTCCAGACACCCTGGTGCCACGGTGATCTCAGCCTGCAGCTGACCGCCGCCGACGCCGACACCTGCGTGCACGCGCTGCGTGAGATCACCCGCGCGACTCGCGGTGCGATGCAGCCACGCTGGCGGATGAACGGGTTCATCAGCCCCCGTCGCCCACAGGGGACACCGCGAAATCTGTTCGGCTTCAAGGACGGCATCGCCAATCCCGCGCCCGCCGAGTTCGACCACCGGATCTGGGTCGCCGGGAACGAGCCCGCCTGGACGGCCGGCGGCACCTACCAGGTCGTGCGGCTGATCCGCATGCTGGTGGAGTTCTGGGATCGCGTGGACATCCTGGAGCAGGAGAATATGTTCGGCCGCGCCCGCGATACCGGCGCGCCGCTGAGCGGTAACCAGGAGACCGACGATCCGGACTACACGAACGATCCGGAGGGCATGGTAATCCCCCTCACCGCCCATATCCGCCTGGCCAATCCGCGCACCTCCGATACCGACGGCAGCCGAATCCTGCGCCGGGCCTTCAATTACGACCGCGGTACCGACGCCGTCGGAAACCTCGATCAGGGATTGATCTTCCTGGCTTACCAACGCGATGTGCGGGATCAGTTCGAGGCGGTACAGCATCGGCTGAAGGATGAGCCGCTGGTCGACTACATCAGCCCGTTCGGTGGCGGCTATTTCTTCATATTGCCGGGCGTGCGAGACGAAAAGGATTTCTACGGCCGCGCATTGCTCACATAACAAAGCAATTCGACAAGCCGCCGTTGCCTCCCGTTCATCCGTGGTAAATCTCGGCTCGCAACTATCGTATGGTTTCACATCTTGCGAAGCGAGCAGCACCACTGAGGAGGACAGGTGAGAGGCTCTCAGGCACGCCGAACGGTCGGCGGCAGACGGCGGCGCACTATGGTGGCGGCCGCCGCGGCGGCGGGGCTGCTCGCGGCCGGCTGCTCGTCCTCGTCACATCCCGGGACTACAAACGGCGCGGCGGCAGATGAGTCCACCACGACGCCGATCAAGCACATCGTCGTCCTCTACGACGAGAACATCTCCTTCGACCACTACTTCGGCACCTATCCGAACGCCGCCAACACCGACGGCGCCACGTTCACCGCCGCGTCCGGCACGCCGGCCGTCAACGGCCTGACGCCGGATCTGCTGACGCACAACCCGAATCTGTTCCAGCCGCAGCGCCTGAGCCCGTCCCAGGCCATGACCTGCGACCAGGACCACTCGTACACCCCCGAGCAGGGTGCGTACGACAACGGCAAGATGGACATGTTCGTCCAGAAGACCCAGCAGGACGACTGCACGGGTGAGTACGGTCCCAACGGGGTCGTCATGGACTACTACGACGGCAACACCGTCACCGCGCTGTGGAACTACGCCCAGCATTACGCGTTGAGCGACAACTCCTTCGGCACCACCTTCGGCCCGTCCACCCCGGGCGCGCTCGAGGTCACCGCGGCGCAGACCTACGGCGCCCAGGCTCTCGACGCGAAGACCGGTAAACCGGTTCAGGATCCGAGTCTGGTGGCCGCGGCCGACGCGCAGGGTGTCGGCTCCGATATCTCCGACGCCGACCCGGCCTACGACGACTGCTCGAACAAGAGCCACACCACCACCGACCACCTGATGGCCATGAATGACAAGAACATCGGTGACGAGCTCAACGACAAGAACCTCACCTGGGGCTGGTTCCAGGGCGGATTCACCCCCACCGGAAAGAACGCCGCGGGGTACGCGGTGTGCAAGGCGGCCCACCAGAACCTCGGCGGCCAGAGCGAACTGGACTACAGTCCGCATCACGAGCCGTTCCAGTACTTCAAGTCCACGGCGAATCCGCACCACACCGCGCCCGCCTCGGTGGACGAGATCGGCCACAACGGACCGGCCAACCACCAGTACGGACTGGAGTGGTTCGGCCAGGCCGCCAAGGCCGGCAAGCTGCCCGCGGTGAGCTACCTCAAGGCCGGGGAGTATCAGGACGGGCACGCCGGCTACTCCGACCCCATCGATGAGCAGCACTTCGTGGTCGACACGATCAACACGTTGCAGCAGTCGCCGGAGTGGAATTCCACCGCGGTGTTCATCGCCTACGACGATTCGGACGGCTGGTACGACCACGTGGCCGGTCCGGTGATCAACGGATCCAAGAGCGCCGCCGACGTGTACGGACCGTGTGCGAGCAAGCCCGCGCTGGCCGACCACCAGGGCCGCTGTGGCACCGGTCCGCGGCTGCCGCTGCTGGCGATCTCGCCGTACGCGAAGACCAATTTCGTGGACCACACGCTCACCGACGAGACCTCGATCGTGAAGTTCATCGAGGGCAACTGGAGCCTGCCCGTGCTCGGCAACGGTTCGTCCGAGGCCACCGCGGGCGATCTGTCCGGCATGTTCGACTTCTCGGGCCCGAAGGCCAAGCAGCTGCTTCTCGCTCCGGACGGTACCGAAAAGCACTGAGCCGCAGCTGGTCCCGTCGTCCCGGTATGCACGACTCAGTCGCTATCCCGGCGCACGTTCGGCCGGGATCCACACGATGGATCCCGGCCGCAAGCACGCCGGGATGACGAGAGTCGTCGACCTCACGACAGGGTCGTCAGCGTTGCGACGGGAGTCATCGACTTCACGACCTGGAGTAATCGGTGACGTTGGCGGGCGGTCGGTGACGTTTTACATCAGTTGGCTGGTGGAGACCGGCAGGCCAGGGTCGCTCGCGACGGTCAGCGCGGAAGGTTTGGCCCCACCGGCGATCACGTGTGCACCGAGGGTGGCGATCATGACACCGTTGTCGGTACACAGCCGGGGTTTGGGTACCCGGAGGGTGAGACCGGCTGCGGCGCAGCGTTCCTGGGCCATCGAGCGCAAGCGTGAATTCGCCGTCGCACCGCCGCCCAGGACCAGCGTGTCCACGCCGACGTCCTGTGCGGCGCGAATCGCCTTGAGGGTCAGCACATCCGCGACCGCCTCCTGGAACGAGGCCGCGATATCCGGGATCGGCAGCTCCCGGCCCTCGCGCTGCGCGGCCTCGACATAGCGTGCGACGGCGGTCTTCAGCCCGGAGAAGGAGAAGTCGTAGCGCGCGTCGCGCGGGCCGGTCATGCCGCGGGGGAAGGCGATGGCGCGCGGATCACCGTGCGCCGCAGCGGCATCCAGGGCGGGACCGCCGGGGAAGCCGAGACCGAGCAGCCGCGCCACCTTGTCGAAGGCCTCGCCCGCCGCGTCGTCGACGGTGCTGCCGAGTTCGATGATCGGTTCGGCCAGATCGGTGACATGCAGCAGATGCGTATGCCCGCCCGACACCAGCAGTGCCACGCACGGCGGCATCGGTCCGTGCTCGAGCGTGTCGACGGCGACGTGGCCGCCCAGATGGTTCAGCGCGTAGAACGGGATATCCCACGCCGCCGCATAGGCTTTCGCCGCCGCGACGCCGACCAGCAGCGCACCGGCCAGGCCGGGGCCGATCGTCACCGCCAGCGCGTCGGGCCGGACGCCACCGGCGGCGGCCAGCGCGCGCCGCATCGCCGGGACGATCGCCTCGAGGTGCGCGCGCGAGGCGATCTCGGGGACCACACCACCGAACCGGGCATGCTGATCGACACTCGAGGCGACCTCGTCGGCCAGCAACTCGCACCGTCCGTCCTGCCACCGCACGACGCCCACACCCGTTTCGTCACAGGAGCTTTCGATGCCCATAACGATCATCTCGGTCATGCCTCCACCTCGCTGGCACTCGGCTCCGGCACGACCGAACCCTCGGCTGTGTCTATCGATCGCTCGTCGCGCTCACTCATGCCACCACCCCGCCGACGCTCGACTCCCCCACGACCGAGCCATCGGTCGTGGCCCTCAACCGCCCACTCATGTGAGCACCTCGTTCGCGAAGTCGACCGTACTGCGGGCCGGGCGGCGCATGGTGAAGGCATCGGCGCCGCTGGGCTGGTAGTAGTTCTTGCGCAGGCCGATGATGTGGAAGCCGTGCTTCTCGTACAGGGCGATCGCGGGCGCGTTGTCGGTGCGCACCTCGAGGAAGACCGGACCGCCGCGCTTGGCCGCCTCGGTCAGCATCGCGCGCAGCAGGGCCGTGCCGATCCCGCCGCGATGGCTGCCCGGGTCGACACCGATCGTGTGCACCTCGGCCTCGGGGTGTTCGTGGTTGCCGAGCAGGGCGATCCCGGCATAGCCGACGACGCGGCCGGTCTCGTCCCGGGCGACCAGGTACCGGTTGTGCGCCCCGGCCAGCTCGGACTCGAAGGCCACCACCGACCACGGATCATCCTCCGGGAACAGCACCTCCTCGAGTTCGACGCAGCGATCGATATCGGGCACGTGCATCGGCTCGATCCTGACCCCACTCATGCCCGGACCGCCTGATAGCTGCGTTCGACCGCATCGGGGCGGCGCAGATACAGCGGCGTCAGCGGCCGCGGGATCGCCCGCGCCAGCAGCTCGGCCGCGGCGCAGCCGACCAGACCGGCCGGGGAGGGCGTCTCCACCGGCAGCACCGGCAGATCGAAAAAGTCCACGTGCGAGGCGGATCCGGCGATCACCGTGGAGTCACCCGACTCCAGTTCGCTCGGTGTGCAGACCTCGGGTCCGGCGACCCGGGCGACCGCCTGGCCGTTGGGTGCGGCGGCCACGAACGATCCCGCCAGCGCCGCCTTGGGCACCGCCCGGTAGCGCGCCCAGTACACCTCGCGGCGCCTGGCGTCGGTGACGACCAGCAGCTCGGCGTCGGCCGCGGAGACATCCCGCCACGCCGCCGCGGCGATCGCGTCCAGGCTGCACACCCCGTACACCGGCAGGCCCAGCGCATCACCGAAGGCGGCCGCCGTCGCGATACCGACCCGCAATCCGGTGAACGGCCCGGGCCCGAGTCCGACCACAACGGCATTCAGCTCCGCGCGCGAACGCCCTGCCGCGTCGAGGCATTCGAGGATCTGCGGGGTGAGCACCTCGTTGTGCGCACGAGCGTCCACGGTCACCCGGGAGGCGAGCGTGTGAATCTCCAGGGCCGGTGAAGTGGGTGAGCGCTGCGCGGTCTGCTCCAATGCCACCAGACCTGCTGTAACGGCAGGTGTCGCGGTGTCCACAGCAAGTACCAACATGATTAGCCCAACGATACCGGTTGGTCACCTTTTCGACGCCACCCCCGCCACCCGTGGTTCACCCGCCGGACCGTCGCATCCGACCACGTCAACCTGACTATCCAGCACCCCTCGTCAACAGCCGAGCGGCCCAACGGATACCGCTCACCAGGCAGATCAACCCGCCGCGGCCCACACCCGGGACACTGTCCCGTTCACCCCCTCAGTGGCCAGCATCACACCACTGCACCGCCCCGGGCCCGCTCGGCCCAGCACTCGATCCGAGCTGTTCAGGACGCGGTGACCCATTCCCAGGTGGCCGTGCGTACATCGGAGTCGGGTTCGCGGCGCAGCAACACCCGCAGGTGCCGGTCGGTGAGGTGCTCCACGACGCCCAGGCCCCATTCGACGACCACGACGGCATCGTCCAGATCGCTGTCCAGATCGAGCGCGTCCAGTTCGTCCAGGTTGCCGCCGAGACGGTAGGCGTCCACGTGCACCATGCCGATCGCACCCGGCTGAGCGCCCGGACGGTGCTGGCGGGCGATGATGAACGTCGGCGAGCTGACCCGGCCCTGCACGCCGAGGCCCGCCGCGAGGCCGCGGGTCAGGGCGGTCTTCCCGGCGCCCAGCGGGCCGTCGAGCACGACCAGGTCGCCGGGGCCGAGTTCGGCGGCCAGTTCGCGCCCGAGCGCCTCGGTGTCCTCGACCGTCGGCAGGATCCGCTGTTCAGCCACGCGCGGTCTTCCATTGATCATTCCAGCCATTCCGATCGTTCCGCCCACCGAGACCGTCCTCGGCCAGCCCGCTGCGGATCAGCAACCGATCCAGCGCGGCATTGACCAGCTCCGGATATTGCATGTGCACCATGTGCGCGGCATCGGTGACCCGGACCAGGTCGGCCTCGGGCAGCTGTTCGGCCAGCGCCCGCGAATTGCGGAACGGGATCACCAGATCGTGGATGCCGCCGAGTACCAGGCTGGGCAGCGGCGCCAGCGTGGGCAGCGCCGCGGACTCGTCGTGCAGTTTCAGGGCCTCGAGGAATTTCACCATGGTGGCGATCGGGGTGCGGTCGATCATCGAGGTCGTCATGCGCGAGAGCGTCGGACTCACATCACCGTGAAACGAACTCGCGTGCAGGATCGGGGTGATCACCCCGCGCGTGGCGCCCCACCCGGCCTGCATCAGGGCGGGCGCGACCCGCACGGCGAAACGGAATCCGTCGAGGGCCGGATTACGCAGCAGCGCAGGGATTCCCGCCGAGGTGACCTCCGCCGCGGCGGTCGACAACAGCGCCACCGCCCGCACCCGCGCGGCGAACAGCTCCGGGAACTGCGCGGCCGCGGCCAGAATCGCCATGCCGCCCATGGAATGTCCGACCAGCACCAGCGGACCGCTCGGCGCGCAGGCCCGCACGACGGCGGCCAGATCGCGGCCCAGCTGCGGCACGGTACAGCTCCCGAGTCCGGGCTCACCGGACCGGCCGTGCCCGCGCTGGTCGAAGAACACCATGCGAACCCCGCGGCCCCAGGGCTTTTCCAGGCCGCGACGCTGAAAGTGGAAGGATTCCATGGTGTTGCAGAAGCCGTGCACGAAAACGACTGTGACGGGCGCGTTCTCGGGTCCGCATTCACGCACGGCCAGCGCCACGCCATCGTCGGTGGCCACCGTGCGCGCCCGATCCCGGTCGAGCAGGCCGAAATCCTCCTCGCGCAGATCGTCCGGGCGGGCCGGCCAGCGCACCGTGGCGCCGACCCGGCGCAGCGCGTGGACCCCGGCCAGCGCGCCCAGCACACCGGCCGCGGCCAGCCCGCCGCGCAACGCGGTGATCCGCGGAAATCCTTGTGGTCGAGCCCGCATCGCTACGCCCCTTCGCCCACATACCGTCGTACGACTCGCCCCCGCGGCGAGCACACGATCTCGTAGTGGATGGTACCGAGCAGATCGGCCCACTGCTGTGGATGTGTCTGCCCGGGGCCGCCGCCGAACAGCACGGCGGTATCGCCCTCGCGCACATTCGCGGCGTTGTCACCCAGGTCGACCACCAACTGGTCCATGCACACCCGGCCCACGCCGGGATAGCTGTGCTCGCCGATGGTCACCGCGATCCGCCCGCCCAGCGGGCGGAACACGCCGTCGGCGTATCCGGCCGGGATCAGTGCGACGACGGTGTCGCGCGGTGCGATCCATTCGTGCCCGTACGACACGCCCTCCCCCGCGGCGACCCGTTTGATCAGCACGACCCGCGCCTGGAACGTCATCGCCGGGCGCAGGCCGAAATCCGAGATGTGCGGCGCCGGGGACAGCCCGTAGACCGCGATACCGGGGCGGACCATGTCGAATGCCAGATCGGGCCGGGTCAGCGTCGCCGCCGAATTGGCCAGATGCGCCAGTTCGGGTTGCAGGCCGAATTCCTTCGCCGCGGCGATGGCTCTCAGGAAGCGCTCGCGCTGTGCGTCATTCGCCGGATGGTCGGGCGTGTCGGCCAGGGCCAGGTGGGAGAAGATTCCCCGGAATCGGATCGTGCGCTCGGCCACCAGCGCACCCAATCCGTCCAGGAACATGCGGTATTCGGCGTCGGAGACGCCGTTGCGATTCAGGCCCGTATCGACCTTGATCGATACCGTCGCGGACCGGCCCGCCCGGCGCGCGGCCTTGGCGATCACCCGGAGCTGGCGTGTCGAGGACACACCGAGTTCGACACCGGCCTGGATCGCGGCCTCATAGTCCGCGTCACTGACGTTGAGCCAGCTCAGGATCGGGGCCTCGATACCGGCGGCACGCAGCGCCAGCGCCTCGGGAATCGTGGTGACGCCGAGTTCGGCAGCGCCGGCCGCCAGCGCCGCCCGGGCCACCGGCACAGCGCCATGGTTGTACCCGTCGCCCTTGACCACCGCCATCACCGCGGCGTTCCCCGCGTGCTCGCGCAACACTCGCACGTTGTGCGCGATGGCGTCGAGGTCGACAACGGTCTCCACCTGCGGGTCCGTACTGTTCACGACTCCACCTCGCCGGTACTCGACCGCGCTCCGCTCACGATTCCACCTCGCTGACGCTCGGCTCCACCGTGCGCGAGGCGCGCCGGCCCCCATGGTTCACTCCGCTGCGCTCCGCTCACGATTCCACCTCGCTGACGCTCGGCTCCACCGTGCGCGAGGCGCGCCGGCCCCCATGGTTCACTCCGCTGCGCTCCGCTCACGATTCCACCTCGCTGACGCTCGGCTCCACCGTGCGCGAGGCGCGCCAGCCCCATCGGTTCACTCCGCTCACAGGATCAGATCCTGCCATCGCCACGAATCATGTCGAATATCCGGTCGAGTCGTACCGGACTGCACGATGCGGCGACGGTCCGCGCTTGTGTGCGACGAGAGGGACACGCCCGGACGATTCGAGGCGCGCGACGGCACGCGCCGACGGTGCGAATGTGCGGTGCGGTGTACTGGTATGTGGCTGTACGCGCGGACGTGCTGTGGCGCAGGGCACAGCGCTTGCTTCGAGTGCGCTCCAGGTGAATACCTTGGTGAGCGGGTAATAACAGGCCCTTTGTACCGAGATGGAAGGTCCTTCATGAGCAAGGTGTGGTTCATCACCGGTGTGTCGCGAGGATTCGGCAGGGAATGGACGCTGGCCGCGCTCGAACGCGGCGATCGCGTCGCGGGAACCGCGCGCGACCTGGCTACCGTGGACGATATCGCCGCCAAATATCCGGACGACTTCCTGGCGCTGCGCTTGGACGTGACCGACCGGGACGCCGATTTCGCGGCCGTCCAGCAGGCAGCCGAGCATTTCGGACGCCTGGACATCGTCGTGAACAACGCCGGTTACGGGCACTTCGGCATGATCGAGGAGTTGACCGAGCAGGAGGTCCGCGCCCAGCTGGAGACCAATGTCTTCGGCGCGATGTGGGTCACCCAGGCGGCGCTGCCGATCCTGCGGGCCCAGGGCAGCGGCCACATCATCCAGGTGTCCAGCATCGGCGGCATCTCCGCGTTCCAGAACCTGGGCGCGTACCACGCGTCGAAGTGGGCGCTGGAAGGCTTCTCGCAGGCCCTCTCGCAGGAGGTCGCGGGCTTCGGCATCCACGTCACGCTGATCGAGCCGGGTGGGTTCAGCACCGACTGGGCGGGCCCGTCGTCCGTGCACAGCGCACCGAATCCGGCCTACGACCCGGTCCGAGAGGCGCGCGAGAAGGTCCGGGGCGAGCGCAACGTCGGTGAGCCGACCGGCACCCGCGCGGCGATCCTGGCCGTGGTCGACGCCCCGAAGCCGCCGCTGCGCATCTTCTTCGGCGTGGACCCGCTGCGCATCGCGACCGCCGACTACGAGTCCCGGCTGGCACTGTGGCGCGAGTGGGAAGCCACCTCACGGTTGGCTCAGGGCACCGAGTAATCCCACCCGTCATTCCCGCGTACTCGCGTCATTCCGGCGTGCCGTCCGTCATTCCGGGCACCGTCCCGTCATGCTGCGTATCGTCTCGTCGTCCGGCGTACCATCCCGGCATTCCCGCGCGCTTTGGCAGGAATCCAATTGGAGCACAGTGGGTTCCGATGGATCCCCGTCGAAAGCGCACCGGATGACGAGGCGGCACACCGGAAGTCCGCGCAGTTACGAAGCAGCCAGAGTGCGCAGGGTGTGGATCGCGGGGCGTAGGTGATCGAGCAAGGGGGTTGCGGAAATGGGGGCGCCGGGGCCGTCCGTGGGTGGAGTGGCGTGGGCGGCGAGGTTGGCGGCAAGGGCGTGGACGCGGGCGGCGGCCGCGGCGGACCAGGATGGGTCGCGGCCCGCGGCCAGCAGGGCGCCGATGACGCCGGACAGGACGTCGCCCGCGCCCGCCGTGGCGGCCCAGGATCCGCCCGCCTCGTTGACCAGTACCTGGCGGCCCGGGGCCGCGACGAGTGTGGCTCGTCCCTTCAGCAGGACAGTGACCTGCCATTTCTCGGCCAGGTCGCGGACGGCCGCCACGCGGTCGGGACCGGGGTCCGCGCCGGTGAGGCGGGCGAACTCACCGGCGTGCGGGGTGAGTACGGTCGGTGCGGCACGACCCGTGACCAGGGCGGGATCGGCGGCCAGCAGGGTCAGCCCGTCGGCGTCGACGACCACCGGCAGATCGGTGGCCAGGAGGTGCGAAAGGCGTTCGCGCGCGGTGTCATCGGTGCCCGCGCCGGGGCCGAACACCCATGCCTGCACCCGGCCGGTCTCCGGGATCGATTCCGCGGCAACGACTTCCGGGAAGTGCGCGAGGACGTTCGCCGCCCCGGTCCCGGCGTAACGCACCATCCCGGAGGTCGCGGCCACCGCCGCTCCGGTGCACAGCACCGCGGCGCCCGGATAGGCGGCACTGCCCGCGCAGATCCCGGTGACGCCCTGGGTGTACTTGTCGTCGTGTGGACCCGGCACCGGCCAGTCCACACCGATCGAAGCGGGTTCCAGTGCGGCCAGCGACGGGTCAGGCAGCCGTAATCCTATGGGCACCAGCTGAATTCGCCCACACCAGGGCGCGGCCAGGGCATGCACCGGTTTGTATGCCCCGAAGGTGACGGTCACATCCGCGCGCACCGCGGGCCCGTCCACCGCACCGGTGTCGGGATCCACGCCACTGGGCAGATCCGCCGAGATGATCGGAACATCCACCGCCGCAACGAGTTCAGCAGCACGTGAACGCAGCGCTCCACGTCCGGAGATGCCGATGATGCCGTCGATCACCAGATCGGGCGAGCCGATATCCTCGCGGACGCGCCCGCCCGCGCGGCGCAGCGCCGCGAGACCTCCGACATGGGCGCGCTCGGGCGACAGCAGCACCGCCGACACCCCCACGCCGCGCCGGCGCAGCATCGCGCCCGCCCACAGCGCGTCGCCGCCGTTGTCCCCGGACCCGACCAGCAGCGTCACCGACCGTCCGGCCACCGCACCGGTGCGCTCGCGCAGTTCCCCCGCGACGACGGTGGCCAGCCCGTAGGCCGCCCGACGCATCGGCACACCCGCCGCGACCCGCCCGAACAGCTCCGCCTCCGCCGCCCGCACCTCGTCGGCCGTGTAGTACCCGCGCACCGCCATTGGTCGTCTCCTGCCCACCGATCCGGCCCTTGCGTACCGAATTGCAGACTACGCCCGGGGCGCCGCACGAAATCCGGCGATCGGACGACCACACCGAACGGGCCGCGAGGGCGGGTCTAGGCTGACCGGCATGTCGACTGCTTACCGATGGGGCCGGGCGGGAGCCGCTGCCGCATTGCTGATCGGAACGTTGCTGGCCAGCGGATGCGGTTCGGACACAACGGCGTCCTCGTCCGACTCCACGAGCGCGACCTCCGCGGCATCATCGGCGCCGGTCACCGCGGCCACCGTGGATGTGAAGGATATGCAGTTCTCGCCCGACTCGGTGACCCTGAAGGTCGGCGGGACCGTGACCTGGAAGTTCGCCGACCGGTTCCCGCACGCGGTGCAGGGCATCGGCGACTCGGCGATGGGGATCAACAGCCCCATCTTCAACGCGGGCGAGTGGAGCCACACCTTCGCCATCCCCGGCACCTACCGCTATCTGTGCCCGCTGCACCCGGATATGCACGGCACGATCACGGTGGTGCCGTAACGCTGCCGTCCCTCATCGACAGCAGCGCGCGCAGGGTGGATCAGTACGCCGAGAAGACGTTGTCGATCGTGCCGTAGCGGTGCGCGGCGTAGTTGCAGGCGGCGGTGATGTTGGCGATCGGGTCGTAGATGTTCCACGACGTACCGTCCACGTGGTACGTGTGGAAGGTGGGATCGATCACCTGCATCAGCCCTTTGGAGGGGATGCCCGCGGCGGCGTTCGAGTCGTACAGGTTGATGGCCTGCGGGTTGCCACCCGATTCCCGCATGATGTTGCGATGGATGCCGTCGTAGCTGCCGGGGATGCGGTGCTGGCCCATGACGTACATAGCGTTGCGGATCCAGCCGTCCAGGTTGTTGGCGAAGACCGGCGGCGGGGGCGGCAGGAGCTGCGGGATCGGCTGCGGCATCGACCGAATGGCCTGCTGAACCTGGTTCTGCTGCCCCGGCGGCAGCGTCTTCTGCCACTGCTGGAGCTGCTGGGCGGGCTGTTGCAGCTGGGGTGGCACGCCCGCGAGGGGTGTGCCGGCGTGCGCCGCGGCGGGGAGGACGATCGCGCAGGCGGCGACCGCTAAGGGCAAGAGTTTTCTCAGATGCATGGCGTGTTTCGACAGCGCTTGTCCCACGAACGGCGGTCCGGCCGGGCAGCCGGTCGACGTCCGTCGACGCACTGTGTCCTTTTGTCGAGGTTGGTTGTGGATTCAGTTATCCGCAGAGGTGACGCAGGGCGTCCTGCGCCGAAATCCGGAACCGGCTACGGGCAGCGGGGTGGTGATCACCGACCGTGGCCGCTGCTGTGATGTCCGCGCTCGGCCAACAGACTCGGTGCGAGATTCAGCAAGTCACAGATTCATTGCGACAAGTTAACGGAAGTTGAACGTAAACTGAACTACAGATGATTTCGCTTGTGAGAAATGCATCAATCGGCACAGTTTGTGATCCACATCACGTAAATAGCGGGCGCAAAGCCGCCGATCCGCAGGCGTCCCGGCCGCGCTCTTTACTCGACCGTGACCGACTTGGCCAGGTTGCGCGGCTTGTCGACGTCGTACCCGCGGGCCTGCGCCACCTCGGCGGCGAAGATCTGCAACGGGACAGTCGACAGCAACGGCTGCAAAAGCGTTGGAGCGGAGGGGATTTCGATGAGGTGATCGGCGAACGGACGCACCGTGTCGTCCCCCTCCTCGGCCAGCACGATGGTGCGGGCCCCGCGGGCCTGGATCTCCCGGATATTGCTGAGCAGTTTGGAGTGCAGCACCGCGCGGCCCTTCGGTGAGGGCATCACCACGATGACCGGCAGCCCCTCCTCGATCAGTGCGATCGGACCGTGCTTGAGCTCACCGGCAGCGAAGCCCTCGGCGTGCATGTACGCCAGTTCCTTCAGCTTGAGCGCCCCTTCGAGCGCGACCGGATAGCCGACGTGCCGACCGAGGAACAGCACCGTGGACGCGTGCGCGAACTGCCGGGCCAGCGCGCGCACCCGGGGCGCTGTCTCGAGCACCTGCTCCACCAGCCGCGGCATCGCCTCCAGTTCGGCGAACTCGCGGGCCACCTCGTCGGGGTACTTGGTGCCGCGCGCCTGCGCGAGCGCAAGTCCCACAAGGTAATTCGCGGCGACCTGCGCCAGGAACGTCTTGGTGGCCGCGACGCCGATCTCCGGCCCGGTGCGGGTGTACAGCACCGCGTCCGACTCCCGGGGGATCTGCGCACCGTTGGTGTTGCAGATGGCCAGCACGCGCGCCTTCTGCTCCTTGGCGTGCCGGACCGCCTCGAGCGTGTCGGCTGTCTCTCCGGACTGCGAGATCGCCACGACGAGCGTGGAGCGGTCCAGAACCGGGTCCCGATAACGGAATTCGCTCGCCAGCTCGACCTCGACGGGAAGGCGCGTCCAGTGCTCGATCGCGTACTTGGCCAGCAGCCCGGAATGGTAGGCGGTGCCGCAGGCGACCACGAAGACCTTGTCGACGTCGCGCAGCTCCTGATCCGACAGGCGCTGCTCGTCCAGCACGATGCGACCACCCGCGAAATGCCCGATCAGGGTTTCGGAGACGGCCGCGGGTTGTTCGCAGATCTCCTTGAGCATGAAGTAGTCGTGGCCGCCCTTCTCGGCGGCGGCCAGATCCCAGTCGATCGTGAACGGGGTCGCCACGCCCGGGTTGCCGTCGAAATCGGTGACGGTGTACCCGCCCGCGGTGATCACCACCGCCTGATCCTGCCCGAGTTCGACTGCCTCCCTTGTATGTTCGATGAACGCCGTGACGTCGGAGGCGACGAACATCTCATTCTCGCCGACGCCGACCACCAGCGGGGTCGACCGGCGCGCGGCCACGATCGTGTCCGGATGCGCGGCATGGGTGAACACCAGCGTGAACGCGCCCTCGAGCCGCCGCAGCACGGCCAGCGCGCTGGCCACGAAATCACCGGCGGTCGGGCCCTGTGCGTAGGCTCGCGCGACCAGGTGCACCGCGACCTCGGTGTCGGTATCGCTGCGCAGCTCCACCCCGGCGTCCTCGAGCTCGCGGCGCAGCGGGGCGAAGTTCTCGATGATGCCGTTGTGCACGACCGCGACCGTGCCGGTGGCATCGCGATGCGGGTGCGCGTTGCGGTCGGTGGGCGCGCCGTGGGTCGCCCACCGGGTATGGCCCATTCCGGCGCTTCCGGCGAAGTTGTCCGCCCCGGCCTCGGCCAGTTCGGCCTCGAGGTTGGCCAGGCGGCCCGCCTTGCGCTCGACGGCGATGGCGCCGGAACCGTCCAGAATCGCCACGCCCGCGGAGTCGTATCCGCGGTACTCCATCCGACGCAGCGCGTCGACGACGACGCCGAGCGCGTCCCGGTATCCGACGTAGCCCACGATTCCGCACATGGGTCACCACCCTACTGGGGACGCCCGACAGGAGCGAAGCGACGGGACAGACCCCCGCGAAACGCCGAACGGTGGCCGCGATCGGATAAGTTCGACGTCGTGTCGGCGTCTGTGAAATCGCTCCTGAGCATCCTGACCGCCCCCGGCCCGCATCGGGTCCTGCGCGGCAATCTCGGCATCGCCGGGCAGCCCGGCCTGGTGTTCACCCCGGAACAGGGCCTCAACCTGCCCGCCGTCGTGTTCGGGCACGGCTGGCTCAGTGGGGCCGGAAATTACGCGAAGCTGTTGGAACACCTCGCATCCTGGGGTTTCGTCGCGGCGGCCCCCGATACCGAGCGCGGCCCGATCCCCTCGCACCTGAACCTGGCCACCGACCTGCTGACCACCCTCGACATCTGCACCCGGGTACGCCTGGGCGAGGGCGAGATCAGCGTCCACCCCGACAAGCTCGCCCTGGCCGGGCACGGCATGGGCGCCGGCGCGGCCGTGATCGCCGCCACCCAGCACGAGGTCGCCGCCATCGCCGCCCTCTATCCGGCGTACACCTCCCCGGCCGCCGAATCCCTGGCGCCCGGGCTCGCGACCCCCGCCCTGATCCTGGCGGGGGGCCAGGACATCGACGCGACCGTCTCCAATGCGATCCCGCTGGCCGCCGCCTGGTCCGGCCCGGCGATCCTGCGCTCGGTCGACAGCGCCTCGCACAACGGCATCGTCCGCGGCCGGCGCGCCCTGTCCGCCCTCGGCGCCGCCAAATTCGAGCCGAAGACCGAACGCACCACCCGGGGCCTGCTGGTCGGCTATCTGATGTACCAACTGCAGGGCGACAAGAAGTACAAGGCCTTCGCCGACCCCGAACAGATCATCCCGCACACCCAGCTCATCGACCCGAACGCGACCGAAGAGCCGGAACCGCCATCGAAAATGGAACTGCTGCAAGCGGTCCGGACACTGCGCAAATAGGTCTCATACCGTTCGGTGAGTCCGGCACTGCCGCATGAAATCTCACATCGGGCGCGCGGAATTCACCGCGAAAACCGAAGCGCACCTTGAGTTTCGCATCGGATGCCTCTGACCGTAAGCAGGACAACGCCTCGACGGCCGCGCAATGGCAGTGCTCGATTCACGGGCGCACAACGCCAGGGAGTACCCCTTCCGCGACTGCCGGATCCTCGACACGATTGCCAACCGGACTAGTAGTCCGTATCCTTCAAACGGACCCGCAGTCCGTTTGATGCAGGAGGAATGCGATGACCACAGCGGTGGACGTCTTCACGAAAATGGCCCAGGTGCTGGCCCGGCAGGGTGCTGAGGCGAACGACTCAGGCGGGCTGATCGACCTGTGTGCCGACGATGTCGTGTTCGAGTTTCCGTTCGCCCCGCCCGGCCGTCCCACGCGCGTCGAGGGCAAAACGGCGCTCGGCGAATACCTGAGGGCCCTCTCGGGGCGCATGCGTATCGAGGGCGCGCGCAGCCTGGAGATCCACGAGACCGTCAAGCCGGACGTGGCGATCATCGAGATGACCCTGACGGGCACGGTGACGGCCAGCGGTGCACCCTACGAGCAGTCGTACGTGGTCATCCTGACCGTGCGTGACGGCCTGATCGCACACTACCGGGACTATTGGAATCCGCTTCGGAGCGCCGAATGACATCCGTGCTCGTCACCGGGGCCAGCGGCACCACCGGCAGCCGGGTGGCTGCCCGACTGGCCGAACGCGGAGTCACGGTGCGCGCGGCCGGCCGCTCGAGTGCCACCCGCTTCGACTGGTACGCCCCGGATACACACGCCGCCGCACTGGCCGGCGTGGACCGGATGTACCTGGTGCCACCGCCGCGCGACCCGGCCCCGCAGGACGTGATGCTGCCGTTCCTCGACCTGGCCAGGACCTGCGGCGTGCGACGGGCGGTGCTGTTGAGCAACTCACTCGTGCCTGCCGGTGGTCCGATGGCGGGGACCGTGCACCAGGCGATCGCGGAGATGTTCGGCGAATGGGCCGTACTGCGACCCACGTGGTTCATGCAGAACGTGATCGGCGGTCACGCACACGCCATCGGCATCCGCGCGACGTCGGCCATCGCCACGTCCGCGGGTTCCGGGCGCGCCGCGTTCATCGACGCGGGCGATATCGCCCGCGTCGCCGTGGAGGCCCTGCTGGCGCCCGAGGCGGTGAACGCGGATCCGATCCTGACGGGCCCGGAGTCGCTGAGCTACGACGAGGTGGCCGCGATACTTACCGAGACCAGCGGCCACGTGATCACGCACACCCGACTGGACCCGGCCGAGCAGCCCGCGTACTACGAGGCCCTCGGCGTGCCCGCGCACACCGCGCGATTCCTGGTCGGCATGGACGCGGTCGTCGCGTCCGGAGTGGAGGACCGCACGACGGACGTGGTGCGACGCATCACCGGTACCCCACCCCGCTCGTTCCGCGACTTCGCGGTGGCAGAGTTCCGTTCGTGACTCCCAGGGAACGCGCCGACGCCGCCCGCAACCGCCAGACCATCCTGGCCGCCGCGCGCACGCTGTTCGAGACGGCCGACGATCCGCTGACGGTCACGATGGACCACGTCGCGGCCGCGGCAGGCGTCGGCAAGGGCACCCTGTTCCGCCGCTTCGGCGACCGGACGGGCCTGCTGCGCGCCGTCTTCGACATGCGGATCGCCGGTCTGATGACCGCGATCGTCGACGGCCCGCCGCCGCTGGGCCCCGCCGCGCCATCCCGCGATCGCCTCCTGGCGCTCCTGGACGCCATGGTCGAGTTCAAGCTGGACAACCGCAAGATCACCCGCGCCCTGGAACAGACCTCCGAGCGGACGTCGTTCCTGGAATCCCCGAATTACCTACTGGCACACGCCCTGTTCACAGACCTGCTCACCGGCATCGTCGCCCCGGACCGCGCCGCCTGGACGGCCCACGCACTGCTCTCGTTCACGCGCATAGACCTGCTGGAAAACCTGATCACCACCCAGCGGTGGCCAGCCGCACGCCTGCGCCGGGAGATCCAGGACATGGCCGACCGAATTCTCGGCCCGGCTCAGACCAGCCAGCTCTCGCGCCGGTAGTAATCGTCGTCATCGTCCTCGAAGGAGGCGACGTTCTGCTTGGCCTTGCGGGCAGCGGCGGCTCGGGCTATCGCCTCGCGCTGTTCGCGTTGTTCGGCTTCCTCGCGTTCGCGTTCCTCTGCCTCGGCACGCGCCTTTTCCAGGTCCTCCCCGTGTTCCTCCCAGAACTGCCGCATGTCGGCTGTGGCACGCACCTCGAGTTCGTGAGCCGTTCGGGCGGTGCGCTGTTCGATCTCTTCGAGCTCCTGGGTGAGCATCGCCGATCGGCGGCGATGCTCCTCGAAGATGCGGTCGATTTCCGCCGCGTAGTCCACCATCTCGATACTCCTGTTTTACAGCGGTCCGGCCTCGGCCAGTTCCGCACCACTGTCGGGCCCCGCATTGGAACCGGGGGGCTGCTGCTGGGGCGGAGCGGCGGGAGGAGGCGCATTCTTGTCTCGGCCCCCAGCGCCTCCGTCGACTGCGGGCGCCGGTGGCAGATTCTGCTGATAACTGGCACCGGACCGACTGCCGCTGGAACTCGGTCCGCCCGGACCGGAACTCTGACCACCGGCGGGTCCGGCGGGATTCTTGTCACCAGCGGTCGCCGCGGAGTTGGGACTGCCGCCGGAAGTGCCGGAATTCTGATCGCCACCCGGACCGCCGGGCTTCTGGGTATCCGTGCCAGGGTGGTCGCTCTCCGGCTTGTCCTTATCGGACTTTTCGTCGCCGGGCTTTCCGTCGGTAGTGGTGATGACGGGCATGCCGTGCTCGTCGAGCTTCATGGCATAGGTCTTCGAGTCACCGCCACCCGAGGTGCTGAGATCCACCTCGCCGTTTTTGCCGAGCGCCAGCTTGACATGTTTACCGGCGATATCGAATTCGAGCCCCGGCGACTGTCCGGCCGTGCCGCTCGCATTCTTCATCAAGCCCTCGACCTGCGTCACGAACCCCTGGACGCCCTGCTGAATCGTGCTCCCCAGGGCGCTGATCTCCGGGCTGAGCGTCTGACCCAGCGAGGACAGCTGGCCGGTGAACGTACCCAGACCGCTCAGGGCGGTGGAAGCGATCGAGGATGGGTCGAACGCCGAGGTGGTGGTACTCGATGGAGTCGTCGTGGTGGACTGGTTCGAGGGGACGGCCGGACCGGGAGTCGCGGGTCCGGGAGTCGCGGGTCCAGGGGTCGCGGGCCCGGGTG
>NZ_JAGPOX010000166.1 GCF_019038435.1 Nocardia alni
CACCCGGACGGCACCTACCCCGACGGCCCCGGCCCCCGGGTCCGCGATCACACCCAACTCCTGCAACTGATCTCCCTGGGCCGAGCATGCGCGATCCTCCCCGAAACGGTCGCGTCCCACCTCCACGAAGACCACCTGACCATCCCGATCTCGGACGCCCCCACCGTCACCACGGTCATCGCCTGGCCACCCCACTCCCGCTCCAAACCCCTGGCCGACCTGATCCGCACCGCAACCCGACTCTAGGTTTCGAGTCTCCACGGCTGATCTCATCCAGCAAACTCGCGCGGCCAGCTGAGCGCCGGCCACTGGACCGCCAGACTGTCCGAAGCGTCAGCCCTTCGGTCGTCGGCGCGAAAATCGTTTGCCGACTTACCTGTCCGGCAGGTCTCCTGGTCACATGGCCCTACGATATCCACTCGATGTGCCCGTGTTGACCGATGGCGACACACTGACGTTGCGCCGAACGATCAGCCCGGGATGATTTCGATGCCGAAGTAACCGCCGCCTACGGGATACGTCTTGTCGCGGCGCCATCCCGAAGAGGCGAAGAGGGCGTCGAACTCGTCAAGGTCTCGTTCCATGCCGTTCGTCACGGCGAGCATGCCCATATCAGAGAGGGTGGCGAAGTCGGGCTTGCCGATCTCACCGACGATCGTCTCCACGATCACCGCGCGCCCCCCGTCGTGCACCGCGGCCCGGCAGTTGCGCAGAATGTTGGCGCACTGCTCGTCGTCCCAGTCATGCAACACTGTCTTGAGGAGGTAGAGATCCGCGGCAGGTACCTCGGTGAAGAAATCGCCTGCTACGCCGGAGAACCGATCGGACAGGCCTCGTCGCGCGGCCTCCTTGCCGGCGCGCTCGGCGGCGTGCGGCAGGTCGAGCACTTGACCCCGCAGGGCCGGGTCGCCGGCCAGCAGCGCCAAGACGAACTGTCCGTCGGCGCCGCCGACGTCCACGACGGTCGAGACCCCCGTGGTGTCGACCGCAGCAACGGCGCCCTGGGTCACCAGGCCGGACAGGTCGGCCATCGCCTCGGCGAAAAGCGCTGCTTCACCAGCGTTCTCGGGTTTGGAGAAGTATTCGAAGGTGTCCGCCCCCAGTGCCGCCCTCGATTGGCTCACACCCTGCCGTACGGCATCGGGAAACAGACCCCAGGGCTGCCAGTGCGAGCGCCCGGCCTGTACCAGCACGAACGAGCGCATCGAGCCTGGCACGCCGGTGCGCAGCAGGCGGCCTCGACCGGTCAGGCCGAAACGGCCGTCCCCCTCGTAGTTCAGCACGCCCAGACCCGCCGCCGCCCGCATCAAGCGATAGGTGGCCCGCGGGTGACTGCCCTCGTCCGCAGCCACCTGCGCTGCCGTCCGCGGCCCTCCATCGAGGTGATCGGCGACGTGGAGCGCGGCGAGCGCGTGCAGGACCTGGATCTTGATCACACCGGCTGTCAGGTCGATCAGCTCGGCGGCGTCCGCGATGGAATCGTTCTGCGGTTCGTCAACGCCATGTGTCATGTCTGTCATAGAAATCGAGCGCAACCTTCCTGCTCGTCGTCGGAAATCTCTGTGAGAATATGGCGAAAAACGCCGACGGGCATTGGACCTGAGTGACGGATTGATGGAATATCAGTGCCTGGTAGAGAGGCGAGGGCATGGTTGATACACCGAAGCTGGGTCGATCGTCCAGGGTCTTCTCCGCGGATGTCACTGCTCCGGGGACCGCCCAGGACAGCTTTGGCGCCTTCCAGAGGGAGTGGGACAGCCAGGTGGGCCAGGCCTGGCCACTGTCCGGACTGGACTTCGGTGCGTCCCGGGAATTCCGGATCAGGGTCCGGGCCGCAACGGCGCTCGATACGGTGATCGCGAATGCCCACAGCGCGTCGTATATCGGCCAGACCACAGGTACCCGTGACTCCGACGAGCGGGTATTGATGCACCTGATGTCGCACGGCACTTGGCGCTTCTCCCGGCCGGACGAGCGAGGCGGGACCGTCACCGTTCCGGCCGGATCCTTTATCGTGCGTCGCGACGGCCAGCCGACGCGGTTCGAGGTGAGCTCGGGCGCGACGGCGAAGGTTCTCATCCTGCCCACCGAGGAGTTTGGGTCATTGCTGGACGGCCGGCATATCGTCGGCTCGGTCCGCTCACCCGTGGTGCGCGTGCTCGCGGCCCATGCCAACATGCTCGGCACGGTCGCGTACGACCTCGGTCCGGCGGGGCTGCAAAGCGCCCGTGATGCCCTACTGGGGCTTGCCAAAGGCGTTGTGCGACAAGAATTCGACGATGCCGAACCCTTGTTGGCTCCCGCGCTGGCCCGCGCGGCGATGAACCTCGCGGACAGTCGTCTTGCCGATCCGGAGCTTTCGCCGATGTCACTGGCCCGCGAACTGAACGTCTCCGTGCGCACCCTGCACCGGGCGTTTGCCACGCTCGATGAGTCGGTGGGGACATATATCCGCAGACGGCGGCTCGAGCGGGCCCGGCTCGAGTTGGTGGTGCCATTCGATCGGCCGAGCGTCATGGAGGTCGCGGCCCGATGGCATTTCTCGGACAGCAGTCACTTCATCCGCGCGTTCCGGAAGCAGTACCGGCAGACGCCCACCGAGTTCGCCCGTCTGAGTGACACGGCGGGCGGCGGGCTCGAACCTCCATACGCAGATGAATCGCCCCGGTAAGTCTCCGGACTCACCGAGGCGCGATCCCGGTCTCGAACTTCCGCTTCACCAGATCCGCCCAGCCCGCCAGCAAACGCTGACGAACCCCACCACGTTCCTACGGCATGCCAAGGCGACTGTGCCCGCAACCCGGCGGGCGGTCCATGACGGATGGATCGCCACGCTGCATCGAGACGACCCTCGTCACCCCTGCCAGCCATGGCCTTGGCCAGTAGGCCGTTGGCAGGATTGAGACCTCGGCGGTGGTCTACCAGGGCACGGGCTGGTCTTGGTAGTTCAGGAATTGCAGGCCCGGTTCGCCTCGGTGATGTTCGATCGTGTCGACGACGCCGGGGATGGACTGGTCGATACTCAGGGGGGCGGTTGCTCCGCCCAGTTCGGTGCGCACGTGGCCGGGGCACATGAGCAGCAGGGTGTGTTCGGCCTCGGCGTATCGGGCTGCGTAGCTGCGCATCAGCTGGTTCAGGGCGGATTTGCTCGCGCGGTAAACCTCGTGTCCGCCGTTGGTGTTGAAGCTGATGCTGCCCTGGCGTGAGGACATGACGCCGATCGTGCCGGTCGGTGCGACCAGCGAGCGGAAGGACTCGACCACGCGCATCGGGCTCAGTGCGTTGGTGACCATGACCTCGACGAACATCTCTGTCGGGACCTCGCCGACCGGAATGTCGCCCCGGGTGATGGCGGCGTTGACGAACAGGAGGTCGAGGGTGCGTCCGGCCAGGCGTTCGCGCAGCGCGGCGATCTGGTCCTGGTGTGTCATGTCCAGCGTCTCGACCGTGACCCGGCCCTCGGATGCCTCGGCCAGGTCGTGCAGGCCGGTGCGCTCGCTGCCTCGGACGGTCCCGATGACGTCCCAGCCGCGGCGGGCGTACTCGGTGGCGAGGGCGAGGCCCAGGGCGCGGGAAGCCCCGACGACGAGTGCCGTACTCATGCCCGCACCGCCGGGGCGAGGACCTGTTCGCACCACTCGCGGAAGCCCGTCGGGCCGGTGTTGCCGGGCGTGCGCCGCGCACTGTCGTAGAGACCTTCGTCCGCCGCGCGCATCATGTCGACGTAGCCCCGTACGGTCGCCTCGCCCGCCCCGCGTGCGGCCTGTCTGGCCCGCAGGTCATCGAGCGACTGCCGCTCGTAGCGGACCGGGCGGCCGAGCACATCCGATATGACGCGTGCCATGTCGTTCGCCGAAAGATCCGCCGGCGCGAAGACCGGAACCTCGCCCGTCCCCGTCCACGAGCGATCCAGCAGCAGGCCCGCGGCGGCCGCGGCGATGTCGCGGGTGGCGACGATCGGGTCGGCACGGTCGGCCTCTGTGGTGCCGGTGAAGATGCCGTTGTCGCGTATCGAAACCACTTGTCGCAGTAGGTTGTCCATGAAGCTCGGATTGGCCAGCGCGCGGTAGGCGACGCCGGTGCTCGCGATGAAGTCGTCCATTGCCAGCGACGCCGTCACGAGCCCGGCGCGATCGGCCACAGCGGTGCCGCGACCGAGCGACGAGACGCCGACGACATGTCCGACGCCATGGGCGGCGAACGCCTTCGCGGCGGCGCGGGTGAACCCGGAATACGCCGCGTCGATGCTCGGTGCCTGGGGATCGCCCGGCGGCACCCAGAACACGGCGTCCGCCCCGGTGAAGGCCCGGTCCACGACATCGGGGTCGCCGTGCGAGCCGGCGACGACGTCGACCCGAGCGCGGACCCGCTCGGGGAGCTTCCCGGGATCGCGCACGATGACGCGCAATTCCTCACCGCGCGTTGGGGTTTCGTCGAGCAGGATATCCAGCAGTCGGCCACCGATCTGGCCGGTGGGAGTCGTGATGACGATCATGCTTCGAGTCTCGGGGCGGCGGGGCCGGGCGTCCAATACCCTTCCCGCGAATTGATACCCTGAAGGCATGGATCTGGATATGCGCAAGCTCCGCTACTTCGTGGCGGTGGCCGAGCACCGGCATTTCGGCCGGGCGGCCGAACAGCTCTACATCGCCCAGCCGGTGCTCAGCCGACAGATCAGGGCCTTCGAACAGGAGATGGACTGCACCCTGCTCGAGCGGACCACCCGCAGCGTGGAGCTGACCGCCGCCGGCAAGCAGCTCTACGAGGAGGCGCAGGGGATCCTCGGGACCATCGACGCGGCGGTACGGCGCGTGCACGACGCCGACCGGGCCATCCAGCGGCTCGTGATCGCCTTCGCTCCGGGACTCCATGTGTCCGAAGCGATCCGAGCGTTCAAATCCCTTCACCCACAGGTCGAGACCGACGTCGTCCCGGCGCGCTGGTGGGATCCGGACGCGCCGCTGCGCGACGGCCGTGCCCAAATCGCTTACCTGCGAAGGCCGTTCGACGACTCCGGCCTGCACACCATCCCCATCGGCCACGAACATCGAGTGGCCTGCATGCCCGCCACGCACCCGCTCGCCCACCGCGACGAGATCCTCCGCGCGGACCTCGACTGCGAACTCATGCTCGACACCCAGACCCGGCGACTGGACTCACTCGAGGAGAAATTCGAGCTCATCGCCTCCGGACACGGCATCGCACTCGTCCCGGTCAGCGTCGCGCGCTATTACTCCCGTCCCGATCTCGTCCACCTCCCCGTCGCCGATGCCCCGAACGCCGAGACCTGCCTCGTCGTCACGACAGACCGGCCCGAGAAACTCGTGCGCGACTTCCTGGACATCGCGACCACGACGTTGCGGCATTAGGTCATCGCCCCTCGGTCGCCCAGCTCGTCACGCCGGCCGATCCCACTCCACTCGATCCGTCATCGCCCACCGGCGTTCACGGGCATTGGACAGCGCCAACATCGGCGGCGGGGCCGGTGATCACCAATCCCGTTGCATGATAACTGAATTCGACATGCGTTCTGAGCGACCGGCCCTTATTCGCCCCGCAGTTCGCGGTCGGCCGTGGCCAGTATGGCCCGCAGGCCGATGACCGTCATGGGCGCCGCCGCCAGGGTCCATAGATCGCCGAAAATCGGTGTGGCGATTCCGAATACGGAGATCCAGGTGACTCTCGTGCCCTCTTCGACCTGCTCGAATCGCAGAGTGCCCTCCTGCTGCCACACCGACGGCGAGGACTTCAGCATCTTGTAGCGAATCAGCCGGGGCGGATCGTATTCCACGATCTCCTGGGTCACCCGCGCCAGCGGGGTCACCAGGAGCCGCACCGCGCCGGTGCCGTGCTCCGTGATATCGCCCGGCCGCACCAACGTCACTCGCAAAATCCCCGGAACCCGTTGGAAATTGGTGACATCGGTGAGCCATTCGAACACGTCCGCCGCGGGCGCACAGATGGTGCGCTGCAGCTTCACCGTGCGCATCGGGAACTCCATTTCGACCAGTGGTGCGTGATTCGCTGCGGAGCCTACGGGGCGAAACAGGCACCGAACCGGGGAAGTCGGGTGAATCGATGCGGTTTCGATACAAACTCGCTCCGCTATCGTCACGGATTATTATGTGGCAGAAGCATTTTCAGATCATGTTCAGATCGGAGATCGGTGTGCGCGCACCCCTGACGCGCGTCGCGCATCAGGGCATACGTCGGCGCAACGCGAATGAATCAGCGGTAAATCGACTCACGAATGAGAACAGGTTCTCGAAAAACGACCGCAATCGGTCGCTGTCCGCATCCACACCGGTCCGTTTGCCGAAGTTCCAGGCGCACTATCCGATTCCCGAAACTCGCCGCAGCACTGCCGGATTGCCAGAACGCGAGCATCGCTCGCGCACCGACTGGAGATGCCCGATCGCCGGCCGGTCAGTGACGCGGAAGCTCGACGCTGACTCGGACAGGGCGACGACCAGCCTCCGCCGAATCTGCTCGATGGCGCGATCTCCTGAACTCCACAGTGACCGTGCGAATATGCGGCGCCGCGCATGACGTGTTGGGTTCTCGAGCCGGTGCCGCGTCTGGAAAGGTTGGCGCGGTCACCGAGTTCGGCGCGGTCACCGAGTGTCGATGCCGCATGAGGCGGCACTAGAATAACGTTCGGACCACTGCGACAAGGGCGACGAGCAGATGAGCGAGACCGATCCGCACATTCACGTCGAGCAGAAGGTGATGCAGGCCGGAGTCGATTACCGCAATCTCGTCGTCTCCATACTAGGCAAACCGATCGACCCGCCGAGCGTGGTCACCACCGGTTGTGGTGTGCGCGTGCCATATGCGATGACCTCCCAACGTCCGGAAAGCGTCACCTGCCTGGCCTGCCGGGACCACGCCCACCGCGAGCACCTGCGCCTCGCCGACCAACTCGAACAGATGAGCCGGATGCCCGGTACAGCCGTGCCGCCGGATCGAGCGGCCCGCGCAGCACAACGGCTTCGGAACCTAGCCCAGAGGTTTTCCAGCTAGAGCCGGGTCGAGCAGCGGGGCTTCGGACACCGCGGCTCGAGAGTTCGCGGCTGCGGCAGCACCGTCCGACGGCGGCGGATTCGTGACGATGCCAGGTGAGTAGTAGCGCCAAATTAGTACGATTTGGTATTATCCGAAATCGTGAATAACGATTTCGTACATTCTGATCGATCGCTGCTGCTGACTCTCCAGCGCGCGACTCACGCCACGCTTCACAGGATTGCCGGAGAATTGGTCGATCTCGACATGACCGCCTCCGAGATCAATGCGCTTGGTAACCTCGCCGACGGGCAGAGCCGGACCGTCTCCCAGGTCGCCGCCTTGATCGGAGCGCGTCCCACCACCCTGACCAGCGTGCTCGACCGCTTGGACAAGCGCGAACTGATCACCAGGGTCACCCGCGCGGGCGACCGGCGCTCGGTCCTGATCGAATTGACCGACACCGGCCGCGCCACCGCCGACGCTATCCGCCGGACCCTCGCCGACCTCGAATCCCGCACACTCGGCGACCTACCCCCCGAAGTTGTCGCCGGCTTCTACACCGTCCTGGACGCCCTCATCGAGGACAACCGATGACACACGACAACGCACCGCACCCCGACCAGGATCCGTCCGAGGAATCGGACCCCTACACCGACCTGCTGACCGAAGTGACCGCAGACGCCGGCCGGTTCGGTCACCGCCAGCACCTGCACCTCACCTACCTGGCCGTACGCCGCTACGGCACCCCCCGGGCGATCGAACTGGTCAGCGACGGCATCCAGCGCACCGCGCGCTATCAGGGCGCCCCGCGGAAATACCACACCACCGTCAGCCGCGCCTGGGTCGAGCTGGTCGGCCACCACGTAATCGACACCACCGCAGACGATTTCGACACCTTCATCGACCACAACCCGGCACTGCTGGACAAGAGACTGCTCACCAGGTTCTACCGCACCACCACACTGGCCAGCCCCGCGGCCAGGACCGGCTGGGTCGAACCCGACCTCACACCATTTCCCTGGCAGCACGACCGCTGAACCATGGGATCAACTCGGCGATCACCACTGCCGACACCTCCAACGAATTGTCAAAACCATTGCCTGCCAGACGCTTTGGAACGTATGCGCGTTCCGGTTGACACGCATTGGAGTCCGAGGCGGAGTGATACTCCACCCGATGGGCATCCAGGGCGGTGCCTTGGGGCGATGGCGGCGAGCCCGGCGGTCAGAGCGCTGGCACGGAACTTCGTCCGCCATCGTTTCCGATGCTGCGGATCATCGACCGCGGTGCCAGCGGATTTCGTGACCGGCCGCCGCCGAGCACGACCGCCTTCTTGCGTTTGGCACGCCGATTGGCCATAAACCAAACTGCCACAGCGGAAGTCGCCCTCCGCCAAGGCAATCGCGCGGGCGGTCAGTTCACGCAGGGCACCCCGCCACCCGAATTGGCCTGCACGGGCGCGCCGTTCGGAGCATTGTTCGATGATCCGGAATCGTTGCCGCCGCCCGAATCACCGCCGGCGGGAGCGGAATTGCCGGTGGCCGCCGCGTTGGTGGTGCCGTAGAAGGTGGAATGGATGATCTGGCTGATCTGGGTCGGGTCGACGCGGTTGGCGTCCTCGCCGTTCAGGCTGAAGAAGCCTTCGATCGGCAGCGTCTGGAAGACCGTATTGCCGCCGGTCAGCGATCGCATTTCCCACGCCATGGACAGCGCGTTCCACCCATGGTCGATGACGATGTCCCGTTTCGCCGCATCGGTGATGTCGCTCAGCTTGAACGGGTCGAGGATCGTGCCCATGCTGCGGATGTTGTGTGAGGCGGACGAGAGGAACGCCTGCTGCCGGTGGGTGCGGTCCAGATCGCCGTTGGGCAGGCCGTGCCGCTGCCGCACGAACGCCAGCGACTGGGCGCCGTTGAGCGTCTGCACGCCCGCCGGGAATACCGCGCCGGAGTAGGCGGAGTCGTTGACCGCGTTGTCGAGACACACCTGGACGCCGCCGAGGGCATTGGCCAGATCGTAGAAACCGGCCAGGCTGACCTCGGCGAAGTGGTCGATCGATACGCCGGTGAGGTTGCGGACGGTCTCCAGCTCCAGCTTTCGCCCGGCTTCCCGGCCGATGGTCTCCAGTTGATGCTGGTCGGTCACCCCTTGCTGGGCCGCGGTCTGCTCGGCGGCGGCCTTGGCGTTGCCGTAGGCCTCCTTGATCTTGAGCGTGCCGTAGCCGGGCACGGCGACCGCGTCGTCACGAGGGATCGAGAACGCCTGCGCCTTACCGCCGCCGGAGGGGATGTGGATGAGGATCAGGGTGTTGGTGTTGTAACCGCCCTCGTCACCGTCTCCGGCGTGGAGTTGGGCCAGGATCGCGGCCGACAGTTGCCGGCCGTTCTGGTCCTTGCGCGTGTCCAGGCCCATCAGCAGGATATTCGTGCCGTCGGACGAGGTGGGCGCGCCGTCCAGGGCGTGGGAGGAGGCCATCGCGCTGGACATATCGGTGAACAGGTACACGTAGTACCCGACCAGGGCCACCACCAGCACAAGCAGCAATACCAGAACCCGGCGGAAGTTGCGCCACCACCGGCGCGGCGAGGGCCTTCGTGATCTGGCCGGTGGGCTCGGCGGTCGGCGCGGCGGCGGGTTGCCGGGAGGCATCGGCCGCCGTGGGTTCTCCGGCAGCCGTGATCGCGGGCTCTCCGGTGGCCTCGGTCGCGGACCGGGCGGCGGGTTCTGCGGCATACGCGGCGGTGGACTACCGGGGTTCAGCGGCCGCCGTAACCGCATGTTCTCCGGTGGCTGCCCGCCTCGAGGGTTCCGCGGCCCGCCTGGCGGTGGATAGCCCGGGTTGGCCGGCCGTCGCGGGCGTTCTCCACCGCGTCCCGACCAGTCGCCGCTCATGTGTCCTCCGATGTGCTCGATCACCTGCCCGGGCGATGGTAACGATCCGTTCCCGAGGTATGGGGGCAGGGTCCGGGCGGCGAAATCAACCGATTCCCGTGCCTTTATCAGGGATCGCCCACCAAATGTTTCATTCCCCAACCGACAGTCATAGCCGATACGCCTGAGATTTCGATGAGATCATCGAGCACTGTTGCAGGGCAACCAATTTCGGATCACAGCTCAGGAGTGTGATTCATCTCCGTTCGCGGACCCCTCGGCGCCGCGGGCCGGTGGCCTGTGCACCGTCCAGCGACCGGTGAAGTGCGGGTCGCGTTTCTCCGCGAAGGCGGCGAACGCCTCTGGTGCGTCCGCGGTGGCGAAGTTCAGGCCCTGCGCCGCCGCCTCACCGGCCAGCGCCTCCCGCAATGTCAGGTTCGCGCCCGCGTTCAGCAACGCCTTGTTCTGCGCCAGCGCCACCGGCGGACCGGCGACGAGCCGGGCGGTGAGATCATCTGTGAACGCGTCTATTTCGGTCTCGGGCACCACCCAGGTCACGAGGTTCAGCGCCCGCGCCTGCTTCGCGTCGAAGGTCTCGGCCAGCAGGGCCAAGCGCTTGGCCTGTTGCAGTCCAACCAGTTTCGGCAACAGCCACGATCCGCCCAGATCCACCGACAGCCCGCGCCGGGCGAATATCTGCGAGAACGTGGACCCAGGCGTCGCGACGACCAGATCGCAGCCCAGGGCCAGATTCCAGCCCGCACCCACCGCCACACCGTCGATCTTCGCCACCGTCGGCATCGGCAACTCGTGCAGCAGCAACGCCACGTCGGTCAGGGCGCGCATCCGGTAGATCGGATGCCCGTTGTCCGGTGTCGAGATGTCCGCGCCCGAGCAGAAGGCTCCACCGGCGCCGGTGAGCACCAGTGCACGTACCGACCGGTCGTCAGCGGCTGCGCGAAACGCGTCCGCCAGGGCGGCCCACAGTTCCGCGTCGATGGCGTTCTTGCGCTTCGGTCGGTTGAGGGTCAGCGTCCGCACACCATCGCGGTCCTCCGAGAGCAGAACCCGATTCATACCTGCCACGACTATCCACACTCTCTGTCATGGAGAATTATCTTCTCGAAATCGAGAATCAACTACTACCATGCTCGCATTACGATCGACATCCAACGGCCGGGCGCGTGGTCGCCGGGCCGGCCGTTACCGGTTGGCGCGTTCGCGGATGCCGGCTCGGGTGATGAGGGTGAAGTCGGTGAGGTCGATGATCAGAGTGTCGGTCTCGGCAGGGGTCGGGGCGTGATCCGTTCTGTCGAGGGTGTCGCTGACCAGATCGAACAGGCCGCCGATTACGGCGATGGCCAGGGTTTCGCGGCGGCGGTCGACGGGGGACGTGTCGTAGCGGCGCCAGAAATTCAGTACCAGTGCGGCTGCTTCGCGGCGGTTGGCGCGGCGTTGCCGCTCGATGGTCGGCGAGATGCCGCCCGCCTGACCGAAGGTGACAGCGGCGATCCGCGGATCGTCCAGCAGCGCATGGGCGAACACCTCGAGTAGGTGGCGGGTGGCCTGCTCTTCGCTATCGGACACCTGCTCGATGGCGGCGCCCACCGTCCGCATCAGGCTGTGGGTGTTGCGCTGCAACAGCTCCAGGTAGCAGGCTTCCTTCGTCGAAAAGTGCTCGTAGAACGCCTTATTGCCGACATAGGCCGCCTGGCACAGCGATTCGATCGAGGTGTTGGCGTACCCGTCGCGAGCGAACAGTTCCAGCGCCGAATCCAGGAGTAGATCGCGGCGTTGATTCGCCCGCTGGTCGGCGTCGAGTCCGCGGATTCGGCGACCTGTCGTTCGCTGTGCCGAGGACGTGGATTTCGAAGTCACCTCGTCGAGTATACGGGCGTGTTTCGAACAAGGGCGCTTGCTGGAAACAAGTCCGTGTGCTGTACTGCCGGAACCCCTTCATCTCTCCGAGGACTGACATGGGATCCAACTCATTCCGGCCGGGCCGTACGGCACGCCGGTCCCTGGCAAGCCTGGCCATCGGCCTGACCCTGGCGCTCACCGCCGTGAATCCCGCTGTAGCACCGGCGGATCCGACGTTCCCGCCGAGCTTTCCGCCCGATCAGAACCAACTGCCGCAACTGCCGCGCGAGCCCGACCTCTACCACGCGCTCCCGATCGCCACCCCGGATGCCGACCCCTGGTATCGGCCGCCGCAGGATCCGGCGGCCTACCGCCCGGGGCAGATCGTGCGGACGCGCGAGGTGCAGACCCGGCTCGTCGGGATTCCGTTCCCCGTCTACACCAAGCAGCTGCTCTACCGGTCCGAGGACGTGCACGGCGACCCGATCGTCACCGCGACATCGGTGATCGTGCCGGGCATTCCGTGGGTCGGCAGTGCGCGTCCGGTGGTGTCCTTCCAGGAGGCGATCGACTCGACCGATTCCGCCTGCAATCCCTCACATACCTTGCAGCTCGGTACATTCAAGGAGGCGGCGCTCGCGACCTACTGGCTGGCACAGGGTTTCGCGATCAACGTCCCCGACTTCGATGGTGAGTTCAATACTTTCAGTACCTGGGACGAGGGCAAAATGGTCCTCGACAGCATCCGCGCGGTGAAAAACGATCCCACTCTCGGACTGCACGACTCCGGAGTCGCCCTCTACGGCTACTCCGGCGGCGGGTCGGGGTCGATCCGCGCCGCCGCGTTGCGCGCGACCTACGCACCCGATGTCCATCTGCTCGGCACCGCCTTCGGTGGCGCACCGGCCGACCTGGTCGCGCAGGCGCGGTATGCCACGGTGCGGCAGCCGGGCGTCACCGGGATCAGCAACTTCACCATGTGGCTCGGGTTCGCCGGTCTGGCGCGCGAATACCCCGACGTCTTCGACGCGAAGAAACTCCTGACCCCCGCGGGGCAGGAAATCATTGCCGACATGTCGGACCGGTGCGTTTACACCGCGGCGTTGACCGGCATGTGGCGGCCGATCGACGACTATTTCCAGCCGGGGCAGTCTCTGGAAAGCTCACCGGCGGTCCTGCGGGTGCTGCGGGACAACAGCCTGGACGCGCACATTCCCGACTCACCGCTGCTGTGGTTCCATGGGGCGTGGGACGAACTGATCCCGCCCTCGACCGTGGTGCTCCCGGTGGTGCACAAGTATCACGACGCCGGTGCCGACCTGCGCTTCATCACCGTGCCCCTGCCCGAACACATCACCAACGCCGTGGTCGGCTGGCTGCCCGCGCAGGCCTGGATCAGCGCGGTGCTTCGCGGTCTCCCGCCGGGTCCGAGGTTCATGCTCGACTACCGCGCCCCGCTGCCCGCCGGCTTCCCGGGAAGCTGACCGCCGATGTCGTTTCCGTCCATGCTGCGGCGGCTGTCGGCGGCCACGCGGGTGTCCATCGAACAGGTTGCCGTATTGCACAATTCGGGACTGATCGATCTCCGGCGACCCCTCGAGATATGGCGCACGGCACGCTGCACCCGGATCCTGGGCCCGATCGCCGGACCGGTGCGGGTCGCGGCGCGCCGCTGTCCCGACACCCTCGCGATCGTGGATCGGGACGGTGCGCTCACCTATCACGAACTCGACACTGCTACAGACGCATTGGCGCTGTCCTGGCTCGCTGCCGGGATCGGGCCCGAATCCACCGTCGCGGTCCTGTGCCGCGATCACCGTGGCCTGGTGCTGGCGATGGTGGCGGCGGCCAAGATCGGCAGTCGGCTGGTGCTGCTGAACACGGGATTCGCCGCGGCGCAGCTCGCGGACGTGGCCGACCGGGAAGCCATCGATGCGATCGTCGCCGACGCCGAATTCGCCGATGCGGTGACTATGGCGCCGAATCGGGTGCGCCGGCTCGGCGTCGAGCCGATATCGCCGGGCGCGCAGCACAAGCTCCCGGATCCACCGCGGCAGGGTGGTTTCGTCATCCTCACCGGCGGCACCACCGGAACTCCGAAAGGCGTACCGCGGAGGGTGCGATCACCGCTGGCGGCGGCGCAATTCCTCGATCGGGTTCCGCTGCGGCGCGGCGGAGTCACCCTGCTGTGCGCGCCGCTGTTCCACGGCACCGCACTGTCGCAATTCATTCTGTCATTGTCGTTGGGCTGCACCGTGATTCTGCACGGCAGGTTCGACAGCACCCGCGCACTGGAACAGATCGCCGAGCACCGGGTGACCGCGCTGGTGCTGGTGCCGACGATGCTCCGTCGCATTCTGAGCCTCGGTGACGACGTCCTGGCCGGTCACCGGACCGACAGCATGCGCATCGTGTTCTGCGCGGGGGCGGCCCTGCCATCTGCGGTGGGCAGCAAGGCGATCGAGGCGTTCGGTCCGGTGATCTACAACTTCTACGGGTGCACCGAGACCGGTACCGCGACGATCGCCACCCCGCAGGACTGGATCGCGGCGCCCGGCACCGTCGGACGGCCGCCCCTTGGGATCGTGGTTCGCCTGTACGCGGACAACCGGATTCCCGTGGACGGTCCCGGCCGCAGCGGAACCGTGTACGTGGGCAATGCGATTGCCTTCGAGGGCTATTCCGGTGGTGGCGGCAAAAGGATTCTCGACGGGCTGATGAGCACCGGCGATGTGGGACATTGGGATTCGGCGGGCAGGCTGTTCATCGACGGTCGCGATGACGACATGATCGTCTCCGGCGGGGAAAACGTGTTCCCCGGGGAGATCGAGGATCTGCTGTACGAGCATCCGGCGGTCACCGAGGCCGCCGTGATCGGGGTTCCCGACGACGAATTCGGCCAGCGATTGGCAGCTTTCGTGATTCCCGCCGGTGACGTCACCGAGGCCGAGGTGAAACTCTTCGTCCGCGAACACCTCGCACGCTTCAAGGTGCCGCGCGATGTGCATCTCGTCGACGATCTGCCGCGCACCGCCACCGGTAAGATTCATCGCGGCGGTCTGGCTGCCCTTGCCCGAGACCGGGAGCCGGACAGCGACCGCTTCTCGCTTTGAGCGGCGTCGACCGGCATGTGAGGGGCTCACCGCAGGCCTGTGGGCACCAAGCACTGGGATGCGGCATCACGCACCAGGCACCGAGCACCAGGCACCTGCTCCGGACTCGTGTCAACTCTGGATGGCACCGGCACGACGGCTGATAGAACCGGCACTACAGCTGATGGGACCGGCACTATGGCTGATGGAACCAGCACTACAGCTGATGGGACCGGCACTATGGCTGATGGAACCAGCACTACAGCTGGCCGAGCGTTTCGGCCAGCCGCAGTGTACTCGTGACTCGTGACTCGTGACTCGTGACTCGTGACTCGTGACTCGTGACTCGTGACTCGTGACTCGTGACTCGTGACTCGTGACTCGTGAACGTCGGACACGGTCCGTCCCGGCATCGCAACTCATCGATGATGCCGGTGCCTTGCCGCGACGTATCGACGTCGACGTCCTCGGTATCCCCTGTGCGTCAGCTTCCCGCGATACCGGCCAGCCGATCGTGCAGCCAGGTCAGGGCGGTGTCTCCGTTGGAGTCGACGACGTATCGGGGGTAGCTCTGGTGGATCCCGGACTTCAGGAAGTCGTTGATCTGCTTCCTGCGCTGGTCATATTCCTGCCTGTTGATCTGGTTGTCCAGCAGCCCGACACCGCCCGCGGCGAGAGCGTCGGTGACGAGGGTGGACACCTCCCTCTGGTAGTTCCCGAACTGGGCCGGGTCCGGGTTCGAGAGCTGGACGAGCAGCCCGCCGATCCGACCGGCGAAGTCGCCGTTGGGCATCGAGCAGTACAGATCGCCCGGGGCGCAGAAGGTGTACGTCCTGTTGCTGAGCCAGCCGAAACCGCCCACGCGCGGACCGCTGGCACCCGCACCACCGACCGGCGCACCGATCAGCTGGTCGGTCGGGGACCGGCGGGGATCGGCGATCAGCCCGACCAGCGCCACACGATTCGCCGGTACGACGCTCAAGCCGGTGCCGATCGAGGCCGCCACGTCACCGGCGGCATCCGCGCCCTGGCTGTAGCCCAGGAGCGCGAATCGTGTTGCACCGCAATGCAGAGCCATCGCGCTGATCATGCCGCGGGCACGGTTGACGGCTTCCGCCTTCGAGCGACCGTACACGTCCCCCTCCCAGGGAAACGCGGTGGCCGCATAGGCGACATAGTCGGTCCGGACATCGCCCGGGAGGTTGTTGGTGACATTGGCCAGCATGCCCTTGCCCGGATCTTTGTCCGAAGTCTCCCAGGTTCCGGGAATCGCAACGACATACAGGCTGGGGCAGTCAGGCGGCGCCGCCTGCGCGGCAGATCTCACACCGACGGGCAATGCGGCGATCATTACGGCCGCCGCACTCACGACGGTGGTTCTCCATCGAAAAAGCATGGGGTACTCCGGGTGTTCACGGCCGACGGGATGTCGGGCCGACGTACAGCTACTGTGCGAGTCTACGAGTGTAAATGCCACTCGGAGATAGCGCAGTATTAGCGAAATGCTGGTCAAGAGCCTGCTTGCTGTGGTAATCGACAATCGCTTTCGGGTTGCGCGCGACGCTGGTCAGTATCCTTGTCGGCGAGTCGGGACCGAATGTCGTCCGCACGGTCCATGTCGGCCGGGAACCGACGTTCGCACGAGCTGTGGGAGGCCGCCGGGTATCAGGCCACGGGCCGCTCGCACCGGAGCCGCAGCGTGAAGCAGAGTTTCGAGGTGGCCGGGGCGACGGTATCGTGCCTGCGGACCGTTCGCACCCGAACCCCGGCATGGCCCGAGTTCTCCACGCGGCCGAGGGCGACGCTACTGAGCGCGCCTACGGCCCGCTCCCGACAGGTGTGACGGATCCGAACGGAGACGCTGTCCTCAGACTGATGCCGGGGTGAGTTCAGTCCGCACGGCGGCGACAGGCCGACGACCGAGTCGAATGTCCCGAGCCACGGTCTTTTTGCCCCGCCGCCCATGACGTTCGGCAGCATCCTGCCGCGCACGCCGTCTCTATGGTGACTTGCGACGGCCCCCGACGGCGGCCGCTCCGCATCCTCGGAGGCCACGATGACACCACATGACACGACGTCACAGACCGACTCCACAGATACACACCACCTCGTGTCAGCGCAGGTCGTCGTGGGCGTCGACGGTTCGAAGGGCTCGGACGCCGCGGTGCGCTGGGCCGCCGGCTATGCCGTCCACCGCGGCCGAGAACTGCGGCTCATGCATGGATTGGGCCTGGTCGGTGTGAACACCGTCGCGGGCGCCTACGCGGTCACCGCGCAGGATGTCATCGACGCGGCCCGCGCCCAGGGCAGGAACGTCATCACACACGCCGAACACCTGGCCCAACTGGCCGCGCCCGAAGTCCGCCTGTCGTCCGCGATGACGTCGGACAGTCCCGCGGGCCTGCTCGTCGAGCACAGCGCCGAGGCGTTCGCCGTCGTGATCGGGGCCACCGGCTCGGCCGGCACACTCGCCCACCTGGGATCGACACTGCTGGCGGTCACCGCGCACGCGCACGGCACGGTGATCGTGGTACCGGCCGAGCACGCCGACCGCGCCAACGCGCCGGTCGTCGTCGGCGTGGACGGCAGCCCGGTGAGCGAACGCGCCATCGCGGCCGCATTCATCGAAGCCGCCGAACGCCGCACGAGCCTCGTGGCCGTCCATGCCTGCGCCGACTGGGATATCGGCCACTTCGCCGGAACGGATCCGTTCCTGGGCGATGCCGCGTCCGAGGAGGCCGAGAAGGCGCTTCTCGCAGAACGCCTCGCGGGCTGGCAGGAGAAGTATCCCGATGTCCCGGTCGTGCGCAAGATCTATATGTCCGCGCCCGCCGAGCGCCTGCGAGAGTGGTCGCAGACGGCACAGCTCGTGGTCGTCGGCAGCCGCGGCCGCGGCGGCATCAGCGGCCTGCTCCTCGGATCGACCTCGAATTTCCTTGTGCAGCATGCGCAGTGCCCTGTCATGGTCGTACACCCGGCTACGCGGTAGTCCATGCGAATCGGCTGGATCCGAGTTCTCGCGGCATCGGCGATCGTTCTCGCCGCGTGCGGACCGAACACGGATGCGTATGTGGCACTGCAGAATACGATGAAGAATCATATCACCCAGGTCGACCACCGTCCGGTCGACTCGGTATCGTGCACGCCGCACGTCCACGGCACGATGCGGGGCCAGACCTCCCATCTGCACTGTCTGGTCACCTTCCAGAACGGCACCTCCTACACCGCCAACGCGGTCATCCAGGACCAAAACTCCGGTGGCACACACAATCTCCCGGACTCGTATCGGTGGGACAGTCCGCCGCCGTGAACGCACCGAGACAGATCATCGACCCGCAGCCAGCGATCGTCACCTGCCTCGAGGCTCCCCGAAGCAAGTCGGGTAGGGCACCGGTCACCGAGCGCCCGGCGGCTTCGAGGAGGTAGGCCGGTGCCGCATACTCCCGCCCAGCGGTTTTCGATTCGGTCCATGGACCACCCTCGCATTGCCTCATTCTCGCCACACGGATCTTGGCTCCACGCTGTATGTCTGCCCAACCGTGCCGCTGCTATGACCGCTGGACGCCGCCCAGCGGTCGCAGCCGGAAGCGTGGTGAATCAAAGCCCGCGATCAGAGTGGTGCGAGCCCGAGTCGGTTTCTGGCCTCGGCGTAGAGATTCGCGGGCAGTGGTCCCCGGGAGGCGATCGCGACGTTGCTACGGACATGTTCGAGGTTGGCGGTCCCGACGATCGTGCTGGCCACGTTGGGATGGCTGATGGTGAAGCGCAGGACGAACTCGTGGCGGCTCATGCCGTCGAGCAGTTCGTCGAGATGGGCTGCCTCCCAGCGATCTTGGGCAGATGCCCCCGATCCGCTCAGCGGTTGCACCGTGAAGTTCTTGTCCTCCGAGGCGGTTCCGCGGGCAGCGCCGCCACGGATGATGACACCGGCCTCGGCCTGCGCCGCACGCGAGATCAGCGCGTCGTGTTCGGGTTGCAGCGCGGAGTACGGGATCTGGAACTCGTCGAAGACGTCCAGTTCGATCTGTTCGGGCAGGTTCGGCAGTATTCCGGACATCCCGATGAATCGCACCTTGCCCTCGTTCCGCAGCGCCTGGAGGGCCTCGACGGTTCCCGCGGCTTCCATCTCGCTGCGCGAGGGTGACATATGCACCTGAACGAGATCCAGATAGTCGGTGCGCAGCCGTGTCAGGCTCTGCTCGACGCCGGCCCGGACGTTCGCGGCGCCGAAGTCGTGCGTATCGGGCATGGGCAGAACGCCGGGCGGCAACGACAACGCGCACCCGCATTTGGAGGCGAGGAAGAATTCGCTTCGGCGCGAACCGATGTGGCGGCCGATGAGTTCCTCGCTGCGACCGTAGTCGATCGAGGTGTCGACGAGATCGACTCCCAGGTCGAGCAGTTCGTGCAACAACCGTCCGGCTTCCTCGTCGGAGATCGCCGGGCCGCCCATGTACTCCGGGCCTCGCAACTCCATGGCGCCGTAGCCCAGGATCGATACGTCGGCTTTGGTCCGTCCGAGAACCCTGCGGGGAAGAGTCATTGATTGTTCCTCTCGATGTGAGGCTGCCTCGACGGCATCGGGATCGAGTGAGATGTGGGTGCGGGGCCGAGGTGTTGTCGATGGCGAGCCGCTTGCGTTCCGCCGACTAGCACTATTACGGTACTGATCAGTTTCGGAACTGGCAAGTACCGTTTCAAGTGAGAATCAGGAGATGTGTGATGTCGGAGCGCCAAGGCCGTACCGGTCGCAAACGCGACATGTCGCGCGACAGCGCGATCCTGCAAGCGACGCTCGACGTCCTGGCCGAGACCGGTTACGAGCGGATGACCACCGACATGGTGGCGGCACGCGCGAGCGCCGGCAAGGCGACCATATACCGACGCTGGCCGTCCAAGGCCGAACTCGTCGTCGACGCCGTGGAGAGCCTGCGCGGCGAACCGACCACCGCCGTACCCGACACCGGAACTCTCACAGGGGATTTGACGTCGCTACTCGATCCATCCCGGAACGGCCCCGCCTCCAGGAAACTCGAGGTCATGATGGGCCTGCTCTCGCTCCTGCCACACGACACAGACCTCGCGAGCGCCGTTCGACGCCGAATCTTGGAGCCCCGCAACCAGGCGATCCGCACCGCAATCCAACGGGAGCAGGCCCGCGGCGGGATCGGTAGCGAACGCGACCCGGACCTGCTGGCCGTCGTGGTCGCAGCGATGATCAGCTACCGTTCGATCATCACCGGGGAACCCGTAGATCACGAATTCCTGACCACCCTCGTCGACGGCGTGCTCAAGGCATGACAGCGATGGCGGCGAACCAGGTCGACAATCACCCGAGCCATTTCGGAGAACCGGCCTCCCGCTACATTCTTCAGGACGATTTGTCCGAAACCGGAGTTTAAGGCCCGGAGAATGTAGCGCTAGGCCGGGTCGTCGCGTGGTGGTGTGGAGTCGGCTCGCGGAGCGCGGTTCGGTGTGGTGGCCGTGCGCTGATGCCTGGCGGGTCGCGGGCGCGGTGTCGGGTCAGCATGGGGGAACCGGCCTCCGGCTGCATTCTTCGGGCGGAATCGTCGGGAATCAGAGGTTCGAGGCAGAAAAATGCAGCGACAGGCCGGAACTGACCCTCTCACCGGCTCCGGCGGTCGGTCTCGCTGGTCAGGACGGGCAGTTGATCTCGCCTTCGGCCCCGGCCATTCGCACCGCCCGTCGGCGTCGACCCGACCGAAACACAGCAGGACGACATCGCCGACGCATACCGGCGAGCCGTCAGCCGACCCGGGTGACCACCACCCTGTCGCACGAGCGGTGCGGTGTCCATCGGCCTCGCCGGGCACATCGGAATGAACGAGCACCGGCTGAACAGTGCCCCCGGACAGGCGTGAGAATCTCTACCGTGCGGCGGCACATCTCACGCCAGGTGGAGAGGTTCGACTCGTGGGTTACGACATGCACATCACACGCGCGACGATGGCGAACTGGGCACAGGGTGTGATGCGCGTCTGGAAGAGTGGCGACGGTGGCGGAACGATGGACGTGGGGCCGGTGGGGTCATCTGGGGGCTTGTGGGGT
>NZ_JAGPOX010000167.1 GCF_019038435.1 Nocardia alni
CGAGGGTCTCGTGGGCGCGGAGATGTGTATAGGAGAGAGGCCGGTGAGTTCGGTCTCCAGTTTCTCCAGCAGATCGCTGCCGAAGTAGGTGTCGCCGTCCTCGGGCTCGAACTGCGATGTGGTGTCGCGGGTTTCGGGTGTCGATTCGTCGGCGGGCGAGGATGCCAGGCGGCTGCCCGTGTCGGTGAGCGCGGGGTGGTCGGACTGGTATAGGCCGTGAGCGCCGGGACCGCTCAGCGCGAGAGTGGAGAATTTCGGCAGGTGTGCCAGGCCGACGGCGATGATCCCGCCCCGGCGCGGGACGGTCATATCCGGTGGATCCACCCGGATGTCGGGTGAGTATGCGGTGTCGCCCGGTCGCCACACGAGTTTCGTGCCGTCCGCCTCCGTCCGGAAGGTGGTTCCGTCGGTCAGCCAGCGGGTCCGCGATCCGGTGGCGGACACCCTGTCCACCGTGCCGTTCCACGCCACCATGGACCGAGTTCCGTTCGGTTCGACGGTGTATCTGGTCCTGTCGCGATCCTCGCGGTAGTGGACGCCGTCGACGGTGATTCCGTATCGGGTGCCGTCCGGGGCGTAGCGGTATCGGTCGCCTCTGTAGCCGATGACGTAGTCGGCGCCGGCGAGGGGGTCCAGGCGGTATTCGATGCCGTCGACCGGGTCGAGGTAATGTCCGGTGGCGTGCCGCGCCGGGTGGTCCCAGGGGTTTTCCAGGAGAATCCGGACCGGTGCGCCGGTCTCGTCGCGTTCGACTCCCAGGACGGCGTAGACGTGCCCGCCGACCAAGCCCGGTATCGCATCGACGTTTTCGCGGTCTTGCCCGAACCATCCGGTGCCGAGTGTCGCGGTGTCACCGCGTCGAAGCGTGTAGTCGATTCGATCGGCTACAGCACGGCCGGCGACCGCGAACATGCCGGTCGGCAGAGACCGGCTCTCGTACGGCCTGGTTCCCATCACCTCGCTGAAATAGCTTGTCAGAGCATCTTTTTCGGCATCCCAGGCATGCGGGAACGGTTCGTTCACCCGGGCGTCCAGGTACTTGCCGAAGCCGCTGGGGGAGAAGGGATCATCGGTGCGCTCGAACTTGTCCCATTCGGCTCGGGCGGCAGCCGGGTCGTTCGGGTGTGCGGCCGCGATGCGATTCGACTCCGCCGCGTGCAGGGTATCGGCTTGCTGCCTCCATTGCGTGTAGGTGTCGGCGATACGACGGGAGAACTCGGGGTCGGCTGTCGTGGCCGGCCGGCCGGTGTGCGGGGCCGAATGCAGGAGATACTCGTTCAGCAGTTCGTGCAGCGTGTCGGTGTCGAACTGCAGCGGATGCAGGAAGTGGACGTCCTCGGCGGTGCGGACGGGTTGCTGCCGCGGCGTGTGCCCGGCCGTCACCGCCCGGCCCTGCTCGCTGTCCCACGCCTGGTACGTCGTCGAGTCGTCGGCCTCGTGGAAACCTTTACCGAGACGCCCGGCGATTCGGCCGGGGGAGCCTCCGTTGTACAGCTCGAAGTAGCCCTGGTCCTTACCGAATCGGTGGACGTAGGCCTTTTCGATCATGCTGGCCCACAACGGTTCTCCCGGGTTGTGACCGGCGAAGTATCCGGTCTGGGTGCCGGGTGCGACGTAGATGGATTTTTCGACGCGGACCCATTCCGGTACGCCGTCGACGAAGAACCGGACGCTGACGGTTCCGTCGCCGTGGTCGGTCAGCATCTCCTCGATGGCCCGCGGGTTGTGGACGGCCCGCTGTTTGAGCGCAGCGATCAGGGGGCAGTCACCGAGGTTGCCCTGGCGTGCGTCCTGTGATTTCGGGCCCTGTGGCCCGAAGAGCGGATTCCTGTGCCGCTCGACGAGGGTCGGCAGCTGCGGGAGTAGATCCACGGGGAGCTTGACCCGATACCACTCGGTTGCCCCTGGATACTTCATCTCTCGCCAAAGTGCATCTTCCGTGGATCTGGCCACCATGGCCTGTTCACCCTTCAGATGCAGCAGAGCCCGCTGTTTGCCGCTGTCCGTGGCGAGGATCCGGATGCGGTTGTGCGATGGGGCATCCCAGGTCAGGGTGCCGTCGTGGTAGGTGAAGTCCTGTGCCAGAGCAGCTGCCAGGACATAGTTCCCGCCGTCCGGTTTCGTGATCTCGTAGGAGCGGATACTGCCGTCCGCGTACGTGTTTCGCCTCGCCGGCATCGAGCCGCTGGCGGGCAGTCGCAGCACCTCGCCCCCGTGGGCGGAGATGGTGAGGGCCTCGCCGCCGCCGGGAAGCGTCTGTGCGGGCATCCGCACCGGGATGCCGAGTCTCGGCAGGAGTGCCTTTTTCTGGTCGGGTGTGAGGTTTTCCAGGCGTTGGTCGTCGGTGAGGGTGGGTGGGTCGAGTCCGGTGCGGTCGAAGTGTGTTCGTTGTGGTGTGGGGGTGCCGGGGAGTTCGAAGCCGAGGTGGTCGAGCATGGCGTCGCCAAAGTAGGTGTCGCCGTCCTCCGGTTCGAATTGTGTTGTGCTGGTGGCCATCATCGGGGTGGTGGCGGGTGGTTCCACCGTCGCGCGCAGGATGGTGACGCCGTCGGGCCTGCGTTCGACACCGGTGATGCGGTAGGGCGTGTTGCGGGCGAGCATAAGTTCGTTGCGGAACGGGTTGGGGCCCTTCCTGCCGAGATAGATGCCGCGGGTGCCGGGTGGCACCACAAGTTCCATCAGATACAGCGATTCGCTGTTCGGGTCGGACCGCAGTGAGGTGGACAGGTAGCCGCGCTCGTGTTGCAGAGTGCCGATCAGGTCTTCGGGTTCGCCTTCGTCCAGTGCCGTGCCGTGCTCGTCTTTCACCAGCGAGGAGATGTCATCGAGGGCGTGGACGACGCGGATCGGTTCGGTCAGTGGAAGTTCGCGGTCGGTGGCGCGGTCGAGCCTGGCGATGTGGTGCCGTACGTCGCCGGGCCGGAAGTCCTGGTGCAGGTGGTCGGTGTAGAGCTCGGTCAGCTCGCGATACGCCCAGTTCTCGGTCGCGAGCCGGGCCAACCGTTCACGGGGTGAATCGTCGGACAGGATGTCGTGCAGCGTCCGCCGCTCCCGCTCTTCGGCCTCGGTGCGGCGATCCTGGGCGGCGAGCCGGTCTCGCCGATCGGCCATGAGCTCGAGATTCCCGAAGTCGTCGCTCATCTCGTGGTGGCGCTCGGCGTTGCGGGCGTATTCGTCGACTCGGGTGTCGATCTGGTCGTCCGAGGAGATGCTTCCCAGCACGACGTTGACGATCGGTCGTGCGGCGTGCGCACGGACTGTTTCGCGGACGTCGGGTGGCAGTTGGTCCCAGGCGTCCAGTTGCTGAACGCCGAAGCGGTCGCCGGCGATGTCGGTGGGGAAGTGTCGGATGCCGTCTTCGAGGTGGCTTTCGTTGGCCGGGTCGTGGATCGGCGCGGGGGGTGTGGCGGTGTGGTCGTCTTCGGATACCGGCGACGGTTCCACCGTGCCGTGCAGGACGACGACCTTTTTGGCCGGGTCGTACTCGACGCTGGTGATCCGGTAGTTCGTGTCCCGCGGCAGCACGATCTCGCGCCGGAACGGCGCGTTGCCGTCGGCGCCGATGTGGACGCCACGTGTACCGGGCGGCACCACCAGTTCCAGGCGGTATTCGTGCTCGGCGGACTGGTCCTCCTGCTCGACCTTGATCGAGGTGGACAGGAAGCCGGGTTCCCGCTGTGTCACACCGGCCAGCAGACGCGGGTCCCGGTCCCGCAGCGGGGTGCCGTCCCGGTCGATTTTCAGGAAGCCGATGTCTTTCAGATCACGGGTGACCCGGATCGGGGTGGTCAGTGGGATCTCGCGCGCCGTGGCCCCGTCGAGCATCCTCAGATGCTGCCGCAGCATATCCGGCGAGAGGCCCCTGCCGAAGTGCTGGTGGTAGGTGTCGTCCCACGAACGGTAGTTGTCGGCGTCCGTCCGGATCCGTGTCCAGTGCGCGGCGGGATCGGGGCCGGACAGGAGTGTGTCCAGCTCGTCGAGTTCTCGCTGTTCAACCGGTGTCCGGCGGTCTTGGGCGCGCAGTTCGACACGTCGGTCACGTAGGTCAGCGAGATTCGCATAGCCCAGGTGCGCGTCGGTGAGCAGCTCGTGGAGATCGTTCGTCGCGCGGAGTTCGTCGATCCAGCGGGCCAGGTCCTCGTCGGACATGTTCCGCCGCGGCAGGTTGTTGATCGCCGCACTGGACTCGAAGGTCAGCAGAGCGTTGCGTTCGTCGGCCGACAGATCGTTCCAGACGCGCAGCGTGCGCCGACCGTAAGCGACTGCGTCGGTGTCGTAGTCGAATCGGGGTATGCCGTCGCTGTCGAGTTCCCACTCCTGCGATGAATCCTCGCGGGCCGGGTCGGTGGAGGCGTCCGGCTCGGACCGCGGTGTGACATCGTGGGCCGGGTCGGCGCCGAGGCCGTTTGTGGGCGACGATGCCGGGCGGGCTCCCGCACCTATCGCGGGGTGGTCGGATTCGTACAGGCCGTGTGCGCCGGAGCCGCTGAACGCGAGATTGGCGAATTTCGACAGGTGGTCGAGGCGGACGGCGATGATCCCGCCCCGGCGCGGGATGGTCATATCCGGTGGATCCACCCGTGCCTCGGATGAGAATTCGGCATCGCCCGGTCGCTGGATGAGTTTGTTGCCGTGCCGGTCGGTCATCAGGACCGTTCCGTCGGGCAGCCAGCGGGTCCGCCGACCGCTCGTGGACACCCGGTCCTGGGTGCCGTCCGGTGCGACCATGGTCCGGGTCCCGTTCGGTTCGACGGTGTATACCGTCCCGTCGGGATCCCTGCGGGAGTGGACGCCCGCGGTGGTGATGCGATACAGGATGCCGTCCGGGGTAGTGCGGAATCGTTCGCCCCAGAAGTCGGTCTTATAGCCTTGGACGCCGTCGGGATCGAGGCGGTATTCGATGCCGTCGTCCGGGACGAAGTAAGTTCCCTCGCCATACCTCGGCTGATGGTCCCACGGATTCTCCAGGAGAATCCGGGCCGGTCTGGCGGCGTGGTCGCGTTCGACTCCGAGGACGGCGTAGGCGTGATTGCCCACCAAACCCGGTACCGCGGTCACGTTTTCGTTGCTCTGCCCGAAGCCCGCGGTGCCGAGTACCACCGTGTCGCCATGTCGCAGTGCGTAATCGATTCGATCGGCGATCGCCCGGCCGGCGACCGCGAACGGGTCGGGCAGCAGCCGATTCTCCGGCTTCCCAGTGCGCACATGGTCGAAATACTTTTTCAGAGCGTCTTTCTCGGCATCCCAGGCGTGCGGGGACGGCTCATTCGTATGGGCGTCCAGGTACTTGGCGAAGCCACTGGGCGCGCGGAAATAGTCGGTCTCCCGGAACGTGTCCAGTTCGGCGCGGGCGGCAGCCCGGTCGCCCGGGTGTGCGGCCTCGATGCGTTTCCACTCCGCGTCGTGCTGGGCGTCGGCGTCCCGCATCCATTGCCGGTGGGTGTCGGCGATCTGACGGGCGAATTCGGGGTCGGCCGCCCGCGCCCCGCCGTCCGGCGGATTCGCGCGAAGGTAGTCGTTCAGCAGGTCGTTCAGCGTGTTGACGTCGAATTGGAGCGGGTAGAGGAAGTACCCGTCATCGGTGTTGCGGACGGGTTGTTGCGGCCGCGTCCATTCGACCGTCACGTGTGTGTCCTGATCGGTATTCCAGGCCCGGTACGTCGTCGTGGCCTCGGCCTGGTGGAAACCCTTGCCGAGACGCTCCGCGATGTGGCCGGGGGTACCTCCGTCGTAGAACTCGAAGTAGCCCTCGCCCCTGCCGAATCGCTGGACGTAGGCCTTCTCGATCATGCCGGCCCACAGCGGTTCTCCCGGGTCGTGACCGGCGAAGTATCCGGTTTGGGTGCCGGGCTTGACGTAGATCGATTTCTCGACGCGGACCCATTCGGGCTTGCCGTCGACGAAGAACCGGACGCTGACGGTCCCGTCGCCGTGGTCGGTCAGCATCTCTTCGATCGACCGCGGGGCGCGCGCGGCTCGTTGTTTGAGTACGGCGATCAGTGCGCAGTCGCCGAGCTTGCCCTGGCGTGCGTCCTGCGATTTCGGGCCCCCCGGGCCGAAGAGCGGATCCGCGTGCCGCTCGACGAGTTTCGGCAGTTCCGGGAGCACATCGTGGGGAACGTCGATCTCGTACCACTCGGGGTTGCCCGGGAACTTGATCTCCCGCCCCGAAAGGTAGCCCGACGATCTCATCACGGCCGCGGTTCCGCTCTTCATGTGTAGCGGATGCATCCGGTAGTTGCTGTCGAAGACGTTGAGCCGGATGTTGCTGGCCGGCTTGTCCCAGCTCAGCGTGCCGTTCTGGAAGGTGAAGTCCGGCACCATACTGACCATCAGCCATTCGGACCCGCCGGTCGGGGTTTGCACCTCGTAGGAGATAGTGCGTCCGGTCGGCCCCTTGATCTGCGTTGCCGGCATCGAACCGGTGGCCGGCAGTCTGATCACGTCACCGCCGAAGGTGGCGATGACGATGCCGTCGCCGCCGCCGGGAGCTGTCTGCTCGGGTACCCGCACCGGGATGCCGAGTGTCGGCAGGAGTGCTTTCCGCTGGTCGGGTGTGAGGTTTTCCAGGCGTTGGTCGTCGGTGAGGGTGGGTGGGTCGAGTCCGGTGCGGTCGAAGTGTGTTCGTTGTGGTGTGGGGGTGCCGGGGAGTTCGAAGCCGAGGTGGGTGAGCATGGCGTCGCCGAAGTAGGTGTCGCCGTCCTCCGGTTCGAATTGTGTTGTGCCGGATTGCCCGTGGTCCGTGGCGGGCGGTGGTTCCACCGTTGCCCGCAGGACGGTGACGCCGTCGGGCCTGCGTTCGACACCGGTGATGCGGTAGGGGGTGTTGCGGGCGAGCAGCAGTTCGTTGCGTAGCTGGTGGGGGCCTTTGCGGCCGAGGTAGATGCCGCGGGTGCCGGGTGGCACCACCAGCTCCATCAGATACAGGGATTCGCTGTTCGGGTCGGGTCGTAATGAGGTGGACAGGTAGCCGCGCTGGTGTTGCAGGACGCCGATCAGGTCTTCGGGTTGGCCCTCGTCCAGTGCGAGGCCGTGCTCGTCTTTGGCCAGTGAGCTGATGCCGTCGATGGCGTGGACGACGCGGATCGGTTCGGTCAGTGGCAGTTCGCGGCTGGTCGCGTGGTCGAGCCGGGCGATGTGATGCGGTAGGTCGCTCGGCCGGAAGTCCTGGTGGAGAATGTCGGTGTAGAGCTCGGCCAGCCGGCGATACGTCCAGGCGTCGGACGAGATCTGCTCGTACCGATCCTTGGGCGAAGCGTCGGAAAGGATCGTGTGCAGCGCCCGCCGTTCCCGTTCCTCGTCGGCGGTGCGGTGATTCTCGGCATCGAGTTCGTCTCGCCGGCGGGCCATGTCGACCAGGTCCCCGGAGTACTCGGCCACCGCGTTGTCGATCCCGGTATTCCGGGTGTATTCACCGATGCGAGTGTCGATCTCGTAGTCCGCGGAGATGCTCTCCAGCACGCTGTTGACCACCGGCATCTCGGCATGTGCGCGCACCGTCTCGCGGACGTCGTGTGGCAGTTGGTCCCAGGCGTCGAGCTGCTGTACACCGAAGCGGTCGCCGGCGATGTCGGTGGGGAAGTGTCGGATGCCGTCTTCGAGGTGGCTTTCGTTCGCCGGGTCATGGATCGGGACCGGTGCCGTGTGGTCGTCTTCGGCTACCGGCGATGGTTCCACCGTGCCGCGCAGGACGACGACTCCGACTCCGTCGAGGATCTCGTGCTCGACGCCGGTGATCCGGTAGTTCGTATCCCGCGGCAGCACGAGTTCGGTTCCGAACGGCGTGTTGCCGTCGGAGCCGATGTAGACGCCGCGCGTACCGGGCGGCACCACCAGTTCCAAGCGGTATCCGGGTCGGTGGGTCTCGTCCCGGGCGGCGAGCCAGGTGGCCAGGAAGCCGGGTTCACGCTGGGGGACGCCGACGAGCAGCCGCGGGTCCTGGTCCGCCAGCAGGGTGCCGTCCCGGTCGATTTTCAGGAAGTCGATGTCTTTCAGATCGCGGATGACCCGGATCGGGGTGGTCAGTGGGATCTCGCGCGCTGCCGCCTCGTCGAGCGCTGTCAGATGCTGCCGGAGCACGTCCGGCGCGAGGCCCTGGCCGAAGTGCCGGCGGTAGGCCTCGTCCCACGAACGGTAATTGTCGGCATCGGTTCGGATCTGTTTCCAGCGCGCCGCGGGATCGGGGCCGGACAAGAGCTTGTCCAACTCGTCGAACTCCCGCTCCTCGGCGGGTTTCCGGCTGCCTAGGGCGCGCAGTTCGGCGCGCCGCTGATGGAACTCGACGATACCGGGCCCGTTATCGCGCGAGTCGGCCAGCAAAACCATGACATCCGAGTAGGCGTCGTCGTCCGGATCGGCGGCCTCGGGTTCGGTGTCGTGCGGGGCGCTCAGCAGATCGCGGAGTTCGGCCGTCGCGCGGAGTTCGTCTATCCAGCGAGCGAGCTGTTCGTCGGACATGTTCCGTCGCGGCAGATTGTTGACCGCTCCGGTCTGCTCGAACGCCTCCAAGGCGGTCTGCTGCTCCTGCGACAGATCATCCCACACGCGCAGCCGGTGTTGACCGTAGCTGGAAGCCTCGACGTCGTAGTCGAATCGGACCACGCCGTCGCTGTCGGGCTTCCAGTTCTCGTCGTCGTCCGATGAGTCGTGGGCCGAGTTCGCGTCGTCGTCGCCGAATACGACGTCGTAGACGAGGTCGTCGGACTGCGTGTCGTCGACGTGGGGAGTGGATCCGGCGTCCGCCTGAGCAGTTGTGTCCGAATCGGCCTGCGGTGCCGTGACGGCCGTGGCGGAGTTTGTGGCGTGGTCGGAGTTGTACAGCCACAGAGCGCCGGGCCCGTGCAACGACAGCACCGAGAACTTCGGCAGGTGTTCGAGATCCACGGCGACGACGCCGCCCCGGCGCGGAATGGTCGTATCCGGCGGATCGACCCGTCCGGGGTCTGCCGACCAGGTGGTGTCGCCCGGTCGTTTCACCATCTTGACGCCGGTCGGCGACGTCACGTACTCGGTTCCGTCGGGTGTGCGCCGGCGTCTGAGGCCGTCCGGGCGCACGCCGTCCTGTGTGCCGTCCGGGGTCCTGACCTGACGGTTGCCCTGCCGGGTGAAGTGGTAGGTGGTGCCGTCGGGGTCGCGGCGGAATTGCTCGGCGCCGTCCGCGGAGATCTTGTACATGGTTCCGTCGAGCGCGTGGCGGAACCGGGCGCCGTCGGTGGTGAGGGTGTAGGGGCCGCCCTCGGGGTCGAGGCGATATTCGATGCCGGGGTGCGGGGTGGGGTAGATCCCACTGTGGTCCCATGGATTCTCCAGCAAGAGCCGGGCGGGTGCGCCGGTCTCGTCACGCTCGACGCCCAGTACCGCGTAGGCGTGGCTGCCCGCCAAACCCGGTACCGCGGTTCTGTTTTCGTGACTCTGCCCGAATCTGGACGTGCCGAGCACCACCGTGGTGCCGCGCTGGAGCGCGTGGTCGATGCGATTGCCGATCGCCTGTGCGGCGATCCGGTAGCGGCCGGACATTACTCGATGCTTGGCCGGCCCGGTGCGGGTCCTGCGGAGATAGTTCGCCAGGGTGTTCTTCTCGGTCCGCCACCGGCCCGGGAAACGCCTGTCCAGGTACTTGCGCAAACCCTTGCGGGACAGCAGGTCTTGCCGCTGTAGGAACTCGTCCCACGCGGCCTTCCTGGCCGCGGCGTCGCCTTGATGAGTGGTCTGGATCTGCTGGTTCGTCGACCTGCGCAGGGCGTCGCGTTCCTGCTTCCAGTGGTCGAACGTGTCGGCGACGGCGCGGGAGAACTCGAAGTCGCCGCCCAGCAACTCGTGCAGTGTGTCCGCGTCGAAGTGCAGCGGGCTCAGGAAAAACGGGTCGTCGACCGTGCGGACCGGCTGCCGTCGCCAGCCGTCCTCGGCCTCGTGGAAGCCCGTGCCCAGACGCTCGGCCGTCTTGCCGGGAAAACCGCCGGACATGCCCTGATAGCCCTCCTCGGCGCCGAAGCGGTGTGCGTAGGCCTTCTCGATGATGCTGGCCCACAAGGGCTCTCCGGCCTCGTGTGCGACGAAGTGTCCGCTGGCCGTGCCGGGGGTGACATAGATCGACTTCTCGTGGCGATCCCAGACCATTGCGCCGTTCACCCTGAACCGGACGCTGACGGTGCCGTCGCCGTGGTCGTGCAGCATGTTCCGGATCGTCTGCGGATTGTGCGCGGCCATATGTTTGAGCGGGGCGATCAGGTCACAGTCGTATCCACGGACCTGACGTGCGTCCTGCGGCTGCGGTCCCCGCGGCCCGAACAGCGCAGTATCGTGCCGCTCGGCGAGTTCCGGCAGCGGCAGCACGCTGCCGGGAGCGGTGACGCGGTACCACGCCGGATTGCCCGGGAGCTTGATCCACCGCGATGATCCGGATCCGGCGCGCGCGGTGATCGTATAGCCGGCCGGTACGTGCACCTTGGTCCGCTGGTTCGTCTCGTCGCGAGCGGCGATCCGGGTCTCGCTGCGTGGAATGTTCCAGCTCAGTATCCCGGTGCCGGCGGTGGCGCTGTCGCGCTGGAAGGTGAAACCGTCGGTCAGATCGTGCGGGATGATCTCGTGGGTGCCGTCCGGATGTTCTATGTCGTAGTAGAAATCCCCGGTCTGCGAATTCAGCAGGCTCGCGCGTCTCGCACCGAAGGCCGGCAGGTGATGCACTGCCCCCGAGTCCTCCACGAGGGTGACGGCGTTCGAACCGGCTACCGTGTGGTGGGGTATCTGTACCGGGACGGCGACCACGGGCAGCAGTGTCTGCCTCTGCTCGGGGGTGAGGTTCTCCAGGCGTTCGTCCTGCGGCAAGACGGGTGGTTCGATCCCGGTGTCGTCGAAGTGCGTCCGCTGCGGGGTCGTTGTGCCGGTCGGGTCGAACCCGAGGTGATCGAACATGTCACCGAAGTAGGTGTCGCCGTCCTCGGGTTCGAACGTCGTGGGGGCGGGACTCGCGGGATCCGTGTGCTCGGTGAGCTGTGCCGCAGGGGCCACCCTGACCTGCTGGATGCTTCCGGCGGAGAGTCTGGTGAGTTTGTCCCGGAAGACGTCGAGGGTGTGGGTGCCGACCGCGATGGGTGAGCGCCGGCGCGGTCCGGGGGTGCTGCGCTGTGGATCCGATTGCTCGGTGTCGTGCCCCGTGCGCCGGCGTGTGGACGGGGGTTGTTCGTCGGTGACGTAGGCGACGGTGACGCGGCCGTCGTTGAACGTGGCACGGACCTCGCCGTGCCGGGTTTGCAGGTAGAGCTTCGTACCGTCCGGATAGCCGTCCTCGGGGAACGTCGAGACGAACTCGGCGAACTCGCGGGTGGTGGTCGGGTCGGCCGGTTCGGGCGTCGCGCCGATACGAACGTCGTCGAGGCTGCCGGTGTCGGTGTGCGCGTGTGCCGTGCTGCCGTCGCCGTGAGCTGCGGTCGTGGACGGGTCCGCCTCGGGTCCGATGCCGTCGTTCGACAGTGGTGCGGTCGAGTTTCCGAAGGCGAAGTGCGCGCCGCCGCCGCGGATCGACAGATACGCGAATTTGGTCAGCTGCGAGGCATCGAGGGTGAGGGCGCCGCTCGGGCCGTAGGTGAGCCCGTCCATGGTCAGTGGCACATTCGGGTTGGACTCCCAGGGATTCTGCAGCCCGAGCGCGATACCGCCGCCCTCGCCGGAGCGCACACCCGACAGCGAGTACGCGTGCGTCCCCACCAACCCCGGGTATGCGGTGACGTTCTGCGCACCCTCGCCGAAACCCCTGGTCGACAGCAGAACCTTGTCGCCGCGACTGCGGACGAACCGGATCAGATCCACGACATGTTGTTGCGCAACGGAATTGGTCACGGTCTGCCGGTGATCGCCGACCTGACCCAGATAGTCGAGGACGGCGGCGATCTCGGCATTCCACCGTGCCTTCTCCGCGGGCTCCAGATGGTAGTTCAGGAAACTCCGGAAACGGTCGACCGAGTCCTCTCTGTTCACAGTCCAGATCGGCTCCAGCCGGCCGAGTCGCTGCGCGAAGGCGAAGACAGAGTCCGAATCGGCGTCGGCGCCGAGCTGCTCGGTGAGCAACTCGTGCATCGTGTCGACGCCCATCCGCATCGGATGCAGGAAGGTGGCCAGGTCGATACCGCGTATCGGCTGGCGGAAGGCCCCGCTGCGATCCACCTCGTACGGCGGCAGCAATTCCATCATCGCTCTCGCGGGCATTCCGCCCCTGATCGATGAAAAGCCGCCCTGCCGAACGGCATACGCCTTCTCGACGAGCGCCGGCCACAGGGCACGGTTCGTGTCGTGGGCGGCGTAGATCATCCGGCCTTGTGCGTCGGCGTACAGATCTCTGGTGATCCGCACCCATCGCGGAGCGCCCTGGCCGCTGAAGAACCGCACGGCGACGGTGCCGTCCGGATATTCGGTGATCATGTCCCGGATGAGCTGGGGTTCGTTCGCGGAAATATCCTTCAGCGGCGCGATCAGGTAGCAGTCCGCGGCCCGGCCCTGGGCCGCATCCGCCGGAACGGGCCCGCTATCGCCGAATACGGGGCCGTTCGCCCGCTGTATCGAGCGGCCGAGTTCCCGCAGCGCCTGCGCCGAGACCCGCGTATTGCCGTCCAGCAGCGGCTCGCCCCCGATTCCGACATCCAGGGATATCGAGGCGCCGACCGGAGTATGCGTCGCGCCCTCCGGCGACATCCGCCGCAGTCCGGCGAACCTGCTGGCGGCGGCCGCCGACGACCACTCGGTCGGTGTCTGCCAGTGGTATACGCCGTCACCGCCCGGACCGAACACGGTCAGCTCACCCAGCAGGTCCCGGCGCACCGAATGGCTCGGGGCCGCCGGGTCGTCGCCGATCCAGACCGTGAGCAGCTCCGGATCGCGGGCGTCGTCGACGCCGTGCAGCTCATCGCCCGGCCGGATGCTCAGCAGGTCGCCGTCGCCGTCCACGACGGTCAACCGGTCCACCGGCGCGGTGATCGTCGAGCTCGGCATCCGCCGGATCGGCGGCGGATGTACGGGCTCACCGAAGGGACGCACCGACACCGTCGTATCGGCCTGGATATCGGGCCGCAGCAGCGCATACGCCTTCTGCGCCAGTGCCGCCCACAGCGGCTCGCCATCGGTGTGCCCCGCGTGCATCGGTGACCCCGCCGAGTCGTGCAGCAGGCGCCGATCCACTCGCGTCCAGTGCGGCATGCCGTCGATGAAGAACCGCACTCCCACGGTGCCGTCGGGGTACTCGTGGAACATGTCGACCAGTGCCTGCGGATCCCGCGAGGCGATCCTGCCGAGGTTGCTCACCAGCACCCGGTTGTCCCCCCAGGTTCCGGCCCGCGCGTCCGATTGCCGCGGTACCGGCCGGGAATCCACCGTCGCGAACAGAGGGCCGGTGTGCATGACCATGGCCGCGGCGGCCGCGGGCCCACCCAGGCCCAGCGCGCGGACGGCATTCTCCGGGAGCACGAGTCGTGCGGTCAGAGTGTCGATCCGCACACTGCCCGCGGTCGCCGCAGGTTGGGTCGGCAGCAGCTCGCCGGCTCCCAGCCGCGCTACACCCCGGTCGTAGTACAGCACCGGGCTGACGGGACGGCCGTCTTGGTCACGCTGCGGCGTACCCTCCTGCTCGCCGGTCGGGCCCGTGGTCCAGTCGAGGTGGTCGAGCAGCTCCGTTCGCACCCAGTACGACGTATCGGGATCCGCACTCGACCGGATCAGCGCGTTGCCGTTGATGTCCCGTCCGTCCCACAGGACGCTGTCCGAGGGGCCGATCACCACGGCTCGCCCGCTGCGGGCTATCAGCACCGTGTTCTGTGAATCGCCGATCGTGTCCGCCTGCTGCACTGCCAGATTCGGCGGGACCGCCGAGGAGTACACCCGGCGCGAGGCCGACGGTGCGAACGTATTCCCGGTCGTCTCGGGCTCGTCTTCGAACAGCCGGTGCAGGTGGTCCGAGGATTCCTGGTCCTCGAGGTATCCGGGGCCCGGGCCGAGGTCCTCGGGGAAGTCCTCCCGTTCGCGGGCGGAATTCTCGGATTCGGTGTCGGTCCCGAACAGCCAGCGCAGTTCTCCGGCGGTGGATGCGGGATCTTCGAGGTATCCGGGACCCGGACCGCTGTCCTCGGGGAAGTCTTCCCCCTCGTCGGAGACCGGCATACGACCGAACAGTCGTCGCAACCGGGCACGGACTCCCGTACTGCCGAGGGGGGCGGGCCGTGCCGAACCGGACCGGCCGCCGGGCGTGGGATGGCTGCCGTCGGAGGTCGTCGCGGTCGTTCGACGGCGCCAGGGACGCAGTCTGTGTGGTGCGCCAATGCGAGTGCCGTCGAGGGTGCGCTCGGTGTTCGGGGCGGCCGGGACTCGGTCGTGCGGCGCCTGCTGGACCGGAAGGCCTTGCGGCGTATAGAGGATCGCGTGTGTGCCCGAGAGCTCCCGCAGGGGCGCGGGCGGGAACTCGTGTTCGCGGTCGAGTGCCTTGTCGACGACGGTGATCGTGCCGTGGTCGTTGACGAGAAGGTAGGCGTGTGCGCCGATACCGTACCGGTCGGTAGTGGCGTAGGCGTCGACGACGAGTGCGATGTGGCCGTGGCCGAGGTCACGCAGGTTCTGGGCGATGGCGGCGTGATCGCCGAATTGCCGGAGGGCGGAGCCCGCGGCCTGTTCGAGCTGTTCGCGGGTGATTCCCTCCGGCGTGGACGTCTCGATGGTCTGCACGACGGGACTGTCGGTGCGGCGTCGGAGTTCGGCCAGGCTGAGGGGAGCGCAGTTGTTGCGCGGTGGGGTCTCGGCCGTGTCGCGGTCCATGGCCGGACGGGCGGTGCTGCCGTCGCCGTGGATGGTGGTCCCGTCCGGACGGGTGGTGGTTTTGGCGGTGTGTCGCGGCTGGAGTTCCGAGGGGGTGACGACGGGTGCGGGCGCCTCCCCGATGCGGACGGCCGCCGGGACATCGTCGGTCGTCCGGGGATGCGAGTGCGTGCCGTCGCCGGTCGCCGCGGCCGGGGTCGTGGCCCGGCCGGGGTCGTGGATCGTGACCAGGGACGGATCGATGTGCGGTGCGGCGGATTTCGCTTCCGCCGGAGCTGCGTGGAGATGAATCTGTTGCAGCGCACCGTTGTTCGCGCCGACGCGGTGAGCGTCGGCGAATGCGGAGACCGCGGCGGCGAGCGGGGCGGGTGCGCGGTCGCGCGAGCCGGTGAACACGCGGGGCAGCGACCGGGCCGGTGTGTGCGGTTTCTGGAACAGCTGGTGCACTGGTCGGCCGGGACCGCGGGTGTTCCGGGTGGTGTCGATCCACATCACCGTCGCGTGATCCGGTTGGGTCCGGGCGGTTTCCGCGTGCTGCTGCATCGTCGTGATCACCGCGTGGTTCGCCGGCGTGCCGGTGAGTGTGTGCCAGTGCACCGTCGGGGCCGTGTCCACGTGGCCCACCGCTATCGTCGCGCTGCTGCGGCGTCCCTGGGCATCCTGGTCGAACGACAGCAGGTGCACCGGTGATGCGGTGGTACCGGACGGCTGCGCGGCGATCCAGGCCTCGAGGTCCGCGGTGTGCAGGTCGGTGAGCGTGTTCTTCAGGTTCTGCAGACGGCGCCGGGGCCCCGGGGCGGTGCTGTCGGCGAGTGCGGCGATCTCTAGCTGAAGATGCTTGCGGTTCAGCGTATTCCGCACGTCGGCGGGGATGCCCTCACCGCCCGCCAGCCCGGGGAAGTCGGTGAGCATGCGCGACTGGAACTCCGGGGACAGATCCTCGAAATGCAGGTTGTCCCACCAGCTTCGGCCGTGTTCGCGCCACCAGCTCGCGCGCTCGTGAACGGGCGAGGCGGTGCTGCGGAGCCCGCGAGGTTGCCCCGGCGGGATGATGCGGTCGTCGGCGTCGTGCGGCGTGGGATGCGCGAATATCTGGTTCTGCAGGGGCTTGTCGATGACGCCCGTGTCCAGGCCGCTGCGCCAATGATCCAGGTCTGCCTGTTGCGAGGCCAGGCTCTGGCGTTCGGCCTGCAGGGCGATATACGTCGTGGGATCCTGGAGAGCCGATTCGATGTTGTGCGTCGCGCCGAGGGCGATTTCCTTCTGGACCAGTGCCCGGTGCCTCGCGTCGAGCAGGATCTGCCGCCCGGTGATCTCGGCCCGCTGGCGTTCCGGTTCGCCGGACCGGTCGCGGGGCTCGTTGAGGTGATCGTGGCGGGCGAAGTTGCGGTCGAGGACCAGGCCCTGGCGCCGCAGCAGATCCAGCGCGAAGTCGTTCAGCTCCGGACGCGGCTGATAGTGGCCGCTGGCGTCGCTCATGACGCGCAGCACGCCGTCGCGCACGTCGATCTCACCGGCGGCGGTGACGGTGCGCCCGCCGAGGAACGACGAATGGTGCTGGACACCGAAGTCCTGGTCGCCGGCATACAGGTTGCCGAACTCGTCCATCACGAATATCGCCCGGTGGAAGATGCCTTCCTGCGCGTTGTTGGCCCACGTGGTGTCGAACAGCAAGCCGTCCGACGCGCGATACAGTTTGCCGTCCTCGCCGACGAACAGCCGGTGCGATTCGAGCTCCTCGGGGGTCATCTTCTTGACCGGTGTGGGATATTCGCGCTGCGGTGAGTCCGGCAGCTCCCTGGCGTTCGGGGGGGCATCGATACTGGTCTTGGCGACGATCGGCACGTTCTCGCCGATGTACTTGTACAGCAGGCCCACACCGTCGAGGAGAGGGATCTGCGCAGAGGCCAGTACGCGGTTCAACGGCGGCGGGATATTCGGTACGGCGCCGGTCCGGGAGCTGAGCTGTGCGGGCTTGCGCGGCGAACTCGTCGCCGCGAACAGATTGCCCTCGGGGGTGACGCCGATCTCGTAGTGTCCCTCGGCCGTGCGGCGCACGAATATGTTCGGGCTGTAGGCCATCGTCGTGGTCTCCAGCGTCCGGCCGTCCGGATGCGCGCTGACCACGTTCATGCTGAAGGCGTCGGCGGCAAGCCTCAGCGGCGCGTCTGCCGTTTCGGGGTCCGCCGAGTTCCGGTACACGGCGGGGTCGGTCGCCATGATTCGGCGGGAGTCCGCCAGCCAGCGGTCCATGACCCGGGCCCGCTCCTGCTCGCGTTCCCATTCCTCGTCCGGCACGAATCCGTTCTGCCGCCGGTTGCCGAGGTCGGTGCGTTCCTGCTGCTCCTCTAGTTCCTTCCGGGACAGGTAATCGCTGATCCTGTCCCGAATGTCGGAGACGCCGCGCAGACCCAGGACCCGGGCGAGGGCGGCCATCAGTGGATCCTTGTCGTCGTGCACCGGCTCCCAGACCGCCGGTGCGAGCGGGTTCTCCGGGATCGCCTCGGGCTCGTCCTCGGCGCTTCGGGTGCGCACTATGACGGGCGCGGTGTCCGGTGTGGCGGATCCGGGCTCCACCGTGGCGTGCACGACGGTGCCGCCGGATCCGTTGTCGATGCCGGTGATCCGGTAGTTCGTGTCGCGGGCGAGCAGGAGATCCTGGGTGCCGTCGGTACTGCGGTAGACCCCTCGCGTGCCGGGCGGTATCACGAGTTCCATGCGGACCGAAGTGTCTGCGGCGCGGGCTGATTCGGCGCCGATCGGCGCCCTGAGGAAGCCGCGTTCGCGCTGAATCGTGCCGATCAGGTGTCGCGCGCCCGGCCCGCCGAATTCGACCCTGTTCCCGTGCTCGTCGACCACGGCGTGATGCTCGTCGAGGGGCACCACGACGCGGATCGGTTCCGGCAGGGACAGTTCGCCCCGGGTCGCTCCGTCGAGCAACGAGATGTGGTGCTGGACCACATCCGGGTCGAACACGTCGTCGTAATGTTCGGTCAGGTACCTGGACCAGGTCCGATACTGTGCGGCCTGATCCTGAATCCGCTGCCAGCGTCGCTCGGCGTCGGAGTGGGACAGGATGCGCTGCAGCACCAGCGCTTTCCGCTCTTCCTCGGCGGAAGGGCTGTCCTTGCCGGCCAATTCGGCCTGCTGATCGCGCAGCGCATCGATGTCGGGAACCGGGGCGCGCCGGGGGCTCAGCAGGCGCGCGATCTCGTAGCTGTCGTTGAGTTCGGTATGCCAGTCGTCGATTTCGTCGTATGAGACGGCGCGCAGCAGAGTGTCGGCCATCTGGTCGTCGTGATGCGCGTTGAGCGCTGTCTGCTGATCGGGCGGCAGGTCCTCCCGCGGGCGCAGGTGCTCGAAGCCGGTGCCGAAGGCCGGCGCCGTTGGCGTGGGTTGCCGGGGCGTGTCCGAATCATGCTGCGCCCCTGGAGGAGCGGTGAGGTCGAAGTGATCTTCGTCGTCGATCGGGTCGTGGGTTGCGGGGACGGGTTGCTGTGGTCCGTAGAGGGCGTGCGCACCGGGGCCGCTCAAACTGATCGCGCCGAACTTCGGCAGATGCTGGAGATCGACCGCGACGATGCCGCCTCGGGGTGGGATCTTCGCGGCCGAGCCGTTGTGTTCCGTGCCGTCCGCGGTGCGCGTGCTCCTGGCTCCGGCCGGGTCGAGGCCGTACATGGTCCCGTCCGGGTCCAGGCGGTATTGCGCGCCGCTCGGCAGGATGATGTAGAGGGGGCCGTCGGGCTCCCGGCGATACCGGATGCCCTCCGCATCGGTGACGTAGTCGGACCCGCCAGGATCGAGGCGGTATTCGATACCGGGGCGCGGGGTGGGATAAACCCCGTTGTGGTCCCACGGGTTCTCCAGGAGCAGCCGCACCGGTTTGCCGCTGTCGTCGCGTTCGATTCCGAGTACCGCGTAGGCATGGCCGCCGATCAGACCCGGCACCTCGGTGCTGTTTTCGCGGCCCTCGCCGTATGGGAAGGTACCGAGCGCGACCGTGGTGCCGCGCTTCAGCGCGTAGTCGATCCGGTGAGCGAACGACTCGGTGGCGGTCCGGAATTCGTCGGACAGTAGGCGATCCTGTGTCTGCCCACTGTACAGAGCTCTGAAATACCCTGTCAGGGAGTCTTTTTCGGTGCCCCATCGGCCGGGGAACAGCGTGTCCAGATATGCGCGGAAGCCGGTGGGCGAGGCGTAGTCCCGCGTGCCGCGGAACTCCTCCCATGCGGTCTTCGCGGCATCCGGGGCCCCTTGGTAGCGGGTTCCGATTTGTTGCTGTGTCGAACGGCGCAGCGCGTCGAGGGCTTGCTGCCACTGGTCGTAGGTATCGGCTACCCGGCGCGCGAATTCGGGATCACCGCCTACCAGTTCGTGCAGTGTGTCGGTATCGAATCGGAGCGGGTGCAGGAAGGTCGTGTCCTGGATGGTGCCGACCGGCTGCTGTCGCGAGGACTGCTCGACGGTCACCATCTCGTTCCGCGTGGAATCCCACGCCTCGTACGACGGGCCGGCCGGAGCCTGGTAGAAACCCTTTCCGAGTCGTTCCGCCGTGTCGGCTACCTTGCGGGGATTTTTCCGCTCGAGCCCGAGGAAGCCGTTACCGTCACCGAATCGGTGTGCGTAGGCCTTTTCGATCAGGGTGGCCCACAACGGTTCTCCGGGTTCGTGGTGGGCGAAGTGGCCCGTGGTGGTGCCCGGCGTGACGTAGATCCGTTTGTCGACGCGGACCCATTCCGCCCGGCCGTCGACGCGGAATCGGACGCTGGCGGTGCCGTCGCCGTGGTCGTGCACCATCTCGCGCAGTGTCCGGGGATTGCCGGCGGCCAGCGCCTTGAGATCGGCGAGCAGGACGCAATCGCCGATCGCACCCTGGCGGGTGTCCTGCGGCCGAGGGCCGCGCGGCCCGAATACCGGATCCGCTCGCCGGTCGACGAGCGTCGGCAGTTCCGGCAGGACGCTGTGTGGCGCATTGATGCGGAACCAGGTGGGTCTGTTCGGATCCTTCACCCAGCGCCACGGTCCGGGTCCGGCTTTCGCCGCGAGGTCGATGTCGTACGGCAGCAGCAGCGGACCGACCCGACCGGACTCGTCGAAGCCGATGAAGCGAGCCTGGCCGCCAGGGATGTTCCAGCTCAGCGTGCCGGATTCGCTGCCGGGTGTGTCGGGCCGGTAGGCGAAGCCGCTCGTGAGCGGCGCGAAGATGTGGTGCACCTGTCCGTTGTGCTGGATTTCGTAATAGGGGATTCCGTTCTGCGGGCGGACCCGTGTGGTTCGGACCGTGGCGGCGGCAGGCAGTTGCTGGGTCCGGCCGTTGTGGTCGACGAGGGTGAGGAGGTCGCCGCCGCCGGGAATCTGCGGGCGAGGCAGTGCGGCCGATACGGCGAGAACCGGCAGCAGGGCTTCCCGTTGCGCGGGGGTGAGGTTTTCCAGACGTTCGTCTTCGCGCAGCGCCGGTGGTTCGTGTCCGGTCTCGTCGAACCGCGCCCGCGGCACGTCGGTGGTGCCGGGGAGTTCGAATTCGAGCTTTTCCAGCAGGTCTTCGCCGAAGTAGGTGTCGCCGTCCGCGGGTTCGAACGTGGTGGGAGCGGCGGTGGTCGCCGGTTCGCCGGTCAGGTGGCCGAGATAGGTGTCGCCGTCGCCGGGCTGCGACGTACCGGCGAAACGGGTGTCGGCACTCGCGGGCGATACCTCGATGTGTGCGGCGCTTCCGTCGCCGTGGGCAGCGGTTCCGTCCGGGGTGCTCGCGATTCGCGCGCCGGGCTCGTCCGGGGTGTGCGCTCCCGCGCCCGTCGGTGCGGGATGATCCGGTCCGTACAGGCCGAACGCGCCCGCGCCGCTCGAGCCCATGGACTTGAACTTCGGCAGGTGCGCGAGGTCGACCGCGACGATGCCGCCCCGGCGGGGGATGGTCATGTCCGGGGGATCCC
>NZ_JAGPOX010000168.1 GCF_019038435.1 Nocardia alni
CCCCCAACCCCCGCACCACATGCACACAATGATTCGGATCATCACTGGCCAACCCACTGATCCACAAGGGCATCCCCTCCTCGTCGAGCAGATTCAACGGAAATCCCGGCGCCGGCATACCAACCTCATCTCTAGACCGCCGCAGAATACGCCGGGCAACCGACATCTTCGGCCCCTCCGCCCGACCACCGCCACCGCGCCCGACCCGACGTTCAGCTGACTCACAATCGACCGGAGCACACCAGATCGCCGCTGCTCCGGTATAGGACCTGGGCTTTCGCATTTCGCCACAGTTGCGGACTGTCCCGTGGAAATCGGCCGAGTACGGGGACTATGCAGCCGGACGAACCCGGCTGGGTCGTAGCGCTGTCACCATGGCGGCCAGCACCCCGATGAACGCTGCGCCGACGGCCAGCATCGGGACCAGGAGTTCGGTGGCGAAGGTCATTCCGCCGAGCACCGCGACGGCGATCACCATGCCGGATTGGCGGCTCGTGTTGAGTAGGCCCGCTGCGGTTCCGGCGACGGGGGCCGGGGCCAGGTGCATGGCGGCCGCGCTCAGGGAGGAGGCCAGGATTCCTGCGGCGTAGCCGATCAGGGCTGTCGGGGCTATCGCCAGGACCAGGTTTCCGCTCAGGGACAGTAGGGCCGAGCCGATCGCGCCGATCGCGCCTACGGCCGCCAGTGCCACGATGATTCGATCCCGGCGGTCCGGTGTGATCACCAGCGCGGTGACGTTGCCCAGGCACCAGCTGACACAGCACACCAGCAGGACGTAGCCGGTGTGCACGGCGTCGAGGCCGTGCTTCTGCTGTAGATACAGGGCCAGGACCAGAAGTGAACCGTAGGAGGCGAATTGGTAGCAGCCGCCGGCCAGGGCGACCAGCAGGTATGGGCGGTTACGTGAAAGCTCTTGTGGGACGGTCGGATTCTTCGAGACCAGTTCGATCCACAGGAGTCCGGCGGCGGCGGCGACCGCGATCGTCGCCGCGACGACCAGCCAGCCGAGCGGCCAGGTTCCGCGGCGTCCCTCGATCAGGGCTGCGGCCAGCGAGGTGAGCAGGACGCAGAGCAGCAGTTGTGAGGCAGGGTTGACCCGGCGCTGGTGCGCCTCGGGGGAATCGGAGAATCGGCGCAGCATCCACAGTGCCGCAATGCATATCGGCACATTGACCGCGAACATCCAACGCCAGCCGACGAATCCGGTGACCAGGCCGCTCAGCAGCGGCGACGATGCGATGCCGACCCCTCCAACGACACCCCACGCGCCGATCATCCGGGCGCGCCGGGCCGGGTCGGCGATGCCCTTGCCCAGGATCGCCAGGGTCATCGGCAATGCGAAACTGGCGCTGACGCCCTGCAGCACTCGCGCGGCGATCAGCCACTCCCCCGACGTCGCGGCGGCGCACAGCGCCGAGGCGACCGTGAACGCCGCCAGGGCCACGCGGTACACCCTCGCCGCGCCGAACCGGTCACCGGCCGCGCCGGACACCATCAGGAATACGCACAGCGGAATCGTGTACCCGTCCAGGAACCACTGCCCGGCACCGGCGGAGGTGTGCAGCTCGCGGGTTATGGTCGGCAGCGCCACGTTCACCGCGGAGGCGTCGAAGGCGACCAGGAAGTTGCCGATGCTGACCGCGATCACACCGGCTATGCCCAATTGCCTGGCACGAGCGGTCGTTTCGTGCGATGCCTCGTTCTGCGAGATTTCCGAGGCGTTCACGTCGGTCATGGTTACCGTCCTCCCCGGGCCGCCGTCTCGGCGGGCAGTTGTGAGGCGTAGATCGCCTGATGAACAGGAGTCGGCACCCCGGCCGCACGGCCGAACCGCACCACCGCGCCACTCTGACAGGCCAACTCCGACGGTCTGCCCGCGGCGAGATCCCGTTGCATCGAAGAGGTAGTGTCGGGGCTGAATCCCCTGTACACCTTCATCATTCGCGCGACGTCATCGTCATCGAGCGCGATCCCCCGAGCGCGTCCCACCTCCAGCACCTCCTGCATGGCCGCGAGCACCAGGCCCGCGGTCTCGGGCTCGTCCCGGGTGACGCCGACCGGCTGCCGCGCGATCGCGCCGACGCCGCCGTAGGAGGAGATCAGCATCAGCTTGCGCCAAAGCGTGGCCTCGATATCCGCGGATCGGGTGACCGCGATTCCGGCCGTCGTCAGCGCCGCACCGACATTCGCAACGCGGTCCTCGGATTCCGTTGTCAACGCGCCGATCTCGACCGAGGCGTCCGCGCCCAGACAGCGCGTCGCCCAAGGACCCACCCGCTGCGCGATCACCACGCAGCTGCATCCGAGGATCCGATCGGGCCCCAGCACCGCGGCCAGGTCCGCGGCGGCCTCCACACCGTTCTGCAACGGCAGGACGGTGGTACCCGGACCTACGATCGACGCCACCACCCCGGCAGCGGCGGACACCTGCCAGGCCTTCACCCCGACGATCACCAGATCCGCCGGCCCCTCATCCCCGGCGATCCCGGCGACCGCACGGATGCCCGAAACCTCGACCTTCCCCGAATCCCGCTCCAGGATCAGTGGATTCGCAGCGGCGGCGACCGTCTCCGGCCGCCCGACCACGGTGACACGATGCCCGGCGCGGGCGAGCATCGCGGCAAAGTACAGACCTATCCCACCCGCGCCGAACACCGTAATTCTCATGATGCCAACGCATCCTCGGGCACGAACGAATCCTGCATGTCGATCAGCCGCGGTGAAAACTCTCGGTCGCGTAGAGCTTCCAGAGCGAATTGCTGAACCTCATCCAGCCGGACCATATCCCGGTAGAAGTCCTCGATACTTTCCGCCAGAACCGCGAACTCCTGCTGCTTACGGTCGAACAGGCGGTCCATGTGGGCTGCAAGTCGTTCATAGACATCTTTCACGAACTCGTCGTCGGCGAGGATTCGGGAATCCATTCCGCGCTCGGCCAGAATCTGCCGGATGTACGTCGGAAACAGCCCGATGCGGTTGAGGAAGTAATCGACCGGACGGGAAACACCCAGATAGTCGGGCACATTCACGATGCCCGCGTTCTCGTTGCGAACCAGGAACCCGCTCACCGCACGGTACGGAGTGGGCGCGGTCAGGAACACCTGCTCGGACAGCCGGGCCGCCTCGGACAGCTTGTCCAGATCGAGCGGGCGCGCCTCGACGGCGATGTTGTTGTCCTCGAACGTCGCCGCAATGCTCTCGATCTCCGCCAGCCCGGCCCGGTTACCCGCGCCGGCCACGCCGCCCTCGATCATCTGGAACCCGTGGAACACCGAGGTCAGCGAATTCGCGGTACCCAGACCTCGATCGTTGTGGCCGTGCAGGTAGAACGTGCCATCCGGATTGTCGTGCACCAGATTCGCCGCCAGCACGGCGGTCGAGTCCGGTACCAGGGTGCCGACCGAATCGTTGATCCGGATCAGCGAGATGCCCTGTTGGCGGCAGCGTTCGATCTGCCGGTTGAGGTGGTCGTACTTGTCCTCGTCGACGGTGATCGAGAAGGCGTTCAACAGGCTGGAACGCAGCCTCCCGACGCCGATCGACCGAAGCCGTTCGGCCACCCGCTCGAAAAGCTTCTTGTCCGAGTCGATCTCGATCATGCCGATGCTGACGTAGATCTCGGCGAGGTACTCCCGCGGCAGTTCCCTGGCCAGCTGCTCGCACAGCGGCTCCCATGTCTTGAGCGTGAGGTTGAACGAGAACTGCGCGGACTCGGGAATGCGGCCGATGAGGTATTTGTCATCGAGCACCGAACGCACGAACGCGGGCTCGGTGATACCGGAGCCGACATCGATGTCGGTCACGCCGGCATTGGTCACCGCCTCGATCAGTGCGACCTTGCCCTTGTCGCTCGCACCGTAGGGTGCGCGCTCACATCCCTCGCGGATGGTCTCATCCGAGATTGCCTTGATGGAAAAGTCCTTGTATCGCGGCTTGTGGCCGGACGGAAACGAAAGCACAAATTCCTCCGTAGAACAGAAGTGGTCACTGATGGGATTTCCAGAGCGTCGACCTTCCGTCCTCTTCGACGGGCGAACTCCGACGATGGTCACGCGGCGCGCGATAACCATCTGGGTTGAACTGTCCTCTGACACACCTCGATTCGTTCGACGACTATCAGACCCTCGGCCCTCACTGCGCCGAAGCTTTTTCCGCGCCCGCGCCGGTCAGCGCGCGCACCTCCATTTCGGCGAATTTCCCGTCGGCGTGCTCGGCGGACAGCATGGTCCCCGCCCAGCCGAGCAGGAACGACGCTGGAATCGACACCAGACCCGGATTCTGCAACGGGAACCAGGCGAAATCGGCGTGCGGGAACATCGCCCCCTTGTTTCCGGACACCGCGGGCGAGCAGACGATCAGCGCGATGGTGACGGCCAGTCCGCCGTACATACTCCACAGCGCGCCACGGGTATTGAAACGCTTCCAGTACAGCGAATACAGAATCGTGGGCAGATTCGCCGAGGCGGCGACCGCGAACGCCAGCGCGACCAGGAACGCCACATTCTGATTCTTCGCCAGGATTCCGCCGACGATCGCGACCACCCCGATCACCACCGAGGCCATACGCGCCACGCGGACCTCCGCGGCGCTGTCGGTCGAGCCTTTGCGAATCACGTTGGTGTAGATGTCATGTGCGAAGGACACCGATGCGGTGATCGTCAGCCCCGCCACCACGGCCAGGATCGTCGCGAACGCGATCGCGGCGACGATTCCGAGCAGCACCGGCCCGCCGAGCGTCTGCGCGAGCAACGGCGCCGCGGCGTTCTCCCTACCGGGCGCGGCGGCTATCGCGGCCGGATCCACCAGCGCGGCGGCCCCGTAACCGATCACCAGGATGAACAGGTAGCACAGTCCGATCAGCCCGATCGCCCACACCAGCGACCGTCGTGCCTCCCGGGCGTTCGGCACGGTGTAGAAGCGCATCAGCACGTGCGGCAACCCTGCGGTACCCAGCACGAGCGCGACGCCCAGTGACAGGAAATCGAGTTTGGCGGTAGCGCTGCCCCCGTACTTGGCCCCCGGATCGAGCAGCCGCTCCCCCGTCGGCCCGGCGCGACGCACCGCGGCCCGCAACAGATCCGACGGATCGAAGCCGTGTTTGCCCAGCACCCACAGCGCCATCACCCCGGCCGCCACGATCAGCAGCACCGCCTTGATGATCTGCACCCAGGTGGTGCCCTTCATTCCGCCGACCAGAACATAGACGATCATCACGACGCCGACCGCCGCGATAACCACGCTCTGCCCCGCCGACCCGGATATCCCCAGCAGCAGTGAGACCAGGATGCCCGCGCCGGCCATCTGGGCCAGCAGGTAGAACAGGCTCACCGTGATCGTCGAGACCGCCGCGGCCGCGCGGATCGGACGCTGCCGCATCCGGAAGGCCAGCACGTCTCCCATTGTGAAAGTTCCTGTATTACGCAGCAATTCGGCGACCAGTAGCAAGGCGACCAGCCAGCCGACGAGGAATCCGACCGAGTAGAGGAATCCGTCGTAGCCGTACACGGCGATCGATCCGGTGATGCCGAGGAAGGTCGCCGCGGACAGATAGTCGCCGGCGATCGCGATTCCGTTCTGCGGTCCGGTGAACGCCCGCCCGCCCGCGTAATAGTCCGACGCGGTGCGTGAACCGCGGCTGGCCCGCACGACCACCACCAGCGTGACGGCCACGAACAGACCGAAGATGGCGATATTCAGCGTCGGATTGCTGCCCTGCAGCCCGTGCGCGCTCATCACGCACCGGCCTCGAGGTCCGCACGGATCCGATCCGCGATCGGATCCAGACGACGCGCGGCATAACGCACGTACGCACCGGTGATGACGAAGGTGCTGACGAATTCCGCCAGCCCGAACAGCAATCCGATGTTGATGTCACCGAACACCTTCGCCGACATGAACCCATGCGCGTAGTCCCCCAGCACCACATACAGCAGATACCAGGCCAGCCCGAGCCCGGTGACCGGAAACACGAAGGTGCGCAGGCGATGTCGCAGTCGGATGAACTCAGGGCTGGTATGCGCGCTGATCACATCGCCGTGACCCGCCGGACCTCGATCAATGGTCGTCATTGGAACTCCTCGACCTGTGCAGGAGTGATACGAACCACGCTAGATCCGTGGCCGGGCAAGGGAAATCGGTCATCGCCCAGCCGTCGGCCGGTGCGTCGAACGGTCGACGAACGGTGGCCCGGCCGCGACGAACGGTCACGGCCACGCCTCGCCGTCGCTCGGTTACGCCGCGACCGACGTTGCCGCGCTTATTGGTTCCCTCGCTCCGCTCGATCACCGTCGTCCAGGTGCAGACGCAGCATCGCGCCCCTGGACCACTCGGGCGCCCGGCCGCGCAGGGACACGCCGATCATCGTCGCGAACGCCAGCGGAACCGACAGCGGCGCAGGCTGTGTCGCCAGCATCCCGAGCCAGCCCGACAGCGACGGATCGAACGCGGTCAGCGTGATCGCGCCCGAGGAGACGAGCATGCCGACCAGAACTCCGGTGGCCGCTCCGGCAGCGGTGAGCCGCGACCACCAGATCCCCAGGATCAGCAGCGGCGAAAACGTCGACGCCGCAACGGTGAACGCCCAAGTGACCAGAATTCCGGCGTCGAGCCGACCGAACGGCAGGGACAGCAGCAGCACCACGAGTGCCGACAGCAGCACGGTCACGCGCAGCCGTCCGAGACCGCCGGGGGTGAGGTCGTGCGAGATCGCGCCGGACACGGCCAGCAGCAACCCCAGCGAACTCGTCAGAATCGCGGCGAACGCGCCCGCTGTGAGCATCCCGGTCAACACGACGCCCTGCCACCCGAGATGCACCTGGATCGGCAGCGCGACCACGACCGTATCGGTGTCGCCGGACAGGTACAGCTGCGGTACCAGCGCACCGCCGAGTACCCCGTAAATACCAGGGAACAGGTAGAACATCCCGACCAGGGGAACGGTGAGCGCGGCGGCGCGACGCGCGGCCCTGCCGTCGGGGCTGGTATGGAACCGCATGATCACGTGCGGCAGCCCCATGGTGCCCAGTGCGGTGGCCAGCAGCACCGACAGGGTACTCAGCAGGGGGTGGCCGTAGTTCCCGACATCGAACAGCGGCCGCCGCCAGCCGGCGGCGCCGGGCGCGCTCAGCCCGTCGACCCGCGGCGCCACGGCTCCGGCTGGCAAGGCCACGCGCTGCCCGGCGCCGAACCGGTGCGGGCCGGGGTTCAGCACCAGGCCGGGCACGCGGATGGGCTCGGTGATCTCGACGATCACGTTCTGCCGGAAGACGACGGTGGTCGGGTGTGCGAAGCGCTGGAACGCGACCGGATGCATCGCCTCGGCACGCGCGGCGGACCCCACGCCGACCAGCAGCCAGATGGCGGGCACGGCGAACAGCACGACCTTCGCCACGAACTGAAAGGCCTGCACATAGGTCGCCGCGCGCATGCCGCCGAGCACGAGGGTCAGGCTCACCGCCACCGCGGCCAGCACCACGCCCACCCAGTAGGGCGCCCCGCTGACCACGCTCAGCACCAGGCCGGAGGTGTGGAACTGCGGCACCAGATACAGCAGGCTGATCACGAGCACGGCGACCGCCGCCAGCCGTCGTAGCGGACGCGAGGCCAGTCGCGCCTCGACGAAATCCGGCACGGTCAGCGCGCCCGACCGCCGGATCGGCGCGGCGACCAGTGCGAGCATCATGATGTACCCGGCCGCGAAGCCGACCAGGTACCACAGCGCGCCGACGCCGTCCTTCACCACCAGTCCGGCCGCACCGAGAAACGATGCGGCCGAAAGATATTCACCCGAGAGGGCGGCGGAATTCAGCAGTGGTGTCGCGCGCCGCGAGGCGACCAGGAAGTCCGAGGTCGTGCGCATGGCCGCGACGCCGCGCAGGCCGATGAACAGGGTCGTCGCCATCACGAGCCCGACGGCGAACAGGCCGATCATCCGCTGTCCTCGATCGCCTCGGCCCGGCGCAGGTGCCACACGCCCACCACCACGAGCAGCGGGTAGGGCAGCACCGCCAGCGCCAACCAGGACAGCGGAATGTCGGCCAGCCGCAACCGATCCAGCAGCGGCCAGAGGTCCAGCAGGATCGGTAACCCCGCAAGGATGGCCGTCAGCACGACGACCGTGACGACCGCACGGCGGCGTTGGAATCGATAGTTGCGCAACGCCCTTGCGGTCGCGGTGTCCGCCAGGTCCGCCGGAATCCTGGCCGGCCGGCTGCCGTGCCGCCGGGGGCGGGTGTGTGCGAGTCTGGTCTGCGGGCTCATCACAGTGACCCTGCGGGCGGCCATCAGCGGCGATCCGTCTCGCTCGAGCGCGCCGCCCGCAACAGTCGTTCCCGTAGATCGCGCGCCATCCGGCGGCTGACCGGAACGTCGCCGAGCGCGGTGTGCGCGAACAGCCCGCTGGAATCGCTGCGCAGCTCCCGAATCGCGCCGAGCGCGACGAGATATCCGCGGTGCGTCCGCATGAAACCGGCGTCCTCCCAATACTCTTCGAGCCGGGAGATCGGCATCCGGTACAGGTGCACCCCGCCCGGAGTGTGCAGTTTGACGTAATCGCCCTGCGCCTCGGCGAATTGCACCTCACTGCGCCGCACGTAGACAGTCCGGCCGCCGCTGTCCACCGGAAGGGCGGCGAGCACGTCGGCGACCGCGGATGCCGGCGCCGCGTCGGGCAGCAACTTGAGCACCCGGTCGATGGTGGCGGAAAGTCGTTCCGCGCGAACGGGTTTGAGCAGATAGTCCGCGGCTCCGATGCCGAACGCGGCGACCGCGTGCCGGTCGTGCGCGGTGACGAAAACGATCGCGGGCGGTTCACCGAGTTTGGCCAGCAGGTTCGCCAGCTCCAGCCCGTCCAGGCCAGGCATGGAGATATCCAGGAATACCGCGTCGTACCGCCGGCTCTGAATGAGCTTGAGCGCGGTCAGCGAATCGCCCGCGGCCGTGACGATATCGACCACGGGCGTCTCGCGCAGCAGACGGCACAGCTCGTCCAACGCGGACGGCATGTCATCGACCGCGAGCACACGCAGCCGCCGCAGCGTCCTCATGACGGCAACACCCCCGGCTGCGAGAGCGGAACCCGCACCAGGACACGGGTTCCGGCGTCCCGCTCGGTCTCCACGACCAGGCCGTACCACGACCCGTAGCTGGTGCGCAGCCGGCGATCCACATTGGACAACCCGACCGACCCGGTGGATTTCCCGGCCAGGATGGCCTCCGCATGCGCCGGATCCATTCCGACACCGTCGTCCTCGATGGTGATCACGCAGTCCTCGTCGCGCGCCTCGCCGTGCACGTTGATCGCGCCGCCACCCTCACGGGCCTCGATGCCGTGCCGAATCGCGTTCTCCACCAGCGGTTGCAGCACCAGATACGGCAACGGCACCGCCAGCACATCGGGGGTCACCCGAATCTGCACCCGCAGCCGATCGCCGATGACGGCGCGCTGGAGCACGAGATACGTCTCGATGGCCTGGAATTCGTCGGCGACCGTGGTGTATTCGCCGTGCCGCGCAAGGCTGTAGCGCGCGTAGTCGGCGAAATCGAGAATCAGCTCGCGCGATCGCTCCGGATCCGAGCGCACCAGCGAGGCGATGACCGTCAGCGCGTTGTAGACGAAATGCGGTGAGATCTCCGCCCGCAGTGCCCGCAGCTCGGACCGTGCGGCACGCTCGGCACTGTCTTGCAGCCTGCCGTGGTCGAGGATGTGCTCGATCAGCCGGACGGCCTCTTTCAGCGCCTTCGCCGGAGTCGGCCCGTCCACCAGCAGGATGCCCGCGAGCGCGCCATCGACGATCAGCGGCGCGGCGGCAACGGGTCCCTCGGCCGCGTTCCGCTCGGTGCGCAAGACCTCGGCGATCAGCGCGGCGGCCGCGTCGGCGTCCCCGGAGCCACCGGACCAGGCGAGATCCGCGTTCAGATCGCACAGCCCGACAGATCGCGCCCCGAGCATCCGCCGCAGCCGCTGCGCCGCGGCCGGAGCACCGGGCCCGGACAGGCCCTCGGCCAGATTCGTGGTGAGGCGGCGAACATGCGCCAGCGTCACAATCGGATCCACGCGTTCGTTTCGCGACCGCATCCACATCTGCACTGCGACAGACCCCCTCATCGTCCGCATCCGCTCGAGGGCGCCACACCACCTCGCCCTCGGATCCTCGAGTCAGAAGCGTTCCGAGTTGTCACTGGTTGCAATCACCGAAGCCCGCTACCAAACAGGAAGCGGCCCCGCTCTTTTGGATTCCACTGTAACGCGATCCAGCCGTCACCGCCCGACCGCTCGACACCCGCGTTCGCGCACACGTGAGAAAGACGAAGGCCCGCTTCCCAATCGGGAAGCGGGCCTTCGTATTCGGACTCTCAGCCGAGGAGGGGACCTTACTTGGCCCGCTCCAGGACCTCGACCAGACGCCAGCGCTTGGTGGCCGACAGCGGACGGGTCTCCATCAGCTGAACGCGGTCGCCGACACCGGCGGTCTCGTTCTCGTCGTGCGCCTTCACCTTCGAGGTGGTGCGAATGATCTTGCCGTAGAGCGGGTGCCGGTGACGGTCTTCCAGCTCCACGACGATCGTCTTGTTCATCTTGTCGGAGACGACGTAGCCGACGCGAACCTTGCGGCTGCCACGCTCCTCCTGCTTGGCCGGCGTCTTGGCCGGGCCCTTCGCCTCACTCATGCGGCATCTCCCTCAGTCTTGGGACCGGTGGCCAGACCGAGCTCACGCTCGCGCATGACCGTGTAGATGCGCGCGATCTCGTGCCGGACCACGCGCAGCCGACGGTTGTTCGTCAACTGACCCGTCGCCATCTGGAAGCGCAGATTGAACAGCTCTTCCTTCGACTCGCGCAGGCGGGCGGTCAACGCCTCCTGGTCGAGATCCCGCAGATCTGCGGCTGGTGTTCCGGTAGCCATCAGAACTGCTCCTCCCTGGTCACGATCCTGCACTTCATCGGGAGCTTGTGCATCGCACGGCGCAGCGCCTCACGAGCGGTCTCCTCGTTGGGGTAACTCATCTCGAACATCACCCGACCGGGCTTGACGTTCGCGATCCACCACTCCGGCGAACCCTTACCGGAACCCATGCGGGTCTCGGCGGGCTTCTTGGTCAGCGGGCGATCCGGGTAGATGTTGATCCAGATCTTGCCGCCACGCTTGATGTGACGGGTCATCGCGATACGCGCCGACTCGATCTGCCGGTTGGTCACGTACGCCGGCTCCAGGGCCTGGATTCCGTACTCGCCGAACGACACCGAGGTGCCGCCCTTGGCCATGCCGGAGCGCCCGGGGTGGTGCTGCTTGCGGAACTTGACCTTGCGAGGCATCAGCATGGGTCAGCCCTCCTGGGGTGTCTCTGCCGGTGCGTCCGCCACAGCGGTAGCGGCGCGTCCGGCCTCAGTGCTGGTCGCGGTGGTACCGGACGAACCGGACCGACGCGGGCGGTTCGGCCGCTCCCGACGCTCGCGACGCTCACCGGCCGGCGGCGTGGTCGCGGTGACCTCACGCTTGCCGCCGACGATGTCGCCCTTGTAGATCCAGACCTTCACACCGATGCGGCCGAAGGTGGTCCGAGCCTCGTACAGGCCGTAGTCGATGTCCGCGCGCAGCGTGTGCAGCGGAACCCGACCCTCACGGTAGAACTCCGAACGCGACATTTCCGCGCCGCCCAGACGACCCGAGCACTGCACCCGGATGCCCTTGACGTTCGGCGAACGCATGGCCGACTGGATGGCCTTGCGCATCGCACGACGGAACGCCACACGGTTGGACAGCTGCTCGGCCACGCCCTGGGCGACGAGCTGCGCATCGGACTCGGGGTTCTTGACCTCGAGGATGTTCAGCTGCACCTGCTTGCCGGTCAGCTTCTCCAGCTCGGCGCGGATACGGTCGGCCTCGGCGCCGCGGCGGCCGATCACGATGCCCGGACGCGCGGTGTGGATGTCCACCCGGACGCGATCACGAGTGCGCTCGATCTCGACCTTGGAGATGCCCGCCCGCTCCATGCCCGTGGCGAGCAGCTTGCGGATCGCGACGTCTTCCTTGACGTATTCCTTGTACTGCTTATCGGCGTACCAGCGCGACTTCCAGTCGGTGGTGATGCCGAGGCGGAAGCCATGGGGGTTGATTTTCTGTCCCATTTACTTGGCCCCTCCCTTCCGGCGGCTACGTGCCGGGGCGGCACTGGGCACGCTCTCGACCTCGATGGTGATGTGGCTGGTGCGCTTGCGGATCCGGAACGCGCGGCCCTGGGCCCGCGGCTGGAAACGCTTCATGGTCGCGCCCTCGTCGACATACGCGGTCGAGATGACCAGCGTCGCCGGGTTCAGGCCCAGGTTGTTCTCTGCGTTGGCCGCGGCCGAGGCCACGACCTTGGCGACCGGCTCGCTGGCGGCCTGCGGGGCGAACCGCAGGATGTCCAGCGCGTCCTCGACTCGCTTGCCGCGGACCAGGTCCACGACCCTGCGCGCCTTCATGGGCGTCACGCGAACGTGCTTGGCCGTCGCGCGCGCTGTCGGGTTCGCAATTTCGGGGCTGGCCAGCTCCGCTGTTTGGCTCTTCGCTTCGCTCATCGCCGCTTGCTCTTCCGATCTTCCTTGACGTGGCTACGGAACGTGCGGGTCGGCGCGAACTCACCGAGCTTGTGTCCGACCATGTTCTCCGACACGAACACCGGCACGTGCTTACGGCCGTCGTGCACCGCGAAGGTGTGCCCGATGAAATCGGGGATGATGGTCGAACGACGTGACCAGGTCTTGATGACCTGCTTGGTGTTCTTCTCGTTCTGGACGTCCACCTTCTTGAGGAGGTGTTCGTCGACGAACGGGCCCTTCTTCAGGCTGCGTGGCATGTCTTAACCTCCTCTTAGCGCTTCTTGCCGCGGCGGCGGACGATGAGCTTGTCGCTCGGACGGTTGGGTTTACGGGTACGGCCCTCAGGCTGGCCCCACGGCGAGACCGGGTGGCGACCACCGGAAGTCTTGCCCTCACCACCACCATGCGGGTGGTCGACCGGGTTCATCACGACACCACGGACCGTGGGACGACGACCCTTCCAGCGCATGCGCCCGGCCTTGCCCCAGTTGATGTTCGACTGCTCGGCGTTGCCGACCTCGCCGATGGTGGCGCGGCAGCGCACATCGACGCGGCGGATTTCACCGGAGGGCATACGCAGGACGGCGTAGGTGCCTTCCTTACCCAGCAGCTGGACGCTCATACCGGCCGAGCGGGCCAGCTTGGCGCCACCGCCGGGACGCAGCTCCACCGCGTGGATGGTGGTACCGGTCGGGATCGAGCGCAGCGGCAGGTTGTTGCCCGGCTTGATGTCGGCGCCCGCACCGGACTCGATCTTCGTGCCCTGGGCGATGCCCTTGGGCGCGATGATGTAGCGCTTCTCGCCATCGGCGAAGTGCAGCAGTGCGATGTTGGCGGTGCGGTTCGGGTCGTACTCGATGTGAGCGACCTTGGCCGGGATGCCGTCCTTGTCCAACCGGCGGAAGTCGATCAGACGGTAGGCGCGCTTGTGACCGCCACCGCGGTGCCGGGTGGTGATCCGGCCGTGCGCGTTGCGGCCGCCGGACTTGCTCAGCGGGCGCAGCAGCGACTTCTCGGGAGTCGACCGGGTGATCTCGGCGAAGTCCGAGACGGACGCGCCGCGACGACCCGGGGTCGTCGGCTTGTATTTACGGATTGCCATGAGTTCTTCTCTGCTTTCTGGATTCCCCGCCGCCTACGCGACCGGGCCTCCGAAGATCTCGATGGGCTTGCTATCGGCCGAGAGGGTCACGAGCGCGCGCTTGGTGTCCTTGCGCTTGCCGTAACCGAAGCGGGTCCGCTTGCGCTTGCCCTGACGGTTGGCGGTGTTGACGCTGGTCACCTTCACGCCGAAAACCTTCTCGACGGCGATCTTGATCTGCGTCTTGTTCGAGTCCGGGTGCACCAGGAAGGTGTACGTGCCATCCTCGATCAGCCCGTAGGACTTCTCGGAGATGACCGGCGCGAGCAGGATGTCGCGGGGATCGGCGATGGTGGTCACTTGCTGTCCTCCTGTGCAGCCTCAGCGGGCCCGTGCACGAAGGCGTTCAGGGCCTCCACGCTGAACACGACATCATCGCTGTTCAGCACGTCGTACGTGTTGAGCTGGTCCGGCGCGATCGGGTGCACACCCTGCAGGTTGGCCACGCTCTTCCACGCGGCGACATCCTCGCGACCGACGACGACCAGCAGCTTCTTGCGGTCCGACAGCTCGGCCAGGAAGCTCTTGGCGATCTTGGTCGACGGGGTCTGACCCTCGACCAGTTCGGTGATCACGTGGATGCGCTCGTTGCGCGCCCGGTCAGACAGGGCGCCACGCAGCGCGGCGGCCTTCATCTTCTTGGGCAGGCGCTGCGAGTAGTCGCGCGGCTGCGGGCCGTGCACGATGCCACCACCGGTGAACTGCGGCGCGCGGGTCGAGCCCTGACGGGCGCGGCCGGTGCCCTTCTGCCGGTACGGCTTCTTGCCACCGCCGCGGACCTCGCCGCGGGTCTTGGTGGAGTGCGTGCCCTGGCGCGCGGCGGCCTGCTGGGCCACGACGACCTGGTGCATCAGCGCGATGTTGGCGGTCGCGTCGAAGATCTCCGCGGGGAGCTCGACGGTGCCGTTGGTCTTGCCGCCCGGCGCCTTGACCGGCAGCGTCAGATTGGTTTTAACCTCGGCGCTCATGCGTGGGCACCACCCTTCACTGCACTCCTGACGATCACGACGCCGCCCTTGCGGCCCGGGATCGCACCCTTGATCAGCAGCAGACCGTTCTCGGCATCCACCTTGTGGACCGAGAGGTTCTGCGTCGTGACGCGGTCGCTACCCATCCGCCCCGACATCCGCATGCCCTTGAACACGCGGCCGGGAGTGGAGCAGCCACCGATCGAACCCGGCCGGCGGTGCACGGCCTGCGCACCGTGCGAGGCGCCCTGGCCCTTGAAGCCGTGACGCTTCATGGTGCCCGCGAAGCCCTTGCCCTTGCTGGTGCCGGTCACATCGACGTAGGTGCCCTCTTCGAACACATCGGCGTTGATCTCCTGGCCGACCTCGAAGCTCGCGGAATCGGCGAGGCGGAGCTCGGCGAGGTGGCGGCGCGGGGTCACACCGGCCTTGGCGAACTGGCCCGCGGTCGGCTTGTTCACCTTGCGCGGGTCGATGGCGCCGAAGGCGACCTGGACGGCGGAGTAGCCGTCGCGCTCGATGGTGCGGATCTGGGTCACGACGTTCGGGCCCGCCTTGACGACGGTCACGGGAACGACGCGGTTCTTCTCGTCGAAGACCTGGGTCATACCGAGCTTGGTGCCCAGGATGCCCGCGGCCGGACGACTCTTGTTGTCAGTCATGTGTGCAATCCCCGTCACTGGATGTTGACGTCGACGCTGGCCGGCAGGTCGATGCGCATGAGCGCGTCAACCGTCTTCGGCGTCGGGTCGAGGATGTCGATCAGCCGCTTGTGCGTGCGCATCTCGAAGTGCTCGCGCGAGTCCTTGTACTTGTGCGGCGAACGGATGACGCAGTACACGTTCTTCTCGGTCGGCAACGGCACGGGCCCGACGACGCGGGCACCGGTGCGGGTCACCGTCTCGACGATCTTGCGCGCAGACGCGTCGATCGCCTCATGGTCGTAGGCCTTGAGCCTGATGCGGATCTTTTGTCCCGCCACGCTGAGTGTCCTTTTCTCCGCTTTCGTCGTGATCCGGGAGTCGCCTCCCGAAGCACCCTCACTTGCATGCCCGAACCCTACGAAGACAGCAGACGCATCCGTAACTCACTACGACCGGTCTCGACCGATCCATCGCCGCTGTTCATCTGTCATGGTTCATCCGGTCCACGCGGTCGGGCGTGTCGCCCTATCGCTCATTCTCCAGCACTGAACAACTCCAGTGGACCGGATGAATGCCGTCCCGGAAGTATCCGCGCCGGACTCGACGCCGATACACAGTGGGTACTGCCTGCCTTGTGCCGATCGGGCCTGGTCAGTGCCGGATTTCTCCGACGGACACACCCCACCCGGTAAAGGCAACCCGACAAGTATGCACGAGGCCCGGTACCGACTCCAAATCGGGGCCTCGTGGTCCCCGCGACAGGAGCGGCGACCGCTGACACCGGAAACCGCGTCGGCGGACCCTGGAATCCGGCCTACCGCTGCATTCTGCACACCGAATCGTCCGGAAACCGACAATTCTTCGCACAAAATGCAGCCGCAGGCCGGGATGCCGGTAGTTCAGAGGGGCAGGGGAAGACGGCCGGGTCTCAGCCGACGCCACACGATCACGACGAATATCAGCAGCCCCGCCAGGGGAAGTAGGCCGAGAGTCCAGCTCAGTGCGAGCGGGGGCCCGGGCTGGTTCAGGACCTGGACGCCGACGAGGGTGCCCTGGCCGTGGCCCTGGGGACCGTCGATGGTGAAGGTGAAACTGTAGGTGCCGGGGGCGTTCAGGGATTTGACGTCCAGACCCCAGGAATCGCGCATGCGGGGATGGCGCACGAGCGGCTGCACCCGGCGGGTTGCTCGGCGGTCGGGGCCGTTGATCTTCAGGGTGCCGGATTTCCCCGCAATGCCGTCGGCGGGCAGGAAGGTGAAGTCCAGGGACTGCATGGCGCGAATGGGCCAGGTGGTGAAGCCGACGGTGAGGTCGTAGGGACCGACCTGAACCTTTTCGGTGTGCACGATGTTCACCGGTTGATATGCGGCGGCCGGGCCTGCGGTGAACAGGGTCAGCGCGGAGAGAGCCAGCAGGATCAGCATCAGGCGGCGCAGCAGCGGGCGACGACCGATGTGCACGCTCGTCCCAGGCCGATCTGGATTCCCCGTCCCCCCGGTGCGCCGGTTGCCCCGATCCATCGAATGACGTGCGTCGATGCTCATCGCGCTATCTCCTGGACCGACCCGGCCTCGCGCGGGGCCAATGTGTTCAGCATCGCCGCGAACCGCCCGCCGAGGAATCCGGCGAGCAGGCCGAACGGGATCCCGAGGATGGCGACTATCGCGAAGCTCGACGCGGTGATGCGTGAAACAGGATCGGTCATGATCGTCTGCAACGGCAGCCCCACCCCGAGGATGACGCCAGTGACCACGCCGGTCACCAGCAGCGTCCGGTGCGGATTCAGCGCGCGGGTGCGGGCCACCCAGAACAGGCCCTCCACCACCACCGCGGCCACGATCAGGAACATCGGCATGATGCTGGGGAAGCTGGGCGGCAGCGGCTGCAGCCCGTCACGCAGCGGCAGCCCGACCGCCGAGGCATAGGCGTGTGCGGCCCACGGCGAGAACCACCACAGCACCGCCTGCGTGATACTCATCGCCACACCGATGACCAGTGCGCCGCCCGCGCGTCCCAGTACGACCGCGCCCATGATCAACAGCATCGGCGCGAACAACACCGTGGCGGCGATGATCGGATCGACCGGCATCGGCAGATTGTTCAACCCGTCGGCGGGGATCGGCGCGTAGGAGATCAGGAAGACGATCGAGAGCACCAGTCCGGCCCGGGCCCACAGCTCGTCCCGATGTGCCGAGAACACGATGATGCTGCCGATCATGGTGGTGCTGATCGACAGGAAGAGCGCTACGTGCGAGGGCGTGTTGAGCACGGCGTCGAATCCGTAGATCGAATGCCACTCCAGGTCGAACAGGCCGTAGAGCAGGAACAGCGCCGCACCCGCCCCGGAGACCATGTAGCCGATCGGTGCGGTGAGCGTGCCGCCGAACACCCGGATCGGGGTGCCGCCCAGGCGCGGCACCGGACGTCCCGCGCGCTGCGCCGAGGTCGTCAGGATCACCATGGCCAGACTGGCGAATCCGGAGATCGCACTGCCGGAGTAGAGGAACAGATGCGGCAGTGTGAAGAAGGTGTCGGGCCCGACGTCGGTGTGCCACTGGATATCCCAGCTGGTCCCGACCGTGCCGACGATGATGCCCAGCAGCACGACCCAGGCCCCGGCGCGCGCGGCGAGGCCGGTATCGTAGGCGGTGAGCCGTTGCGCGGCAGTCGATGTCGCGCGAGCGGGTGCCGCGTCGAACGGTAGTGAGGCGGTCATGACCACACCTCGTGCTCGCTGTGCTGCCCCATGACAATTCCTTTCCTGTTCATCCGCCGATCCACAGGGGTATCGACAGTTGATCGATGGCCTGGCCCATGGCGATCCATACCTGGAGACTCCAGGGGCCGGTCATCATGAACGAGACATCCGGCGCGTGATATCGGCCGGATCCGGTCGGCGCGGCGGTGACGGGCTGATCCGAGTAACCCATCCGGGGCTCGATCGCCTGCACTCGAATCACGGCCCGGGATACCGGTTTTCCGGATCTGTCGGTCAACGCCACATCGATTCCGGTGTCACCCATTCGATGGTTCGCGACGGTGACGGTGACGATGTGATCCGCTGTGCCGCTGTGCAGTACGAGTGGTCCGGGCGAGCTCGGCCACACCAGCCATCCGGTCAGGGCGAGCACCGCCGCGACGATCACGACGATCACCACCACCCTCATCCGGCGTCCCCACGAACTTCGCGCGACGGATTCGGAACTCGTCATCGCGCCACCTCCGAGCCGTCCCACCCGATGACGGACTTACCTATCCGGGCCGATCGCCTCATGGTCATCGACTCGCCCCCGATTCCGCGACGTCGAGCACGACCGGAATGGTGAGTACGGTGAAATTCCGCTCGACCTGAATCCAGACGCGATACCTGCCCGGAACCGGGAAGGTGTACGTGAACGGTACGGACGGGCCGTACGCGGCCACGGTCTCGTCGGGGGCACTGTCGCCGTTGACCGGAAGCATCAGCATCGCGCCACCGGAGTTCGTCATGTTCCGCGCGGGAGCCGAATTCGTCGAACTCACCCCCGGCTTCCCGGGCGCGGCGCTCATACCCGGCGCACCGGGCATTCCCGGTCCGTTCGAGCCGGAACTCGGCGCCACCGGCGTCCCAGCCATCCCGGATCCCCCCGGAGCGGCAGGCGTATTCGGCATCGGCGCGCGACTCGAATTGCCCGGCAGGTTCTGGCCAGGGCCCGACACGGCGGTCATCGCAGGCGAATTCGGCTTGGGATTCTGTCCCGATATACCACTGATCCCGGATTCACCCGGTGCGGCAGGCGTATTCGGCGCGCGATTCGAGTTTCCGGGCGGGTCAGGGACGAGACTCGGCGCCGCCTGCATGCCCGGCATATTCGGCATGGCATTCGAACTCCGGCTCATCCCCGGTGCACTCGGGCCGGCGCTCGGCGCAACCGTCATGCCGGGCATGTCCGGCATCGGGCCGCCGGCCCCGGGCACAGACGGCGCGGCACTCGGAGTCGCGTTCTCGCCGGGAAGGCCGGGGCTCGTTGTTCCACTGGCGGAATCGTTGCCCATACCCGCCATGGACATGCCGCCCATCGAGTGGGCATGGCCCCAAATCGGAGCGTTCTGCACCTCGTCTCCGATATCGGAGTCACTGGGGAGCGGGCCCGCGACGATCATGTGGCCGACCATGCCGAGCCAGGGTTGCAGGTCGGAGGTGTCGCCGACCGTGGCGGTCAGGGTGATCGGCACGCCGGCTACCGGATCGGTGCTCGTCACGGTGATCGGGGTGGGGCCGATGGCGGTGGCGGCCGTAGTCGTCCCGTCGCCGAGGTGCACCGGCTTGGCGGTGTTCGGAAAGGCCACAGTCGATTCGCCCGGAGTGACGGTGAATCCGTTTGCGGCGCGGACCATCTGAACGCCACCGCCGCGGCGGGCCAACTCGGCGGACAGGGCGTAGTTGCCGGCCTCGGGCGGCGTGAGGTGAATCTGGTAGTGGCCGGGCGCGATTCGAATGGGATGCAGGTGGGCCAGCTCACCGCTCGGGCCGATCACCAGCAGATGGATCAGCGCACTGTCCTCGATGACCAGATCGTCCACGGATGCGCCCGTCGCGGCGTCGGTGAGGTACAGATCGAGATCGCCGGGTCGCCCGGCATCGAGCGGGGCGGTACCGAGGCGCAGCATGACCGGCGGCCTGGAAAAGTCCGAAATCAACGGCTGCCCAAGGGCATACGGGTTGCTCACGTTGTTCACGTCCGGATCCAGCTGCACACCCGGTTGCGGCGGCAGGGGCAGCGACGAGGACAGTACGGCGGCGGTCACCGCGACCGCGATCCCGGCGACCATGCCCCCGGCCGGCAACAGCGCCCACGCACTGCGCCGCGCCCGCACCGCGACCACGATCGAGACCGGCAGCAGCACCCCCGCGGCCAGGAATCCGCCGTATACGAGACGTTCCGGCGGCGTGGTCACCTGTTTGGGCACGACGAACGGAATCCGGGCCACCCGTATCCCGTCCCCGACCGCCAGCTCCCACGGCCCCGGCCGATCCACATGCAGCGTGGTCGAATACATCCCCGGCCTAGCGCCGAGATCCACCGCACCGCGATCGGTCGGCACGCCGGGCGCGGGCAGCGACGAGGACTTCGACGAGGCCCCCACCGGCGTCAGCGCCAACGAGAGCCGGCCACCTGCGCTCCCCGCATGGGTCACCACCTCGACCTGCAACGGCCCGGGCACCGAAGTCACCCGCCGCAGCACAACGGTCAGTTCCCGATCACCCAGCGTCTGCGCGATCGAGATATCCCCACCCGCCGACGGCGCATCGGCAACCGCGTACCCGCCC
>NZ_JAGPOX010000169.1 GCF_019038435.1 Nocardia alni
GATGAAGGGCGTCAGGTGCCGGAATCCGGTACGCGGCGGGGTGGCCGAATACACGCCCACCGAATGTTTTGTCAGGTACCAGCCCAGAGCGGTCGCCAGGCCGTAGCCGCCCGGGTCGGCACGCAACGCGGGCAGCAGGGAGGCGACCGCGTGCCCGGTGTAGTTGTTGCCCGGTCCGCCGCCGAAGGTGAGCCCGCCGGTCACCGACAGCGGACCGTCCGGATCGTCCAGGGGCAGCCCGAGTTCGCGCGCGGCGATCTGCACCGCCACCGGGAAACACGCGTACAGGTCCACGTGAGTCAGCTGCTCGACGCCGATGCCGGCGTGCTCGAGCGCCGCCGCGCCTAGGGTGCGGATGGCCGGAGACTCGGCCAGGCCGGCGCGCTCGCTGACGAACCACTCGTCGTGCCCGGAGGCGCCCGCGTGCGGGAAAACCCATGCCTCCTGCGGGATTCCGGCGTCCTGGGCGGCCGCGACGCTGGTCATGATCAGGCCGCTGGCCATGTCGACCTGGAGGTTCGCGCATTCGAGTTTGGTGTAGGGGCTCGATACCATCCGATTGTCCGGGGTGGCCGTCGCGATCTGCTCAGGCGTGAATTGCTCGGGCTGCCAGGCATATTCGTTGTTCGCGGCGACCGAGGACAAGCGTGACCACAGGTGAGCGATCGCGTCGGCGTGTTCGGCGGGGGTACGGCCCAGCAGGTGCCGGTTGGCCGATTCCAGCAGCGCGTACATGTTGATCGGAGCGATCAGACCGGCGGTGGACTCCGCGGAGTTGTTGGCGGGCTTGTCGATGCCCGCCGTCCGGGTGGGTTTCGCGGCCGGATCCTGCGCGGGCCACCGCAGGTCGATCCCGGCGCGCTGCGCCAGGGCCTGGGTGGCGCCGGCCTCGGCGCCGGTGATCAGCACGATCTCGTATTCGCCCGCCGCGATCGCCGCGGCGGCCTCGTTGATCAGCAATTGCGCGGCGTCCCCGCCGAAGTCGACGGACTGCACGGTATCGACCGTCCCCGCGCCGATCCGCTCGGCCACCACCGCACCCAGATCCCGATACTGCCAGGACGCGCAGGCCGCGGCGAACACCGCGTCGGCCCGATGCAGCAGCTGTTCACCAGCCGCCACGGCACCGGCGGCCGGGATGGCATGCGACGAGCGGCCACCGGCACCACCCAAGACGCCGGTACCAGACGCAACACCACCGGCAGCGTCGGCAACAGTCGCAGCACCAGGCACAGCAGCACTAGACGCACCAGACGCAACGCCACCAGGCACGTCGGCAGCGGAAGCGGCCCCGCCCGGCACGGCAGCGCCGAATGCCGAACCACCAGACGCGTCGGCGCTGGTTACAACGCCACCAGGCGCATCGGCACCGGCTGCAACACCACCGGACACATCAGCACCGGCTGCAACACCACCAGGCACAGCAGCATCGGATGCGACAGCACCCAGCGCGACAGCACCGGTCGCGTTGGCGATGGAAGCGGCGTCATCAGACGCGGTAGTACCGGATGGTGAGTCCTCGCTCAGACCGCCGTCGGGCCTCACGGCGCCGGTGGTCACCCCGCCCGCGGCAACTCCGGCACCCATCGCGTCGGCGGCGGCCCGGCGCAGAGCTTCCGCGGCCAGCTCTGCCGGATCGGAGTAGTCCTCGCCCGGACTGCGCCGCACTACCTGACCGGCCCCGACCAGCACCGGCGTCGCGGGATCCAGGTCGAGCCCGGAGGCGATGTGCCGCACCGGCTTTCGTGCGATGCGTGCCGGTCCCGCGGTCGCGACGGCCGCGGGCAGCCGCTCCAGCGACTCGCGCAGCGCCTCGCCCACGCTGCGCGCCACCGAACCGCCCAGCGGTCCGTCGACCGGCGGACCCGCCAGACCGGCGTCGAAATCCACGATCGACTGGGATTCATTGCCCGACACCGTGATCCAGTACCCCAGCCGCACCTGCTGCGGCGCGGTGCCGCGCAGGGAGAAACCGCGCTCCCCGGCCGCGGCCACGGTCCAGTCGATATCGACCGGCAGGCCCATGATCTGCGCCCGCTGGGTGAAGGTCAGCCCCTTGCGGATCGGGCCGGGAGCCTCGCCGCGCCAGCCGGTGTGCAACACGAACCATTCGCCGAGGCGGTCCAGATCGCGCAGATACGCCAATACCGTCGCGCGCGGCATGTCCAGCACCTGCTCGGCGTGCGCGGTCCGGGAGAACCCGCTCATCCCGGCCGGGGCCAGTCGTTCGCGGCGCTCCTCGGCCGAGGGGCCGCGCGAGCCGGGGGCGTAGGACGCGGGCGTGCCCTGTGCTGGAGTCGAGGCGGCCCGGGGCGCGGCGGGCTCCGGGGCAGGCGGGGCACCGGCGATCACTCCCGCGACCAGCTCGCGCACCAACCGCGGATTCTTGCGGATCACCGCGGCCAGTTCGCCGCCCGCGCGCAGTCGTGTGCGCACCGAACGGATTCGATCGACACCCCGCACAGCTGACCACCTTCTCTCCATCGAGTCTCGTCCATTAGACCGCGCCCGGCCTCGCGGTCACATCGCGGCCACCGCTCGGGGGGTGTACCCCCACATCCACCGGTGAACCCACAGCAAGCTCCTCCGCTGCCCAGCTACGCGATCCTGGAGCGGTGATCGGCGGGACGTGGGACCTGTTCCGGTTGTGGTCTGGGGGAACGGCTCGCCGGAGACGGCCGCCGGTGCTGCGCCCCGTGACCGCACCCGACAGCACACCGACGGACACCGCTCGACACGGAAGGCACGGAAGGCACGGAAGGCACGGAAGGCACGGAAGGCACGGAAGGCACGGAAGGCACGGAAGGCACGGAAGGCACGGAAGGCACGGATATCACCCGAATCGGTGCGGCCGGTTGTTCGGCGAGGTTGCCCTGCCGGTCGTGCGGCGTGATCGCCGACGTCGACTGCGCGGTCGGCGAGGTGCCGGGCCTGACCGCATTACGGGCTAACGTGCTTGTCAAAGCCTATATGTAACTCTATACTTACCGTTCGTGGGTACTTACCAAGATGCGGCGCTGGATGCGCTCGGCGATCCCACGCGCCGGGCGATCTTCGAACGGCTCGGACGCGGTCCGTGCGCGGTCGGCGAGATCGCCGCCGAACTGCCGGTCAGCCGTCCGGCCGTCTCACAGCACCTGAAGGTGCTCAAACATGCGGGATTGGTCACCGACCAGGCGGTCGGCACCCGCCGGGTGTACCGGCTCGACCCGCGGGGCATCGACGCGCTGTGCGCGTACTTCACCCACTTCTGGTCGACGGCGATGTCGGCCTTTCGCGAGGAAGTGAACAGACAGGCCCGCGCGGAGCGCGCCGGCCTCGCAGACGAGGAGCAGTCATGACACAGGTCGAGCGCGATCAGACGCACGGCAAGGAGATCCGCGTCGAACTCACCGTCGATGCCCCGATCGCCAAGGCGTACCAGGTGTTCACCACCGGCATCGACACCTGGTGGCCGCGTGAACACCACATCGGCACAGGCACACTGGTGCAGGAGATCGTCGAACCCCGGGTCGGCGGACGGCTGCTGGGCCGCGAGGCCGACGGCACCGAATGCCCGTGGGGCACCGTCCTGGCGTGGGAGCCGCCGACCCACTTCGCCTTCTCCTGGGCGATCTCCCTGGCCTGGCAGTACGAGCCCGATCCCGCCCGCACCAGCCGCGTGGATGTCACCTTCGCCGAGATCGACCCCGACCACACCCGCGTCACCCTCGTGCACTCGGGCCTGGAGAATCACGGCGCGGGCTGGGAAGCCATGCGCGACGCGGTCTCGGATCCGCGCGGCTGGCCGGGTTTGCAGGAGCTCTACGCGAAGGTCGTCGCCGCCTGAACCGCGTGCACGGCCGGTTCGCGGCAACGCCGATTCGACGATTCGGACCGCGGCGGCGATGGCAGCCCACTCGAGCGATCCGTTCACAGCGGACGGGCACTGCCGACGGCCCCTGGAATGCGAGCGCAGAGCATGGTTGACGGCCCTGCGCCCGTCGACACAGATCGGCGCCCACGAGCGACGGTGCAGTCGTTCCCGTGATGAGCGACCGGACAGTGACGAGTGCGACCGGATATCAGAGGAAGCGGTCGCACCCACCCGTGCTCACTCGCTCGGGGTACGCGCGTCCGGGCTCATGAACCTCTCCCACTCCGGGCTCGGCTGGAAGTGGTTGTCGAAGACCTCCTGGCTGGCCAGGATCTCCTGCGGATCGGCCGTACCGCTGCGGATACGCTCGATCAGCCGGAAGTAGTCCGCGCGCGCCACGCCCGGCATCAGGAACAGCATGTCCACGCCGGTGTCCTCGGGAGTGGCGAACGCGTGCTGGGTGTTCGGCGGCACCAGCAGGAAGTCACCGGTCCGGGCGGTCACCACCCGATCTCCGGTCAGCACGTGCAGACCACCCTCGATGATGAAGAACATCTCCATCGTGTGCTCGTGATAATGCGGCAACGCACCCGGCGTGCCCTTGGCCATCGTCGTGCGGCTCGCGCTGATCCCGCCGCCCGAGCCGTCCCCATCCGCCAGTAACCGGATACTCATAGGCGCCGCTCCCAGCACCTCCGCCTCGTCCGCCCGCACCAGAAACGGCGCCGACTGCCCCGTATGCAACAGTGACATGCCCTGTCTCCCTTCACTCAGCGGAACGACGAGACAGCACCCAGCACTGTGACATCCACCCCGACGCGACGTCGGCCCCCAGGGTGATCAGCAGCGGACCACGGCCGTCGGTCCGGCCTGACGCTACATTTTCCGCACCGAATCCTCCGCTTTCCGCGAATCCTGGCCGGAAAATGCAGCGATAGGCCGGGTTGTCCTTCGTGTGGTGATGGGCAGTCGGCTCGCCGTGTGCACTGTGGTCGCGGCCGTGCCTGAGAACCGGCCATGAGCGCGGCGTCCGGTCGGCATCGCGGCGAGCGGCCCGGAGAACCGGCCTCCCACTACATTCTGCGGCCCGATCCGTCCGGAAACCGACGATTCGACGCTGAGAATGTAGCGGGAGGCCGGGTTGTCGCATGGCAGTGCGGAGTCGGCACGCAGAGTGTTGTTCGGTGTGGTGATCGTGCGCTGATGCCCGGTGGGTCGTGGGCGTGGTGGCGGGTCGGTGCGGGAGAACCGGCCTCCGGCTGCATTCTTCGGGCCGAATTGTCGGAAACCCGCGTTTCGAGGCGCAAAAATGCAGCATCAGGCCGGATGCGCCGGGCATCCAGGTTGAGCAACGCCAAGGACGACCGATCGGGGCGTCGACCGGCGCGGCGCAGGGTCCCCGCAACGGCCCGCCGGCGGCCTGCGGCAGGTACCCGGAATCGTCGGGAATCGGACGGGAGAGCCCACGCCGCGACACGGACGTCGCTCGGGTCCGCAATAAGAGCCGGATGCCGGCATGGGACGTACCTTCGGCGCGCTCCGTGATCGGAGCCGGGTTCAGAGCCGGATGCCGAGCAGTGCGTCGACAGCGGTGGCGAGGGCTGCGGGGGAAGAGGGGTCCGGGCCGCCGTAGGTGAGGGCTTGGTGTGCCCAATTGTCCACGGCGGCAAGGGCCTTGGGGGTGTCCAGGTCGTCGGCCAAGTGCTGGCGCAGGCGGGCGATGGTGTCCTCCGCGGACGGGCCCGAGGCCAGGGACGTGGCGCGCTGCCAGGTGTCCAGGCGGGAGAGGGCCTCGGCCAGCACCGTGTCGGACCATTCGCGGTCCTGGCGGTAGTGCCCGGCGAACAGGCCCAGCCGCACCGCCGCTGGATCCACGCCCGTCGCCCGCAGTTTCGATACGAACACCAGGTTGCCGCGCGACTTGGACATCTTCTCCCCGTCCAGCCCGATCAGCCCGGCGTGCACATAGTGGCGGGCGAAGCGGCGACCGGCCACCAGCGCCTCGGCGTGCGCGGCGGAATACTCGTGGTGCGGGTAGATCAGATCGCTGCCGCCGCCCTGGATGTCGAATTCGGGGCCGATCCGGTTCAACGCGATCGCGGCGCACTCGATATGCCAGCCCGGGCGCCCCGTGCCGAACGGTGACGGCCACGACGGCTCCCCCGGACGGGCCGCCCGCCACAGCAGCGCATCGATCGGATCACGCTTGCCCGGACGCTGCGGATCTCCGCCGCGCTCGGCGAACAACCGGTCCATCGTCGCGCGGTCGTATCCGGACTCGTATCCGAACTGCTCGGTCGCGTCGTGGCGGAAGTAGACGTCGGGGAACTCGGCGTCGTCCACGACGTAGGCCGCCCCGCACGCCAGCAGCTTGTCCACCAGTTCCACGACCTCGCCGACCGACTCGATCGCACCGATGTAGTCGCGCGGCGGCAGCACTCGCAACGCGGTCATATCCTCGCGATACAGGGCGATCTCGCGGGTGCCCAGATCACGCCAGTCCACTCCGTCGCGTTCGGCGCGCTCGAACAGCGGATCGTCCACGTCGGTGGTGTTCTGCACGTAGTGCACCTCGTGCCCGCCGTCGCGCAGCACCCGATTCACCAGATCGAACGCCAGATACGTGGCCGCGTGCCCGAGATGGGTGGCGTCGTACGGGGTGATGCCGCACACGTACATGGTGGCGGCCGCCCCGGGCGTGACCGGGCGCACCTGCCGGTCGGCGGTGTCGTACAAACGCAACGGCGGTCCTGATCCGGGGACGGTCGGGACGGCGATATCGGACCAGGACTGCATTATTCGAGAGTAAAGGTGTGATCGACCCGGATGTGGACCACCCCCGCTCAGCGGTGGTGTATCCCACTCCCGGACACCCACCACGACCTGCATCGAGGCATACGCTGCCGAATGACAACGGTTGCAATCTCGCAGGCCCGAACGTGCCCGATACAGCCCGCGAGCGCACCCGACCCGACGGTCCGGCGACCAGATCCCCCCAGTGGTCGGATCCTTGCCCAGCAGCGGATTCTGAGTCTGGGCGTTCAGCGCGAACCGTGCCGGCATCGTCGGGTTGCTGGACGTGCCGCGCTGCCCATGGTCCGGGGGCCCGAACGCGTTGCCGTCCGCGCAGATCGAACTGACCTGGTCGGCTCGACCGTCCTCGCCGCACTGTTCAGCAACGGTCACACCTTCCTCGCACTCGCGCCGCCTCGAGCGGTCCGCCGAGGCACTCAGGCGGCATGACCGAATCACTCGGCAGCCGCTGACCACGTGCGCTGGAGGCAGCGAATTCCTGGTCGGTGATGTGCTCGAGCAGCATGTCACCGATTCCGTACACGGCAGCGCTGTCGGTTCATTCGAGCGGTCCCGGCCGACAGTGGGAACGCGGTGATCAGATCAGAACGCGGGCCAGGGGATCGGGCGGGAACTGCGGGGCAGGGGCATCACCGGATCGTTGAGCAGGCGGCGTGCGCGTTTGCCCAGGGCCCGGATCTCCTCGTCGGTGATGTGCTCGGACAGCGTGTCGCCGATCTCACCGGGCAGCGCCTTCACGAAGACTCCGATATCGGTCAGCAGGTCCTCGTCGACCGGCTCGCCCGCCCATCCCCACAGCACGGTGCGCAACTTGGGCTCGGTGTGCAGGCAGATGCCGTGGTCGACCCCGTACACCCCGCCGTCCGGGCTCTCGAGCGCGTGCCCGCCCTTGCGGTCGGCGTTGTTCAGCAGCACGTCCAGCACCGCCATGCGCTGCAGGCGGGGATCGTCGGCGTGCACCAGCGAGACCTCCGCGCCGCCGCCGTCCACCGCGCGCAGCACCTCCCGGAATCCCTCGGGCACCGCGCCCGCGGGCACCAGATCCACCAGATCCAGGCGGACGCCGCGCTCGTTGTGGTTGTCGACCGAGTCGATCCAGCGTTGCACCATGCCGGGACCCAGCGGCCCCTCCCGCAGGATCGTCTCGGGAATCACCGTCCAGCCCAGCGCCTTGGACACCAGATACGAGGCCACCTCGCGACCGGCCAGGGTGCCGTCGGGGAAATCCCACAGCGGCCGCTCCCCGCGCACCGGTTTGTACACCACGCGCACACCCGCATCGGATGCATCGGACACCCGCGCCAGCCGGGCACCGGGCGACCGGCCGGTCTCCCGGACCGTCCCGTCGGGTCCGATCTCGCACACCAGGGTCAGATTGCTCGCCGTGCTGATACGCCCGACGATCTCCAGATCACCGGCGTAGAAAGGATCGCAGACGTCGCTCACAGCCCTACCCCGTCACCACTCGCACGCCGCGCTCCGCTCACGACTCCACCTCGCCGGCGCTCGGCTCCGTGGTGCGCGACGCCGATAGATCTCTCCGTTGCGCTCATAGCCGCACCTCGCTGACGCTCACTTCCACCGCGTACGGCACCCGTTGTGCCCATCGCTCGCCTGCTTCCGGCACATGCGGTGACAGTGGTCGCCGGCAACGCATACGCTCAGTCTTCCTCGAGGTCGCCCGCGCCGAAGATGTCGCCGCGTTTGTACCCGTTGGTGCGCACACACATGTGCCCCTTCGTCGACAGCGGTTCCCCGCACAGCGGGCACGGCGGACGACCCGCCGCGATCACCCGCGCCGACCGCAGCGCGAACTCCCGCGCCTGGATCGGTGTCAGGAACACCCGGACCGCGTCGGGGCCCTCCTCGGTGTCGTCGAGCACCACCGATTCGTCGACCTCCGTCTCGGTGATCGCCAGCAGCTCCACCACCACCGCGTTCGCGTCGGCATCCCAGCCCAGGCCCATGGTGCCGACCCGGAATTCCGCGTCGATCGGGGTCTGTAGCGGGCCGTTGTCGTTCACGTCGTCGGCCTGGGGCGGGACGCTGGCGCCGAATCTGCGCGCCACCTCGTCCAGTAGCAGACCCATCCGATCGGCGAGGACCTTGACCTGCTGCTTCTCCAGCAGCACGCTGACCACCCGCACCTCCTGCACGGCCTGCAAATAGAAGGAGCGATCGCCCGGTTCACCGACAGTCCCGGCGACGAAACGATCGGGGGTGCGAAACACGTGGATTGCTCGGCTCATCTGCACCTCCTGAGACCACACTGCTCACTACAAAGAATCGGGGCGTCGCACATTCCCATTATCCGCATCTGCTACTGGTGAACGCCCCGCGGCCGTATCCTCGGCGCCCTCGCCGACTCGATCCGCCCCGGTCGCGGCCGAAGCGACGGGCTCGCCGCCCTGCTCGGCGCCGGTGGATCCGGTCGCGGGTTCGCCGTCGGCCGGTTCCGGATCGACCTCGCCGCCCGGGACCGGTCCGGCGCGTTCGCGCGAGCGCTGCTCGGCGGGCACCGCCAGCGCGGACAGGTCCGCGCCGGTGTCGTTGACCCGCCACACGTAGGGGGCGGTCGGGGTGTACCGCACGACGCTGATCGAGGCGGTGTCGACCATCAGCCGCTGGAAACCGTCCAGGTGGATGCCGAACGCGTCGGCCAGGATCGCCTTGATCACATCGCCGTGCGAACACGCCACCCACAGCGCGTCGCGGCCGTGCAGCTCGGTGAACCGCCGGTCGTGCTCGCGGATCGCGGCCACCGCGCGGTGCTGCACCTGCGCCAGACCCTCACCGCCGGGGAAGACCGCGCCGGAGGCGTGCTGCTGCACCACCTTCCACAGCGGCTCCTTCACCAACTCCGACAGCTTGCGGCCGGTCCAGTCGCCGTAGTCGACCTCGGCCAGGCGTTCCTCGGTCTCGGGCTCGAGGCCCAGCTTCTCGGCCAGCGGGGCGACCGTGCGCCGGCAACGCAGCAGCGGGGAGGCCACGATGTGCTCGATGGGCAACGGCGCCAGCCGTTCCGCCACCGTGCGCGCCTGTTCGCGACCGCGGTCGGTCAACTCCACCCCCGGGGTGCGCCCGGCGAGGGTATGCGCCGTATTCGACGTCGACATCCCATGCCGCAGCAGGATCACCGTCATGTCCTCAGCCTAGGCGATGCCGTGCCGCGGGTACGACCGCGCGCGGGCGACGGCGCGGCATCCGCGGCGCGAACAGCGAATTCGACTCCCGTGCGGCCGATTTCACCGGCGATGGGACGCGCGGCGGCCCGGCTTGGTACGGCACGTCCGCTACCTGGCGTTTCCGCTGTGCGATCGGGTCGCGGTGCGGCGCTCTCGCGCGGCTGTCGGATAATGCAGCACACGGGTGGCAACCACGGCGCCACCCCGCGGGCGCGGGCGGACCGGACGTACCGGATGAATCGGTGCGGCGGTTCGTGAGACCATAGCCGGTTCTGAACGGATTGGGGCCCTACGCTCTTGAATGTGACGGGCCTGTCGGATGTGACGGAAGTGTGGGCACGGTGATGGAACAGCGGGCGGTGGGGCGCAGTGGACTACGGGTCTCCCGGATAGGTCTGGCTACGCACACCTGGGGGCGGGAGACCGACGCGGACGACGCGGCGGTGCAGCTGGTGGCCTTCGTGGAGTCCGGGGGCACCCTGCTGGACACCTCGCCCGCCTACGCCGGAGGGGCCGCCCAGCGCATTCTCGGCGAACTCGTCAACGAGCTGGTGCCACGCGACGACCTGGTGATCAGCGGCTGCGCGGGCCTGGCCGCCGTCCCGGTCACCGCCCCCGACGGCGCGCCCGCCACCGAACTGCGCTGGCGCGTGGACGCCTCGCGGCGCACCCTGCTGCGCCAGCTCGACCGCACCCTGCTGGATCTGGGCACCGACTATCTGGATATCTGGAGCGTGGCGGCCTGGGATCCGCACACCCCCTTGGACGAGATCACCCAGACCCTGGACGACGCGGTCCGCTCGGGCAAGGTCCGGTACGGCGGCGTGCGCGGCCTGGACGCCTGGCAGCTGGCCACGATGGCGTGCGCCGCGCCCATCACCGCCGCGCAGATCCCCTACTCGCTGCTGTCCCGCAATCTCGAACACGACATCGTGCCCGCCGCCCAGCACCACGGCGTCGGCCTCATCGCCACCACTCCCCTGGCGTGGGGCATCCTGACCGGCAAGTACCGCAGCGGCGTGCCCGCCGACTCGCGTGGCGCCGCGGAGTCCACGGCCGCCCAGATCCGCGAGCGCCTCGACGACCACGCCGACCGCGTCGTGGACGCCCTGGTCACCGCCGCCGACGGGCTGGGCACCTCACCTCTGGCCGTTGCCCTGGCCTGGGTCCGGGACCGGCCCGCGGTCGCTTCCCTGTTCGTCGGGGCGCGGGACATGGGTCAGCTCACCGGGATTCTGGCCGCGGAAACGCTCGAGCTGCCGCGCGCGATCGCGGCGGCGCTGGACGACGTCAGCAGTATCTGACCGGTCGCGAGTATCTGACCGGTCGCGCCGCATCGAGTGTGGTCGCGTGCCGGTTCGGCTGTCGACCGGTCGGATATCTGGTTTCTATCGACGAGAATGATTGCGCTGCAACATATTCCATCTGGGCGGCTGTGATCGCGCAAGGTGGCGCCTCCAGCGCTCCCGGGATTTCCGGTGGAGGTTCGGCGATCGCCTGCGCGCCGCTCCGCGCTGACCGGCCTGGTCGCTCCACACTAACCGCGGCCGTGTATTACAGGATCGGTCCGAAATCATCGACAGAGTCCGAACCACCGACAGAGGTGAACGCTTCCGTCTTCCGCAGGCGCGGTGGGACCGGGCAGCCCCGCAATACTCGGTCCCGATGGCTCGTCCAGACCACCGACGGTAATCGTAGCCCGGGAGCATCCATCACATTCCGGCTCGCGGTGGACGGGTCGATCGCGTGTGAGCGCCGACACGCTCTTAGGCTTGCCTTCATGCGTGAGCGATCAACAGGCGCAGCCGGGCTTCTCGCTCGTGCCGCAGCCGGGCGCCGGCCAGGTGAGGACCCGAGTGAACGCGGCGTGCCGGCGGGGAGCATCGCCGAGCCGGGTTCGCTCGCGCCCGGGCACAGGGCCGGCGAGGGCTTGGTCGCTCGATCGATAGGCGCCGCGCTCATATCGGAGTCGAGGGCCACGGAGGTAGAGGTATGAGGGTGCGAGCAATGGACACGGCCGAGCCGGGTGCGAGCGGATCGTCGGCACGACGGGCCGTGCTGGGTGGCGGCCGGTCGACGTGGGCTCGCCCGGCGCGGACCGGTGCTGCACGCCGCGGACGTCGGCTTCTGCTGGCCCTGCTGGCTCTGCTGCTCGCCGTGGGAGTGAGCGCGTGTGGATCCTCCGGTGGCGCAGGTGGTTCCGCGGCCGGGCAGCGGGGTCCGGCGTCGGCGAAGCTGGACGATCCGAATCCGGTGCCGATCGGGCCCGCCCCGCACCCGGTACTGCCGGTGACCGTGCATTCGTTCGACGGCAGCCAGGTGACGGTCACCGATGCCAGCCGGATCGTCGCGGTCGACCAGTACGGCACGCTCGCCGAGACGGTCTGGGCGCTGGGACTGGGCAAGAATCTGGTGGGACGCTCGACCTCCGCGGCGTTCCCGGCGGCCGAGAATGTGCCCAACGTCGCCGGCGGCAGCGGCAGCATCAACATCGAAGGCGTTGCCGCGCAACGACCCACGGTCTTCCTCACCGACACCGTCAGCGCCACCCCCACCATGCGGGATCAGCTCAAAGCTCTCGGCATCACCGTGGTGTACTTCGACCCCGCCCGCACCCTCGACGGGGTCGGCCCGCAGATCGAGGCCGTGGCCGACGCACTCGGTGTGCCCGCCCAGGGACAGGCGCTGGCCCAGCGCACCCAGCACGAGATCGCCGCCGCGACCGCCGCCGTGCCCCAGCAGAACCCGGCTCCCAAGATCGCGTTCCTGTACCTGCGCAGCACCGCCATCACCATGATGGCCGGACCGAACTTCGGTTCGCACGCCCTGATCACCGCCCTGCGCGGCACCGACGCGGGCGCCGCGGCCGGGATCAGCGAACCGTTCGTCCCGATCACCAGCGAAGCCATGATCAGCGCGAATCCCGACGTATTCCTGGTGATGTCGGACGGCCTGAAGTCCATCGGCGGCGTCGACGGGCTGGCAAAGATCCCTGGCGTCGCCCAGACCACCGCCGGAAAAGCCGAGCGAGTCATCGACATGCCCGACACCGAAATCCTCAGCTTCGGCCCCAACACCGGCCGCATCATCGCCGCCCTCGCCCACGCCATGTACGGCGTGCACCCGGCATGAGCCAGGACAACGAGCACAGGAAAAATTCGGCCGAACCCACACTCGCGCCGAAGCACGGCGGAAGTATGAACGAGCGCAACGGAGACCCGGCAGTCGATCCGGCGACACCATCGCGGCGGCACCATGAGGTGTCTCCCGCACCCGGTGCCGACCACGCGCCCTGCCCCGAGATTGGCAGCGCCCGCACTCCGGCATCCGATGCGCACCGGCACTCGATGCATTTCGAGGCGGACGGTGAGGACCCGGAACCCACACCCGCCCGCGATGAACGACGGCATACGATGCGGGGCGGTGCGCTCGCGTCGGCAGACCTCCCGAATGCCAGCCGCACCGGCGAAACGCATCCCGACGATCGGGCAGACGCAGTCCGCAGCGCATCGGCGCAGCACGCCGCATCCCCGGCCGGGGACGTCGGTGGCCGGTCCGATTCGGTTCACCTCGACACTCCGGGTGTGGCGGACGGCATCCGGGCCAAGCGGCGCTCGCGGGTGACGGTCGTGTTCGTGGTGTCGATCGTGTTGCTCGTCGGGTTGGCGTTGATTTCCTCGACGATCGGGCAGGTGCCGACGACGCCGATCGAGGTGGTGGGGACGGTGCTGCACAAGATCGGGCTGGCGTGGGGGCCGCTGCCCAGGCATCCGGCGGGACAGGTGACGTTGTTGCAGGTGCGGTTTCCGCGGGTGGTGCTGGCGGTGCTCGTGGGGGCGGCGCTGGCGACGGCGGGGGCGCTGTTGCAAGGGGTGTTCGCCAACCCGCTTGCCGAGCCGGGGGTGATCGGTGTGTCGGCCGGGGCCGCGGTGGGCGCCGGTGTGGTGATCGTGACCGGTGGGGCGTTCGTCGCGGCCTGGTCGGTGGCGGCGGGGGCGTTCGTGGCCGGGCTCGGTACGACGCTGCTGGTGTATCTGCTGTCCCGTGCGGGTGGGCGCACCGAGACCGTGACGCTGGTGCTGACCGGTGTGGCGGTCAACGCGTTCGCCGGTGGGCTGATGTCGTTTCTGCTGTTCACCGCGACCGACGCCGCGCGCGACCAGATCGTGTTCTGGCAGTTGGGCTCGCTGAACGGGGCGACGTGGCAGTCGGTGGCCGTCGTCGCGCCGCTCACCGCGGCCGGGGTGCTGGCCGCGGTGCTCATGGCCCCGCGCCTGGATCTGCTCGCGCTCGGTGAGGCCGCCGCCCGGCACCTCGGGGTGGACGTGGAACGGTTGCGGCGCAACGTGATCCTCGTCGTCGCGGTGCTGGCTACCGCAGGCGTGGCGTTCACCGGCATCATCCTGTTCGTGGGCCTGATCGTGCCGCACGTGGTGCGCATGCTCGTGGGCCCCGCGCACCGGGTGCTGATCCCCTTATCGGCGATCCTGGGCGCGGTCGTGCTGCTGGCCGCCGACATCGGCGCCCGCGATCTGGTAACCAACGCCGACCTACCGCTGGGCATGCTCACCTCCCTGGTCGGCGGTCCGTTCTTCTTCTGGCTGCTGCGCCGCACCCGCGCCCGCTCGGGAGGATGGGCATGAGTGAGGCCACGCGAACCCTCACGCGGATGTTCGTGCGCGAGCACGGTGTTCCGGACCAGCCCGAGGCCGGGACGGTGACGCTGCGGGCCCAGGAGGTCAGTGTCGAGCGGGGTGGGCGAGGCGTGCTGGAGCGCGTGGATCTGGACGTGGTGGCCGGTGAGATCCTGGCGCTGGTCGGGCCCAATGGGGCGGGCAAGTCGACGCTGCTGGCAGCGCTGTCCGGGGAAATCGAATTATCCACGGGCACTGTGGAACTCGATGGCCGACCGTTGACGCAGTGGGCCACGGTCGATATGGCTCGGCGGCGCGCGGTGTTGCCGCAGAACCACACCGTCGGATTCCCGTTCACCGCCCGCGAGGTCGTCGCCATGGGCCGCGCGCCCTGGGCCCGCACCCCGCGCAACGCCGACGACGATACCGTGATCGCCGAGGCCATGGCCGCCACCGACGTGAATCACCTTGCCGCACGGCCGTTCCCGGCGCTGTCCGGCGGTGAGCGCGCCCGCGTGGCCCTGGCCCGCGTGCTGGCTCAGCACACCCACACACTGCTCCTGGACGAGCCCACCGCCGCCCTGGACCTCGGCCACCAGGAGGCCGTGCTGCACCTCGCGCGCGACCGCGCCGCCGCCGGAGCCGCCGTCGTGGTGGTCCTGCACGACCTCGGTGTCGCCGCCGCCTACGCCGACCGCATCGCGGTCCTGGAATCCGGCCGCCTCGCCGCCGCCGGCCCACCCCGCGACATCCTCACCACCGACCTGCTCACCCGCGTCTACCAGCACCCGGTCGAGGTCATCGACCACCCGATCACCGGCGCCCAACTCGTCCTGCCCCTGCGCCGCTGACACCCTCGCCCAGCCCGCACGCCCACCGCGCGTGATGTGCTACCGCCACACCAGTTTCAGTACCGCCGGTGTCAGGAACAGCCGAATCACGGTGGCGTCCAGGATGAGTGCGGCGATCATGCCGTAGGCGATGTATTTCATCAGCGCCAGGTCGGAGAAGCCGAACGCGCCGGTTACCACGATCAGGATCGCCGCGGCGGAGGTGATCACCCGGCCGGTGTGCGCGATTCCGTAGCGGATGGCCTCAGCGGGTGGCGCGCCGGCCGCGCGGGCCTCGGTCATTCGCGATTGCAGGAACACCTCGTAGTCGGTGGACATCCCGAACAGGACCGTCACGATCAGCACCAATACCGCGAACATCAGCGGGCCCGGGGTGAAGCCGAGCCATCGCGCACCGTGGCCCTCGACGAAGATCCAGGTCAGCACGCCCAGGGTGGCGCCCAGGCTCAGCGCGCTCATGACCACGGCCTTGATCGCAAGCACCAATGAGCGAAATGCCGCGTACATCAGCACGATCGCCGCGAGCACCAGGATCGTCGCCAGTTCCGGCAGTCCGTCGATGAGCCCGCGAATGCTGTCGTATTCCAGCGCCGGGACCCCGGCCGCCATGATCCGCACCCCGGGCGGGGCCGGTATCGAGCGCACCAGCTCGATCGCCGCGTCCGGATGGGTCTGGTCGACCAGTCCGGCCGAGAGCACGTCCACGCCGTGCGTGGTCGGCGCGGCCGCCTCGAACGGTCCGGTGATCCCGGGCGCGTAGTCGGCCTGGAATCGGATGTCCGACAGCTGCTGCGGATTCGCGCCCACCACAACCAGTTTCAACGGTTCGGTGCGGAAGTCGGGGAACAGCGCGTCGAAATGCTCCTGCGCCACCCGCGCCGGATTGCCGGACGCCAGATACTTTTCGCTCAACCCGCCGAAGGCGATGTGCCGGAACGGGATCAGCAATGCCAGCAGTGCCAGCACCACCGGCACGATCACCCGTACGGGCCGGCGCATCGCGAACAGTGCCAGGTCCGAGAAGAAACCCTGTCCGCGCTCGTCCCGGAAAACCGTTCCCACCTCGGCGCTTTCGGTGTTGCGCACGCTGGCCAGCCGATGCCAGCCCCACAGATCGATCCGCTCCCCGACGATGCCCAGCAACGCCGGCAGCGCCGTCACCGACAGCACCGCGGCCAGCAGCACCGCACTGATCCCCCCGTAGGGCACCGACCGCAGCACCTGATGCGGATAGATGAACAGCGCACCCAGGCTGACCGCGATGATCGCCGCCGAGAACAGCACCGTGCGGCCCGCGGTGGCCACGGTCCGCGCGGTCGCCTCCTCGACGCTGTTCCCGGCGTGCAACTCCTCCCGGAATCGGGTCACCGCGAACAGTCCGTAGTCGATCGCGAGCCCGAGACTCACGAGAGTGACCACGGCACTGGCGAACACGTTCACCTGGATGAAATCAGTCAGCAGCCGCAGCCCGCCCTGGGTGCCCAGGATCGTCATCCCGCCGATCAGCACCGGCAGCAGCGCCCCGAGCAGGCCGCCGAACAGGAAGTACAGCAGGATCGCCACGAGCGGCAGCGCGATCAGCTCGGCCCGCCGGATGTCGTGCTGCATGCCCAGGTTGATTCCCTCGACCACCGGTTGCAGTCCCGCCAACTGGACCGTGGTCCCGCCCGGGCCGCTTCCGGCCGGCCCCGCGCCCAGGTGATCCTCGATGGCCAGATAGTTGTTCACCGTCTCGGTGTCCTGCCCGCGCAGCCCGATACTGGCGAACGCGTGCGTGCGCGAGGCGTCGGCGAACCGGCCCATCACCGGACCGTCGAAGTAACTGTCGATCTTCCTGATCCGCCCCGGATACCGTGCCCGCAGATCCGACAAAGCTTGGCGCACGGCGGAATACACGCGCGGGTTGTCGATCGTCGTGCCGGGCGGGGCGGTGTAGAGCACGATCACGTCCGCGTCGGTGTCCCGCCCGAACGTCTCATCGGCGAGCTTCGAGGCGACCACCGATTCACTGCGATCATCGAACCAGCCACCCTGCGTCAGCCGCGGCCCCAGATCCCGCCCGTAGATCCCGGACGCCACCACCGCGAGCGCGAACACCGCCACCACCAGATATCGATGGCGATACACCCACCGGCCCCACCCCAACGCGAACGCCCGAAATCGGCCCTCCGACACCGGATCCGGTCCTCCGACCGGCCTCGGCTCGACCGCGGTCCCCCCGGTGCGGCTCACGACCGCGCCTCGCCGACACCGGGCGCCGTCGGGCGCCGGGCACGTCGTGCCCGAAGTTCGCCGCACCGCACTACGTTCACGACATCACCCCGCCAGCGTCCGACTCGGTTGCGCGGCCGGGCGCACCGGCTCCCTGGTTCCGCTACGTTCACGACGGCATCGACCGGCCGCCTCGAACGCCCGTACCGTACCCAAGCCGTGTCCGAACGGCGCGGCCGGCCGGTCCATGGCCGCGCGCAGCTGAGCCGACGCGCTGTCGGCATGTTCCACTCGGACGCCGCCGCTCGGAGTGTTCCGCGCGTGCTCGCAGTCCACCCGAATGCCGCTACGACCTCTGTCTGCCACGGCCGCACGCGACCGACGACCGTCGATTCAGCGGGTGCATGATCGGACTGCGCCATGCGTGTCACCGCATCCTCACCCGCGGGCCTGGCGAGTCGGGCGTTCGCGTGTTCGCTGCCGGACATCCGCACCACCGTGTGCTCGACCCTGTCGTCCACGCGAGGTCAGCCGCAGGCGGTGGTGGCGTAGTCGGCCGCGCGCAGGATTCCGCACAGATCGTCGCGGGAGACCTTCCAGGTGCTGTCGATATCGATGAAGTGGATGATGCTGGTGCGCACGTTCTCCCCGGTGCCGGTCTTGTCCAGGCGGACGGTCGCGGTCAGCGTCCCGTCGTGATTGTCGAACACCGGATCCACCACCCCGTACACCGCGTGCGGATTGTTGTGCAGCGCCTTGTAGAGATCCGGGATCGAGGAGGAGAACGCGGCACCGTCCTGGATCAGGTTCGTGCGGACGCTGTCCGGCAGCGAGGGATCCAATGCCCGCTTCAGCTGGGCGTCCAACTGCGCCGCGGTCGGAATGGGTGGCCGCGCCGCCGAACTGACCGACGCGGCCTGCGAGGAAGAGCTGAGTGCCGCATAGGCCGAGGAGCGGGCCGCGCCCACGGACGCCTCGTCCGGATCGCTGCTGCACGCGGCCACCACGGTCACGCTCGCCAGCAGCATCGCAACGGCCGCGAGCTTGGCGAACCCGGCCCCGGGTCGCGCGGACGCAGGTGTGGCGAACACCGTCCCGGCCCCGCCGCAGGATGCTCGCACCCTCGCCGACCCTCGTGTCCGACTTACCGGCCGAGCCGATCCGCGCACTACCATCCACATCCTCACCGGCGTCGAAGTGACTCCAAGTTAACGGAACTTCTCGAACAGTCTGGCACGCACCCCGCCCGAAAGGCCGCCTCCCACACAAACCCGGCGCGATCGCGGCGAATTCACCTCTCGACGCGCGCACTGTCCGACCGGAACCGAGACCGTGCTACCGCACACCGGGCACGAGATACTTGCCCGGTTCTGGCGCGATCGTGCTGACCGCCTGACCGACCGGTTGGGCACCCGCGCGCCCGGCAGGGTGCCACGCCCGGGCCGACCTCGGTGACGATGCCCGCGGCTGTACACGCGCGCCCCGCAGGGTGACCTGCTCGCAGCCGAACCCAATGACCACGAGTGCCTGACCGGGGACGGCGAGAGCGTTGAGCCGCCCATTTCGGCTGTTCACACGCGGCTGTGACGCCGATGGCCACCGCCGAACCATTCAGATCGCGGTGCGACAACGGACGGATCAGGCCGAACGGTCGATCACCGAACCCAGCCGCCGCAGTAGCTGAGCGCGCACGGTGGTGGATTCACGCGGGATACCGTCGTGCGCGCCGCCGGTCGACTCGGCCACGGGCAGCAGATCGCACACCAGCGCCTCGACGCTGCGCGCGTCGTCGAGGTCGATATCGGTGACCGGGGTGCGGGCGACGGCCACGACATCCTCCGGACCCGGCACATCGGCGTCCAGGTCGGGCCGGTAGATCTCGAGGGTCAATATGGTGCGCACCGTACGGAACGCGAACGGGCGACCGTCATCGGTGGTGCCGAAGCCGTGGGCGAACGAACCGACGGTCAGATCTTCGAGGACGAAACCGGACGGTGGGTCTGTAGACAACCTCGTCTCCTGTTCAGGCCGATATGGGCAGATCCACCGTAACCCCGACCACCGACATTCGGTCGCATGCCCAATAGTGGCGTGAACCGCACCCGCTGTCCGACACGCGACCCCGGCGGGCGGGTCGGGTGCGCGATCATGGTCAGATAAAGAAGTCCGCATGAACCACCCCGGGGCGTCGGCGGCCCGCATTCTCGCCCGGAGCGGCGGTTCCTGCGGTAGGGACAGAACATGTGCAGTCGGGCCGCGGTGTGGCGGCAAGAAGGAGTTCGGAATGCGCGTTCGCGGCGTGCGACAGGCCAAGCGGAGAGAATCATCGACGCGGCGCGCCTCGCAGACAGCTGAGCCGAGCCTCCCGTCCCGTCCACGCGCCGAACGCGGGCGCGTAGGCCGCTCGGTGTGCGCGCTCACCCTCGCGGTCGCGGTAACGGCGGCCCTGCTGGCCGGATGTTCGAAACACTCCGACAGCAGCGCGAAGGCAGGCCCCGCCCCCGCCCATGCCCGTCTCTTATACACATTTCCGAGCCCACGAGACACTCGCTAAACTCGTATGCCGTTCTCTTCTTGAAAAAAAAAAAATAAAATG
>NZ_JAGPOX010000016.1 GCF_019038435.1 Nocardia alni
CTGCCCGCCCAGCCGGACCTCACTGCGGAAGAACAGGACTTCCGAGTCGGCGCAATACAGCCTCCGGGGCTTACCAAGCACTATCTGCATCCGGACGGCCGTTACGTGGATATCGTGATTACCGCACCGGACGGCACCGCTGTCCCGTTACGGCTCATGCCGGGCGAGCAGTACGAACTCGGCAAGGCCGCAGGGGCATTACTGGAAGGTGTCGCGAGCGAACGTGTTTCCTGGCGTCACGCCACGATCAAGGTGGATTCGGCCGGGCACGTCCTCCTGCGGGACAACGGTTCGCTGAACGGCACTTTCGTCGACGGCAAGCAGCTGGCCGCCGATGAGTGGGCCCGGATTTACGACGGCCAGACCGTCATGCTCGGGCGTGAGTTCGAGATCGGAGTCCGGTTCGCACGGCAGATGACCGAACTACGACTCTTCGGTGACGGCGGAGAAGTGTTGCAGCTGTACCGCGGTCATTTCATCGACGTCGGCCGGAGCTTGGTGCCGGTCGATGCACCGGGCTGGAACAGTGTCTCGGCCAACCATGTGAAGATCGGCATGGACGATGACGGCCAGATGTGGATCGAAGATATCGGTTCGCTGAACCACACTGAGGTGAACGGCGTCGTGCTGGCCCCGGGAGTGCGATCCCCACTGCGGCCCATGGATTCGCTGGTGTTGGGCGGCTATCGCGGCGTGGCGCAATTCCTCCCGCCCGATGCGGTATTCGATGCGCAGCCGGTTGAGGTGAAGATCGGTGGCGGTCGGGGAGTGTCCGCCGTGCGACTCGCGCCCGGCCAATCGATCCCCATCGGCACCGCCTCTGACTCCCCCTTCGCGCCGCAATTGTCCCGAGCTATCGGAGTTGCCCCGCAGCACGCGAGGATAGGGCTCGATCCTGATGGGCGGCTGTGGGTATCCGATGTTGCGGGGTCGCCGGGGGTATGGGTCAACGGCGATCGCATCGCGTCCGATCGGAAGGTCACCCTGACCGAGGGGGACGTACTGGGGCTCGGGCCGAATTACAGTGGTCCCGTCTATCTCGATGACGAGGCGAATAGCGAACCATCGGTTGTGGCGCTGCATTTCGAAAACAGTCGGAGGCGGCCGATCGAGTTGACGCCGGGCAGTCACACATCCATCGATTACGGCGATTTGAATATGCACGTGAGGGTCCTTGACCCGGCTGCAGTGCCACGCAATATCGTGCACATCGGACGCGATCTCGACGGCCGCGTCTGGGTGCACGATCCGAATCCAGCCAGCTGGAATAGGGTATACGTTGGCGGTGAGCAGGTCCCACCGGATCAGAAGCGATACGTATATCCTGGTGAGGCGGTACGTTTCGGCGAAGTGCGCGCACATCTGGATGCCGGTCCCGAACAACCGCTGACCGTGCGGCTGTCCGACGATGAGAGTGTCGCGCCGTTATCGCTACACCGGGGCGAGCGGGTAGTGATCGGTCGCGACCCGGATTCGCCGATGTCATCGCATTTCGCGAGCGATAACAGCGTTTCGCGACGCCATGCCGAAATCTATCGCGACGAGTCCGGCGACCTGTGGCTGATCGATACGCACTCGAAGCGGGGAACCTGGGTAGAGAACCACAGGGTCGACCCGGAAGAATCCGGGGTGCGATTGCAGCCGGGTGATCGGATTCGGCTCGGCAAGTGGGTGGGCGCGGCCCAATTCACTGATCGATACCACAGTGCGGCAGAAAAATCCGTACCGGTAAATCTGAACGGCGCGGCGGGTACGGCGTCATTTACGCTCGTACGGGGCGGCGAGCCGATGGAACTCGGTCGAGCGAGTCGCGATCTACCGCCTGGCCTCGCCGAACTCAAGCACATATCCAATGCACATCTGAGCATAGGTGCCCACCCGTCGGGACGTGTGTGGATACGTGATGAGCACTCGAAGAACCGAACGTTCGTGAATGGGATCGCGATAACGGCCGGCGTCAAGCACACGCTGAATCCTGGAGATACTGTCAGGTTGGCAACCGAGGGAAATGATTTCACCGTGGCCTTCCCGCCTCCCGACGGTGGCCCGTTCATCAGTCTCCTCGACCGCACGCCGGAAACCCTGGCCGCCGTCGCCGATATCGGGTTCCTGCCGCATGGCATCTACGAGCGAGTCGTGGACCATCTGAACGCTATGCCGGAGGGTGGGATCATCATCGGTAAGAAGCGAATCGCCGAGCATCCCGGTCTGGAGCGCCTCGTTCGCGAGAATCCACATGGTCCGAATGACCGAGTCGCCTGGAACAACGTCGCGGGCCTGTACTCGGGCGGTCCGCGGCGGTTGTACGTCGATACTCGCATGCGGTCGGGTTTCGAGCCCCATCAGATTCTGGTCATGCACGAATTCGGGCATGCCGCGGATGCCGCATACGGAACCGGCGGTCGCTGGCTCAGCAGCGGGCAGGAATGGCAGGATCTACACACGAGATTGATCGAAAAGGTCGGCGGTAAGGTCAGGTGGCGCCACTATTACGACGTGCCGGTCGAATCGTTCGCGGAGGCATTCGCGGCCTGGGTGGTCGGTCTCAAACAGTTGCGAAAGTTCACGTTGGGCAACAAGGAGATCGCCGAGGAATTGAAGGAGTATTTTGACCGAGTATTCGGCTGACCACGGTTTGCCCATGATGGCCTTGGACGGCGTCACCATCATCCGGCGGCTGGGTGGTGGATCGGACGCCGGACTCTTCGATGGTTACGAGGAAATCTCTCCAGGTGATCCGGGCTACGACGAGCTACTTCCAACCGCACGCGAGAATCCGATCAGGGACGAGGAGCCGGAGCGTCCGGTCGATCCGCTCACCATGGCCCAGGTCCTGCGCGACGCGGGCCTGGATTCACTGGACGTCGAGGATTCCTGACACAACAGGATCGGGCCCGGTCACGAGGAGTTCGTCTCCTACAGGCGAGCACTCCCAGGGGCGGGAAGTTCGCGCGGGCGGGAGATCATTGCGGCGGAGGTAAGTCTCCGTGAGGCATCGGTCGAGGGTGCGATTCACGGTGCCTGGACGAGGTGAGGTACGGCAGATGTCGGTCCCCGAGTGGCGAATCATTGCGGGAGAGGCTGTCTCACGATCGGGCGGCATCGCGGGGCGGACTTCCCACCACCGACGAGATCGCGACGGCCGACTAGGTTGCGGAGTCCAACTACGACTACGCGCCGCACCATTGGCAGGGGGATCGGTATGAGTGATCTCGATCAGGCGCTCACGCGGTTGCGAACGCACTCCGAGCGCTTGCATATGCTCAGCGATCGGTTGCGGGCGATCCGCGCGCAGGAATCCTCACCGGACGGCGAGATCGAGATCGTGGTCGACGGCGAGGGGACGCCGATCGAACTGCGGTTGCGCGCCACGGTTTCACGGATGTCTCCCAAGGAGTTCGAGCGGGTGCTGGTCGCCACGGCCGAGCGCGCGGCGCGCCGCGCCTTCGGCGAGCACGGTCAGCTGATCGCCGAATTCAACGGCACGGCTCCCGAACTCGTGGACAGCGACGACGAGAGCGCCGAATCAACAGCCGCCCGGAACGATCGGGTCGCGGCGGAGCGGAGGGCCTGAATGGGACAGGTAACGATGATTCCCGACCTACTGCGCGGATTCGGGGATATCAACGCCACTCAGTCGGCGATGGTGACCACTGCCGGCACGGTTGATCAAGCCGCGACGATCGCAGCGGCGACATCGGTTTTCGGGCCGATCGGCACGGAGTTCCTGGCGGCCTTCGCCGTCGCCCAGGCCAATCATTCCCGGTCGGTGGCACAGCTGGCTGCGGTACACGCGGCCACGGCCGCGACCGCTCAGACGGCGGCGACCAGCTATGACTCGACCGAGGCTCAGTCGGCCACGTCGTTTCTCAGCGAGGCTGTTCAGGGTGCTTCGAGCGTGCTGACCAGTGCGGCGGGTGCGGCCGGTTCCGCTGCGACAACACAACTTCAGAAGGCGACACCGACGGCCGCTCCGGCCGATTCCGCGACGCCGCCCGAGTCCGAACAGGTCGACGCGCACGGTGACGCGGGCGCGGTGACCGAGCCGCCCCCCGCCGCGGCCGGAGCGGGTGTGGCAGGAACGGGCGCCCTGGGAGCGAATGCGGCCGGAGTCGGTTCGGCGCAGTCGAGTTCGTTCCCCGCGGCATCGCTGTCGCCGCGCTCGGCAGCCGCGGGCTCGGCCGTACCGGCAGCGAGTGTCACTCCGGTCGCCGACACCGAGGAGTCCACCGCGGCCCAGGTGGAGATCGCATGACCGCGCCGGCGCCCCTGCCCGGAGCTGTGCAGAGCATCCTTGCCAACAGCCCGGCCGCCCCGCTACTGCATCAGCCTGTGAATCAGGTACTGGCGAGCATGGGAATCCCTGCGCTGCCACAATTCCCGCCCCTACCACCGCTGCCCGGCCTGCCGCCGATCCCCGCACTCGATCCGGCCACACTGTTCAAGCCGATCACCGATATGGCCGGACATCTCGGCACCGGCAATCTGGCCTCGATGGGCTCGCTGGATCCCACCCAGTTCCTCTCCCAGCTGGTCACCGGCCTGACCGAGGTGATGTCGCTGGGCAGTACCGCGGTGGGCCTGCTGACATCACTGGAAGGCTCCGGCGCCGACGGTGCGACGACCAAGGCCGCGCAGACACAGACGAGTGCGACCGCGGTAGCGAGCCAAGCCACCGATATCTCCGCGCTGGTCGCCTCGGCGGCGACCGTCGTGCAGATTGCCAATGCCGAATTGGCTTCCATCGCAGCGCAATTGGCGCTCGAAGTGGGTGTTTCCGTTGGCATCCCCGGTGGCGCGGCGTATGCGGCGGGGGCCGCGGCGGAGGCCGCGGCGGAATCGGCTGCTGTGATCGCCCACGCCAAAGCCGAACTGGCCGTGCTTACCACGCAGATAACAGCCGCGGGACAGCCGGTCACGGTCACCAATGCCCCCAACGCGACGACCGCCGCCACCTCATCGGTGTCGTCGGCCGGGACCGCCGCCGCATCTCGTGCCGCTACCGAGGCGAGCAGCGCATCCAGCTCATCCAGCGACGGCATGGAACAACTCGAGGAACTCGCCTCCCCGGCTATGGCGGTGGTGGGCATGGTGCCGACGGCCGTGCAGGCGGTGCAGCAGACCGGCACGGCCATAGCCCAGCAGCATCCGCTGCCCAGCGAGGCGTCACTGATGGCCGACCTTGGACTGTCCGGTGCAACCGGTCTGGGTATAGGAGGCCCGGTGCTGGGTGCCGGTGGCCCGGATGTGAACGCCGCACTGCCGCTGCGGCCCGCGGTCGAGGCCGCGCCGGTGACGGAGACCGCGACCGCGGGCGCCGCGGCCGACCTCCCGACCGCCGCGGCCTCCGAGACCGCGGCGGTTGAGAGTGCCGCGGTCGCACCGGCCGCGAGCTCGCCGATGTTGGCCTCGGGGGCAGGGCTGGCGGGCGTGGCCGGAGCACCGGCGGATACCGAGCTCGCCGACTATGCCGTCAAGGCACAACGTGGCGATGAGGTCGTCGGTGAATTGAACGGTATCGCAACGCCTGTCGTGGGCGGGGCGTCGGCAGACGCCACGGTCACCGACTCCGGCGATACGTCCGGTCCACCGGATAAGGCGCTGAGCCTGTGATCGAGCGTGTGCGCACGGCCGCGAAACGGCCGTATCCGGGTGAGGTCGGACCGTGAGCATGGACTTCGATGTCACCGGTGTGAGCAGGGTCGCCGAACGCCTGGACTCCCTGGCCGATCGGTTGGAAGACCTTCTACGACAAACGACTCCGGCGCTGACGGTGGTCCCCGCCGCCGCGGACGAGGTATCGGCGCGGGCGGCGGGAACGTTGAACGAGGTTGCCCATGGCCACCGGACGACCTGTGCCGCGGGAACATACGAGCTCCGCAAATTGGCGGCCAATCTACGCTGTCACGCCGGGGCGATCGATGCGACCGATCGGGCCAGCGCCATGTCGTTCTGGCAGCGATAGGACGCGGCGGCGATGACAGGATCGGACGAGAGCGGATTCACCGGACGGGTGTGGGAGGCTGTGCCCGCCGCCCGTTTGGCCGCCGAACTCACCACCGGCCCCGGCGTCGCGCCGATGGCCGAAGCCGGGGTGGCGTTCGGGCAATTGGCCACCGGATTGGACGAGGCGACAACGGAATTACGTGCCGCCCTCATCGTGCTGGGGCAAGTCTGGCGGTCACCCAGCGGTGAAGCGGTGGTGCAGCGGGCGGGTGCGCTGGCGAATTGGTTCGAGGACACCGCGCGCACGGTGGGCGAGACGGGGCGCCGCGCGGCCGCACAGGCGGCGGCCTACGAGGCGGCGGCACTGGCCATGCCCGGCGCGGACGAGCGAGCCGTGCTCCATGCACTGAATACGGCTCTGACACCTGGCGCCGTTCCCGGTAGCGCGCTGATCGGCAGCGCCGCCGATCTGGAGGACCGGGCCCATACGATCGGATCGCTCGCGGCCGAGGCGATGCGTGGATACGAGACCGCCACCACACCGCTGGCCCAGCCCTGGCCGCAACAATCCCCTCCGGTGCTGAGCACCGAGGCGGCGCTGCGCGGTGAGCGAGCCCTGGGCGGCGACAGGGAGAACGCCTCATGATCCGGCTGAGCAACGACGAATTTCTCGCCGTGGCAGCGCTTCTCGGCGTTCGAGAGTTTCCCGTGGCGCTCGCGGTCGGACCTCGGCAGGATACCGCCGAGGCATTGCTCGACGCACGCCGTGTGGCTTTGAGGGGATTGGGCGCGGCCGGAGTGGTCGATGAATACGGCGATGTGGCAGCCGATCTCGCGGCCGTACTGCGGATTCTGGCTCGGCCCGATCGTCAGCTGGTGGCCAGAATCGTGGGCGTGCACGGGGTCCGGCGCGTCTGCGTGGTCCGCCGCGCCGCCGAGCATGCGCTGGTCATCCGCGACAGCGAGGCCCTGGAGGTGAGTACCGTCTGGGCGGACGAGAGTCCGGCCTCGTTGGCTCGGGTGCTGTGCCGTGGGCTGCCATCCTGCCCGCCCGCCGTGATCGCGGCCTTCGGCGCGCCTTCCCGGTTGCTCGCCCAGCGTCTGGACGAGGCCACAGGATCCGTCGACTTCACCGATATCGCCTATGGTTGCGGCGTCGTCGAGCGTGATGCGGTCGAATTCGGTCGCATCATGGCGAGCTGTCGGATGCGGGCGGAGATACTCGCCTATCGGCACGAGGACGGCGTCGCGGCCCGTTCGGCGGGCGCGGCGGCGGTGTACGACAGCCAGTACGGCCGTATCATCGCCGGCCCGAGCTCGACCTCCGCCGGTGAGACGTGGTCCACCTTTGCGCCCGGCTCCGAACACCGTCTCGCACAGGCGATTGCGGGCATCATCGGCTCGTTGCCGGGAGGAAGGTGGATGCCGTAGCGCGCTCAGCACATATCAGGAACAAACCCGTTCGGATTACCGGACCAGACGACAATAGATAGGGAATAACAATGAGCAGTTCCGGCTATACACAGGATGTCGACGGTGTATCGACAACGGCGGCGTCCGCATTGCGGACCATCGAAAGTATCAAGAGTCAGGTCGACAAGATCAACGGCTTGGTGACGGCGTCCGAACCTTACTGGACCGGGCCGGCGCAGGGCGCTGCGGTGTCCGCGTCACAGAATATCAATGCCAAGGCGGCGAAGATCGATCAGACCGCGAATGATCTTCTTTCCGCACTGAAAAAGGGAAATGAGACTCTCGCCACCAACGAGACGCACAGTACGAAATCTTTCCTCAACCTGGCCTGAATTTTTTTGAAAGGAATTTCGATGGCAACGACAAAATATGTCTACGGCGAGCTGGAGGGCCTGATCAATCAGGTCAAGTCCCTCATGAGCGGCACGGTGCAGGATCAGGCGGATCTGTCGCGCCTCGCTGCGAATTCGTCCGGTGTGCTCTCCGGCGATGCCGGAACCAGCTTTCAGCAGAGTGTGCAGGTGCTGCTCAAGCAGTACGAATCCTTCAACGACTCGATGACGGGCTGGGTGTCCGCCGCGAATACCGCCATGCAGAACATCGCCGACACCGACAGCAGTGTCGGCAAAAGCCTGCGGGTCTAATTTGCTCGTCGAAGCTGCGGGTAGGGTGCCTGCCCGGATGGGACGCACCCTGCCCGAACAGCTGAGCGCGATCGTTCCGGAAGGAAACCCGTGCCCTCACAGCTGACCACCCGTGCACAGGTGAACGGCTACCTCTTCCTGGTCAAGCGGCTGGAACACGCCCTGATCCGGCGGGACATCCGGATGCTGCACGATCCGATGAGCGTGCAGTTCCGTTCCCTGCTCATCGGTGCGGTGCTGGGAATTCTGGGTATGGGCGCCTGCGCGGTCCTGGGCCTGCTGCATCCGCAGGGTGCGGTGGATTCCTCGCACATCATCGCCGGGAAGGGCAGTAATGCGCTGTACGTGATCCGGGATGGGAAACTGTATCCGGTACTCAACCTCGCCTCCGCACGCCTCATCGCGGGTACTGCGGAAACGCCCGACTCGGTTGCCGAGGACAAGCTCACCGGATACCCGCGCGGGCCGCTGCTGGGCATTCCGGGCGCCCCCGGCGCCCTGCCGGGCTCGGCGACCAACGGTTCACAATGGACACTCTGCCAGACGATTTCACCCGGATCCGCGATCGCCACCACGGTATTCGCGGGCGCACCGGATCTGACCGGCGGCGCGCGTGCGCTGCGGCCCGACGAGGCACTGCTGGTCACCAACGCCGACAAGACCTATCTGCTCTACAGCGGCAAACGGGCCGAGGTGGATCCGGCCGACGACGCCATCGTGCGATCGCTGAAACTGCAGGGGCTGCGTGCGCGGCCGGTCGGCACCGCCCTGCTGGACGCTACCGTGCCGGTTCCCCCGCTGATGCCGCCGGTCATCGCGCAGGCCGGTCATCGCGGTCCGGTGCCCGGCACCAAGGTGGGCCAGGTGATCGAGGTCGGCGATATCAACTCGACCGAGTTGTATGTGGTCTTGGCGGATGGGGTGCAACAAATTTCACCGTTCGCGGCCGAGGTTATCCGCGACGCGGACTCCTACGGCGTCAGCGAGATGACCACCGTGCCTCCGGACGCGCTGGCGGGAATCGCTGTGCGCCATACGCTTCCGATCGACGACTTTCCGCAGCAGCGGCCCTCGATAATCTCCGCCGACGCCGCACCTGTGGCCTGCGTGGCGTGGTCGCGTCCGAGTATGGAACGTGATGCGAGTCTCAGCGTGCTGGCCGGGACCGCTCTGCCGTTGTCCGAGAACGCCGTCCCTGTGCAGATGGCTGGTGGTGATCCCGATCCGGACCGCGCCGACGCCGCGTATCTCCCGCCGTTCTCCGGTGAATTGGTCGAGGTCACCGACATAGCACCGGGCAGTTCTCGTAGTGACGGCCTGTGTTATGTCTCCGACACCGGGATTCGTTACGGCATACCGGATCTGGCTACCGCACGGATGCTGGGTCTGGCCGGCGCCCCGAAACCGGCGCCCTGGGAGATCATCGGACGCCTCATCGCGGGACCCGACTTGACTCGAACCGCGGCCCTGGTAGCGCGTGACACCCTCCCCACTGGTTCCTGACTTCGCCGAGGCGCAGGTCAGTTGAGAGTGTTCAGGATGTCGTCCAAGGCTTTACGCATATCCTCCGCCTCGATCCGCATCAGCGCGTCCTCATCCAGATTATCCAGGTCCAGATTGCTGCCCTGCCCGGTGAGCCGGAATTCACGCTCCTCCTCGGCCGTCTCGACCACATTACGGATGAACCGCCCGTTACCGGCCAGATCGATGGCCCGCCGCTGCGCGCCGGTCCGGTCGGGCCGCCGTTTGTCGTACAGTTCCGCGCAGGCTTCGGCGAGCAGGGCCAGCGCCCGCGCCGAGATCATCGAATCACGTGCGGCGGCAATGACACCCGCGATCTGCGTGAGTTCCTCGGGAGTGTAGGAGTCGAACCTGATCCGCTTGGCGAAGCGCGAGGACAGGCCGTCGTTGGCGGCCAGTAACCGCTCGATTTCGGTATCGTATCCGGCGATGATGACGATCAGCCGGTCGCGGTCGTTCTCCATGCGCGCCAGCAATGTGTCCACGGCCTCCCGCCCGAAGGCGTCGCCGCCGGACAGGCCGGTCTGGATCAGCGTATAAGCCTCGTCGATGAACAGCACGCCGTCCATCGCGCTGTCGATCAGTGTGGAGGTCTTGATGGCGGTACTGCCCAGATGCTCGCCGACGAAGTCCATCCGCTTGGCTTCGACGACCTTGTCGGTCTTCAAAAGCCCCAACCCACAATAGATTTTGGCGACGACACGGGCAACCGTCGTCTTACCGGTGCCGGGGGGACCGGTGAAGGCCAGGTGCTGGCCGCGAGGCGTGCTCGTCAACCCCTTCTCGGCGCGGATCTTGGCCAGCATCGCGGTGGACTGTAGCTTGGCCACCTGGGTCTTGACCGCAGCCAGGCCGACCTGGGAATCCAGCTCGGTCCGGGCCTGGTCCAGGATCTGCCGGGCATTGTCCTGGCGCTGCTGCCGTTCGGTTTCCCCCGGGGCGGGTGCGGTCGCCGGATCCCAGCGATCGGTACGCCGACTGATCTGCTCGTGCGTGGTCAGAGTCAATCGGAAGCCGGGATCCTGCAGAGCGGCCGCGTTGTCGGCGAAATCCGGCGCCTGAGAATAGACCTGCTCGAACAGGGCTCGGGCCTGCTCCTCGTGCCCCTGCTCGCGTAGGCACAGTCCGCGGCAGTACATGGAGGCGGTGCGTGCCGCCGGAATCGGGCCGGATTCGGCCAGTTCCAGTCGCCGGACGGCCTCACCGAAGAGGCCGAGCTGGGCGCAGGCGTTCCCGACCATGGCGTGTGCGCCCGCGGCAAGGTAGGCATCGGTCCACTCGTGCGAGCCCGCCAGCACAGTCATCACATCGTTCCACCGTTGGGCAGTGTTGTGCAGGTGGGCCCAGACGTAGGCACAGATATAACTGTCGAATTTCTTGTCCGCGGTGGGCGGTTGGTCACGTCGGTGCTCGGTGAGCCGGTCCAGCACCTCCACGGCTTCGTCGTACCGCTGCTCGTCGATCAGCGTCACCGCATATGCCAGCGCGACTTCCACATAGCTGGCCATCGGATAGTCGACGAAATGGCCGACCACGAACCGCCCGGCCAGCTGACGGGGCGGGAGCCCGAGTCGCCGCTGTTCGCGGCCCAGAGCAGTGCTGGTCCGATATATGTTGAAGACCACTTCGGGGGTGAGTTCACCCGCCGCGGCCCGGCCCAGCCAACCGTCGGCCATCGCTGGATCCCATTGGGTAGCACGCTGAAAGGCCTTCTTGGCGTACTCGAGATCGGGGGTGGTCTGCCGTCCGTCGACAACGAGCCCCAAGGACAGCACCCCGGCATCGAAGACCTGTTGTGCCTGCCGGCGTGCGGACATGTGAAGTACAGCTCCCGATGAGTGACCGCATGCCCGGGCTGGGCACGGGATTGTTCACTGAGCGTAAATTCCCGGTGCGGCAACGCCTTCCCGTTCGTGGGAATAGGTGGCCCGGGGCGGTGAATCACCGGCGATACGCTTGCCAGGCTCGAGAATGTCTATTTATGTCGGGATGAGAGTTGACCGAATCTACTCAGGAAAAACCGACCGCGGGCGTGCCGGAACTATGCCGGGTCTCGATCATCGGTGGTAATACCCAGGTGGATCTGAGTCTGCCCGCGCGGGTGCCCATCATCGCGATGATCGACGATATCGCCGGGCTCATCTCCTCTCACACCCCTGCGTACGCCGACGACGAGCAGGCCCCCGCGGTGAGCCGGCATCTGACCTTGGCCCGGATCGGGCGGCCGCCCATCGCGCCGGAATCCACTCTCGCCGAGGCCCGGATCCGAGACGGGCACCTGTTGATGCTGTGCGACGTCGGCGCCCGCGCCACACCGGCGCTGTTCGATGATGTGATCGATGCCGTTGCCCGCTTGACCGAGAGCACATTTCGCGGGTGGTCCGCTGTCGCGGCGCGCTGGGTGGCCGTAGCGGCAGCGCTGCTTGGCACGCCCGGTGCGGTGCTGCTGCTGGTGCTGGCCAAGAATCACGGCAACGCGGTAGCGGCGGGCGCGATCGCGGTGGGCACCGGCCTGACCGCGCTGGTCACCGCGGCGATCGTCGCGCGCAAATATCCCCAGCCCATGATCGCGGCGGTGCTCTCGCTCTGTGCTGTGCTACTGCTCGGGCCGGGCGTGGCATTGTTCCTGCCGACCCGTTTCGGCAGCCCGCATACGTTGCTGGCCTGCGCGATATGCCTGTTGCTGGCTCCCTTGGCCTACCGGCTCACGGGCGTGGGCGCGACGATGATCGCCGCGGTAATGACGATTGCGGTCTTCGGCGCAGCCGCCGCGGCCGCGACGGTGCTGTGGCACCATCCGCTCGACAAGATCGGGGCGGCGGTGCTGGCTGTCGCGCTCACCGCGATCTCGGCCTCGGCGCGGTTGGCGGCCGCCGTCTCCCGCTTACCGGTGCCGCCGGTGCCCACCGCTGGCGGCCGTGTCGATCCTGCGGATCATGAGCCCAGGCCCACCCTGCAGGGCATCGGTGCGGTCGGCGCGACCGCACTACCCTCGGCCGCGGGTCTGGCCGAGCGGGTCCGGGTAGCCAACGAATATCAATCCGGCATCCTGATCGGTACCACCGCGGCCGCCGCTCTCGGCGCCATGGCCGCCGCCAATTGCTGGTCCGCACAACCACACTGGCAAGGAGTCCTGCTCGCTGCAGTAGCCGGGCTGGTGCTGTGCCTCAGAGCCAGGGCCTTCGCCGACCTGACCCAGGCCGCGACGTTGATCATGGGCGGAATCCTCACGCTGGCGGTGTTGGCCGCGGGGCTCGGCATAGGCCACCCCGGGGCCTTGCTGCCCTGCGCGGGAGCCCTGCTGACCCTGGTTGCACTCATCCTGGCCGTCGGCGCCGGTGGCCAGGGGATGGACCCATCTCCAGTGCTGCGCCGGGCCGGGGAACTGGCCGAATACGCCCTGATCATCGCTATTGTTCCGCTGGTGCTGTGGACGATGGACCTCTATGCGCTGGCCCGCAGCATATGAGGTCCCGCCATGACGTCGGGGCCCGAGGTCCGTTGCGCGTGGGCCTGATCCGGCGGCTGGTCACGATTGCCGTGAGCGTGCTGGTCGGCGCGGTCGGCTTTACCGCTGGGCCCGCCGCGGGAGTTGTCGCGCCGGTGGTGAATCCGGCCCTGGCCCCCGCCCCGGGCCTGCCGGCACGACCACCCGAGGCCACCCGGCAGCGGGCGCAGTGCGCGCGGCCGGTGCTGACCGGACCGCCTCCGCATACCACCCCCGCCGCGCAGTCGGCGCTTGATCTGCCGCGGGCCTGGCAGTTCAGCCGTGGTTCCGGGCAGATCGTCGCGGTGATCGATACCGGGGTGAATCGTCATCCGCGCCTACCGGTGCTGATTCCCGGCGGTGATTACGTCTCCACCAGCGACGGCACGGTCGACTGCGACGGTCATGGCACCCTTGTCGCCGGGATCATCGCTGCCCGGCCCGGGCCCGACGACGGATTCGCCGGTGTCGCACCGGATGCGGCGATCCTGTCGATCCGTCAGCTCAGCCTGGAGTACGAAGCACAGAATTACGACAGTCACGGTGGTGCGCAGGCGATGTCGGCGGGCGGATTCGGCAACGTCTGGACGCTGGCCGAGGCGATCGTGCATGCGGTCGATCTCGGAGCCACCGTCATCAATATTTCCGAGGTGGCCTGCGCCGCCGTGGGAACCGATCTCGGCGACGGCGCGCTCGGCGGTGCCGTCGACTATGCGTACAACCACAACGTCGTCGTGGTGGCGGCCGCGGGAAATGTGCAGAGCGACGGTGCCTGTAAGGCGCAGAACCCCGGAACGGGCTGGAACGGTGTGCAAACCGTCGCGACGCCGGCCTGGTACAGCCCCTATCTGCTGACCGTGGCCGCCGTGGATGCGCAAGGGCAGCCTTCCCCGTTCTCCCTTGCCGGGCCCTGGGTTTCGGTTGCGGCGCCCGGCACGGATCTCTACAGTCTCGACAGCGCGCTCGGGGCCGGCGGACTCGTCAACGGTATGCCCGCCGCGGACGGCCCGCCGTCGGCGATCAACGGCACCAGCTTCGCCAGTGCCTTCGTCGCCGGTGTGGTGGCGCTGGTGCGATCGCGCTTCCCGGGCCTGTCCGCGCGGGAGGTGATCGACCGAATCATCCGCACGGCGCACGATCCCGCAGGAGTCCATAGTGATCAGGTCGGCTACGGCATCGTCGATCCGGTCGGGGCGCTGACCGCGCAATTGCCGCCTGCGCCGGTCTCGAATTCGCTTGCCGGCCAACGGCTAGCGGCCTCGCCGGCTGCGCCAGCGCCGGATCTGCTGCCCCGCCGCATCGCCCTGTTCGGGGCTTTGGCCTGTGTGATCGCCCTGGGCATGGGCACCGCGATGAGCAGCCCGTTCCGCCGCAATCGGCGTCGCAAACTCACCGAAGGTGTGGACTATTGAGCATAGGGACCGAGGATTTCGTCCGGCTCCCGCGGATCGCGCCACCGCGGCCACCCGGCGGCGAGGTGATCGTGAACCCGCCGCCGGATCTGTCTCGCACCATGCCGGGCGGGCTGCTGGCCAAGCTCATGCCGGTGGTGATGGTGGTGGCGGTCGTCGGCATGATGGCGATGATGTTCGTCACCGGCGGGCGCAACGTGCTGACCAACCCGCTCAGCATGATGTTCCCGCTGATGATGCTGATGTCGATGGCCGGCATGTTCGCCAACAACCGCGGCGGCAGCGGGAAGAAGGCCGCCGAACTCAACGAGGAACGCAAGGATTACTTCCGCTATCTCGATCAGTTGCGCGATGATGTGCGCAAGACCGGGGGGCTGCAACGTGACGCCCTGCTATGGAGCCATCCGGAGCCGATCGACCTGCAAGCCCTGATCGGCACCCGCAGGATGTGGGAGCGCCGCCCGGCGGACCCCGATTTCGGGCATGCCCGGGTGGGTGTGGGTTCGCATCGTATCGCCACACAGCTGGCCTGGCCCGAGACCGCCCCCGTGGAGGATCTGGAGCCGGTGTCCACGGTGGCGCTGCGCCGGTTCGTGCGCACCCATTCGGTGGTGCACGGACTGCCGACGGCGTTGTCGCTACGCGCGTTTCCGGCGGTGAATCTCGAAGGTGACCGGGTCCAGGTGCTCGGGGTGATGCGGTCGATGATCGTGCAGCTGTGCACATTTCACGGTCCGGATCATCTCGCCGTCGCGATCGTCTGCGCCGATCCCGACGGTCCGGCCTGGGTGTGGGCGAAATGGCTTCCGCAGCTGCAACATCCGCGGGTGCAGGACGGCCTGGGCAGCAGCCGGATGATGTACGGCTCCCTCGCCGATCTGGAAGAGGCGCTGTCGGAGGAGCTGATCGAGCGCGGCCGCTTCATGCGCAACAGCTCTCCCACCCCGGGACGACTCCAGTTGGTCGTGGTCATCGACGACGGCCACGTCGACGGATCCGAGCGGCTGGTGTCGGAATCGGGCCTGGATTCGGTAACGGTGATAGACCTCACCGCCCCGCAGGCCGGGCTGGCTGTGCGCCGCGGTTTGCAGCTGGTGGTCGCCGACGGAGCAGTCGCCGCGAAATCGGTCGGCGGGATGGAGAAATTCGCCGACGCCGATCAGATGAGCCCAGCCATGGCCACGGCGCTCGCACGCAAACTCGCTCAATTCCGGATCGGTTCGGCGGTGCCGATCCTGTCTCTCGGTGATGAGCCTCGGCCGGATCCCGGACTGATGGCGTTGTTGAAGATTCCGGACGCGGGAGCGATCGAACCCGCCACGGTGTGGCGCCCGCGCGGAACGCGCGAGCGGTTGCGAGTGCCGATCGGAGTGACCCCGGACGGCATCCCGGTAGAGCTCGATATCAAGGAGGCTGCCGAGAACGGCATGGGACCGCACGGATTGTGCATCGGGGCAACGGGTTCGGGCAAATCCGAATTCCTGCGCACCCTCGTGCTGTCGATGGTGACCACACACTCCCCGGACCTACTCAACCTGGTACTTGTCGACTTCAAGGGCGGCGCGACGTTTCTCGGTCTGGATCCTTTGCCGCACGTGGCCGCGGTCATCACCAACCTCGAGGACGAGCTCTCGATGGTGGACCGCATGCGCGACGCACTGGCCGGCGAGATGAACCGGCGGCAGGAATTGCTGCGTGCGGCGGGCAATTTCGCCAACGTCACCGAGTACGAGAAGGCTCGTGCCAGCGGGGCGCCGTTGGATCCGCTACCGGCGCTGTTCATCATCGTCGACGAATTCTCTGAATTGCTTTCGCAGAAGCCGGATTTCGCCGAGCTGTTCGTGATGATCGGGCGCCTCGGCCGCTCGCTGCGCGTGCATCTGCTGCTGGCCTCCCAGCGGCTGGAGGAGAATCGGCTACGCGGCCTGGACTCCCATCTGTCCTACCGGATCGGCCTGCGGACCTTCTCGGCCAACGAATCCCGGCAGGTGCTCGGCATCACCCACGCCTACCACCTGCCGAGCCAGCCGGGCGCCGGCTATCTCAAGACCGATGCTACGGATCCGCTGCGGTTCAACGCCAGTTATGTCTCGGGTCCTTATACGCCATCGCGTGCGGCCGGGCAGATCACCGGACTGAGCCTGGGTAGTAGCCGGCCGCCGCAGGTGTTCACCGCCGCCCCGGCGGGCTCGGCGGAGCCGGCGGAACCGACCCGCATCGAACTGCCCGACCTGGACTCGTTGATCGCCGAGGCCGAATCGACCGGACAGGAACGCTCGCTGCTCCAGGTGGTCGTCGAGCGGCTGCGCGGGCACGGCCGGCCCGCGCATGAGGTATGGCTGCCGCCGCTGGATATCTCGCCGTCGGTGGATATGTTGCTGCCGGATGCGAATTGGCGTTCGCCGGCGAACCACCATGGGCGTTTGCACATGCCGATGGGAGTGGTCGACAAACCGTACGAGCAGAAGCGCGATGTGCTGACGGTGGATCTGTCCGGCGCCCAGGGCAATGTGGCTGTCGTGGGCGGCCCGCAGTCGGGCAAATCGACGACATTGCGCACTCTGATCATCTCCGCCGCGACCACCCACAGTCCCGAACAGGTGCAGTTCTACTGTCTCGACTTCGGCGGCGGTACGCTCAGCGCGCTCAATGGCCTGCCGCATGTCGGTTCGGCCGCGGGGCGGCTCGAGGGTGACAGGGTGCGTCGCACCATCGCCGAACTCACTACCCTCATGCGCCATCGAGAGGAACGCTTCCTCGAATTGGGCATCGAAAATATGCGCGAATTCCGCAGGCGTAAAGGCGAATTAGCGGGCCAGCCGGAGTCGGAGCGGGTCCGCAACCCGATGTCGGCGGATCCCTTCGGCGATGTCTTCCTGGTGATCGACGGATGGACGGCCTTCCGCGAAGAATTCGAGATGCTCGAGCCGCTGGTGAATGCCATTGCCGCGCAGGGGCTGTCATATGGCATACACTTGGTTCTCGCAGCCTCGCGCTGGATGGAGATCCGCGCGGTGGTCAAGGATCAGATCGGCACCCGTATCGAGTTGCGGCTCGGTGATCCGGGTGATTCGGAGATGAATCGGCGTGCGGCCGTGCTGGTTCCGGGCGGTCGTCCTGGCCGTGGCATCACTCCGCAAGGCCTGCACATGCTGATGGCCCTGCCCCGCCTCGATACCCGGACCGACCCCGAAACCCTCGCCGAGGGTGTCTCTGTGGCGAAGGAGCAGCTCACCGGGCTGTTCGAAGGATTGCGGGCGCCCGCGGTGCGGATGCTGCCCGCGCAGGCGCCCCGCGAACAGGTGGTCGCGGAGGCAGTACGGTCCGGACTGCATCTCGGGCCGACGAGTGTCGTCCTCGGCGTCGGTGAATCCGAGTTGCAGCCTGTGGTCCTGGATTTCGATGCCCAGCCGCACCTGATGATCTTCGCTGACGTCGAATCGGGGAAGACGACGGCGCTGCGCAACATCGTCAGTGGTGTGGTGGAGAATTCGACGCCGGAACAGGCCCGCGTCATTCTGGTGGATTACCGGCGCACCATGCTCGGAATCATCGAGGGCGAGCATTTGGCCGGCTACTCGAGTTCCGCACAGACCTCATTGCCGACGATGGAGGAGCTGTCGCGTTATCTGTCCAAGCGTATTCCCGGATCGGACATCACACCGCAGCAGTTGCGCGAGCGAAGTTGGTGGAGCGGGCCGGAGATCTATGTCGTCGTCGACGACTACGAAATGGTCGCGTCCAAGAATCCGCTGCTGCCGCTGCTGGATTATCTACCGCAGGCCCGTGATATCGGGCTGCACGTGATCATCGCCCGGCGGGCGGGCGGCGCTTCGCGCGCACTGTACGACCCGGTACTCGGCCCGCTCAAGGACATGTCCGTGGATGCCCTGCTGATGAGCGCACCGAAAGATGAGGGTGTGCTGCTCGGTGACGTCCGCTCCACCAGGCTGCCGCCAGGCCGCGGCACTCTCATATCCCGCAGCCGACCCAACGAAATGATCCAGGTCAGCGATCTGCCACCGCTGTGACATCCACCATCGAGCCCCCGGAGTCTGCCATGGACAACGAGACCACCACCGATACCGCCGAACCGGATTTCGTATTCGCCCTGGGTGGCGCTGTGTCCGCCGAGCCACCGGCCGATGCCATGGCGACGGATGATTCCGACCTCGACCCGGCCGAGGCGAAATCTCGGGAGTTCGCCTACGATCTGGCTCGCGAACTGGCCGCAGGAGCCCCGCCCGGCTGGACTCGCCTCGACGCGATCTTCGCGCTGACGGCGACCGAGGCGGCGACCCGGGTGTTCTACTCGCTGCCCGAGCAGGTCGTCGAGGCGGTACCCAGTCAGGTTGTGGTGAATGCCGCTCGCGTGCAACGAGAGTCGACGGCCGGGTCGGAGGGCGGACCCTGGTGGCGGCTGTTGCTCGGCTTGACCGGTGATGGGGAGGTCACGGTCGATTACGACTACGGAGACGAGCCGTTCCCGGACGAGCAACTGCTCTCTCCGGAGGCGTACCGCGACGATATCCAGCGGTATCCCCGTGCGCGTCTGCCCATTTGGCTCGCGGCCTACGTGGAGGACGACGGGCGTCAGGAGCGGTCTGCGGATCAGGCCGCCTTTCAGGCGCTGCTGGATCTGGATTCCGGTATCGGCTCCGAGCCCGCCGAGGACGAGTTCCCGCCGTTGCCCGGGATGTGGGCGCGCTGGGTCACATTGTCGGCGATCTTCGTGGCGTCCGGCTCCGAGTTCGGGCCCCGCATCATGCCCTCGACGGGCTGGTTCGAGGGTGCGGCGCGCAGCGGTAGCACCCTGAGCCTGCTGCCGGGTGGCCGGGCGGTGCTCTCGGGTGGCCTGTGGGAGGCTGCCGAACTCGACGACGCCTATAACGGTGCGGCGGCGATGCCGGAACTGTATCGTGGCGCGCCGTTCTGGGTCGCCGATCAGGCGCTCGATCCCCGTGCCGCCCAGGGCTTATTGTCGTTCTGCTACTGGTGGGACGGATTCGCCTGGTACCGCGGGGAATCCCCGTCCCCGGCGGACTTCGCCCCCGCACTGCCGGGTATCTGGACAGCCGAGGTCGTGGTCGATCTGATACTGGGGCAACTCGACGATGAAGGCGGTTCTCCCCAGCCGGCCGAGGCGGCCGCGGTGCTGCTTGCCGCCGCCGAGCGCCGTGCGGTGCGGCGCGAGTTGCTCGAAGATCTGTTCGGCGACAACGACTTCGATATCGACGGCGCCTACTACCAGTTCTTCCTCGGCGGGCTGACAGCGCCGGAGAAGTGACTACGTGTGCTGGGCCTGGTCGACCATCTCCTGGGCGACCTGGGTCACCGATTGGTTGTCGGCGAATGCGCGGGCGCGCAGGAGGGTGAACGCGGAGTCCAAGCTGCAATTGTATTGGGCCACAAGCAGTCCCATGGCCTGGTTGACCGCGCTGAGGTAGTCCGCGTCCTCGAACAGGGAGCCGCCGAGGGACATTCCGGTGGGGTCGAAATCCTCGGTGGCGTGCAGGACGGTTTCGGTGAGGGCCTCGGCCAGCAGATCGGACTGTCGCTCGGCGTTCAGGTCCAGGCGGTTGCCTATGGCCAGGCCGCACAGCGCGCCGAGGGGTCTGCTGGAATGCAGCAGCGGCGTGGCGACAACGGCCCGCACGTCCAAGCTGGTGACCGCGGGGCCGAACCGGGGCCAGCGGCGGATCATGTCACCGCCTGTCGCGACGATCGGACCGGTGCTTCGCAGGGCGTCGCGCAGCGGGCCCTCGCCGTGGGTCAGCTCGAGGTCGTGTGCGGCACGAGCGATGGGGTCGGACACCGCGAACAGCAGTTCCTGGAGGTCGGCGTCGAACAGGGCGATCGCGGCGCCGTCGGTACGCAGGCGCTGGGATACCCCGGTCAGGAAGATCGGCCGCAGGCCCGCCTCGCCGTCGGCGTGCCACCGCTGCAAGCGCAGCGCGTGCTGCCGGTGCAGGCGTGCGCAGGCGTTGTGGCGTTCCTCCATCCGGCGGTGCAGTGCGACCATCCGTTCCCGGAAGGAGGTCATGGAGTCCGCCCGCACGCCGAGCTGCCGCTCGTACTTGCGTGCCAAATCCGCTGCGCGCTTGGCACGTTCACGCTCTGTCGCATATTCGTGCCACTCGCGCTTGACGTCCTCGGGCGTATGCGTGTCTGCTGGCACGATCTAGACGCTACCTGCCTCGGCGGTGCCGTGGGGACCCTGTAAAGGGGGTCATTCCATTTTATCTTTCACCGTTGTCGCGGAGACGTCCTCCATCAGCATGACCATGCCGTCACGTGTTCCGGTCAATGGTGAGCAGGTGACCGCGCAGACGATCGAACGGCCGATTCGGTTGATCGCCGGAACGTCCACGGGCCCCGCGCGCCTGCCGGAGTCGAGTGATGCCTGCAGGACTTCCATGAGCCCATCGGTCGGCAGTCCGAAATCCAGGCTGAAGAACGGTTGCTGAGATACCTCCTCGGCGCGCAGTCCCCACAGTTCCTCCGCGCCCCGACTCCAACTGCGCACACACAAGTCGCCGTCCAGCACCACGATTCCGGCGCCGATACTCGACAGCACACCCTCGAGGAAGGTGCGCGTCTCATCCAATTCGCCGGTGCGAATCCGCATCTCCTCGTTCATGGTCTCGAGTTCTTCGTTACCCGACTGGAGTTCTTCGTTGGTGGTTTCGAGTTCTTCGTTGGTGGATTGCAGTTCCTCGTTGGTGGTCTCCAACTCCTCGATGCTGGATTGCAATTCTTCGTTGGTGGTTTCGAGTTCTTCGTTGGTGGACTGCAGTTCCTCGTAGGCGGTCTCCAACTGCTCGCGCTTCACCTTGACCTCGAGCGCCAGCCGGATGGCGACGGTGGTGTCGATGAAATTGACCATCATGCCGGCGGGGCTGCTGTCGGCGGCCCACAGCGGCTGAACGCTCACGTCGAAGAACTGGGTGTCGCCGGGGCCGGCGCGCCGCTCCACCCCGCCGACCCGGATGGTGCGATGTTCGGCGAGTGCCCGATCGATCAGCGAACGCAATTCCGTGGGGCGGTAGGAGATCTCCAGGTCGCTCAGGGGGCGGCCGACATCGTGCTGATTGAGTCCGAACGCGCTGCGCATCTGGCTGTTGACGACCGTCACCTTGCCCTCGGTGTCGATACCCAGCATCGCGAACGGCGCCGCCTCCAACGCGAGCTTGCTCAATTGACGCCGTTTGACGACATCCTGAACTTCCGGCCCGAGCTGCACATCCAGGCGAGGCACGCTCACCGGATGGGGCGTCACCGAATCCCCGATGCGGCGGCGGAACATGCGCTGACGCATATTCGTCACCTCGAACCGGCTGCCGGCGGACAGCAGCATTTCGGCCTTACCGAGGAACAGATACCCGCCCTCGCGCAGCGCGAAGTGGAACCGATCGAGAATCTGGGACTGCGCCTCGACATTGAAGTACATCAGCGCGTTGCGGCAGATCAGCAGATCGAGGCGGGAGATCGGCGCGTCCCGGGTGATGTCGTGACGGCCGAATATCACCCGGCGACGCAGATCGGAACGAAACAGGAATTTATCGCCGTTCGGCTCGAAATACCGGTTCCGCAGTTCCTCGGGCAGTGGCTCCAGCGCGCGTGCCGAATACAAGCCGGATCGGGCATCTTGCAGCGCCTCCTCGTCGACGTCGGTGCCGTAGATCTTGACGCGCCGCACACATTCATCGATGCCGAGCTCCTCCGCGAACACGATGGCGAGGGAATACGCCTCCTCACCACTGGAACATCCCGCACTCCAGATACGGATCTCGTTGGACGCATCGGGCGCGGTCAGGTTCTGTACCACCTCACTCTGCAGGTGCTGCCACGCCTCGATATCGCGGAAGAAACTGGTGACGTTGATGAGAATGGTGTTGAACAGGTACCGGAACTCCTCGGCGTCACTTTCCAAGCGGTCTCGGTAGTCGAGGTATCCGGTGACGCCGACCTCGTGCATCCGTTTACGAATGCGCCGTGCCAGTGACGAGCGCTTGTACCCCGTGAAATCGAAGCCGCGGGAATCCCGGATGAAGATCAGCAACTCCTCGAGCGCCTGGTCCTCGGAGCTGTCGTACTCGGCCGGGTTCTCGCTGTTCGGTTCCGTCACGATCTCCTCGGATCGACCAGGTTGACGATGGCATCGGCGATTTCGCCCAGTGGCAAGACGAAGTCCGCGGCGCCGGTGGCCACCGCCGCCGTGGGCATTCCCCTGAAATCGGCGTCCTGTGGGTCCTGCACGATCACTGTGCCGCCGCGCGATTTGATCGCGCCGACGCCCATCGCGCCGTCGCTGCCCGAGCCGGTGAGCACACAGGCGATAGCCCGCGGACCGTACGCTCCCGCCAGCGACTCGAACAGCAGATCCGCCGACGGGCGAACGAAGTGCACGCGTTCGCTGCTGGCCAGCGCGAGGACGTGGTCCGGCCCGACCAGCAGGTGGTAGTTCGGTGGCGCCACGTATACGTGCCCCGGTTCGGGGCGAACGCCCGCCTGCGCCAGGTGTACCGGCAGACTCGATCTGCGCGAGAGCACCTGATGCAGGACCGTCTCATGACGGGGATCGAGATGCTGCACCACCACGACGGGCACCGAGATTGTGTCCAGACCGCCGAGCACTCGGCTCAGTGCGCCGACGCCGCCGGCCGATGAGGCGAGGGCGACGACGTCGAAGGCGGCTGTCGCCGCCTGCCTGCGGGAGAACTCGGTGTTCACGATCACCTCGTCCAATGGGTGCGACTCACCGAGTGTCGACCGTCGGAAGGTGACAAGTGAGCACGACCTCAGCCTATCGTGCCGGGGCCCTGACGGTGCGTCACGTTTCGTCAGGACAACGGCCCAGAGCCGTCACGGTTTGTCCCGGGCCGAAAGTCCCCTGGATGGGGGACGTTCGGCCCGGTCGTCGCGGCTGAAATCGGCCCATGGTGATCCATATGAACCGTGCGCCACCGTGCGCCACCACCGACTGTCAGGGGGACGCGCGTCGGTGCGCGAGGCAGGCCTGTGATCTGGCCTCGCAGTTGTCGCGGCAGGGCGAGCAAGCGCGCAGGCAGGCATCGTCGATCCACGCGACGACGGCCGCGATTCTCGGCCGGGAACGCGAGCAGATGCATCAGTACCGGATCGACGCCGAAATCACCGCCACCGAACGGTCGATCGAGTATCTGCTGGTGCCGGGGCGGGAGCAGTATCCGGATCTCGCGGTGCTCGATCCCTATCTGCTCGCCGCCGCCGATCCGCTGCTCCTTCTCGGTCGGCTGGCGGAGGCCGCTCTGCACGGGGGATCGGCGGATCGTATCGTCGTGCAACTGTTCGGGCCGGGCGTCGAAATCGAGGTCGAAGCGATGGCGCCGGCATCGCCCTTTACACGGGCCGCCGCCCTTGCCGCCGATGCGACAGAGCCGGACAGCGGGGGAATCACCCGGTCGATGCCGATGATGACGATGACCGGACGTTCTCTGGGGTTCTTCTCGTGCTATTACGACGAGCCCGACGCACGGATCGAGGAGGATCGGCAACTGTTCGATCTGGTGGCCTCGGCGGCGGTGAAGGCGGTGCAATGGCACGGTGTGCGGAGCAGGCACAGGGTGGAGCGTAGGGCCAGCTGAGACACCTGGTACGAGTGAGCGAATAATTCTGCTAGCCGCGCGGCGCGGCGACCGTCGCGCGCCGCACGTCCGGAAGGCCCAGATTCTCGCGCAATGTGACTCCGGTGTACTCCTCGCGCAGCACACCGCGGTCCTGGAGCAGCGGCACCACCCGGTCGACGAATTCGTCGAGGCCCCAGGGCACCAGGTGGGAGCCGAGGATGAACCCGTCCGAGCCGTCGTTCTGTACGAAGCTGTCGATCTGTTCGGCGACCTGTGCGGGAGTGCCGACCAGCGGCCCGCGCTCGAACTGGTCGATGACGACCTCGCGCAGGCTCAGCTTCTTCTCCTCGGCGACCCGGCGCAGCCGTTCGGCGGTGGCGAAGCGGTCCTGGTGGACGAAGGCGCGGCCCTGGATGATCGGCGGGGCGTCGGGATCGGGATCGATCTCGGGCACCGGGCCGTCCGGATCGTAGCCGGACAGATCCCGGTTCCAGATCTGCTCCAGCAGAATCAGGGCCGTCTGCCCGGTGACCTGCTCGTTGCGCACGGCGTGGTACTTCTCGATCGCCTCGACCTCGGTATCGCCGAGGACGAAACTCGCCGAGGGCAAGATCTTGATATCGCCCGCCGCACGCCCGGCCGCTACCGCGCGAGACTTGATGTCCCGGTAGAACTTCGACGCCTCGGGCAGTTTGCCGAAGGGGGAGAAGATGGCATCGGCGTTGGCCGCGGCGAAGGCGCGGCCCTGCGGTGAGACACCGGCCTGCAGGACCACCGGCCTGCCCTGTGGGCTGCGGGGCACCGTGAACCGGCCGGAGATGTCGAACTGCTTGCCGTGGAAGGCGAATGCCCCGGCGTCCGGCCGGGCCAGGAATCGGCCGGAGTCCTTGTCGGCGACGATGTCGTCGGCATCCCAGGAATCCCACAGGGCGCGCACCGCATTCAGCGTCTCCTCGGCACGCACGTAGCGATCGGCCGGATCCAGGAATCCGCCGCGCCGGAAGTTCTGACCGGTGAAGGCGTCGAAGGAGGTCACCACGTTCCAGGCGGCACGGCCGCCGGACAGATGATCCAGGCTCGCGAATCGCCGTGCCAGCTCGTACGGTTCGTTGAAGGTGGTGTTGATCGTCCCGGCCAGGCCGAGATGGTCGGTGACCGCGGCGAGCGAGGCCAGCACGGTGAAGGTGTCCGGGCGGCCGATGATGTCCTGGTCGAAGATCTTGCCCGCGCGCTCGCGCAGGATCAGCCCCTCGGCGAGGAAGAAGAAGTCGAATCGGCCGCGTTCGGCGGTGCGCGCGGTGTGTTCGAAACTGCTGAAGTCGATTTGGCTGCCCGCGTCGGGATGCCACCAGGCGGTGTGATGGTTGACGCCGCCGAGGTAGGCGCCGAGGATGACTTGCTTGCGGGGAGAACTCATAGCAACCTCAGGCTGTCGCGTAGCGGTTGGGGACGGTGACCGGCAGGCCGAGCAGTGCGCGCAGCGGACCGTCCGGGTAGGCGGTGCGGAAGGCGTTGCGTCGCTGCAGGATCGGCACCAGGCGATCGGTGATCGCGGTGAGGTCGTCGACCGCGACGCCGGGGCGCAGGCGGAATCCGTCGACGCCCAGCTCACGCCAGGTGAGTAGCAGATCGGCCAGCTCGTCGGCGCTTCCGGCGAAAATCGCCGCGTCGGAGATGAATTCGACGCCGGCGACCTCGTTCAACCGCGCCAGGCGGGCGGCGCCGCTCGCGGTCTCGGTGTCCAGGAAGACCACCAGGTCCGCGTACACCCGCAGCGGTTCGCCGGCGCGATATGCCTGTGCCGCGACGACCTGGTCCAGAATCGGCTCCGGTCCGGTCTCCCGGGCGGGTGTGACGAATACCAGATCAGCCGTGCGGGAGGCGAATTCATAGATCAGCGGGGCGTGGGCCAGGGCCGTCACCACCGGCTGTCCCTGTGGCGGACGCGGCGTGATGGACGGTCCGCGCACGCTGAACTGCGGGCCCTGGAAGTCGATGTAGTGCAGTTTGTCGCGGTCGATGAATCGCCGGTTCGGCACGTCGCGGATCTCGGCGTCGTCCTCCCAGCTGTCCCAGAGCCGTCGCACCACCTCGACGACATCGGTGGCCTCGGCGAACAATTCATGCACCTGACCGGGCGTCGCACCCGCGCCGACCGCCTCGGCGATTTCCGCGCGCGCCAGGTCCCGGATCGTGCGACGGCCGAAATGCGCCGCCTCCGAGCCTGTTCCGGATATCTTCACCTGCCATCCCGCGCGGCCCCGCGAGGTGTGGTCCAGGGTGGCGATGGCCGCGGAGACGTGGAACGGCTCGGTGTGGGTGGCGGTCACCGTCGGGATCAGCCCGATATGCTGGGTGGCCGGGGCTATCCGGGCGGCGATCAGATGTGCGTCGATTCTGGCCCGGACCCGGTCCACCGCGTCGTCCGGCGGCGCGGACCGGGTGCCGGGAATCGTCAGGCTGTCCTCGATGCTCACGAAATCCAGCAACCCGCGCTGCGCGATACCGGCCAGATCCGTCCAGTAGCCCGGGGAGAACAGTTCGGCGGGACGGGAATCGGGCTCGCGCCATGCGGCCGGATGCCAGCCCGCCCCATCGAGCGCAACGCCGAGATGCAACGCGTCCGGTGCCATCGGTTCCCCGTTCTATCGGTAGACGATCACCAACCACGATCGGCGTCCGGCCCGTTCGGCGTCAACGGTTGAAATCAGCTCGATCCAAGGGAAATAAACTGTGTGCAAGCGGAATTGGACGTTGGGTGACCATCGACACGACCATCGGGCGGGACCGGCCCGTCGCCCCGGAGACCACCGACGCGCCGCACCCCCTGGACGACCCGGTACGCACCTCGCTGCACGGCGAGCACCATCGGTTCGCGACCTGGTCGGGCCGGATCGGCCGTTACGACCCGCAGGTCACCCGGTTCGTCGGCCACCCGCCACAGCTCGACCAGCAGGATTGGGCCGACCTGGCCGTCATTCTCGGACCCGGCGGCGCCACCGGCTTGCGCGGCGCGGGTCACGTGCCGCCCGACGGCTGGACCGTTCTGGACGAGAAGGGCTCTGTGCAGATGGACGGCACCGCCCTGCGCGTGGCCCACGACCCGGAACTCGAGGTGCTCACCCCGGCGGACGTGCCCGAGATCCTGGACCTGATCGCCCGCACCGAACCCGGCCCGTTCACTTCGCGAACCATCGAAATGGGCACCTACCTGGGCCTTCGGGTGAACGGTCGGTTGGTGGCGATGGCCGGTGAACGCCTGCACCCGCCCGGCTGGACCGAGATCAGCGCCGTCTGCACCGACGCCGAGTTCCGCGGCCGCGGTATCGCCACCCGCCTCGTCCGCGCGGTGGGCGCGGGTATCCGCGACCGCGGCGAGATCCCGTTCCTGCACGCCCTCGCCACGAACACCACCGCCATCAGCCTCTACGAGACCCTCGGCTTCACCCTGCGCAATCGTTCGGTCCTCACCATCGTGCAAGCCCCGGACGCGCCATCAGCGTTCCGGTCATAGTGCCGCCGATTCCGCACTACGGGGACCAGACAGCGCACTATCTGTTCAGCAATCTGCCGACTCTCGCATGCGGCGCCGCCCAGCCGGGGCGCACCGGATTGGCTCCCGGCGGCGCAAGGGAGTTCCATGGCGTCCGCTTGGCCCCCGACGCCCACTGATCGGTGTCGGTGGCGGCGGAGATGATCTCCCGGACGTCCCTGAGTCGCTGTGGATCGCTCGGATTCCGCAGCGCCGCGTCGACGGAATCCAGGCTGAGCTCCGCATGCCTGTTGCCGATCCACTGGAGCATGCGTTCGGCGTTGAGCTGGTCGACTCCGGCCAATGTTCCGGTGGCCGCGGTGAGATCACCGTTCGCCACCTGCTGCAGCTGTTTGATCTTGGTAGCGGCCGGGTTTGTCATGTAGTCGGTGACGAAGCTGCGCTGCGGTCCGAAGGCGGCGCCGGCGTCGAGGGTGACGCCTCCGGGGTTGGCGCGCTGGAAGCTGAACGCGGCCGCCTGCAATGTCGCCAGATCCGCGGCGACCTCCTCGGGATCACCGGTGCCGTCCACCAGTCGAAGCGAGGAGTCCTGGGCCCGTTGCACGGCGGCGACCATGCGGCCCAGGCGCTTGTCACCGAGGGTCCACGTACCCGAGTTCGCCTCGACGATTCCCCAGGAGCGGATCGCGTTGAGCTTGACCCTCTCGTTGGTGAATCCGGCGCCCGTCAGCGCCGCGTAGGCGTCGCTCACCTTGCCACCGACATCATCCAGGCCGGTCAGGGCCGCCGCGGCGCCACGCACGGTATTGACACCGCCGGCCCGCTCGGCGGCCTGCCGGGCGGCGGTCGAGAACAGCCTGCGGTTCATGTACGACTGGGCATAGAACCCCGTCTCGCCGCCGACTCCCTCGCCACCCCAGAATCCCCACTGCCCCAGCGATGCCGCCTTTTCCCGCCGCGCGAATTTCCGCAGCGGCGTCCGGGTTCCGAACAGCCACTCGGTCACCGGCGAATTGTTGAACGTGCCGGCCGCGGCGAGATCCACGAGCAGCCTGTTCGACGCCAGCGAGTGGCTCGCCCCGACGGCGCCCATACCCAGCGCCGCGCCGCCGCCGGAACCCGCCGTACCCGACCCGGCGCCGCCCTGGATGCCGAGGGCGAACTTGTTGGCGAGCCACTCGTTTCCGTGCTCCAGGCTGCGGCCGATGCGGCGCAGCTGCGAGATCGCGATGACCTCCACGATCCCGCCGACGACGAAGACGGCCATCACCTCGCCACCGGCCATATCGAACAGATCACCCAGGAACAGCACGTACACGCCGAGGAAGACGGTGAAGATCGTCATCCGCGCCGCCGCGACCACCCCGTCGACCATGTTGCGCACCAGGAATGTCTGGGTGACGCCATAGACGAATCCGCCCGCGGCGAATCCGAAGATCGACAACAGTCCGTGGTAGATCGTGTCGAGCGCGGACTTGATGATCTTGATCGCCAGGTAGGCCCCGAACAGCAGCAGTAACGCTCCCAGCAGCAGGATCAGCAGGCCCGTCCCGATCTGATCGAAACTCGGATTGTTCGCCGACGCCTGCGCGGCCGAGTCCCCGCATCCGGCGAGACCGTTCTTCACCCGGGTTTCGCTGCCCGCGGCGACTCCCGCCGACCACGCCGCGCGGCAGGCTGCATCGTTGTCGATGACATGCCCGAAGTTCCACACCTGCAACGGATGTCGGGCGAAGTCGTCGGCCAGCATGCCCTGCATCGTCGCCACCAGAGCGGTCGGATCGGTGGTGTCCTGCCCGTCCAATCCGGCCGCCACCGAGATGCCCAGATTCCGCCCCTGCGCCAGCAGGCCATCGGAGGAGAACGTATCGGCCAGTGGCGCGGCCAGATACAGCGGCCCGATCACCGCGACCGCGAGCATGGTCGCGACCTGCAGCGTCGCCTTCGAATAGTGGCCGCGGACAACGAAATACGCGACGAAGAACGCGCCGATGGCCGCGGCGGTGACCAGCATGATCGGCGTGGCGATCTGTCCGCTGAGGCTGTGCGCGATCCCGGTCAGCGGCTTGGCGAACCACTGCAGCCAGCTGAAGCTCAGGGCATAACCGATCAACCAGATGGCCGTCGTCACAATGATTTTCCAGCCCGCGAACTCCAGGCCGAGCACCGTCGAGACGGCGGTGTCCCCCGGATTCAGCAGGCTGCCGTGGTTGGTGGCGTACAGATAGTTCGACAGCTGCACACCATAGGTATCGGTGATGTGCATCCAGCCGAGCGCACTGCTGGTGGACGATTCGGCGGCCAGCGCCCCGGTCCCGGCGCGGGCCGTTGCGCCCAGCACGCCGGGGAATACGACGAGTCCGAAGACGGCCGCCACGGCCCGCAGGAGCCAACGCCTCCCGAGCGATATGTAGTTGTTCCCCACCACGACCCGATTCGCCTTCCGCACGCCGTTCGAGCACGACAAAGGAGTGACCGCACATCGGGGCTGCTCAACAGTCCCCGGAAAGCCACTTGCGAAGTTAACGTGACGGTATGAACGACCGCGGTCCGGCTTGCGAATAGCGCGCGACGAAAACCCTTCGGCGCGTTGGGATTCGTTCGTGCGGCGACGCCGGCTGTTCACCTTCCGGTCATCACCGGCGTCGCTGCGAACTCCTTTCCCTGCTCGTATGAGATCTACGTCACGGCACGCCGACCGGGAGGCCGCAGTTGTTGGCCGAGTCGACCTGCGCGCAGGGCGCCGGGGGATGGGTCGGGCGATAGTTGCCGGGTACCCCGCCGGCCGCGATCACGTCCCGGAAGGCGCCGACGCCGTCGGTGGGTATGCGGGCCAGCCGGGCGTCGCCGACGACGTCGACGGTATACAGGCCGAATCGCGGTGTGTAGCTGCCCCATTCGTAGTTGTCGTTCAGGCTCCAGTAGTTGTAGCCGATGACGTTCACGCCGTCGGCCTTGGCGCGCTGGACCCAGTAGACGGTGTCGCGGAGGTGACCGGCGCGGGTGTAGCCGTCGGCGCGCGGGCGGCCGTTCTCGGTCGTCATGCCGTTCTCCACGATGTACAGCGGCTTGTTCGGGAACTGCCGTGCGTAGTGGCGCAGCGCGTAGTAGATGCCCTCGGTATGTACCGGCAGGTCCCACAGGTTCCCGCTGCCGCCGGACGCCCAGTAGTAGTCGATACCGAGGAAGTCGAAGTTCTCACCGATCAGGTCGAGGAATCTGTGGTTCACATCGAGGCCGACCCCGGGCACGTAGCCGAGGTTGCTGGTGACGAGCGCATTCGGGCGTAGGGCATGGATGGAGGCGAAGGCCGCGTTGTGGACCGCGGCGAGCCGGTTCAGCATCGGCTCGCGCTGGGCCTGGCTGATCCGGCCGATGCGTTGTTCGCTGCCGATGTAGGCGATGGGCTCGTTGATGGTCACCCAGATCGGCCGGTAGCGGTCGAAACGCTGTACGACGGCGGCGGCATTGGCCAGCCAGAGCCCGATCATCGCGTCGGTGTTCCAGCCGCCCATATCGGCCACCCAGCCCGGGTAAACCCAGTGGTCGAGGGTCAGCATCGGTGTCATGCCGTGGCGGACAATGGTTTCCACGATCTGCCCATAGTGGTTCAGCGCCTGCTCGTCCCAGATGAGCGGCCTGGGCTGCACCCTGGCCCACTCGATACTCATGCGGTACACCCCCGCGCCCATCGCCCGCGCGTTACCGATGTCCTCCGCGTAGCGATCCCAGAACCGCACCGAGTTGTAATACGGCTCGGCCCTGCCGGAGCTGACGAAGCGGCTCCAATTGCTGTCGGGCGCATAACCTTCGGTCTGGAATCCGGACGTCGAGACGCCCCAGAAGAAATTACCGCCCAGCTGCGCGACCGCGCCCGCCGATTCCCTGAGCGGCCCCCCGAGCCCGGAAGGCGGCGTACCCCCGGCCGTACCCCGTGTGACCAGGGCGGCCGCCGCCGCCGCGCACCCTGCCAAGACTTGACGTCGGTTAGGTGTTCCCATTCGCTCCAGGGTAGCCAAAACTATTGCAACATAAACGAAATTCCGCCCATGGGCGGGTCGGATCGACCGCTGGGGCCCGGCCCGGGAGTTCTCACAGGTGGGAACAGCGGTGGCGGAACTACGGGCTCATGTGCGTATCGTGCTTCTGCGAACACGCTTGTTGCACGAACACATTCCTTCATCCGGACATCGCGTCCGGGTGAAGTCACGATGCGGATGGGGTACCGCCGTATTGCGCTACCGTGACCTCTCAGCGGATGCCGATCGGCGGTTCGGCGTCCTCCGCACAGTGATCCCATCTCGGGGACGGGTCCGCTCTCGGCCCGTCCCCGGGATGGTCTCGGGCAGTCAGCGGTTGGCCGCGATGGACAGCACCGTGACCGCGTTCGCCTCCTCGGCGGCGACGAAGGCATACCGGTCGTCGGGTGACACCGCAACGTCATCGGGGCCCGCACCGACCCCCAGTGTCGCCGTGACCTGCCGGGTGGCGGTGTCCAGGACGGAGACGGAACCCGATCCGTTGTCGGCCACATAGGCGTGGCGGCCATCGCGCGCGTAGGCGATCGACTGCGGATTCTGGCCCACCGCGGTGGTGGTGACCCGCAGGGTGGCCGTGTCGATGAAGGATACCGAGGCGGCGTTGTAGCTGGCCACCAATGCCTGGCTGCCGTCGGGGGACACCACGACGCAGTGTGGTGACTCGGGCACCGGAATCGTCGCGCGGACAGTGCGTCCGGCGACGTCGATCACCGACACCAGGTTGGACTCGTGATCGGCGACGAAGGCGGTCTTCCCATCCGGAGTGAAGCTGATCCAGTGCGGATTGGGGGCCACGGGAATGGTTGCCACCACCGTATCGGTCGAGGTGTCGATCACCGACAACGCGGACGAATCGTGATCGGGCACCCAGACCTCGCCGCCGTTCGGGGTGACGGCAAGGGAGTAGGGGCGCAGGCCGACCGGAATGTCGTCGAGGATCGCATTGCTGGCGATATCGAGGACCTCCACCACACCGGCGTCGTTGTCCCCGTAGGTGCTGATGTACGCGTGCCGCCCATCCGGCGTGAAGGAAGCGAAGCGTGGCGGCAACGGGGTGTAGATCATCGGCGCTGCCGCACCCTGCCCCAGCGCGAGCCCGTACACCCGATGATCGCCGCCGATCACCAGGCCCTGCCAGCCCGCGGGAGGTACGGCGAGCGCCTGCGGTGCGGGGACCGGGACCTTGCCCATGACAACGGGTTCGGCGATCGATGGCGCCGGGTGCAGGATGGCGGATGACGCCGAGGACGGAGCGTACGGCGAGGGTACGGCGGATCGCGATGCGGGCAGGGCGGCGGTCGCTCCGCGTGTGCTGTTCTTGTCGCCGATCATCACAACCAGCAGGGCGCCGGCGAGCAGCAGCGCCACCAGCGTGACCGCCGCGAATACCAGCCACCACAGCTGTCCCGATCGGATTCGGCGCCAAGACCTGCCAGGCGCAACGACTTCCGAGGCTTCCCGTGACCTCACCACTGAAGTATCCGCCGAACCTGCCGGACAGGTGGTCCGTTCCGGCAGGCGCCGACAATCAGTCCATATGCTCGATCTGGCGGATCTTGTTCATCGCGTCCAGCGCGGCCACCTTGTAGCTCTCGGCGAGGGTGGGGTAGTTGAAGACGGCGTCGACCAGGTAGTCGACCGTGCCGCCGCAGCCCATCACGGCCTGGCCGATGTGCACGAGTTCGGTTGCGCCGGTGCCGAAGACGTGGACGCCGAGGATTTCCTTGGTCTCGGAGCAGACCAGCAGTTTCAGGACGCCGTAGGAGTCGCCGATGATCTGGCCGCGGGCCAGTTCGCGGTAGCGCGAGACACCGACCTCGAACGGTTTGCGGATGGCGGTGAGTTCGTCCTCGGTCTGGCCGATGAAGCTGATCTCCGGAATCGTGTAGATGCCGATCGGCTGCAGCGCCGACAGCGTATGCACCGGCTCGCCGCAGGCGTGGTGCGCGGCCAGGCGGCCCTGCTCCATCGAGGTCGCGGCCAGCGCCGGGAAGCCGATCACATCGCCGACCGCGTAGATGTGCGGGACCTCGGTGCGGAAATGCTCGTCGACGGTGACCCGGCCGCGCTTGTCCGCGCTCAGGCCCGCCTTCTCCAGCCGCAGGCCGGCGGTCATGCCCTGACGACCGGCCGAATACATCACCACCTCGGCCGGAATCTTCTTGCCGCTCTCCATGATCGCGATCGCTCCGCGCGGATGCCGCTCGACCGCCGTGACGGTCTCCCGGAACCGGAAGGTGACGGCCAGATCGCGCAGGTGGTACTTGAGCGCCTCGACCACCTCGATATCGCAGAAGTCCAGCATCCGCTCCCGCGACTCCACCACGGTCACCTTGGTGCCCAGCGCGGCGAACATGGACGCGTACTCGATGCCGATGACACCCGCACCGATGATGATCATCGACTGCGGCACCCGCTCGAGCTGCAGGATGCCATCGGAATCGATGATGGTCCTACCGTCGAAATCCACCGTATCCGGCCGTGCCGGCTGGGTTCCGGTGGCGATGACGATCTTGTCGGCGGTGACCTTCAGCTCCTGCCCGGTGCCATCGATCACCTCGATCGTGTGCTCGTCCACGAACGCGCCCAATCCGGGCAGGAGCGCCACGTGATTGCGCGCGAGCTGGTTGCGGATCACGTCGATCTCGCGCCCGATCACGTGCTGGGCGCGCGAGAGCAGATCGGTGACGGTGATGTCTTCCTTGACCCGATAGCTCTGCCCGTACATCTCGCGCTGACTCAGGCCCGTGAGATACAGCACGGCCTCGCGCAGCGTCTTGGACGGGATGGTGCCGGTGTTGATGCACACCCCACCGATCATGTCGCGGCGCTCCACCACGGCCGCGCGTTTGCCGAGCTTCGCGGTGGCGATGGCCGCCTTCTGACCGCCGGGACCGGACCCGAGGACGAGCACGTCGTAGTCGTACATGGGGCTCAGTGTGCCAGCGTGAGGTTACATCCGCAGTCGGATGCCGGTGGATGAGGCAGTGGCCCCGCGCTCCTGGATGCCGGAGTGCGGGGCCACTGTGCGAATCATCGGAATCGGCAGGGTGTGTCAGTTACCCGCCGAGCCGGTGCCGAAAAGCCCGCCGCCGCCGGCTGGCTTTTTGGGATCGGTCTTACCGGACGGACCGTCCTGGACGGCGGTCTGGTCCTTCTTCGGGGCGCTGCTCTTACCCTCGGTGTCCTGCTTGCCGGATGTGCTGCTCTTACTGTCGGAGTCCTTCTTGTCCGCGGTGCTCGCGGTACCGGAGGCGTCCTGTTTTCCGGCCGAATCCTTATCGGCAGATCCGCGATCGCTCTGCGCGCTCGTATCGCTCGTCGTGCCCTGGGTGCTCTTGTCACCGTCGCCCTTGGCTCCGGTTGTCCCCGGGGCGTCGACCGTGCCGCCCTTGACGACATTCGGGCAGAGGTTGTCGAGCGCGGCCTGCCGGATCAGTGTGGTTTCACCCTCGGTGACATATACCTCCGGGTCCCACTTCAGGGCCTTGTCGGCCGTCTCGGCGGAATAGATCCCCTTGGCGACCTGGTCCTTGATGTAGGCACACGACCGCTGGCCCGCCTTGATCAGCGCGTCGGCGTCCTTTCCGGTCCCGGACTTCGCATCTTCCTTGTAGGCGGTCTGGTAGGTGTCGTCCAGCGCCTTCAGATACGCCCGTTCGGCGGTGGTCGCCGCCGAGGCCGTGCCGGAGAGCAGGCCGACGGTGGCGAATCCGCAGAGCAGCGTCGTTACAGCAGTCCTGTTCAATCCAATCCTCTTTCACTGGGGGCGCGCCTGGGCGCGCCGAAATCCAACGAGCAGGGACGGTGTTGATGGTCGTTCGGCAACCAACATCGAGCGCGCATGCGGGTGGGTCCCGCAGGCTGATGTTTGCTGAATGTTGTCCAGATTCTGCTGAGCCTAGTGTCCGAATTTTTATGATGCACGGCACGGCACACCCGGCGTGTCGCGCTGGTCGGGAGGCTCGTTGCGAGGTACACGGCAGATAAGCGACCCGCGCGGGCGTAACCTTGATTTCCGCGACGGTCCGCGAGACGAGGGAGGGCGGAGATGGCGCAGGTCTTGATCGCCGAGGTCAGTTCGGGCGGTAGTCCATGGAAGGGACAGCGAGACCGCTCGAGTGAGAACTTCTCGCTGGGCGAACTCCCCGCGGGAGCAACGGAATTGCTCTGGCGAACCGAACCCGATACCGCGAGCATCAGATTCAACGTGCTGTCCGACGTCAGGGCGAACCTCGACCAGCGTGTCCTGTCGAATATCGCCCCCGGCGCCAGAACTCCGATACCGCGCGAGCGAGGGTTGTCGCGCCGGGGTTTCTATATCGCCAACCCCTCCGGCGCGAAGCAGGACACCTTCATCGTGCGGGTCTACGCCCTCGTGCCCGATTAGTGCTGCAACGCCCCGTTATTCCGGTGGTGCTGCACCGCCCCTCCGCCATTCCGGTAGTGCCGCTCCGGCCCTCCGCCATTCCGGCACGCCTTTGGCTGGAATCCATATGTATTGGCGCAGTTGAATCCCGGCCAAGAGCGTGCCTGGACGACGAGTGATGCTGCCGGGCCAGGAGGTCACGTACGCAGGTAGGAGGCTCCGTTGAGGTCCAGGACCGCGCCGGAGGCCCACTGCGCCTGCGCGGAGGCCAGATAGAACACCGCCGCGGCGACCTCGTCCGGTGTGCCGACCCGCCCGAACGGACTCTGCGCGCGAACCGTATCGCCCTCGGGGCCGGTCAGTTTCGTCTCCTGGCGCTCGGTGCCGACGAAGCCCGGCGCCACGGAGGTGACCGAGATGCCGTGGGGCGCCAGGGTTACCGCCATGGACTGCCCGAAGGCGTGCAGCGCCGCCTTACCGGCGGCGTACGCGGGAAAATCCGGTTCACCCCGGAAGGCGCCGCGCGAGCCGATATTGACGATGCTGCCGGGCGACCCACGGTCCATGAGATGGCGGGTGACGGCGTAGGTCAGGTTGGCCGCGCCGAGCAGATTGACATCGATCATCTGTCGCCAAACCTGTTGCCACTGCGCGTAATCGACGTCCGCGATCGCATGTCTGGTGGCGGCCGAGGGGGCGACGGCGGCATTGTTGACCAGCACGTCGATGCCGCCCAGCTCGCGCACCGCGGTCTCGGCGATCGCGCGCGTGGCGTTCGGATCGCGGAGATCGCCCGCCACCATGATGTGGCCGGAACCGGGCAGCCCCTTCAGGGTCTGTTCCGCGGCATCGGCATTGGCGCCGTAGTGGACGGCCACCCGATCGCCGTGTTCGGCGAAGATCGACGCGACCGCCCGGCCGATCCCCCGCGAAGCCCCGGACACCAGAACCCGCCTCATCGCGCGAACACCTGGTCTTCGTCGGTAAAGGCCTTGAACTCCAAGGCATTACCGGCGGGATCACGGAAGAACATGGTCCACTGCGCGGCCGGGCGATCCGGGAACCGCAGATAGGGCTCGATGAGGAATTCCGTACCGGCCGTGCGCAGCCGGGCGGCCAGGGCATGGAACTCGTCGGTCTCCAGGAGCAGGCCGAAGTGGGGGATCGGCACGTTGTGCCCGTCGACCTCGCTCGTCCCGCGTGCCGCCGCGCCTTTGGGCACGACATGCGTCACCAGTTGATGGCCGTGCAGGTTCCAATCGATCCAGTGATCGCTGGAGCGGCCCTGCGCGAGCCCGAGCACATCGCCGTAGAACACGCGGGCGGCGTCGAGATCGTCAACCGGGATGGCCAGGTGTACGGCGGGACGGGATGACATGATTCCAGCTTGCTCCGGCTCATGTCCTAATGTCAACATTAAGACATGAGCACTCCGTTACCCAAAGCGGCTCGCCGCGGACTCGCCGAAGAGGCCGCCGACCTCATCCGCCAGGCGATCTTCGCCGGAGACTTCTCCCCGGGCGCGCCGCTGCGTGAGGTCGATCTGGCCGCCGCGCTGGGCGTCAGCCGAGGATCGGTCCGTGAGGGGCTGACCCTGCTGGCGCGCGAGGGGCTCATTCACACCGGGTGGCATCGCGCGACCACCGTCATCGAGGTCACCGCGCACGATGTCGAGGAGGTCTATTCGCTGCGGGGCGCGCTGGACCGGCTGGCCGCGGTCAGCGCGCAGGCCGCGGCCGAACCCGGCCTGTTCGCCTCGCTCGACGAACTGGTTGACGCGATGGAGACGGAAGTGGGCGGCGCCGCGTCGGGGCAGCGCCTGCTCGCCCTCGACATCGCCTTTCACGACCGCATCTACGAGGCCGCGGGGAATCGACGGCTGCGCGAGGCATGGCTGGGTGTGCGCTCCCAGGTGTATCTGTTCCAAATGCGCCGCGTCGCAGCCGGATACGAGCACTACCGGGATCGGGTGATCGATGAGCACCGCGAATTGGTGGCGCTGCTGCGCTCGGAGGACCACGAGACGCTTGCCCGCTGCGCGCAGGAACACGTCGACTCTGCCCGCCGCAATCTACTGAAGCATCTGTACGCCTGAGCGCTGCCGCCCGAGCGGCGCTCGATCGCGATCCCGCCCGATCGGCGCGGCGAAATCTATTGAGCTGTACGGGCTTCGGTGGCCGGGATCACCTGCGCGGCCGGTGCGGACGTGCCTGCGCGCACCAACCCGAACGTCATCCGGGACAGCATCCCGTCGCGAACCACGAGCGTATGCCACAGCACCGCCGCCAGGTGCGCGGCGAAGGTGACGTACAGCAGATAGGCGGCGACGATATGCGCGCGCAACAGGACCGCGAACACGGTCGCGTTCGCGGGTGCGATGGACGGCAGGTACCACGATCCGAACAGCACGACCGGCTGCCCCGACGCCGATACCATCGCCCACCCGAACAGCGGTTGCAGAATGAACAGCGCGTACATCAACCGCTCGGAGTACTTCGCGGCCAATCGTTCGGGCCGCGACATCCCGGGCGGCCACGGTGGCGGTGTATGCCGCAGCCGCCAGCCGATGCGGACCAGCGCGAGTATCAGAATCGCGAAACCCAAGGGTTCATGAATGGTGACCAGCAGGTGGAACTCGCTGATCGAGCCGACCATGAACACGCCGATGAACAGCATGGCGATGACGGCCGCGGCCATGATCCAGTGCAGGCCGCGGGCGACGGCGGTGAACTTCACGGCGGTTGTCTCGGTGTCACTGGGCACGGTGGGCCTCCGGCGCCTCGACCGCGCTGGGGGTATGCGGTTCGCGGGTGCGCCGCTGATAGGACCGCGCATACACCGACGACCGTGCCGCGAGCAGCGGATCGTCCGACAGGTCGATCCCGGTCGGCAGCACCGTCGGGTCGAAGTTGACATCGCGCGCATTGTCCGGCGCTTCTGTCGCCACCGCGTCGATGCTGAGCGTGCCGACCTCGACCTGCCGCCGGTCCGCGGGCCAGGCGCGTGTCGCGTCGTTCGTCGGATCGCCCGGCTGTGCGACCGTGACCACCATCCGCCAGCGCGCCGGTCCGTGCGCGAGGCGTTCGATCAGCGCATCGAACAGATAGTCCCGTCCCGCCGCGTGCGTACCCGCCGCGAACGGATCCTCCGGGAGCAGACTCCACCGCACCGGCGTCGTCGCGCCGGCGGCATCGGTGAACCGAAATGCGTTGAGCCCGTTGAACGGACTGTTGGCGAACCCGTTCGAGGGCGTCGTCCGTGCGACGACGGCCATCGCCCGCTCGGTCTCCGGATACTTCGCGAGGAACGCCGCGAGCTTGGCGGGGTCCGGTTTGCCGGTCGCGGCCACCGGTTCCGTGGCGAGCATCCGGTCGTAGAACCCCCGCGGCACCCGGTCGAGGAATACCGGAATGTTCACCATGGCGGTCCGCCACTGCTCGCGTCCGTCCAGATGGAACAGCAGCGCGAGTCCCCGTACCGTTCCGTTCTGATCGGCGGCCATCGGCATACCTCCCGACAGCGAGAATCGGGCCGTCACCGGCGTGGATCCGGTCCGAAACACCGTCGCCGCCGACAGCGCGGCCCCGGCCCCGTTGCTGACGAACGTCCCGGAAGCACTCAGCCCCTTGGCATGATTGCGCCGAAACCCGCTGTGCCGCCCATAGACCTGTTCGAACCGATCGACGAACGTGCCCGAACTCAGGCTGTCCGGTGTGAACCAGCCTCCCGCCCACGCGAACGCGCCGACATTGACCGCCGAAATCCCGCCTACCGCAGCGATACCGGCCAGTGCGCCTCGGCGAGACAGCCCCCGCCCCGGCGTATCCGCAGCCTCGGATGGTGGTACCGGATCGGATGGTGCGTGCTCGTCCACACTCGCCTCTTCATGACAGTCGTACCGAAACCATTACGCCGCACCGACGTTACGTCGCCGACGGACCGAAGCGGCCGCACAGCCAGTGACGAAACTGTGACGTGCCGAGGGCCGGGTGCGGTGCCCCGCCGGCGGCGTGTCGCCTTCGAGTGTCAGCCGTCGACGGATGTTAGCTAGTCGATTGCTACAGTTGGAATGCTAGACGATCGGCAGTTCCGTGCGGTCCTATGGCCCAAAGGAGTCGATATGCGGCGGTTGGTGGTTGGCATCACCGGTTCGACCGGTGCGGTACTCGGGATCAGATTGCTCCAGGAGCTGCGGGAGCAGCCGGAGGTGGAGTCGCACCTGGTGATCAGCCGGTGGGCGCGATCCACGATCGAGTGGGAGACGGGGATGGCCGTCCGGGACGTGTCGGCGCTGGCCGATGCCACCTACAGTCCTGACGATCTGAGCGGCCCGCTGGCGTCGGGCTCGTTCCGCACCGACGGGATGTTGATCGTGCCGTGCAGCGTGAAGACGGTCGCCGGGATAGCGGCCGGATATGCCGAGGGCCTGGTTCAGCGGGCCGCGGACGTCACGCTGAAGGAACAGCGCAGGCTGGTCGTCGTGCCGCGCGAGGCGCCGCTGAATGCCATCCACCTGGAAAATCTGCTGAAGCTGGCGCGGTTGGGGGTGATGGTGATCCCGCCGATGCTCTCGTTCTATCAGCGTCCCGAATCGATCGACGATCTGGTGAACGTGTTCGTCGCCCGGCTGCTGCGGCATTTCGGTCTCGAGTCGAGGCACGACTACGAGTGGACCGGATTCGCCAGCGCCCGGCGCCCATCGCCCGAAGAGTAGAGGGGTGGCATCATGACCGAATCTTCAGCTCCCGCAGCGCCCATCCGAGACCTGCGCGAGGGCATCGAGTTGTTGAAAACGCTGGAGGGGCAGTTCGTTTCGACGGCGGTCGAGGTCGATCCGCAGGCGGAGCTGGCGGGTGTGTACAAAAAGGTCGGCGCCGGCGGCACGGTGACGCGCCCGACCAGGGTCGGCCCGGCCATGCTGTTCGAGAACGTCAAGGGGTACGACATTCCGGTGATCGTGGGCGTGCTGGCCTCGCGCAGACGGATCGCGGCGTTCCTCGGCGCGGACGAGAAGCGGTTGGGCAAGCACATGCTCGACGCGATGCGGCACGCCAAGGACCCGGTGCTCGTCGATTCCGCACCCTGCCAAGAGGTCGTGCACCGTGCCGACGACCCGGACTTCGACCTGCGCACGCTGCTGCCCGCGCCGACCAATACGCCGCAGGACGCCGGTCCCTATTTCTGTATGGCGGTGCTGCGCGGGACCGATCCGGAGACCGGCAAGCACGATGTGACGATCCATCGGCTCTGCGTGCAGGGGCGTGACGAATTGTCAGTGTTCATGCAGACCGGCAGGCATATCGGCTTCATGTACGACAAGTACGACGCGCGGGACGAACCGATGCCGATCACCATTTCGATGGGTATCTCCCCGGTGGAATATATGGCGATATCGTTCGAGCCGCCGTCGACCCCGTACGGCTTCGACGAACTCGAATTCGCCGGTGGGCTCAAGGGTTCCGCGGTCGAACTGGTCAAGGCGGTGACGGTCGACGAGGCGGCGCTGGCCTCGGCGGAGATCGTCATCGAGGGGCTGATCCAGCCCAAGACCCGGGTCGCCGAGGACCAGCACACGCACACCGGCTTCGCGATGCCGGAATTCCCCGGTTACGACGGCGTCGCGAACCCGTCGCTGCCGATCATCAAGGTCACCGCGGTCACCACACGCCGCGATCCGATCCTGCAGACACTCGTCGGTCCCGGCGAGGAACACGTCAGCCTGGCCGGCATCCCGACCGAGGGGTCCCTGACCCAAGCACTCGAGGACGCACTGCCGGGACTGGTCGCCAACGTCTACGCGCATTCGGCGGGCGGCGGCAAGTACCTCGGCATCCTGCAGATTCACAAACGCGACCACAACGACCAGGGCCGCGAGCGGCAGGCCGCCCTGGTGGCCTTCGGCGCCTTCCCGGAAATGAAGCACATCATCCTGGTCGACGACGACGTGGACATCTTCGACACCGACGACGTGCTGTGGGCGATGACGACCCGCTTCCAGGCCGAGCGATCCATCATCCCGATCCCCGGCGTCCGTTGCCACCCGCTGGATCCCTCGGCCGATCCCGATTTCCTGTGGACCAATGTCGACCACGGCATGTCGACGAAGGTCATCTTCGACTGCACGGTTCCGTGGAACCTGCGCGACAGCTTCATCCGTGCCCCGTTCCAGGACGTCGACGTCTCCAAATTCCTGCCCGGCTGGACGGCCGGCTGAACCACCGCGCCGACGGTTCCCACGACTGGGGATTGGGAAGACTGGGAACCGTTTCGGAGCGGCTTCTCGGGAAAGGATGTGACGTGGCGACATGGGTGCTGCGGACTGCGTGCGGTTCGCGGTAACGATCGCACCGCCGAAGGAATACATTCATCGCGAGGTCTTTCGCGAGGTGGCGGAGACGGTGAATGCGGCTCTGCTGCGTCTCGGTTTCGACAGTGTGCTGACCGACGATATCGCTCTCCCCGGCCGGAGGCATATCGTATTCGGTAGCAATACGCTGTCGTGGTGGGATATCGAGGTTCCGGACGACGCCATTCTCTACAATTTGGAACAGATCTTCCCGGGTACGGGGTGGGCCACGGACGAGTTACTGGCCCTGTTCCGGCGGCACATCGTGTGGGACTACAGCCTTCACAACATCGCCGCCCTTCGGGCGACGAGGGTGAATAATGTTCGGCATGTGCCTATCGGCGGCGTTCCGGAGCTGACGAGAATTCCGCCCGCCGCGACGAGAGACATCGATGTACTTTTCATCGGCACATACAATGACAGGCGGCTGGCGGTGATCCGGAGACTGAAAGGAATGGGTATCAACGCGCAGGCCCATACCGCCGTCTATGGCACTGCTCGTGACGCTTTGTACGCGCGGGCAAAAATAGTCTTGAACATCCACCACGATCACGCGATCTTCGAAATTGTCCGAGTATCGTATCTACTGGCGAACCAAGTCTTCGTGATCTCGGAAAACTGTATCGACGACGAGGGCGCAGAATTCTCCGACGCGGTCGTCTTCGTCGATTACGAATACATCGTCGGGACGTGTCTGCGTTATCTCGCCAAACCTGCCGCTCGCGAGGCCCGCATCGAGGTCGGCCGGGAAATCATGCGAAGCAGACCGGCCACCGAATATATCGCCGCGGCACTGTCGGAGCTTCCGGCATCGAGCCTCGATCTCGCGTCCGGCCTTCGTCGGCCGACGACGCCACAACGAATCTGACCGCGGTCGGATCGGTGCGCTGTGGCGAGGTCGGTCTATCGGGTTTCGGCTAGCCGGAGGTTCGTGGGGGGAGGGTGACGGGGTTGTCGTAGCTGCTCGGCGGGTCGACGTAGGAGCGTGCCACGGGTGGGCGGGTCGGCAGGTAGCCGGCCGGGACGCCGTGGGATCCGATGATGGCGCGGTAGGCCTCGACCGTGTCGGTGGGGGTGCGGGTGAGCGCGGGATCGGTGTCGACATTGACGGTGTGCAGACCGAAACGCGGTGTGTAGGAACCCCATTCGTAGTTGTCGGTGAGGCTCCAGTAGTTGTAGCCGATCACGTTCATGCCGTCCATGCGGGCCCGCTGCAGCCAGTAGACGATGTCGCGCAGGTAGTCGGCGCGGTCGTAACCGTCGGGGCGGGGCTGTCCGTTGTTCGTCGGCATGCCGTTTTCCACCACGTAGAGCGGCTTGCCGGGGAACTGCTGCGCGTAGTGCCGCAGCGCGTAGTAGACGCCCTCGGGCTGCAGCGGAAGGTCCCACTGCTGGCGGTTCGGCGGCGGAGTTGTGCTGGGATCGTCCGCGCCGTAGTAGTAATCGACGCCGAGGTAGTCCAGCTTGTCCTTCAGCCGCCCCACCATCGGCCCGTTGTCCTGGGTCTCGGCGCCGGACACGTAGCCGATGTTGCTGGTGACCATCGCATCCGGCTGCACCTGATGGATGTAGTCGTAGGCGCCGCTGTGCACCGCGGCGATCAGCGGTTCGATGGCCGGGCCGGAAATCCCCGTCTGCTGCTCCTCGTGCACGATATAGGCGACGGGCTCGTTGACGGTGACCCACAAGGGCTTTCGCGGCGCATAGCGGTCGATGACCTTATGGGCGTTGGTCAGCCAGTCGGCGACCATGCCCGAATCCTTCCAACCGCCCTGGGCGGCCTTCCATCCCGGATACACCCAGTGATCGAGGGTGATCATCGGCCGCATACCCGCGGCGGCGATCGCATCGAGCACGGAATCGTAGAAGCGGAAAGCGTTTTCGTCCCACTGCCCCTGCTGGGGTTCCACCCGTGCCCATTCGACGCTCATCCGGAAGACGTTGATGCCCAAGGACTTGGCGAGCGGAATATCGGAGGTGTAGTGGTCGTAGAAGTCGACCGAATTGGCGTAGGCCTCGTACTTCGATTGCTGGATATAGCGAATCCAGTTGCTGTCCGGCGCATGACCTTCGGACTGGAAGCCCGATGTGGCGACGCCCCAGAGGAAATCGGAGCCCAGCGGTTCGACTGTGGCGGGCGGCGAGGACGTTTCGGGAGATTTGGGTGCGTTCACGGTGTCCATCATCCGGATAACGCCGGGAACGCGCAGGACAAATTCGCCGATCCGCCTTCGTCACCCGATACTGTGCTGGTCTTGGTGGTTGCCGACGAATATGAGGTGTGAAGTGTCACGAAACGCGCTGTTGCCGACAACCGAGCGACTCCTGACGCATCGGCTCGCGGTGGAGCAGTCGCGGTTCCGGGTGCCCTCGCTGATCGCCGCGGTGGTCCGGGACGGCGAACTGGCCTGGTGGGGTGCGCGTGGCCGGATGAGCGAGGGGGCCGAGCCGGGACGAGCGACCGCCGACACGCAGTACCGGATCGGTTCGATCACCAAGACCATGGTCGGCGTCGTGGTGCTTCGCCTGCGCGACGAGGGCAAGCTGGACCTGTCGGACCCGCTCGAACGACACGTCCCCGGAGCGCCGATGGGGAATCGCACGATCGCCCAACTGCTTTCGCACACCGCCGGGGTCCGCGCGGAGTCGCCGGGCGAATGGTGGGAGCGCACCGAAGGCGGCGACTGGGCCCAGCTGGCCGAGGCCATGGACGGCGAGGCTACGGTGCTTCGGGCGGGCAGCCGGCACCATTACAGCAACGTGGGCTACGCCGCGCTCGGCGAGCTGATCGCCCGGCTGCGCGGCCGAAGCTGGTTCGAGGCCGTGCGCGCGGAGGTACTCGACCCGCTGGGCATGGACCGGACCACCACCTCTCCCGTCGCCCCGCACGCCACAGGCTGGGCGGTGCACCCGTGGGCGGACGTCGTGCTGCCCGAACCCGCGCACGACCACGGCGCGATGGGCGCGGCCGGTCAGCTCTGGTCCACGGTGGACGACCTGGTCCGCTGGACCGCCTTCCTCGGCGGGAACACCGGATCGGTGCTGTCCAAGGACACCTGGGAGGAGATGCGGGAACCCGCCATCGTCGCCGACGCGGACGAGTGGACCGACGGCCACGGCCTCGGCGTGCAACTGCGCCGTCACAAGGGCCGCAGGCTGATCGGCCACGGCGGGGCGATGCCCGGATTCATCGCCTCGGTGTGGGCCGACCCCGCCGACCGCACCGGCGTGCTGTTCCTGTCCAACACCACCTACGGCGGCATCCGGGGCAGGCTGGACCTGGGGATGCTCGACATCCTGGCCGAGCACGAACCGTCGCTGCCCGAGGAATGGTTGCCCGCCGTCTCCGCCGATCCCGCACTTCTGGCGCTGACCGGCACGTGGTACTGGGGCTCGGCGTCCATCGCGCTGCACCTGCGCACCGACGGCCGACTGGAACTGAAGACCCTCGCACACGGCGGCCGGACCTCCCGATTCCGCCCCGCCGGTGCGGACGCCTGGACCGGTCTCGACGGCTACTACGCGGGCGAGCGAATGCGGGTCGTCCGCGGTCCGGACGGCGCGGCCGACCACCTCGAGCTGGCCAGCTACATCTTCACCCGCGAGCCGTACCCGCCGACCGCGCCCATCCCCGGCGGTGTCGATCCGGGCGGCTGGCGCGGCCGATGAGCGCCGCGCACACCTGAAGCCTTGCGCTGTCAGCGTTTACGTGCGATCCCGGCCCAGCACCCGGCCTCCGGGTCATGGCTCGCCGGCGGCTGGATACCGGGGCGCCAGCGGTGCACACCGACGACGCCGGGGTCGAGCAGTTCGTACCCGTCGAAGAAGCCCGCGACCTCCTCGCGGTCGCGGCTCTGGGCGAATACGCCGCTGGCGCGATAGGTCTGGAGCGCTCGTTCCATGACCTCGGGATCGAAATCCGTTGTGATGTGGGATATTACGAGGTAGGAGCCGGTGGGTAGCGCGTCCATCAGCGTGTGAACGATCTTGTACGGGTCCTGGTCGTCGGGCACGAAATGCAGCACCGCGATCAGTGACAGCGCGACCGGTTCGCCGAGGTTCAGCGTCTCGCGCAACTTGGGCGCGGCCAGGATCGACTCGGGCTCGGTCAGATCGGCATCGATGAAGGTGACCCGCCCCTGTTTGGTGCTCAGCATCAGGGCATTGGCATGAGCCAGGACCACCGGATCACGGTCCACGTACACCACGCGGGCCTCGGGATTGATCTCCTGAGCGATCTGATGCAGGTTCGGCTGCGTGGGGATCCCGGTCCCGATGTCGAAGAACTGCCGCACGCCCAGAGCGCTCAATTCCCGGACCGCGCGTCCCATGAAATCGCGGTTATAGCGCACACCGGCTTCGACGGTCGGCCATATCTCACGAATTCTCGCCGCGGCCTCCCGATCGACGTCATAGTTGTCCTTGCCGTGGAGAAAATAGTCGTAGATCCGAGCACTACTGGGTTTGTCCAGATCCATCGACTTATCACTCATACCTGTCTCCACATCTAGAGGCGTCCTGCCACTGCACCGATACCTTGCCGGGCAACCCGATTCGTGTCACGATACGCGCAGCGTCAGAGGCATGTGGCGCGGTTCGCGCCTGGACGGGGTTTCGGCCCCGTGCCTCGATCGCCGAGGTCGGTAACAGCAAGGGCGACAGGCGATCCCTGGAGTGCCGGTGGACCGGACCAGCGCCAGTGACACTCGCGCAACGCCTCCATCCGTCTGATGTTGCTGACCGCTATGGCCGGATCCCCGTAGTGCATACCGGATTTGTCGATGCCGAAGGTGGTACTGCCGGGCCATCGCCGATACAGCAGACTGACGTTCTCGGCCACGCATCCGCTCGACACGGCCTCCACGGCCAGCAGCAACTGGATGTCCTCCTGAGTGGGGACCGCGGGCCAACCCCCAACTGCCCGAATCAGATTCGTATAGCCGCACAACGTCCCCGCGACCACCTGCAGCTGTCCACGCGCGACGCCGTCGGCGAAGAACCCCGGCGCCGTCGGCCCCGGCGCCGGATCTCGCGGCCCCGGCCGCATGATCCCGTCGGGCAACAGGTCGACCGCCGCCGACACCACCCACGCCGCCCCATGCTCGCCGATGGCGGTGATATCCCGATACAGGGCACCGGGAGTCAGCACGTCATCGGCATCCACGGCCCTGGTCAACACACCCTCGGCCCGCCCCAGCGCCAGAGTGCGAGCGATGGCCGCACACCCCCGGGGCCCCTGTCCGAACGAGATCCGCGGATCCTGCGGCAATTCCGCGAATGGCACCCCGGTATCCCCGTCCTCCTGCACCAGCCATTCCCAATCCCACCCGACAGGAAGCTCCTGCCCGACCAGCGACCGATACGTCTCCCCGATATGCCGGTGCTTCCCGGCCACCACGGCGGTGATGAGGCTCAATGTCGGCATGACCCACAGTCCGTCCGTTCACTCACCCCGGCCCTCGAGGCAGCGGAACCATACGGTCGACCCGATCCCCGCGCCAACCCCCCTTTCCCACCCGTGGACGCCCCGCCGCTTTCGCCAGCGCACCCGCTGGCCGACTGAGGGGTGGTGCGATGCCAGGAGGGTGCCACATGGTGGGACTTGGGGCTACGCTGGAGACGTGTCTGTGCCGAGTGAGATCAATCAGCGGGATTTGAAGCTTCGGGCGAGTGAAATCATGGATGCGGTCGAGCGGGGCGAGTCGTTCACGGTCACCCGTAACGGGCGGCGGATCGCGACGGTGACGCCGATAGGGCCGCGGCCGACGTTCGTGTCCAAGGAACGGGTCGCCGCGGCGTTCTCGGGCGCTCCTGTGCTCGACGATCGCAGATTCCGTGCGGATGTGCAGGCGGCGTTCGACGATGAGGAGTACGACCCGTTCGAGCGGGCCCGGGAATCGGGCCGGCAGTAATGGCGCTTCCCCAGCAGGGACTATTGGACACGAACGTGCTGATCCTGATGGACGGATTGGATCAGGACGAACTTCCGACCGAGCAGGCGATCAGCGCGATCACCCTGGCCGAGTTGTCAGTCGGTCCACTGGCGACCGACGATCCGGAGGAGGTCGCCGCACGGATGGCTGTGCTGGGTCGCGCCGAGGCCGAATTCGAGCCGATTCCGTTCACCGCAGCGGCGGCGCGGGTGTTCGGGCGGGTATACGCGGCGACGTTGGCGAGCGGTCGCAAACCACGCAGGTATTACGTCGACCTATTGATCGCGTCCACGGCAGCCGCGAACAAATTGCCGCTGTTCACGGTGAATCCAGACGACTTCCGAGGCTTGGAGCGCCTGCTGACGGTCTACCCCGTCACCCACCCCGACAACCGCTCCTAGGGCAGTGGTGGTGTACCAGGAAGGTGACGTCCGGAATGACCGTTTATGCGCCCGGATCGGACGAATCCGAGGTCGGGCCGACTGATGCCGCGGGCCACGGTCGTACGCGGCGGTGGCTGTGGCGGGTGGTGGCGGCGATCGCGGCGGTGATCGTCGCCGGGACGGTTTTTTCGTTCGGTTACAACGTGGCGACGCGTCACCGTGCGAGCCCGCCGGTCGGGCTGACCTACGTGCGGACCGGCGATATCTCCACCCGTTACCGGCAGTGGGGGGAGAGCGGGACGCCGATCGTGCTGGTTCACGGCTTCATCGAATCGGCGGATACCTGGCAGTATCTGGCTCCGCGACTCGCTGCGGCGGGGCACCGGGTCTATGCCTTGGACCTCGACGGTTTCGGCTACACCCAGCGGGGCGCACCGTTCGACCTGGACCATCAGACCAGCCAGTTGCTGGAGTTCATCCAGGCTCTGCGTCTCGAACGCCCGATTGTGGTCGGCCACTCCAGCGGCGCGGCGATCGTGGCCGCGGCCACCCTGCGGAACCCGGAGGCAGTCGGCGGCTTGATGTTTCTCGACGGCGACGGTTTGTCCTCCGGAGCCGGTGCCCGCTCACCGGTGACGAAACTGCTCATCGATCCCTACCGGACGACACTGCTGCGACTGGCCGTGCGCTCGGACACCCTCGTCCAGACCGCCTATCGAAGCGCATGTGGTCCGAGTTGCCCGAAGCTCGACGCTTCGGGCATCGATCAATGGCGTCGCCCCCTCCAGGTGCCAGGCGCGGAGCCCGCCCTGTGGGCGATGATGAACCTCGGCGTTCCGGGTTTGTCCTCGGACCGCATCGCCGAACTCGCAAGAATCCCGCTGCCGAAATCGGTGGTATTCGGCGCCGCGGACTCGGTTTTCAGCAGCGACACCCCCATCCGGACCGCCGAGCGAATCGGCGCGGGCGCACCGACCATGATCCCCGGCGCACGCCATCTCACGCCGGTCAACAGTCCGGGAGCCGTCGCGTCGGCGATCCTGGCGCTTGCCCAGTCTCGATAGCTGCCGACAATCGTCACCGTGTTACTGCGTTCTCAGGCGTGCAGACGCTGGCGGAGGAACTCGCGCCAGGTCAGCTCGAACGAACGGGCCAGGGCCGAGGTTGCCGCGAATCGGTCCCAGGCGTGGAACGCGCGGGCGTAGAGGTGCAGGTCGACCGGGACGCCATCGGCGAGCAGCCGGCGCGCGAAGTCGATGCCCTCGTCACGCAGCACATCGAACTGTGCGAGGGCGATGAAGGTGTCGGGCAGGCCGGTGAGGTCGGTGGCGCGGGCGGGCGCGGAGTAGGGGTGCACGTCCTGCGCGCCGAACCGGTCGCCGAGCACCGCGGACCACGCGAGCTGGTTGTCCTGGCGGGTGAAGACCACTTCGGCGGTGGTCTCGAAGCTCGACGGCGTCTCACTGCGGTCGTCGAGCATCGGGTAGAGCAGCGACAGCAGGCGCGGCTGTGGATCGCGCCGATCGCGCACCATGAGCGCGGTGGCCGCGGCCGGCGCCCCGCCACCGCTGGCCCCGGCCAGACCGATCCGGTGCGGGTCGATGCGGTGCTCGGCGGCGTGCGCGGCGAGGTGGGTGTAGGCGAGGTAGCCGTCCTCGGCGGCGCCTGGCGCCGGGGTCTCCGGCGCCAGCCGGTAGACGACGGCGGCCAGGACGCAGTCCAGATCCAGGGCCAGTCCGGTGTGGTAGGCGTCGTCGCCGTGGGCGTCATCGCCCAGGACCTGGGCCCCGGCGTGGAACCAGAGCAGGGCCGGGCGGGTGAGGTCGTTGGCGGCCGGGCGGTACAGGACGACCTCGAGTTCGCTCCCGTCGTTTCGGGGGATTCGCAGCGTCTCGATGGTGACCCGGGGATCCGGCGGCGGCGTGGGCAGGTTGGCGTGTGCCGCGCGCAGCTGTTCGCGCAGGCCGGGGATATCGGAGAAATCGAGCAGAGTGCCGTTCGAGGCCTTGGGCATCGCGGCGAACGCGGTGGCCAGTTCGGGGTCGAGCGCGTCGGTGGTTGCGGGCATGAGGGGTCCTGATCGGTAGTGGGACTGAGGATTTCGTGAGCGGCGTTGTCAGAACAGCGAGGGTTGACCGCTGCCGGCGGTGATGCCGCCGTCGACGGGCAGGATGACGCCGGTGATGAAGCGGGCGTCGTCCGAGGCCAGGAAGCTGACCGCGGCGGCGACGTCGGCCGGGGTGCTGAAGCCGTGCAGCGCCCGCCGCTGGTTGAAGCGCTCGATCATGTCGGCGTACTTCGTCGCCAACTCCTGCGGTCCGGTCATCGAGGGGGCGACGGTATTGACCCGGATGCCGAACTGACCGAGGTCGAAGGCGAGACCGCGCGTGAAGTTCACGACCGCGCCCTTGGCCGCGTTGTAGGCGGTGAGCCGGCGGTCGCCGCCGAGACCGGAGGCGGAGGCGATCTGCACGATGCTGCCGCGGCTGTCCTTCAGGTACGGCAGGGCAGCCTGCGCACCGAAGAAACAACTGTCCACGTCAGTGCTCATGATCAGCCGCCAGTCGTCCACGGTCGTCTCCGCGAACTCCTTGGCGAGGCCGACGCCGGCGTTGGAGACCATGACGTCGATGCCGCCGAACCGGGCGGCCCCGGCATCGACCATCGCCAGCACCTCATCCTGGCTGGTGACGTCGGTCGCGACCGGCAGCGCGCGGTCCAGGCCGATCTCGGCGGCCAGGGCCGCCAGGCGTTCCTCGCGCCGGGCCGCGAGGACGAGATTCGCGCCTTCGGCCGCGAACCGCCGGGCGATCCCGTCGCCGATGCCGGAGCTGGCGCCGGTGACGACGACCGTCTTTCCGGCGAAACGTTGGTCCATAACACCCTTCCTATCGTCAGTTACTGACACTTATTTACGTCAGTAACTGACGGTACATTCAGTCAGTTACTGACGCAAGTAGTGTCAGTAACTGACTAGCGATGCTAGGGTGTGTGGATGCCACGGAATTCCGATGACGTGCGGCTACGGCTCCAGGAGGCCGCGCTCGAGCTGTATCTGGAGCGCGGCTACGACAAGACCACGGCCGGGGACATCGCCGCGCGCGCCGGGGTCACCGAGCGGACCTTCTTCCGCCACTTCGTCGACAAGCGTGAGGTCTTCTTCGACGGCCAGGAGCAACTGCGCGAGCTGCTGGTCGACGCGGTCGCCGCAGTACCGGCCGACACCAAACCCCTCCCCACCCTGCGGGCCGCGTTCCACCAGGCCGTGCCGCTGATCGAGCACAACCTCCCGGTCACCGAACGCCGGTATCCGGTCATCATGGCGACGCCCGCCTTGCAAGAGCGTTCGCTGGCCAAGCACGCGGCCCTGGTCGCCGCACTCACCGACGCCCTACGCGCCCGCGGCGTCTCCGAGCAACTCGCGGCGCTGCACGCCCAGGTCGGCATGGACACCTACGCGATCGCGATCCGCCGCTGGGGGGCCGACCGCACGGACGATCTCCACACCCACCTCGACCGAGCCTTCACAGATCTGCGACTGGCCGCGAATGCCCTGAAATGAGGGTCAGGGTGCAGTGCGGAAGAGTTCGACTACTCCGGTGATGCCATCCAGAGTCCGCTGATCGGCAGACAGGTCAGCTTGTCGCCGAAGGGGAGTTGCTCGTTTCCGCAGTAGAGCACATATCCGGCGTGGAAGCGGTCGCCAAGTCGTTGTTCCAACATGCGGAGTGCGCGGAAGTCGTCCGTTCGGACGGTTTCGGCGGCTTTGACCTCGATGCCGATGATGCGGCCCGCATTGTCTTCGAGGATGGCATCGACCTCGTGGCCGTCACGGTCGCGGTAATGATGCAGTCGGACCATCGTTCGGCTCCACGTAATTTGGCGGCTCAGCTCGCCCAGAACGAAGGTTTCGACGGTGCCACCGGTGGTGGCGTCGTTGGTGATGCCGGTGAGCAGGTGAGCGGCTAGACCGGAGTCGGTGAAGACCAGCTTCGGAGTGGAGATGGCCCGTGTGGTGGCGTTGGCGGACCATGCGGGTATGAGCCGAATCAGATAGACGAGCTCGAGCAATGCGACATAGTTACGGACGGTGGTCAGCGGAATGCCGAGGTCCGTGGACAATCGGTTGTAGCTGAGCAGTCCACCGCTCTGTGCTGCCAGGGCGGCGATGAGTCGACGCATATCGGAAATACGTTGAATATCCGCGACTTGATGGATGTCGCGGCTCATGATGTCGTCGAGGTAGGACTTGAAGAATTGGGCGCGTCGGCGAGGGTTCGTGCGTCGGATGGCCTCTGGATAGCCGCCATGGGAGGCCAGGGCGAGGTAGTCGCGGCGGCGAAGGGACGACTCCGGGGCTCGGATTCGGCGTCCGTGAGAGAAGGCGGCGTCGATGAATCCGTCGGGCATTCCTTCGATTTCGCCCTGCGAGAGGGGAAACAGTTCCACGGTTTCCGAACGGCCCGGCAGCGAGTCGGGAAGGCTCGACAGGCCGAGGAGACGGGCCGATCCGGTCAGGAGGAACCGACCCGGCCGCGGGTCCCGGTCGACAGCGTTCTTGATCGCTAGCCACAGCTCCGGGGCGCGCTGGACCTCATCGATCAACATCGTCCCAGGAGCATCGAGGAATGCTATGGGGTCAGCATTAGCTGAGGCGAGGGTGCGTGGGTCATCGAGATATCGTTTTACCGTGTCGGCACGGCCGTCGAGGCAGCGCTCGGCGAGAGTGCTCTTACCGGTTTGCCGAGCTCCGTTCACGATGACGACCCGAGTGTCGGCAAGCGCCTCTTCTACCAGCTCAGCCGCCCTACGGGGGAGGTACTCGACTCCTTCGCGCATGCGCCAATTCTAGCGGAGCATCCGATAGTCTGCCGACAAGTGCCCCGATAGTCTGCCGAGAGGTATGTCGATAGTCTGCCGAGGGTTGTGTGGATGATCTGCCGAGGGTTGTGTGGATGATCTGCCGGTGGTGTGCTGGTCGATCTGCCGCTGGTTCGGTGGTGGAATTGCCGGGCTGAGGGTGGTGGATCTGCCGACACTAACCCGCCTGCCTTCGGCGAATGGGCACCCTCAGTGATGACTTCCTCCATGACAACCGCATCTGGCGAAGCGTGGTCGGTCGCGCAGGGCGATTGCGATCAGCCTGATCCAAATTCGTTCGGGCCGATCACCTTCGGCGCGGACGCAGGTAGAGCATCATCGTGTTACATCGGGTGACAGTGCGAGAAAGGTCACACGGCAGGAAGCCGGGGTCCTCCGCAATTATATTTGTGCGGGTGGGACAGCCAAGTCCGTGGCAAGCGAGACGGATTCACGCCCCGGAGGCTGTTTCTCGCCCAACTGCCTCCGCACCGCCTCGCCGAGTTCTGCCGATACCCGACGGCACTATGGGCTATGTCTGCGGTGGAATCGGAAGCCTGGTTATCTTCCCCCTCTTATTCATGCCTTGGCTCACCGTGGGGGGATGGGATGGTCGAGCGCAGGCCAACGCGTTCGGCGAGATCAAGGCCAGCACTGTGTATTTGAATATCTGGTCGCAGTCTGGACCTGGTCTGGCTCACCTGACAGGCGTATGGGCGCTGTCGGCCGTCGTCGCCATTGTGCTTCTGGCTTTCGCCATCGCGCTCATTCTGCGCGGCAGTAGCGGCAACGTCGCGCATGTCGCCGCGGCTACCGCCGTAGTCGTGGCCGTATCGACGGTCGGCGACGTGTTCTACCTGCTGGGTAAGGGGCCCGAGCTGAAAGCGATGGTCGGTTTCGGTGGGGATCTGGGTGGCCAATTAGGGCTCGTGGCTCGCGCCTTCGCGGGCAAGGGTAACTATCCGATGCCCGGCACCGCCGATACCTATGGCACAGCCAGACTCACCATGTGGGCGCTGGTGGCATGCGTGATGTCGATCCTGTCGGCCGGGGCGGTGCTCGCCCAGTGGAATCACAACCGACCGAGGTCGCCTCGAAGGGCGGTCTAGACCGGAGTCGGCAACCGGAAGCCCGAGGCGAGCATCTCGAACGATGCGTCCATCATGGCCAGCAGGTCGGAGCCCGGGTCTTCGGGGTTCCACACCGACAGGGTCGCTCGGATGACCCCGTGCGCGGCGCCGGCCACGGCGCGTGAGTAGAGGTCGTCGGCCGGGAGGCCGGTGCGACGGGAGATCCCTTCCGCTATCAGGGTTTGCGTGCGGCGGCTGTCGGCGAAGGCCATGGGCACCACTCGCGGATGCCGCCGCACCAGTTGCTGGTGCTCCCGCCAGGTCGGGCGCTCCTGAAGCAGGCGGATGCCCGCGTTGATCGCCTGGTGAACCGCTAGCAGCGGGTCCTCCTCGGCGGGGCGCGCGGCGATGCGGTCGGCCAGGGAGCCGCCGGCGCGCTCCTCGTGCCAGTCCAGCACGGCGTCGTCCTTGGAGCCGAAGTAGTTGAAGAAGGTGCGCGGGGAGACCTCGGCGGCGGCGCAGATGTCGTTGACCGTGACCGAGTCCGGACCTCGCTGCGCGTAGAGACGGACGGCGGCACGGTGCAGCGCCTCGCGGGTCTGCTGCTTCTTGCGTTCCCGGAGGCCGACGCCCGCGCTCGTGCTGCTCACGCCCGCTATGTTACAGCAATGCAGATTTGCACGAGTGCAAGTTTGCAGTACTACAAAAAATAACTTAGGCTGGCTAAGTAACTAGCGGTGGGGTCACGGCGACGAAGCCGTGCGCAACGGAGCGGCCGACGGAGCCTCACGAGCCATTCGAAGCTTGGAAAACAAGGAGAACTGCGTCTTGTCGACTGTGTTCGGCAGTGGCGGCAGGTGCCCGACCTGCCGTCCGCCTTGGCCCATACGTCTGCGTGATCACCTGCAAGCCACCGATCCCGCCCTGGCCCGTCTGCGCACCGGGTGGCGAATGCTGATGGTTCTTCCGGTCACCTTGGCCGTGGGCTACGGGATGGCCCATGCGCTGGGGCAACCGGCCATGTTCGGGATGACCTACGGCGGCATAGCCGGACTGCTGATCGGCCTGACGATCGCCGGCCCCAAGGCGGGGCGGCTGGCCGTGCGCTGCGTCTGGGGTGTCCCGGCCTTCCTGCTCGCGCTGCTGTGCGCGATCGAGGTCCAGCCTTACCGGATTCTCGCGCTGCTCGCGGTGGCCGTGGTTGTCGTGGTGCAACTTGCGGCGCCCGCGTTCCTCGGCGAGTTCGGGCATGACGGCGGCGTCATGCTCTTCGCCGGTTTCCTCGGCGGCATCCTGGTGCCCATACCGCTGGAGAAGATGCAGTACATCGCCCCGATCGTCATCGTCGCGGCGGCTGCGGCGGCCGTGGTCCAGGTGGTGCTGTGCCGGATGCGCCCGGCGACCGGTCTGGTGCACATCGAACGGGCCTTCCTGACCCGCACCCGTTACGTGGTCCGGCGCGCCACCCGGATGCTCGAGCCGGGCGAATCCACCGCCCGCGCGAACCGCAAACTCTGCGACGAGATGATCCACCTGAACGAGGCGGCCATGCTCGTGGACGGCCATCTGGCAAGCTCCGGGCGTCCGGGAGGGGCCGCCGCTCGCATGCACCGGCTGGTTTTCGACACCGAGCTGGCCGCGAACGCGCTGGGCCGCACGGTCGTTCTGCTGTGCCGCGTCCCGCTGCCCGACGAGGTACGCGCGCACCTGCTCGCGGCTCTCGCTGGTCTCGACCGCGGCGGTCGGCGGCATGACGACGCGCTCCCGGCCGCGACCGCACCGCTACTCGACTGGCTGGCCCGGCACGAGGGCGATTCCCGGGATACCGAACACGAGCACCTCGTCTCGATGCTCTACCGGTTCGTCGCCGTGCTCGGCGACCTGCACCGCGTCAGCGATGCCTGGACCACCCAGGTGGACGAGCGGCTGGAGGCGGATATCGCCGCCGCCGACACTCAACCCTTCACCACACCCGTCGAGCTGGTCACGGGCAAGCTGCCCGGCACCAACCTGCTGGCCGGCCGTGCCCTGGGCGCCGGTGGCATGGGCCGCCCCTGGAACGTCTGGAGCAAGCCCGACCCCCAGATCCGGATCGCCGTTCAGATGCTGATCACGCTGGTGATCGCCATTCCGCTGGGTGACGCGCTGAACGGCTATCGGTTCTACTGGGCCGTGATCGGCGCGCTGATCATCTTCATGAACACCGACTCCGTGCACGATCGGGTGCGCAAGACCGTCAAACGCGTCGTCGGCACGCTCATCGGCGGTTTCGTCGGAATCGGCGTCGCGGATCTTCTCGGAGTACACCACCCGATGGTGACGGTGACACTGCTGTGCCTGGCCGTTGTGGCGGGCGCCTACTCGATCAGCGCCTACTACGGGGTGTGGGCCGGCAGCCTGGCCTTCGCGCTCATCCAGCTCTACGCCTTCACCGGCGGATTCAAGGACTCGGTGGTGGTGTTGCGTGCGGGGGAGAACGCCCTGGGTGCGGTCATCGCCATCCTGGTGGCTCTGGTGGTCCTGCCCCTCGCGACCCGCACTCTGCTGCGCCACGCCCAGGCCACCCACGTCCGCTCGCTGGCCACGTTCGTGCGCGAGTCCGGTGAGGTGTGGAGCGGATCCGCTGGCGCCGAAGGCACCCGTGAGCAGGCCAGAGCGGTGGACCAGGCGACTCATGAGCTGCGCCGGTTCACCCTGTCGCTCGTTCATCTTCCGGGCAGCGCCGGCCGCGAGCATGCCGAGGAGATCCGTTCCATGCTGCGCACTGCCGCCGTCTGCGCGCGGGAGATGTCGCTCGGCAGCGGTAGGGCTGTGCTGACCGCGGGCCAGCGTGCACAACTCCTGCGGATCACCGGCAGCCTGTCCGACTCGATCGACGCCCTTGCCGGGATCGTGTCGGAGACCGAGAAGGCCTCCGCCGGCGCACCCGTCCCCGAGCCCTGGATCCGCCGGGCCGAGGAGATCCGGCAGTTGCAGGCGGCTCTGTCCGTCTCCCCGGCCAACGCCCGGTTGCGGCACGCGCTCCATTATCTCGGGTACCTGGACGATCTGCTGGGAGACCTCGCCGCCCGGCTGGACATGACCGTGCAGGGGAGCGACTACCGTACCGTCGCCCCGGCCCTCGACCGTGAGCTGTTCGCCCTGCACGCCCGCCAGGCGACCGCCGAACGGGCGCGATCGGCAGGCGGCCCGGCACGCTACGCCCGCGCCGCGTCCGCTGTGCAGACGCGGCCGGTGGCCGATTCGCCGATCTCCGGCGGCGACGGTCGCTGGATCGGCGGTCGCGTCCTCACCGGAACCGGTCACCCGCTGTCCGCCGCGGCGCTGACCCTGATCGATCAGCACGGCCGCCAGGTCTCGCGTGCGACCGGAAGGGATGACGGCAGCTACCGCATCTCCGTGCCCGCGACGGGCAGTTACGTGCTGATCGTCTCGGCGACCGGTCACGGACCGGTGGCCGTGAACGTGACCGCGAGTTCGAGTACGCAGCAGCAGGACGTCACCCTGCTGGGCTCGGGTGAACTGTCGGGCGTCGTGCGCCGGGCCGACCACGGTGAGCCACTCGCGGACGCCACCGTGACCCTGACCGACGCCCGCGGCGAGGTGGTCGGGGCGGCGATCACCGCCGCCGACGGCGCCTACGTGTGCGGCGGCCTGATATCGGGCCGCTACACCCTGGTGGCCAACGCCGAATCCATGCGCCCGACGGCGATCACCCTGACCGTGCCCGAGACCGAACACCTGCGCTACGACATCGACATGGAGCAGGCGGCCTTGCTCGCCGGTTCGGTCCGAGCCGGCGAACGAGCTGTCCCCGACGCCCGCGTGACGGTCCTCGACGCCTCCGGCGCCCTGGTAGCCCACGCCCACACCGACACCGACGGCCACTATGTCGTCCCGGACCTGGATAAGGGCCGCTACACCGTGGTAACCAGCGGCTACCCGCCCGCGACCAGCCGCGTCACAGTGACAGGCACCGAGATCGTCCACGACCTGGTGCTCGGCTACGACGACCAGTAGGCCGCGTCGGATCGGTAGGCGCTTCCTCGCCTGCCCACCGCCGGGACACCCTGTGCCGCTGGCCTTTCGCGAGCGCGTGCTCGACGAGCCGTGAAATCGGCTGGGTCACAGGGTGTCGGCGGCCAGCCCTAAGCCCAGGGCGATCAGAATTGTGGCCAGGGCTCGTTCGATGCGTTGTCGAATGGCTTTGCGTTGCAGCCAGGTTGCGGCTCGGTTGGCGATCAGGACGACGCTCACGCACCAGGCGGTGTCGATGATCAGCTGGACTGTTGCGAGGGTCAGGACTGTCGCCAGGATCGGTCCTCGGGGCGGTAGGAACTGCGGCAGGATGGTCAGGCCGAAGACCGCCGCTTTCGGGTTGGCGGCGATCGAGATGAGCGAGGCGCGGAATGCCGCGGTCGGGGTGCGGCCGCTCGGTAGGACGCTGGGCAGTGATGTTCCGGGGGTGTCGTGGTTGCGGGCGCCGCGCCACGCCTGGATGCCGAGGTAGACCAGGACCGCGGCGCCGAGGATGTGGATTGCTTGGTCGAGGGCTCGGTTGGCGATCAGTAGGGCCGATAGGCCCGCGCCGCCGGCCAGCGTCCAGCCCAGGACGCCGATCTCGTTGCCCGCCACCGCCGCTAGTCCGGCCGATCGACCGTCGCGTATGGACCGCTGGAGGAACAGGGCGGTCGCCGGGCCGGGGATGGCGGCCAGGATCAGGCACGCCAGGGTGAAGGCGGGGAGGACGTGGAGCAGGTGCGACATTCCGTCGAGTCTGCTGACCGCCCCGAGGGCTCGTCCACTTGTTATCGCGTGTACCGCGCCGACCTGCTCGTCCGCTTGGGCGACGTGTCAGTTGTGAGCATCGTCCATCAGAGATCCGACGCCACAGACGTTGACAACGCGAGCTCACTGTCCTCAATGGGCTCGGCATCCGGTCGCACCATGCAGGATCGAGCAAGCACCCGAACTCTGGCCGTCGATTCAGGGCAACTGACCTGTTTCAGCCGCATTGCTCGAGGGCCAGGCATCGTTGTCTACCGCGAGCCAAGGCTCGCCTGCCGCGGAGGTGAGGGGGGTGCCGGTGAATTCCTGGACGTCGCGGTGGAGGTGTGACTGGTCGGCGTAACCGGTGTCGGCCGCCACCTGTGCGGGGGAGAGTCCCCGGACCAGTTGGTGTATGGCGTGATCGAATCGGACCAGCATGGCGGCGCGTTTGGGGGTGAGGCCGATGTGGGCGCCGAAACGTGACCACAGCCGCTGCCGGCTCCAACCGACCTCTGTTGCCAGATGTTCGATGCGGAACCGGCCTCTGCTGGCGATGATTTGGTGCCAGGCCCAGGCAATCTCGGGGGCGGCGCGGCGGTGGTCGTCGCACCAGCGTGTCGATAAGGTCGCCTCGATGAGCGCGAATCGTTCGGGCCAGCTGCGTGTTTCGTGTAGACGCTCGCTCAGGCGTATCGCGTCGCGGCCCCACAGATCGTCCAGAGAGACTATGCCCCCGGATAATTCGGCGAGTGGGAGCCGGAGAACGGCGGATGCGGTGAACGGTGACAGGCGGATCTGCACACACTCGATGTCTTCGAAGCGCACCGCGAACGGGTTGCCGGTCAGGCCGAGGGCCAGGCTGCTGGAGTGAGTTCGCCCCGACGGGTCACGGACCTCGAAGCGGTTGTCACCGATCGTGATCGCTACCGTGACAGCCGGATGCGGTATGGCGCGCAGCAGAGTTGGACCGTCGCCGTGAATGCGGAATCCGGCCATGTCCACGCCTCGGGGCACGGGCATCCGCAGTGGTCGCGTGATCTCCCAAACCACACCGCGATCATACGTGTCGTCCAGGACGGGTAGCGAGCATCGAGGCCCTTACATTTCTTCAAGACGTAAGTCGTTGTCTCCCAGCAGGGTGGTGGTGTCACGAACGGACCGAAGGAGGACCTATGAATGAGATCACCACCACGGCAACGGGTCGGCGGCGACGGATCGCACTGATGATCGCCGCGATGTCGGCCGCGATGCTCGCGGGCAGCGTTCCGGGGGTCGTGACTGCCGCGCCGCCCGCATCCGCGGATCGCATGATGCACCTTCCCGGCGGCGATATCCATGTCGTTGCGAGCGGAATACCCAGCGCGGACGCGGTGGTTCTGCTGCACGGGCTGGGCGGATCGACCACATGGTGGGATCAGGTGATGCCGGCCCTGCGGGGCCGCTACGTGGTGCGGATCGATCTGCTCGGACACGGCGAATCGGCCAAGCCTGATTGCTGTTACGGAATGGCCGATCAGGCGAGGGTGGTCGGCGAGGTGCTCGACGGGCTCGGCGTGCGCCACGCGGTGCTCGTCGGACATTCCACCGGCGGTTATGTGGCGACCTCGCTGGCCGAACAGCGCCGCGGTCTGGTGTCGGCGCTCGAGCTGATCGATACCGGCGCACGGCTCGACGCGTACACCGACAACAGCCCTGTCAGCGGTCTATTCTTCAACCCGGCGATCGGGCAACCGCTGTGGCCGCTGCTGCCGGACGCCGCCATTCGGTACCTTCTGAGCAGCGCCTTCACTCGCGACGTATCGATTCCCGCCCCGATCGTCGCCGCCGTCCGGGGCATGACATACCGCAGTCTCACCGAGACCTCGAACGCGTCGGACGCGTACCTGCGGGCCGAGTCCGAACCGGACCGGCTCGTGGCCCTGCACCTGCCGACCATGGTGATCTACGGCTCCCGGGACAAGCGCTGGATGCCGACGTCCTACCAGGACTACCGCCGAGTCCCCAGCGTCCGGATCGTGTCCCTCGACTGCGGTCACACGCCCATGATCGAGGAGCCAGGCCCCACCGGCGCCCTCATCCACGACTTCACCGCGCAGTACTGAAACGAGGGTGCGCGGGCAGCGTGATCATCTCACCGAGGCTGGCGGCCTGCTGCGCTGGCCTGAGACCCCACCTGATGGTGAGGCTCCGACGCCGTCGATTCGAGGTTTTGCTTATCGCTGCCACAGGTAACGCCGATGGCCGACCGGGAAGCGTCGCAGTGGAATTCGGATTGAACCGATCGCGATGTCGGCACGGTGCCGACGGCGAACACTGAGGAGAAGCGATGTCGGAATTGTCCGGGCTCTCGGCGTTGGTGACCGGTGGGACCAGCGGGATCGGGCGGGCGACCGCCCTCGAATTGGCACGACGCGGTGCCCGGGTCGCGGTCGCCGGGCGTGATGCCGAGCGCGGTAAGCGAGTGGTTGCGGAGATCGAAAAGCTGGGTGCGACAGGGATATTCATCCCGACGGAGCTGAGCGATGCGGCATCGGTGCGCAGCCTGGCCGGTGCGACGATTGCCGCGTTCGGTCAGGTGGATGTGCTGGTCAACAACGCGGGGGTCTTCCCGTTCGGTCCGACGGAGCAGACCAGCGAGGCGGACTTCGATGCAGTGTTCGCCGTCAATGTGAAGGCTCCGTATTTCCTGGTTGCCGAACTTGCCCCGGCGATGGCCGAGCGCGGGCACGGCGCGATCGTCAATATCACCACCATGGTCGCCGAATTCGGTATGTCCGGAATGGGCCTCTACGGCTCCAGCAAGGCGGCGGTGGGTCTGCTGACCAAGGCGTGGGCGGCCGAATACGGGCCGCGCGGTGTTCGCGTCAACGCCGTCAGTCCCGGTCCGACCCGCACCGAGGGCACTGCGGGCATGGGTGAGGGTCTGGATCAGCTGGCCGCCGCGGCCCCAGCCGGTCGACCCGGAACGCCGGAGGAGATCGCGGAGGCCATCGCCTTCCTGGCCGGCAAGCAGGCCACCTTCGTACACGGGGTGGTGCTGCCGGTCGACGGTGGCCGCGTCGCGGTCTGATCGCGGCATCGGGCGTGCTGTGATGAACGCGTGGAGCTACGCGAGATGCGCGCGTTCGTCGCGGTGGTCGAGGAAGGTGGTTTGTCCGCGGCGGCGCGGCGGCTGCATATCAGCCAGCCCGCGCTGTCGCAGACCATCGGCGGCCTGGAGCGCCAGCTCGGTCTGCAGTTGCTGGTGCGTAGTAATACCGGAGTGCAGGCCACCGACGCGGGTATGACCCTGTTGAACGAGGCTCGTGCGGTGCTCGCCCGCCACGACCAAGCGCTCGCGGCGGTGGCCTCGCACACTCCGGCCAAGGGCAGCGTGCTGCGGCTGGGCATTCCGCTGGAGCTGCCGCGCGATCTGCTGGGTGGACCGCTGGCCGAACTCGCCGCGGTCCATCCGCAGACCCGGGTCCAGGCGCGGCATCTGTCCACCGCGGCCCAGCTCACCGCGTTGGTGCAAGACGAACTCGATATCGGTTTGGTGCGTGAGCACCCGATCGGCAACGACCTCGATGCCGCACTGGTCGTCGAAGAACGTTTGGGCGTACTGCTGGCAGCCGACGCGGTCCCGGAAAATGGTGGGGCCGAGGGGATTCGACTGGAAACCCTGGCCGGCATGGACTGGGTCGGGTTTCCGCGCGCCGGAAGCCCCGCCTGGTACGACGAGGTTACCGCCATTCTTCGCAGCCACGGTCTGGACCTGGGGCCCGCCGCACCCGAGGATCAAGCGCTGATCCCGGAGGTGAAGCTCGCAACGGTGGCCTCCGGCAAGGCATTTGCCCTCGCCCCACCCGATTGGCCCGATCCGGTTCCGCCCACACTACGTCGACTCCCACTGATCGGTAATCCCATCGTTCGCCGCACCTGGGCCGCGTGGCCGGCCAACAGCCACCGCCGCGACCTCGCCCGGTTCGTCGCTGCCCTGGAGCGGCAGACCGACACGCCCGGTAGGGAAAGTCGGTGATGGGGTCACTGCTCCCGCAGTGTCAGGCGCGCAGCGAGGAGTTTGCCGAGCGCGGATGGTGGCTGGACGAGAAGCCGTCTGCCGGTTACGGCGGCCGGTCGGCAGCATGCGGTGGTTGACGACGAGGCCGACTCGACCCAATCGAGCGTTGCCATCAGATACGGGTCGAGGACTCTGTCAGCCTCGCCGAGTGTCGATACGCCGTACTGGATGTCGTCATCAGGTACAGGGGGCGGTTCCGTCGGACGGGAGAGTGAGCCACGGATCGGCTGTTCCAATGACGCCTGCGGAGGAACGTGTGGGGGATCGCTGGCCGTGGCCCCGTTCACATCCGGTGTCCGGTCCATCGAGGCTGCCGGTCGCCGATCCTGGCGGATCTGTCAGAAGTTGTCGCAGGTGGGTGCGCATTTCTCAGGTCACTCCGCGTGTTCGAGTGCGCCCGAACACGCGGCACGCAATCCCGGCAAATCCGCCGGGAATCTGTGCGCGAGAGGGGACTTGAACCCCTACGTCCGTTAGGACACTGGAACCTAAATCCAGCGCGTCTGCCTATTTCGCCACTCGCGCGTGCTTGGTACGGCCGTCCAAACTCTACCGGGATTGACGGCTGGAGCGAAGAGGTGGATGGGTGTTTCGTACTGGCGGGTAACCCCACCTGGCATTATAACGATTCTATCACAGTCAATATGAGGGACCCTCAACTTTCCTACAAGGGTGTAACCGGCTCAACCAGCGGGTTCAAACGTGAGGGAGGGTCATGTTTCTTCGGGTTCTTGTACGTGCGTACATGAAAACTCATCAGTAGCGGTCGGGGGCGAGGCAAACGTGAGGCTTTCCTCATGATTTTGTGCCATCCTCGGCAGAGTTGAACTGAGTCCTCAGGGCCGAGGAGTGCTGTGTGCACACCAGGTGCGGCCCCCACGAGGGGCAAGCACCGCGAGTAGGAAGTCGAACTCTTGACGATCAACGAGAGCACCGGGACCGGAGCCAGCGCCAGGATGGCCGGGGGAGTTCCGGATACGGGTATCAAGTCGTCGCTGGTGGACCGGCTGCTTGCTGGACAGGCGTATGCGCTCGCCTTCGGCGGCCAGGGGGCCCAGTGGCTGGGTGAACTCGAGGAGATCGGGCGCGACAGCGCGCTCGAACCCGAGCTGACCGACCTGGTGAACGAGGCCGCGACCAAGCTGGAGCCGGTTGCCTCCCAGTTGCTGGTGGTGCGGCCCATGGGCTTCGATCCGGTCGGGTGGATGCTGGAGGACGAGCTGGCCGATCCGGATGCCGGCGAGGACTCCGCGGCCCCGGCCCCGCAGGTACTGCGGAGTGCCGCCATTTCCATGCCGGGCGTCTTTCTGACCCAGGCCGCCGCCCTGCGCGCGCTGCGACTGCAGGGCTTGGATCCGGCCACGCACGCGCCGGTCGCGGTGATCGGCCACTCCCAGGGCCTGCTCGCCGCCCGGGCCGCGCAGACGCACGGCGCCCAGGACGCGGAGCTGCTGGCCCTGGCCCAGTTGATCGGTGCGGCGGCCACTTTGGTGGCCCGGCGCCGCGGACTTGTTCCGGTGGGCGAGAAGTCGCCGATGGTGGCGGTGTCCAACGTCGATCCCGAACAGCTCAAGGCGATCGTGGCCGAGCTGTCCCAGGGTGTGGATGTGGCTGCGGCCGCCGTGGTGTCGATCCGCAACGGCCGTCGCCGGGTGGTGCTGTCGGGCACCGTGGCGCAGCTGGACCGGGTGCGCCGGCGCTGCGCGGAGATCAACGCCGAGCAGACTCGCGACCGCGAGGCCAAGAAGCGCGGCGGTGCGGTGTTCGCGCCGGTGTTCGAGGACATCGAGGTCGAGATCGGCTTCCATCACCCCGCGCTGACCGAGACCGTGGATCTGGTCGCGGGATGGGCGAATCAGTGTGGTCTGGACGTCGAGCAGGCCTCGGAGCTGGCCCGCGCGATCCTGGTGGATCCGGTCGACTGGGTCTCGATCGTCGAGGGCGCGGTATCCGAAGGGGCGCAGTGGGTTCTGGACCTGGGCCCCGGTGATCTGCTGACCCGCCTCACCCAGGGTTCGTTGCGCGGCACGGGCGTCGGCATCGTCGCGGTGGCGACCCGGCCGGGGCAGCGTGCGCTGTTCACCCCCGGTGCGGCCCCCGAGGTCGCCCCGGCGTGGGCGTCGTTCGCGCCCAAGCCGATTCGGCTGCCGAACGGGCGGATCGTGGTGGAGACCGCGTTCACCCGGTTGACCGGTCGTTCGCCGATTCTGCTGGCGGGTATGACGCCGACGACGGTGGACGCGAAGATCGTCGCGGCGGCGGCGAACGCGGGCCACTGGGCCGAGCTGGCCGGCGGTGGTCAGGTGACCGAGCAGATCTTCGCCGATCGGGTGGCGGAGCTGAAGACGCTGCTGCATCCGGGTCGTCAGGTGCAGTTCAACTCGCTGTTCCTGGACCCGTACCTGTGGAAGCTGCAGCTGGGCGGTAAGCGCCTGGTCCAGAAGGCACGCGCGGCCGGCGCCCCGTTCGACGGCGTGATCGTCACCGCGGGCATTCCCGAGCTGGACGAGGCCGTGGCGCTGATCGAGGAGCTGACCGAGGTCGGCATCTCGCACGTGGCGTTCAAGCCGGGCACGGTGGCGCAGATCCGGGCGGTGCTGCGGATCGCGGACGCCGTGCCGGACTACCCGGTGATCATGCACATCGAGGGCGGGCGCGCGGGTGGTCACCACTCGTGGGAGGACCTCGACGATCTGCTGCTGGACACCTACGCCGAGCTGCGCAACCGGACGAACGTGATCGTCTGCGTCGGTGGCGGTATCGGCACCCCGGAGCGGGCGACGGAATACCTGACCGGCGAATGGTCGGCGGCGCACGGATACCCGTCGATGCCGCTGGACGGCGTGCTGGTCGGCACGGCCGCGATGGCGACCCTGGAGGCCACCACCGCCCCCGAGGTGAAGCAGCTGCTGGTGGACACCCCCGGACACCCGGAGTGGGTCGGCGCGGGCACTGCGGTCGGCGGAATGGCCTCGGGCCGTAGCCAGCTGGGCGCGGACATCCACGAGATCGACAACGCCGCCTCGCGCACCGGTCGTCTGCTGGACGACGTCGCGGGCGACGCCGACGCGGTCGCCGAGCGTCGCGCGGAGATCATCGAGGCGCTGAACCGCACCGCCAAGCCGTATTTCGGCGATATCGCCTCGATGACCTACCTCGAGTGGCTGGAGCGCTACGTCGAGCTGGCCGTCGGACTGGACCGCCGCAAGGACTTCGACTGCGGCACCGATCTGGGCGACGCCATCGCGGACGCCACCCGGTCGGTGTGGCTGGACATCACCTGGCGTGACCGGTTCGCGGAGATGGTGCGGCGCACCGAATCCCGCGTGCACCCGGCCGACCGGGGCGAGATCCCCACCCTTTTCGCCGGCGACGACGCGTTCGAGACTCCGGTGCAGGCGATCTGCGCGCTGAAGCAGCAGTACCCGGCCGTCGCCGAGGCCGTGCTGCATCCCGCGGATGTGCCGTTCTTCGTCGCGCTGTGCAAGACCCCGGGCAAGCCGGTGAACTTCGTGCCCGTGGTGGATCAGGACGTGCGCCGCTGGTGGCGTTCGGATTCCCTGTGGCAGGCGCACGATTCGCGCTACGGCGCCGATCAGGTGTGCATCATCCCGGGCACCGTCGCGGTCGCCGGGATCACCCGGGTCGACGAGCCGGTCGGTGAGCTGCTGGACCGTTTCGAGCAGGACACCGCGTACTCGCTGGTGCGTGGCGGGGTGACGCCGCTGGCCGTGGACGCCCGCCGTCGCGCCGAGATCACCGCGGGCGCCATCGATATCGTGCTGGCCGCGCCGGATGTGCAGTGGGCCGGGCGCAGCACCCTCAACCCGGTGCACCGCTTGGGCGATCCGGGCGAGTGGGCCGTGGACGGCAAGGGTGCGCACCACGCGACGACCGGCGCCACGCTGGTCGCCATCGACGGGCCGGACACCGATCACGCCTACGTCGAGCTGACCGTTCCGCTGACGGGCGCCAACGCGGTGCGCATCCGCATCACCGTGCCCGCCTCGGCGTACAACGGTGGCGCGCCGGTGATCTCCGAGGATGATGCCGAGGCCGCCATGTCGGCGCTGCTCGCCGTCGCCGCCGGGCAGAAACTGCCGGAGGTGAAATCCGGTGTCGCCCATGTGAACCTGGCGTGGAGCCCGGATATGATCGCGGACCACGCGGGCGTGACCGGTTCGGGCCTGCCCACGTCGTTGAGTACCATCGGCCGCACCGTGCCGGATGTGCTCGTCGGCGCCTGCTGGCCCGCGGTTTTCGCGGTGCTGGGCGCGACCCGCACCGAAAATGGCAAGCATGTCATTGAAGGCATGCTCGACTTGGTCCACCTGGATCACCGCATCGAGCTGACCGGCGAATTGCCGGACGAGCACGCGGTCCTGGCCGTCCGGGCCGAGTCCGGCGCGGTCGTCGACACAGATCTCGGCCGCGTGGTCGAGGTGCGAGTGTCCGTCGGTGTGATGCGCGATCACGGGCTCGACACTCCGGTCGTGGCGAATCTGGTGGAGCGCTTCGCGATTCGCGGACGCAACGGCGCGGGCGAGCTGTCCGATCCGCCGCGTGCGGGCGGGACCGTGTCCGAGCAGGCCACCGACACCCCCCGCCGTCGCCGCCGGGACGTGGCCCTGACCGCGCCCCGCGCGATGGCCGCGTTCGCCGAGGTATCGGGCGACCACAACCCCATCCACACCTCGGTCAACGCCGCGAAGCTGGCCGGTCTGGGCAGCCCGATCGTGCACGGTATGTGGCTGTCCGCCGCCGCGCAGCACGCGGTCTCGGCGCTGGATCCCGAATCCCCGCTGCCCCCACGCACTGTCGTCGCCTGGACCACCCGGTTCCTGGGCATGGTCCGCCCGGGCGCCCAGATCGACGTGCGGGTGGAGCGGGTCGCGGTCGACGCCGGTAGCGAGATCGTCGAGGTGTCGTGCCGTATCGAGGGCGATCTGGTGATGACCGGCACGGGCCGCCTGGCCGCGCCGAGGACCGTGTACGCCTTCCCCGGACAGGGCATTCAGGCCAAGGGGATGGGCCTGGACGCCCGTTCACGTTCGAAGGCCGCCAAGGAGGTCTGGGAGCGGGCGGACAAGCACACCCGTGAGGCGCTGGGCTTCTCCATTCTGGCCGTCGTCCGAGACAACCCGACCTTCCTCAAGGCTCGCGGTGTCGAGTACCGGCACCCGCAGGGTGTGCTGCACCTGACCCAGTTCACCCAGGTCGCCATGGCGGTCCTCGGTGTAGCGCAGGTCGAGGAGCTGCGTGAGGCGGGCGCCTTCGTCGAGGGCGCGATGCTGGCCGGACACTCGGTCGGCGAGTACAACGCCCTGGCCGCCGTCGCCGGTGTGCTGCCGCTCGAGGCGGTGCTCGAGGTCGTCTTCCAGCGTGGTTCGGCCATGCACGAGCTGGTGCCCCGGGATGCCAAGGGCCGCAGCGACTACCGGATGGCCGCGATCCGCCCCTCGCAGATCGGCCTGCCCGACGCCGAGGTCATCTCCTGGGTCGAGTCGGTGGGCGAGCGTGTCGGAGAATTCCTCGAGGTCGTCAACCTGAACCTCCGCGGCGCGCAGTACGCCATCGCGGGCACGGTCAAGGGTCTCGAGGAGCTCGAGGACGAGATCGAGCGTCGCCGTGCGGAATTCGGCGGTAAGCGCGCGTTCATCCTGGTGCCCGGCATCGACGTGCCGTTCCACTCCACCGTGCTGCGCAAGGGTGTCGCGGAGTTCCGCGGCAAGCTCGAGGAACTGCTGCCGACCGAGCTGCACCCGGAGGTGCTGACCGGCCGCTACATTCCGAACCTCGTGCCCAAGCCCTTCTCGCTGGAACGGGATTTCGTTCAGGAGATCGCCGATCTGGTTCCGTCCGAACCGCTTTCGGCGGTGCTGGCCGACTGGGACAGCTGGGCGGCGCGTCCGTCGGAGTTGTGCCGGGTGGTGCTGATCGAGCTGCTCGCATGGCAGTTCGCGTCCCCGGTCCGCTGGATCGAGACGCAGGATCTGCTGTTCACCGATGTCGAGCAGGGCGGTCTCGGAGTCGAGCGGTTCGTCGAGATCGGTCTGGCCGCGACGCCGACCGTGGCGAACCTGGCCTCGAACACGCTGAAGCTGCCGCAGTTCGCCTCGGCCAAGGTCGAGGTGCTGAACATCGAGCGCGAGTCCGGTGCGGTGTACTCCACCGACACCGATCCCGCCCCGGTGGACGAGCCCGAGGACGTGGTTGTCGAAACCGCCCCTGCCGCAGCGGCTCCCGCGGCTGCACCGGCCGCCGCCCCCACAGCCCCGGCGGGCGGCCCGCGTCCGGACGACATCGGCTTCACCGCCGCCGACGCCACCCGCGTGCTGATCGCGCTGTGGACCAAGCTGCGGATGGATCAGATCGGCCCGGTCGACACCATCGAGGGCCTGTGCGACGGTGTGTCCTCGCGCCGCAACCAGCTGCTGGTCGACCTCGGCTCGGAGCTGTCGCTGGGCGCGATCGACGGTGCCGCGGACGCGGATATGGGCGCCCTGTCGGCCACCGTGGAGCGGCTGGCCCGCACCTACAAGCCGTTCGGCTCGGTGCTGTCCGACTCGATCAGCGATCACCTGCGCAAGGTGTTCGGCCCGTCCGGCAAGCGTCCGGCCGCGATCGCCGAGCGCGTGAAGAAGGTCTGGCAGCTCGGCGACGGCTGGGCCCACCACGTCACCGCCGAGGTCTCCCTCGGCACCCGCGAGGGCGCCAGCGTGCGCGGCGGCGACCTGGGCGGACTGTCCTCGGGTGTGCTGGCCGACGGCGCCGCGGTGGATGCGGCGATCGACGCGGCCGTGCAGGCGGTCGCCGGACGTCGCGGGGTCGCCGTGTCGATTCCGTCGGCCGGTGGCGGCGGCGGTGCGACTGTCGACGCCGCGGCGCTGGGTGAGTTCACCGAGCAGATCACCGGCCCGGACGGCGTGCTGGCCACCGCGGCGAAGGTCGTATTGCAGCAGCTCGGCCTGTCCGAGAAGGTGTCCGCACCCGAGGCGGCCGACGACTCCCTGGTGGATCTTGTTGCCGCGGAGCTGGGTTCGGACTGGCCCCGGCTGGTCGCACCCGCCTTCGACGCCAAGAAGGCCGTGCTGATCGACGACCGGTGGGCCACCGCGCGTGAGGATCTGGCCCGGCTGTGGCTGGCCGACGACGCCGGATCCGGCGACGGCCCGGTCTTCGGATTCCTCGGTGGCGGCGAAGCCGTTGCCGCGCAGGCGGACTGGTGGCGTCAGCGCGCGATGAGCGAGGCCCGCTCGGTGCTGGCCGGAGTCTACGAGCGCATCGCCGAGGCCGCCCGCAGCACCGCGGAGACGGGCGAGTGGTCCTCGGACATCGCCGTGATCACCGGCGCCAGCAGGGGTTCCATCGCCTCGGCCGCCACCGCGCGGCTGCTCGGCGGCGGCGCGACGGTCATCGTGACCACCTCCCGCCTGGACGACGAGCGCCTGGGTTTCTACAAGAAGCTCTACCGCGAGAACGCCCGCAGTGGCGCGAATCTGTGGGTGGTGCCCGCGAACATGGCGTCCTACCAGGATGTGGACGCGTTGATCGACTGGGTCGGCACCGAACAGGTCGACAACGCCGGCGGTGCGAAGGTTCTGGTCAAGGAGGCGTTGACCCCGACGCTGCTGCTGCCGTTCGCCGCGCCCCGCGTGGCCGGTGACCTCGCCGACGCCGGCGCCCGCGCCGAAATGGAGATGCGGGTCCTGCTGTGGTCGGTCGAGCGGCTGATCGGCGGCCTGTCCGCCATCGGGGCCGACCATGACGTCGACGCGAAACTGCATGTGCTGCTACCGGGTTCGCCCAACCGCGGCATGTTCGGCGGCGACGGCGCGTACGGCGAGTCCAAGGCCGCGCTGGATGCCGTCGTGGCCAAGTGGCGCGCGGAGAAGTCCTGGGCGCAGCGGGTCACCCTGGTGCACGCGCTGATCGGCTGGGTCCGCGGTACCGGACTCATGGGCGGCAACGATCCTCTGGTCGAGGCCGTCGAGAAGGCCGGGGTGCACACCTGGTCCACCGAGGAGATGGCCGCGGAGCTGCTCAAGTGGTGCACCGGCCGGGCCCGCGTGGTCACCGCGCAGGGACCGCAGCAGATCGACCTGACCGGCGGACTGGCCGGCGCCAAGCTGGACCTGCCCGAACTGGCCAAGCAGGCGCGGGAGGCGGCCGAAGCCGCGGAGGACTCGGAAGGGGCTGACGGACGGACCATTTCGGCTCTGCCCGCCCCGCCGACCCTGAGCTCCAAACTGCCCACCCCCGAATGGGGTTCGGTCACCGCCGATCTCGCCGATATGGTCGTCATCGTCGGCGCGGGCGAGCTCGGACCCTACGGTTCGGCGCGCACCCGCTTCGAAATGGAAGTCTCCGAGGAACTCTCGGCCGCGGGCGTGCTGGAACTGGCCTGGACCACCGGCCTGATCGTCTGGGAGAACGAACCCAAGGCGGGCTGGTACGACGCCGAATCCGGTGACTACGTCGACGAATCCGAGATCGCCGAGCGGTACCACGACACCGTCGTCGAGCGCTGCGGCATCCGTCGCTACGGCGACGACGGCGCCATGGCCGACAACACCGCCCCGCTGCTGACCTCGGTGTTCCTGGACAAGGATCTGACCTTCGTGGTCAACGGCGAGGCCGAGGCGCGCGCCTTCTACTCCGCCAACCCGGAGCAGACGGTCATCACCCCGGTCGAGGGCACGGGCGACTGGCAGGTGATTCGCAAGGCGGGCACCGAGATTCGCGTGCCGCGCAAGGCGAAGCTGTCGCGCACGGTCGGCGGGCAGATCCCCACCGGCTGGGATCCCACCAAGTGGGGCATCTCCGCCGATATGGCCGCCTCGATCGACCGGGTCGCGCTGTGGAACATCGTGTGCACGGTGGACGCGTTCCTGTCCTCGGGCTTCAGCCCCGCCGAGCTGCTGAGCTGGGTGCACCCGTCGCTGGTAGCCAACACCCAGGGCACCGGCATGGGCGGTATGAGCTCGATGCGGTCGCTGTACATCGACAACCTGCTCGGTGAGCCGAGGGCGAACGACATCCTGCAGGAGGCCCTGCCGAACGTCGCGCTGGCCCACGTGGTGCAGTCGTACGTCGGCTCCTACGGCGGGATGATCCACCCGGTCGCCGCGTGTGCGACCGCGGCGGTGTCGGTCGAGGAGGGCATGGACAAGATCCGGCTCGGCAAGGCCGAACTGGTGGTCGCCGGTGGTTTCGACGATCTCGGCATCGAGGGCATCGTGGGCTTCGGTGACATGTCGGCCACCGCGGACTCGGCGGTCATGAGCGCCAAGGGCATCAACGATCGCTACTTCTCCCGTGCCAACGACCGGCGTCGCGGCGGATTCGTCGAATCCCAGGGCGGCGGAACGGTTCTGCTGGCCCGCGGTGATGTCGCGGCGGAGATGGGCCTGCCGGTGCTCGGTGTGGTCGCGTTCGCGCAGTCCTTCGCCGACGGTGTGCACACCTCCATCCCGGCCCCCGGCCTGGGTGCGCTCGGCGCGGGCCGCGGCGGCGCGGAATCGCGTCTGGCGCGGGAGCTGCGCAGGCTGGGCGTGACTCCGGACGAGGTCGCGGTGGTCTCCAAGCACGACACCTCCACCGGGGCCAACGATCCCAACGAGTCCGAACTGCACGAGCGGCTGGCGGGCGCGCTGGGGCGCTCGGAAGGCGCGCCACTGTTCGTGGTGTCGCAGAAGTCGCTGACCGGTCACGCCAAGGGCGGCGCGGCGGCCTTCCAGATGATCGGCCTGTGCCAGGTGCTCGAGCAGGGAGTCATCCCGCCGAACCGCAGCCTGGACTGTGTCGATGAGAAGATGGCCGAATACCCGCACCTGGTGTGGCCGCGCGAGCCGCTGCGCATGCGGGAGAAGTTCGCGCTGAAGGCCGGTCTGGTGACCTCGCTGGGCTTCGGTCACGTGTCCGGGCTGCTGGCGATCGTGCACCCGCAGGCGTTCGTCGCCGCGCTCGACCCCGAGCGTCGCGAGGACTACCAGCGTCGTGCGCAACAGCGTCAGCTGGACGGACGCCAGCGGTTCGTCGAGGCCATGTGCGGCGGCGCCCCGCTGTACGAGCGGCCCGCCGACCGTCGCCTCGGCGGCGACGGCACGCCCGCCGCGAAGTCCCGTCAGCTCGAGGCCGACGTGCTGCTGTCCAACGAGGCCCGCTTGGGCGCCGATGGGCTGTACCTGGCCCAGGGTGCTTGCAGCACGGGCGAACTCGCCGAGTAGGCGCGCACAGTGCGGCGCCGCCCCATCCCTGGGGCGGCGCCGCCTGTGTATCTCATCAGGCGGACGGACCGCCGGGTTCGCGGCCGGTGCGGGTACGCTGCGGACACATCACCCCTGAACTACGACGAGGAGCTCGTTCGCCTTGACGATCCTGGGTATCGGCCTGGATTTGGTCACCATCTCCGAATTCGCCGAACAGCTCGAACGTGCTGGAACCACCATGCTGCGCGAGAGTTTCACCGCCGGTGAGCGGCGCTACTGTCAGAGCAAGGGCACCGACCCTGCCCGAAGCTTCGCCGCGCGCTGGGCCGCCAAGGAGGCCGTGCTCAAGGCGTGGGCCACCTCCCGCTTCGCGCGGAGCCCGCAGATCGGTGACAACCCGTATCCCCTCATCGAGGTGGTCAACGACGCTTGGGGCCGCCCCAGCATCAAACTTCACGGTCTGGCCGCCGAATTCCTGCCCCGGGCCCGAGTTCACCTGTCCCTGACCCACGATGGTGACACCGCCGCCGCCATGGTCGTGCTCGAAGATCCGGGCGAACTGGCCGACCTCCTCGAGCACTGAGCGGTCTCGAGTTCCTGGCGCGCGCCTGGGTCCGCCTTTTCCTGACTCACGGTGGCGCCACCGTCGCTGTCTACTCGCTGGCCATCGGCGGTAGCGCGGCGATGAACGGCGAGCGGTGTCGGCACCCCGGCGTTCTCCGCCCGGAATTCGATGGCGCGGTCGCGGACTCCGGCCGAAGGCGTTCCGGCACGACGAAGTTCGCGAGGCGACGACGTCAGTCCGTGCTCGTTTCCACTCCCGCATCTGCGGTCTCGGCCCGGGCCGCGGTGGTGATCTGCTGCATGCGTGGGGTGTTGTAGCCGCTGCGCACCGACCAGGCGAACAGGATCAGGCCGCCGGCGATCACGACCAGGGTGTCCCACGGGAACGCGATGGCCGGATGCTTCGCCGGACCGAACGCGCCGTAGTACGAGATCGGCAGAACCGCGAGCAGCAGTACCGGCAGCCAGGAACTGCGCAGGACGTCGTGGCGGAACTCGCCTCCCACGGTCAGCCAGGTGGCGATCCAGAGGAAGACCACGTCCGCGCACATCGCCACGAAATAGACCACGAATCCCCATGATCCGTCCGCTGGCGGCGTCAGCCGGGCCACCCAGCCGCCCATCACCTGGATGTAGATCCAGGCCACCAGGTAGATCGCGCCGGCGATATCGGATGCCACCGTCGCGGCCCGGTTCGGGAACCAGCCGTGCGCGCGGGCGTAGTACCAGCCGAAGATCGGCATCCCGAGGAAGGAGCCGGCGATGAGGTCGATCAGGGTCTCGTAGCCGCCCCAGTACATCGCCAGGATGCTGGCCAGATAACCCAGCGGTGCGAGCAGCCACAGCCACGGCAGCCGGAACGGCCGGTGCAGATCGGGAGCGTAGCGGCGGAAGACCGGCAGGCTGACCCCGCCCATCATGAACGTCAGCGCGGTGGCGCTGGTGATGATGCCGACCATCTTGTACCAGCTCGGCGCCGGATACATGAACAGGATGCCGACCACGACCGAGATCACCACCGACCGCCACGGGATCGCGAACCGGTTGGTGGATTGAAATGCCTTGGGCAGGAACCGATGGACGGACAGGCCGTAGACGATGCGGGTGGTCACCCCGGTGTAGACCCAGCCGGTACCCGCGGGAGAGATGCCCGCGTCCACCAACAGCACCCACGCCCAGGCGCCCAGCCAGCCGATCCCCGCGGCACGCAAGGCGTCCACCATCGGTCCGTTCGCCCAGGAGCTGTTTGCCAGGCCGGTCCAGTCGCCGACATGCACGCCCGCGGCGTGCCAGTTGATCGCGCCCAGGAAGCCGATCTGCAGCAGAATATAAACGCACATGCAGATCAGCACCGACCCGATCACCGCCAGCGGGACGTGCTTCTGCGGATTCTTGGCCTCACCAGCGAAGTCGATCGCCTGCCGGAAACCCAAGTAGGCGAACATGATTCCGGTCGAGGAGATGGCGTAGAAGATCGAGGAACTGCCCTCGGGCATGAATCCGCCATAGGCGTGATAATTCGTGCCGTCCACGATCGTGAACAGGAATATCGCGGTCAGCGTGGGGACGATCAGCTTCCACCAGGTGACCCACCGGTTCACTTCGGCCAACAGCCGCACCCCGAAATAATTCACCAGGAAGAACAGCACCATCAGCGCGATCGCGAACAGCACACCGTTCGGCCAGGCCAGAATGTTCTTACCGTGCGAGGAATGCATCAGCCCGATATCGGTCTGGCTGCCCACATACGTGACGACGGCCTCGGCCTCGATCGCGGGCACCGTCACCGACGCGATGAAATAGATCCACCCCATCATCCACCCGGCGAATCGCCCGTGCGTGAGCTCCGGATACCGGACCAGCCCGCCGCTGCGCGGCAGCATCGCACCCAACTCGGCATAGTTCACCGCGATGAACAGCACCAACACCCCGCCGACCACCCAGGAGACGATCGCCGCGGGCCCCGCGACCGCCGCCGCCCCCAGCGAGGCGAACAACCACCCCGACCCGATGATCGACCCGATACAGATGAACAGCAGATGGGTGAACCCCACAGATTTCCGAAGCTGACGATCGGACTCTTCGAATTCCGCGATCGACGAAGGCTCGTGCACGGCCATGTTCGCACCTCACAGTGACGAGGTCTGCGCCGTAGAAGCTCCGAGCCCCAAGTCCGGCACCCTACGGAACACCCGGCGCCTGGTTCACACAGCATACGGCCCACCAATTGGCGTGCCACGGCTCTCGAGGCATTGTGACCCGATTGCCGCATTACGATCCGGACCCTGTGGGAGATCACCCATTTCGATCTCCAGTACCAGCATGCACGACTGGATCGAGATGCGCGAAGGTCCTCCGATGAGTGGGCTGCCTACGCAGGATGAGCGCGCCGAAGTGCTTGGTCCGGGAGTGTTAGTAGGCCAGGTCGTCCCAGGGAATCTTGATCGGGAACGGGTGGATCGTTTCGATGTGGTCGTGAGCTTCGGGTGTCCACTCGTCGATCTGGACGTAGATCGCGTGATCGGGGCGCAACGGTGTCATTCCGGGGGGCAGGACAACCTCGATCGATCGGGCGAAGGCCCGCACGACCTCGACGCGACGCGGGTTGACCCCGAGAGCCACCTCCCAGTACCAAGGGATGCCGCTGGCCGCGTAGCGTGGGCCAGCACCTCACCGGCGAGCACCACGTCCTCGGCATGGATTGGGCCGAATTCGTCGCTGGGACAACGAAATACAGTGAAGTCGGGTGTTATGAAACTGGATCGATCTCGAGCAAGGAAAACATTGATCTGAAATCCGACATCCAAATGCGGGTTCGAGGAGCCCCTCGCGGTGCGTCGGATAACGGTCTGGAGGGCATTCGTCATATGGAGGCTGTACGCCTGATGTTCGGGCAGACTCTGCCGCGCGACGACATCGTCGGCCACCCATACTGGGCAACCATCCTGCAACTCGATGTACCGTGCGGTTTCTTCGGGTAGTGCATCCAGCTCTTCCCAAGTCATGGTCGCCGGAAGTGCCGGTGAGGGGACATATGGGATCAGCATGACCACAGGCTAACCAGCCGCACCGACAACTTCCGCGTGTCAGCCTTCGGCTTCGCGCTGCCCGCCGGTGCGGGATTCCTTCTCCGCGACCAGCAGGTAGGCGACCATGAGGCGCTTGAGTTCGGAGACGGCGTCCTCGTGACGCAATCCGTCCTGGACGGAGAAGTTGAGCATGGAGTAGACGACGTGGACCAGGACCTGGGCCATCATGGAGCGGCGGCCGCGGGGGGTGCGGGGCATGAGGGGGCGCAGCATTTGCTGGGCTACCTCGGCGAATTCCTTTTCGTGGATGGCGCCGGTGGCTCGGGTGGAGGGGGTGGACTGCATGGCGAGCCAGACCTCGCGGCGGGAGGGGTCGGTCATCCACAGGTCGGCCATGTGGTCGACGAAGCTGTTCATGTGGCGCAGCCAGTCCATGGACGGGACCTCGCCGTGGAAGTCGGACAGTTCCCTGGTCACCGCTACCAGGTCCTGACGGTTCAGCTCGCAGACGATCACATACTTGTTCGCGAAGAACTGGTACAGGGTGCCGATCGGCACCTCGGCGCGGGCGGCGACCTCCTCGCAGGTGAACGACTCGAACCCGACCTCTACCAACAGTTCCCGTGACGCTTGGAGCAGTGCGTCGAACTTGCGCTTGCTGCGTTCCTGAGTGGGTCGGCGGCGGGGCATCAGCTCTTGCGGATCGTCCTGCAATTCCAACGCCGGGTCGACACGTCTGGTCGACTGTGTTGCCGCGCGCGCTTCCACCACGTCTATCAGGCTAGCCGTAGCGACACGCTGATGACACGCGCCACCACCCATCCGGGCCGGATTCGGTGACGAACACCTACCGAGTACGCGCACCTTCGCTGCTCCTCAGTGCTCTGTGCGGACCATGTCCTTCTGTGTTGTCCCTCGCAGAGCCCCTTCTCGCACGGCCCTGATATCAGCACCCCTTTCGAAAGGCGTGATCCGTGGTAGCTCGATCTGTGGTGACGTTCGGTGTATCCACCGAGCGCGGCACCGTCCACGCGGTGGCTCTATCCGACGACGAGGCCAGGCTGCCCGACAGGCTAGTGGCCCAGCGCACCTTCCACATCGGCGACGGCAAGGCCGACCTGGCACGGGCGATCGAGGCGGCGCTGGAGGCTCTCATCGACGAGATCGGCCCGGACCGAAAGATCGCCGGCGTGGCGGTCACCTACCGCGATCCCGCCGAACGGCGCGCGGTCGTCACCGGTCTGGCCAAGGGGCCGTGGAGCACGGCCTCGATGGTGTCGGCCAAATCGGCCCATCTGGCGATGGCCCGGGCGATGCCGTGGACCATGGAGTTCGGGCATCTGCTGGTGTGCGAGGTGGTGCCGGGCCATCAGTGCTTCTCGATGATCTCGCCCGAGCGCGACCGGGTGGTGGCGGCGATCGCCGCGACGGGTTCGGTCGCCGGAGAAGCGACGATGGGGTCCGCGGTCGCCGCGGCCTGGGACCAGTTCGACGCGGCGGATGTGCGGCCCGAGGCGGTGGTCCTGATCGGTTCCGCCGCAAGCGAACTGGGGGTCGCCGCGGCGCTCACCCGCGGGTTCTCCGTGCCTCTCGTCCCGAGCCGGGTGGCCGCGGTCGCGGCGGCGGTCGGTGCGGCACTGGTCGTGCAGCCGGAGCAGGCCGATATCTTCGCCGTCGAGCGGTCCCGGGTGTCCCGGGGTGCGGCAGCGCTGGTCACGGCGGCGACCGTGCTGGCGGGCGGGCTGGTCGCGGGCGGGGTCTACGAGGCAACGACGAGTTCGCGTTCGACCACCGCGCCGGTACTGGCCGACCCGGGCGCGGCGGTGAACTCGCACGAGGTGAATCCGTCGGACCCCCGCCCGCAGACGGCGCCCGAACCGGAGAAGGGCTTGTCGGTGCGGCCCCGGACGGCGCCGGTCAGGCATTCGGGGACCGGGCCGGAGTTGGTATCGCTCGACCAGGTCGGTATGCCCTGGGGGCCGGGATCGGGTCCGCACATGGTGTTGCAGCCGGATTCCGGTGCATCGCAGTCGAAACCGTCGGTGTCGTCCCCGATGCCGCCCAGCGGTTCGGCTCAGGCGATAATTCCCGGCCAGAGCACCCCAGGTGCGAAGACCCCCGGTTCGACCAAGTCCAAATCGACAGCCCCGGTGGGCAATCCTGACCGGCGACTGCTGTTTCCGGGTGAGACTCCGCCGCCTCAGGTCTCCTCCCCGGAGTTCGGACGCTGGTGGCAGAACCATGTGCTCATGGTGATGGAGTGGGCCACCGTGATGACGCCTCGCGTCTGAGACGCGGCATATCCGAGCCGTACGGCCCGGCCCTCATCCAGGGCCGGGCCGTACCGCTACTCAGACCGACAGATCGCGTACTCAGACCGACAGATCGCGCCGGAGCTTGGCGACGTGGCCGGTGGCGCGCACGTTGTACTGGGCCAGGGCGATCTTGCCCTGCTCGTCGACCAGGAAGGTGCTGCGGATGACGCCCTGGATCTTCTTGCCGTACATGGTCTTCTCGCCGTAGGCGCCCCAGGCGATGAGCACTTCGCGCTCCGGATCGGACAGCAGCGGGAAGGTGAGCGCCTCGTTGTCGCGGAACTTGGCGAGCTTCGCGGGCTTGTCCGGGGAGATGCCGATCACGTCGATTCCGGCGCCGTCGAGCTCCGATAGGTTGTCGCGGAAGTCGCACGCCTCCTTCGTGCAGCCGGGGGTGCTGGCGGCGGGGTAGAAGTAGACGATCACCTTGCGGCCGCGATAGTCGGCCAGCGACACCGGCTTGCCGTCGGCGTCGGGCAGCGTGAAGTCGGGCGCGGCGTCGCCCGGACTGAGTCGAGGGTTCTCGGTCATGCCCTGAACGGTAACGGACGCCTCTGACAGACCTCCGACAGACTGACGAGCTATAGACTCGGCGCCAGCGATTCATGCCCAACGGACAATTTCAGGAGATAACGTGGCGAAGGATACCGAGAGCATCGAGCGAGAGATCGAAGCCGCGCGCAACCGCCTGGCCAGCACACTCGACGAACTCGCGGTCCGGGCCGACCCGCAGCGGATCGCGAACAACACCAAGAACGCGATCCTGACCAAGCTCAACGAGCCCAAGATCAAGTACAGCCTGATCGGCGCGGGTGCGCTGGTCGTCGGCCTGACCTTGATCAAGGTATTCCGGCGCTGAGCCGAATACCGCTGGGCAGAACCGGCATTGAGAGCAAAACACCCGGTGTGGCGTTACGCCGCACCGGGTGTCGTCGTCTTCTGGCCGGATTAATGCGTTGGGCAGCCCATTCCGGTACCGTCGGGGTCCAGCCACGGACCGTAGCCCGGCTGGCCACGGAATATGGGTGCCTTGTGGGCCCTACGAACTTCGTCGCAGTTCTTGTATACGGGACCGCCCACGGAACCGGTCTGGGTCAGACTCGACGAACCGGTCGCACCGACCAGATCGTCGATGCCCGATGATCCGGTGCCGGCCGAGCCCGACGGGATGTTGGGGCTGGCGGCGGATGCGGTGGGCGCGATCGGGGCGGCGATGGCCAATCCCACGCCCACGGTCACGATGAGCCTTCGAACGTTCATGTATTCCTCGATGGTTGCTGCGGTGGACAGAGCGGACCCACGCCGACGTTCCCCGTGGTGTCCGGCGCTGGAACTGCCGAGTCTACTGTTCTGATGGGGAAGCTTATTGTCAACCGCAGCATCACGACCTGCGCTATTCTCCCAGCCGTTTCCCAGCCAGGTTCGTGGCGGGGACCGTGCCCATCCGGCCGGCGTTGAAATCCTCGATGGCCGTGATGATCTCGTCGCGCGTGTTCATCACGAAGGGGCCGTACTGCATGACCGGTTCGCGAATCGGTACGCCGCCCAACAGGAGTACCTCCATCGCGCCGGTAGTGGTGTCCTGCCGATCGTCCGCGGTCACGGTGATCGCCTCGCCTGGACCGAAGATCGCCAGCTGCCCCTCGCCGGTGGGCCGCCGTTCGACGCCGGTGGAACCATTGCCGGACAGGACGTAAGCCATCGCCGAATACGATTGCGGCCACGGCGTTTCCACTCGTCCGCCGGGGCTGATCGAGGCGTGCGCGTAGACGATCGGGGTGTAGGTCGAGCCCGGGCCCTCGAACCCGCCGAGCGATCCGGCGATGATCCGCACCAGCGCGCTGCCGTCGTGCGAGCTGACCAGTGTCAACTCGTCGGCGCGCAGGTCCTGGTAGCGCGGCGGGATCATCTTCTGCTCGCGGGGCAGGTTCACCCACAGCTGGATGCCGTGGAACTCCCCGCCAGAGATCACCAGGTCCTCGGCGGGCAACTCGTCGTGCAGGATGCCGGAACCGGCTGTCATCCACTGGGTGTCGCCGGGACCGATGATGCCGCCGCCGCCGTTGGAGTCGTGGTGCACCATCGTGCCGTCCAGCATGTAGGTGACCGTCTCGAAGCCGCGGTGCGGATGCCAGGGCGCACCCTTGGCCTCGTACGGCTCGTAGGCGACCGGGCCCATCTGGTCCAGCAGGATGAACGGATCGGTGGAGCGCGTCTCGGCGCTCGGGAACGGGCGGCGCACCTCGAAGCCCGCGCCCTCGCGCTGGCGGTGGGCCGTGCCGACCGAGCGCACCGCGCGTTGGCGCGTCGAATCGGCCGGGCGCGGCAGACGGGGCAGGATCAGAATGTTGTCAACCGTGATGGCGGGCATCGCTACCTCCTGAGTACAGTGCACACCTTTGGTGTCCATGTCAACCAATAGCTGGCTAGGATCATTCCCATGGTGCGATGGCTCGACGACGATGAACAGACCACGTGGCAGGCGTATATCCAGCTGCGACAGCGGCTGGACGCGGCGATCACGGCAGGTCTGGCGGACGACGGCGTCTCCCTGCCCGATTACGAGGTCCTGGTGGCCCTGTCGGCCGCGCCGCAGGGCGCTCTGCGCGCCCGGGATCTGGGCGCGCAGGTCTGCTGGGACAAGAGCCGCCTGTCCAAACATCTGGCCAGGATGGCCACGCGCGGACTGGTCGAGCGCACCCCCGCCGCCGACGACGCGCGCGGAGTGCTCGTGACGCTGACCGGGCAGGGGCGCACGGTGCTGGAGCGGGCCGCGCCCAACCATGTCGAGCTTGTGCGGCGGCTGTTCATCGACGAGATGACCGACGAGGAGGGCAAGGCCCTGCGCTCGCTGGCCGACCGGGTGGCCGCCGCCGAGCAGGAGGGCGTCGATCTGTGTTGAGAGCTATTCCCCGGTCCAGGGTTTGACCGGCGGCTTCACCCACAGGATCTTCTCGTCCGGATGATCGCGCTGTGCCGCGGGATGATCGGGGTTTCGTGCCGCCCAGGAGTCCTTCTCGTCGAGCAACTGCGCTGCCACGGACCATGTTTCGTCGGTACTGGGTGGATTGGTGTCGGCGGCGCGGGCCAGCTTGCGGCGGGTCGGGGCGGGCAGCGCGAGCAGTTCGGCGCCGGTGATGCCGCGTTGCCAGATGTACGCTGCCAACCGGCGCGCCTTCTCGGCGCGGCCCTTGGCGGCGAAATCCGAATGCGCGTAGTCGGCCATCCGTTGCGACTCTACGGGGATGGAGAGCCGACGGAGCTTGCGGAGTGGGTGGGGTGGGTGAACGCAGCGGGATGGAGAGCCGACGGAACTCATGGTTGGGCCAGACCGTGGCGGTAGGCGTAACGGACGGCGTCGGCGCGATTCCGCGCGCCGATCTTGGCGAAGACGTTGTTGATGTGGGTCTTGACGGTGGTCTCGGAGATGAACAGCCGCCCGGCGATCTCCCCATTGCTGAGACCCTGCCCGATCAGGCCGAGCACCTCGGCCTCCCGGGAGGTCAGGCCGTCCGGCTTGGGCGCGGCGGGCTGCTCGCGCGCCGGCCCCACGGCCGGGTCGGACAGCGCGGCCACCAACCGCTGCAGCACCGTGGCGTCGAAGCTGGACTGCCCGGCGGCCGCTGCCCGGATGGCGGCGGCGATCTCGGTGCGGCCCGCGTCCTTGGTCAGATATCCGCGCGCCCCGGCCTGCAGCGCCCCGGCGATGGACTCGTCGTCGGAATAGGTGGTCAGCACGATCACCGCCGTGGACGGATACTGCTCGGTGATCCGCTTGGTCGCCGCGACACCGTCCAGCACCGGCATGCGCAGATCCATCAGCACGACGTCGGGGGACAGTTCGCCGACCGCGCGCACGGCCTGTTCGCCGTCGCCCGCCGCGCCGACGACGTTCACCTCGTCGACCAGGCTCAGCAGCGCGACCAGACCCTCGCGCATCACCTGTTGATCGTCGGCCACGAGCACCCGGATCCCATCGCTGGGCTCAGTCATCCACTACCTCGGTCATTGGGCACCTCGAGACTCACCTGCCAGTCGTGACCGTCGCGCCCCAGCCCGGCGACCAGTGTGCCGCCGACCGATGCGATCCGTTCACGTGTACCGGACAGACCGTACCCGCCCTCGCGGCCCGGCGCGTATTCCGGCAGAAGCGATTTCGGCTCGCCGATAACAGGATTGCGTACCGACAGCCGCACCCGGTCCGGGCCGTAGGTCAGCGCGAGGCTCACCGGCGCGCCGGCGGCGTGGTCGGCGGCGTTGTCCAGCGCCTCGCGCGCGGCGTGCAGCAGCGACACCACCGCGGCCGGGCGGATCGCCCGCGGTTCGCCGTCCACCAGAACGTCCACCGCCATGCCGCGGCCGTGCCGGAATCCCTCGGCCACGCCGCGCAGCGCGTCCGGGAGTGCGGGACCGTCGCCGCGCAGCACGGCCGACGCCCCGCGTGCCTCGGTGAGCCCGTGCGCCGCCAGACGTTGGGATCGGCGCAGAGGGCTCAGGGCCGCGGCGATGTCACGCTTGTGTGCCAGCAGGCCCTCGGCGACCTCGAGTTGGACGGTCAACGCGGTCAGCGCGTTCGCCACCGCATCCTGCATCTCGCGGGCGATGCGGGTGCGGTCGGCCAGCGCCGCGGCCTGGTCCTGTTCATGCCGGGTGGCGTGCGTCTGCTCGTGCAGCAGTGCGCTCTGCCGCGACCACAGCCGGTACTGGCGCAGCGACAGGCCGATCAACAGGACGAGTGCCGCCAGCATGCCGATCGTCAGCGGGCGACGGACGTCCCGATCGACCGCGACACAGACGGCCAGTCCCGCGGCGATCACGGCGACGGTCAGTGGTGTGTCCACGGTCCGGAGTGTCCGGTGTCCGGGCATGCTCCTCCTCGGTCGAGCCGGTTCTGTCCGGCATTGTCGTCGCGGAAGGTCTGCGCCGCAGCGGGATCCGTCGTGGGCGGCCGAATTGGTCCGGTGGGCGACGAGAAGCATGGCCGGATCACGCTCGCAAGCATGCTGGCATAACGAGTGGGTGTAGGCAGGGCGGAGATACCGCGCAATCGGGATGCGAGCGGTCGTGCCGTGCGCGCCTCACCAGGAGGGACGGACCCTACCGGGAGTGACGACGCGGGCCAGGGCGGCTTGTAACTCGGTGACGCCGGCAACGCCGAGTGTGATGGCCCAGCGGTCGGCGAAGGCGGCCGCTGCGGCGTCGGCGGCTCGGGTCACGGCCCAGCCGCGCTCGGTGAGTGTGATCACACGGGCACGCGCGTCGTGCGGATGCGGGTTGCGCTCGGCGTAACCCCTGTTGACAAGCTCCTCGACCAGCTGGCTGGCGGCCTGTTTGGTCACCGCGAGATGTTCGGCAATCTGCCCGACCGTCGCTCCGTCCGGCGCCATGCGCACGAACGCGAATCCATGAGCAGGCCGGACGTCGGTGAAGCCGGCTGCCGCGACACCGGCTTGGACGGCATCGCCGACCTCCGCGGCCGCTGCCAGCAACAGCAGAGGTAAGTCGCGCGCGGTTGCGGGGGGTAGAGGGGACATGAATGCATTTTGGCACTTGACAGAACAGTCAACAAGCTTGACCATATAGTCAATCAGCTTGACCAATGAAGGGAATCCTCCGATGTCCGTCATCCGTGCCGCCGAGGCTCAGGTTCATCATGTGCACAATGCTCGATTCACCTCCTATATCCGCCCCGATACCGGCAGTAGTGAGCTGTGTGTGTGGCAGTTGGAGGTCGAGCCGGGGTCCGAGGGGGCTGGGCATCGCGTGTTGCGCGAGGAGGCGTTTGTGCTGCTCGACGGGGAAGTACTGTTCACGCTCGATGGCCAGGCGCATCGTCTCGAGGTGGGGGACGCTGTCCTCGCGCCCGCGAAATCGACCATTCGACTGGACAATCCGGGCTCGCGGCCCGCGCGCCTGCTGGTCAGCGTTCCGGTAGGCTTCTCAGCCGAGATGGCCGACGGAACCACGATGACACCGCCGTGGGTGAGCTGATCGAGGCCGGAGACTGTGGCGATATCGTCGGGCTGTCCCTGCCGTCCGGATCGGATTTTGCTTCTCTCTCAGAATATTTTTATATAGAAGGTTAACTTTCAATGAATAAAACTTGACGTGCAATGAAGGTAACCTCAAACCGGATTTCAGGAAAGTTTGGCCTAAAGGTCACAAACCTCTATTCAAATTTCACTGTTCTGAAATATTGGTGCGGCCGAATAGGACGGCAAGTATCGGTGGCGCTGTGCCCTGCGCTCAGGGTGCCGTGACCAAGAAAGGTTTTAGGTCGTATCAGATGAGGAAATTCACTGCTGCTGCAGTGCTGGCGGTCTCCGCCGTCACCATTGCGGCTGCCCCCGCTTTCGCCGACCCGGCGCCCACACCCGCAGCACCTGTACCGGCTACGACGCCGCTGCATGCTGTCCCGATGTCGTTCAAGGACGTTGCGGCGTCCCAGAATGTGCTGATCAACGGCGTGCACTACGAGGTTGATCGGGACGGTGGCTCGGTGGTCCTGAAGGCGGCCGACGCCTCCTTCGTCCGCAAGGGTGACAGCCTGACCATCGCCAACACCAAGGGTCAGCTCGTCGACTCGGTGCCGCTGGAGTACCGCAAGGACAACACCCAGTTCCCGATCACTGCGGACATCGCGGCCCACCAGGTCCGCCTGACCCCGCAGACCGTCGGTGGCACCCCGGTGACCAACCCGATCACCCCGCAGAGCCTGGCCACCGCCAAGGACGTCTCGAAGATGGCCCCGAAGGACATCGATGAGTCGTTCAGCCCCCGTGACCAGCAGGAGCTGTCGGCGTTCGGTTCTCGCGCCACCATCTCCAGCCTGATCGGCGCCATCGTCGGCGCCCTGATCGGTGTGACCGTCGGCTGTGTCGCCGGCGCCGTCGCCGGTCTGACCATCGCGACCATCGCGACGCTGTTCGGTGGCCTGGGTGGTGCGGTCGTCGGCTGCATCGCCGGTGTCGTGACTGTCGGCTCCGCCGGTTCGCTGCTGGGCACCATCCTGGTCGGTGGCCCGGTCATGCTGTGGTCGGCGTACCAGTACTTCAGCACCATCAACTCTCCGTGTGTCACCCCGGGTGCGTACTGCGTCAACCCGCAGTTCCCGCCGGCGGCGCCGAAGAAGCACTGATAGCCGTCCTCGAGAGGCTGTAGTACCTTTCGGCGATACCCATCCAACGGGCGGGTCCTCCTTCTGGAGGGCCCGCCCGTTGGTTTGTGCCCCCTGGATTCCGGGCCGGTGTAACCCCGTTCGGTATCTACTGGTAGGCGTGGCGATGCGCCGGAAGCGGATGCGGAAGGCGGCGGCGGATGGCCGGACGGCCCGAATCCAGTGGGTTCACGGGAGCCCGGGAGTTGCGACTGGTGGGCGGTGACACCTATCCGGACTGGGAGTCGATCTACCGGGACAACGCGGTGTGGTTGTACGCCCTGATGTTCGGCAAGGTCGGCAACCGGCCGGACGCCGAGGATCTGACCGCGGAGGTGTTCACCGCGGCGCTCAAACCGCTGCGGGTCTCCGCGAGCGTGCCCGAGGTTCGAGCGTACCTGCGGGCTACCGCGCGCACGGTGCTGGCCGGATACTGGCGCGACCGGATGGGCCGGGAGATCACTACCATAGACGAGGATTTCGTCGCGGATCCGCCGCCGGAACCGCAGGAGGCCGATACCGAGGCGGCCCGGCAACTCCTGGAGGGGTTGCCCGAACGGTATCGGCGCATCCTGGAATTGAGGTTCCTACAGGGGCTTTCGGTCCGGGACGCGGCGGCCGAGCTCGATGTGAGCATCGCCAATGCGAAGGTGTTGCAGCATCGGGCCCTACAGTTGGCGGCGCAGCGCGATGCCGGAGGTGCACGGTGAACGCAAGAGGTATCCGGCGATACGTGCGGGAGCTACTGAACGGACAGCGGCCTCGGGGCTTCGCGCCCGACGACGCCGAGGCGGAGCAGATGCGGGTCGCGATCGCCCTGCGTGCGGCCCGTTTGGGCTCCTCGACGCCCAGCGAGGAATTCCTGACCGGCCTGCGACAGCGGCTGGCCGAGGAGTTCGGGGAATCCGGCCCCGCCCCCACGGCCGCACCGGCCCCGCCCAGGCGACGGCAGGTGATCATCGGCACCTCGATCGCGGCCGCCGCCGCCACGGTCGGCGGTGTGGTCGACCATGCGTTCGTGCCCGGTCCGGCAAGCCGGAGCTCGGCACAGGCGCAGCAGGTTCCGGCGGAGCAGACCCTGGTGCCCGGCGATGGGGTGTGGCGCGCGGTCGCCGCCTCCGCGAGCGTGCCCGAGGGGTCGACCGTCGCCTTCGATCTGGGCACTGTCAACGGATTCGTCCATCGCCGCGACGGAATTGTGTACGCGCTCTCCGGGATCTGCACCCATCAGGGCTGCAAACTGTGGCTGGACGGCCCGGACGAGCGCCTGCGCTGCCCGTGTCACGCCACGTCGTTCGGCATCGACGGCGCGGTGCTCACCCATCAGCTCCCCATCTCGCCGGCGCCCTTGCCGCGCTTCGAGATCCGCGAAACCAACGGGGCCATAGAGGTTTTCGCTCCTGCGGCGCCGGCCTGAGCGCAGGGTGTAACCACACCCGCTATCTCCATATGACGGCGACCGCAACGGTGAGGTCGCCGGCCATGACGGCGCCCGCGACTGTGCGAGCGTCATCGCCGATGATGGAGAATCGGATGAGACATATCCCGAAAAGCAGATACGCCCTTGGTCTTACGTGCGCGGCTGTCGGTTTGGCCGCAGTGCTGGGGGCGTGCGGTACGAGTACGAGCGGTGCGTCCCCGTCGCCGACGCTGGTATTTCCACCGGGCCCGACCCCGGGGTTCAGTGGTGGCGGGCCGACGATGCCGATGCCCACGATGGCGATGCCCGCGTCGACCGGAACATCCACCGCGACAACGGCTCCCGTGGCCGTCCCGGGTAACGCGGTGGCCATCGAGAACTTCGCCTTCGCACCGGCCGCCCTGACGGTGCGGCGTGGAACCACCGTCACCTGGGTCAATCGCGACGAAGAGCCGCATACCGTCGTCGCGGGGGACAGCAGCTTTCGCTCCAAGGCCCTGGGTACCGGTGCGAGCTTCGCGTTCACCTTCACCAAGGCGGGCAGCTACGGCTACGTATGCACGATCCATCCGTTCATGCACGGCACCGTGGTGGTGACGCCGTGAACGAACTCGACCCGCAGGGCATGACACGACGCCAATTGCTCAGGCATTCGGCCTGGTTCGGTGCGGCGGTGGGATTGGCGGTGGTCGGCGGCGAGGTCGTGTCCGAGGTGGCCGGTGCGCCCGCCGCACACGCCGCCTCGCGACCCGACCTACGGTTCGCCCAGATCAGCGACAGTCATATCGGTTTCCAGGGCACGGCCAATCCCACCGTGACCGACACCTTCGCCGAGGCGATCGGCCAGGTGAACGCGCTGGGGTATCAGCCCGATTTCGTCATCCACACCGGCGATCTCACCCACCTGTCCACGCACGACCAGTTCGACCAGGTGCATCAGATGCTGACCGGCCTGAACACGCCGCACGTGTTCACCGTTCCGGGAGAACACGATTCGACCGACGATGCCGGGCAGAAGTACCGCTCGTTCTTCGGCTCGGGTACCCGCGGCGACGGCTGGTACAGCTTCGATATCGCCGGAGTGCACCTGATCGGCCTGGTCAACACGCTGAATTTGCGGAGCCTCGGTCATCTTGGCGCCGATCAGCTGGATTTCGTCCGCAAAGATGTGGCCGGACTGTCCGCCGACACCCCCATCGTGGTGTTCAGCCACATCCCGCTGTTCGCCATGTACCCCCAATGGGGTTGGGGCACCGACGACGCCGCACAGGCACTGAGCTACCTGAGCCGGTTCTCCTCGGTCACCTGCCTCAACGGCCATGTGCACCAACTGTTCACCAAGACCGAGGGCAACGTCACCTTCTACAGCGGCACCACCACCGCGTACCCCCTACCGCACCCGGGCGACGGC
>NZ_JAGPOX010000170.1 GCF_019038435.1 Nocardia alni
GGCCGATGCGAGTCTGGATGCGGTGATCACCGTCAACACCCTGTATTTCGTGCCAGAGCTGGATCGTGCGTGCGCGGAGCTGGCGCGGGTGCTGCGGCCGAAGGGACGCGTGGTGATCGGTGTCGGCGATCCCGACGGTATGGCGAAACTGCCGTTCACCGGGTACGGGTTCCGGTTGCGTCCGGTCGCCGAGCTGACCGCCGCCCTCGAGAGCGCCGGTCTGTCCGTGGATCATCGCGAGATCGAGCAGAAGCCGTTTCCGGGGCATCTGCTCATCGGTCGGCTCGCCTGACTACGCGCGCATTTCGGTCTCGAGAGCCTCGACGAAGGCGTCGACGTCCTGCGGGGTGGTGTCGAAGGCGCACATCCAGCGGACCTCGCCGGTGCTCTCGTCCCATGTGTGGAACGGGAAGCGCTTGCGCAAACGCTCGGCGACCTCCGGCGGGAGCACGGCGAAGACACCGTTGGACTGGACGGGCCGGGCGATCCGCACGCCCTCGATCCGGGCCGCCGCCGTGGCCAGCCGGGTTGCCATGGCGTTGGCGTGCAAGGCGTTTCGCAACCACAGGTTGCCCGCGAGCAGCGCCTCGAGCTGTACCGAGACGAATCGCATCTTGGAGACCAACTGTGTGGAAGACATACGCAGGTAGGTGATCTCATCGATGCGTTCGGGGGTCAGCACGACCACCGCCTCGGCCATCATCAGGCCGTTCTTCGTACCACCGAAGGACACGATGTCCACGCCCGCGTCGGTAGTGATCTCGCCCAGGCCCGCGCCGAGATGCGCGGCCGCGTTGGCCAGTCGCGCGCCGTCGAGATGGACCATCATGCCCTGATCATGGGCATGATCGCAGAGCGCGCGGATTTCCTCGATCGAATAACACGTGCCCATTTCGGTGCTCTGGGTGAGCGAGACGGCCAGGGGCTGGGCGCGGTGCTCGTGGCCGCGTCCCCAGCTCTGCCGGTCGACCAGTTCGGGAGTGAGCTTGCCGTCGGGCGACTCGACCGGATAGATCTTGATCCCGCCGACCTTCTCCGCCGCACCGCACTCGTCGGCGTTGACATGCGCGGTGTCGGCCGTGATCACCGCACCCCATCGCGGCAGCAACGCCTGTAGCGCAACGACATTGGCCCCCGTGCCGGTGGCGACGGGATAGACCTGCGCCCGTTCGCCGAAGTGGCGGGCGAACACGTGCTGCAGGGCTTCGGTGTAATCGTCCGTGCCGTAAGAGGTTTGGTGGCCGCCGTTGGCCAGGGCAAGCGCTTCCAGTACCTCGGGATGTACTCCGGCCCAGTTGTCGCTGGCGAAGCCGCGCACCTCCGGATCGTGCCTGCGCACCGCGTCGGTCATCGGAATCACCTTTCGTTCGAGCCGGTCGACGGTGGTCGGGAAGTAGTGCTGATGAGCAGCCGTCCGTGGTCACCGCCGCACCGAGACTATCTGGCGCAGGTGACCGCGTTGTCGGGCGGCACGCATGGTCGAGGTGGACCCGTGCGCCCCGTCGGCGGACAGTGGTCATGCGCGGCCCGTCGGGCAAGCGATCGCCCCGAACTCGCGTGACAGTCCGCGTATCGGGCTCTGTCAGGGTAGGTGGACACGCCGCCGTGCTCGAGCGATGGTCCGAGTGCCGGGCACTGTCGGGACAGGTGGACACACCCTCGAACTCGTGTGATGGTTCGCGTAGCAGGCGAGACCGGCCGTGTCAGCGCAAGTGGACCCGGGCGCCCGCGTCGGCGGAGCGGCGTACGGCGTCCAGTAGCCGGTGGGCGTGCACGCCGTGCGTGAAGTCCGGCACGGTGTGTGCCCCGGTGCGGATATCTTGGGCCAGTGCCGCGTACACCCTCGCGACATTGCCCGCCTCGACATCGAAAGTCGTTGCGGACAGCGGATCTTCGCCCGGCAGATCGGTCCAGGAGGAGCCGTCGCGGGCGCCGAGCAGGTGCAGTTCGCTCATTTGCACCCCACCGGCGCCGTATTCCCCGGAGACGATCGCCAGATCGCCTGCGGTGCCCGAGATCTCGATCCGGGTGCGGGCGTCGGTGACCTTGGCGTCGTGGAGATGCGCCGACACCAGCACGTCCTCGCGCGTGACGGCGTCGAACAGCAGATGATCCGGGCCGGTCGACTCGACGCCCACGCCGGTCTCCGCGACCTTCGCGTGTGGATGACGGATGGCCAGGCGCGCGGAGACGTCGGCGAATCCGCCCACCAGGTATTCGACCGCGTCGAGGGTGTGCCCGCCGCCGATGCCGAGCATGCCCGCGCCGTTGCGGTCATCCAGGGTGTACGCCGCCCAGCCGGGCACCGTCCCACCCGCGCGTAGACCGCGCGCGGCATACACCGTCACCGAAATCACCTGGCCCACATATCCTTCCGCGATGAGCCGACGGGCGCCAACGATCGCCGGTGCGTAGCGGGCCTGCAGACCCACCGCATGGTGCACGCCCGCGGTGGCGGCGAGTTCGGCCAGTTCCTGCGCGCCGGCCAGGTGTCCGGTGAGCGGCCACTCGCAGTAGACGTGCTTGCCCGCCGCCAGCGCGGGCCGGATCACCGCGGCGTGGGCCGGAGCCTTCACCGTAACCGCCACCAGGTCGACCTCGGGATTCTCGGCCAGTTCGCGCGGATCGGTGTGGGCGTGTTCGACGCCGAATCGCCGCGCGGCCTCCCGGGCGGTCTCGGATCGGGTGGTGCCGACGGCGGTGATGCGGAAGTCCGGAAGTGCTTGCAGCGCGGGGATATGCGCACGCACCGCCCATCCGCGATCAGGGTTGGCGCCGACTATGCCGACTCGAATCGGGTCCATGACCACTCCTTGTTCGATAAAACGGACTTGCTGAGTCCGTTTATACCGAAACGGACTCGGTGAGTCCACTTTGTTAGGGTGGCCGTATGAACAACGCCGTGGAACGGCTGCTCGCCGACGAGACCGGCACCGCACCGCGTGCCGACGCCCGGCGTAGCCTCGAGCGCCTGGTGGGTGCGGCCCGTGCGGCGCTGGCCGAGGTGGGGGTCGAGGTCACCGCGCAGGAGATCGCCGAGCGCGCCGGGGTCGGCAAGGGCACCTTCTATCGTCGCGTCTCCTCGTTGGAGGCGCTGTTGCAGGCGGTGCTGGAGGAGGTGCTCGAGGAGGTGCTCGTGCTCGGCGACCGCGCCGTCGCCGACCCTGATCCGTGGCACGGCTTCACCGAATTCGCCGCCGTGTACGTGCGATTGCGCGCGGAGAGCTGCGGGGTCAACGAGGCGCTCGGTGGCGCGGGATTTCCTGGACTGGATCGCGTGCTGTCCGAAATCCGCACGCGGATGAGAAAACTGGTAGACGCCGCGCAGCGCGAGGGTGCGCTGCGTGACGATATAGCCTGGCAGGACGTGGCTTTCCTGCTCGCGGGCGTCTCGACCGACGCCGATACCATCGGCCTGCGCGCCGACCGCGATCAGTGGTCCCGCAACCTGACCGTGGTCCTGGACGGTTTGCGCCCCCGCTGAGGTCGAAGACCGTCCACACGCTGACCCGGCTACCGCCGACGCCGCCGTCGACGGCGTGCCGTGACGAACCATCGGTGGTGACGGTCGCGCCCGCGCACCGGTCGATCGTGCGCCAGTGTACGGCCGATTCCGTCGAACTCGATGTGCGCCCGCGTAATTCACCATTCGGACCGAGGCAGCGGGAATCCCCTCCGGTGATCGACACGGTCGTGTCGGCGGTGCCGTGAACGAGGATCGCGGACACCGCGTGGGTGGGCACGGCCTCGCTCAGCCCGGCCGCGGTCACTCGAGTTGGGAAATGGTCCCATCGGCGGTAAACATGTCGGGTGGACGTGGACGTATTCTACTGCGAGGGCTGGGATTCCCTGGCTTGTGAGGTGGTGGGCCCGCTGTCGGCGGAGCTCGCGGCCGAACGGGACCGGGCAGGCGAGCAGTACGCCGCGCTGTTCTCCCGCGACGATGCCCCGGTCGCGCTGGTCGAAATCGCCTGGGGTGAGTCATATCTCAACATGTGGGTGTTCGACGAAGCGGGCGACCGGGTCGCTCAGATCGAGACGCATCGGCTCGGTGATGTGCTGGCCGTCAAGTCCGTGCGGCAGTGGGAGTACGAGGAGGAGGACTACGAGTTCGCCGACGAGGCCCTCTACCGGCATCGCCGCCTGCTTCCGGGAGGATCGGACTGGACGGCTCGCATCCAGAAACTCAGCCGATCGGGCGGCCTGCTGGGCAGTAATCGGGTCTCCGGTGAATCGGCCAACACGGTCGCTGTGCCGATCTTCGGACAGTGGGTGCGATCGACGGCGCTGCTCGAGCTGCTCGAACCCGCACCCGATTCGTGGGGAACGGTGCGCGACGTCTCCGATCCGCACGGTCGAGGGCTGTCCCCCGAAGCGCGCCCGTGGCGTCCGCCGGGGCCGCCGCAGCCGATCTGGATGGACCATCTGCTCGCAGCCGGAACCGAGGGTTTCGACGATTGCGGCTACCTCGCCACCATCGAACTCGAGCAAACCGGTGTACTGCGGATGCCCACCGGGCGCCTGGTCGTGCAGGACCCCTGCTACGACGACGAGGAGCCGTACGCGGTGACCGTCCCCCCCGGAAATTATCCTGTGGTGGAATCCAACTCGTATCGCGTGGACAGCGACAACTACGTCACGTTGTTGACGGCAAGTGTGGTGGTGGCCGATGAGCCGGTCACGAGCTGGGAGCCTGCCGTGCGGACGGATGATCGGGTGTGGATGCTCGAGTCGGACGAGAGCTTCTGTTTCGGTGTCGACTCCGGATCCGGCTGCTTCTACGACGCCGGGACGAATATCCATCGCCTCCTGATCGCAGACCAGGACACGAAGCACGACTTCATGGTTGATGAGGATGTGTCCTTCGAACACCCGTCGGCTCCCGGTAACCTGATCAAGTTCAATACCGGTGGCGACGGCGGTTTTCCGGTCTGGATCGGCCGCACCGTGGATGGTCGCGTCGCGCGTTTCGTCGCCGATTTCCGGACGTCTTCCGAATCGTTCGTACCCGAGGAATTCGACTGATCTCTGGTTATCGAGGGCATCGCTGGTCACCGGCGCGGCATCGCCGAAGGGTGAATTCCGGGCAAAAGCCAACGCGCGGTGGTTTCCTCGTCGGCACCGCGTGCGCAGCGGGTATTCTCTGGGCATGGTGATGCGATCGGCGCCGATGGTGTGTGCGTTTGTCGTATCCCTCTGGGCCATGGTGCTGATGCCGGAGCAGGCGGGTTCGCTGCTGGCCGTCGGCACCGCGGTCATGTTGGGATTGGCCGTCGCGACGGCGCATTCCGCCCAGGTGCGAGTCTTGCCGGTCGCCGTGCAGCCGGGGCCGCCGGTATCGGCGCAGCGACGGCGGCGCGGATCGTTTCTGCGCCAGAGTAATCCGGACACGGCGGGCCGAGCGCGGCCCAGGGCACCGGGGTGCGGCGGCTGACCGTGCCGCGGCGCGGTCTGCTACTTCGCTGACCCCCGTTCACCCTCGCCCGTACGCGGGCACCTCGCAGTGAGGTGTTGTCCCCATGCTCGATGTCATTTATTATCCGATCTCCGCGGTGCTGTGGTTATGGCACACCGGATTCGCCGCGCTCTTCGGCTCCGCCAGCGGCGTGGCCTGGGCGCTGGCCATCGTCTTCCTCGTGCTGACGCTGCGCGGAGCGCTCTACAAACCCTTCATGGCGCAGGTGAAGTTTCAGCGGACCATGTCGGTGCTGCGGCCCAAGATGCAGGAACTGCAGACGAAATACGCCGACGACCGCGAGCGCCTGACTGTCGAGATGCGTGCCCTGCAGAAGCAGCACGAGTTCAGCGTGCTGAGTGGATGCCTGCCGATATTCGCGCAACTGGTGATCTTCCTGGGCCTGTTCCACGTGCTCAGTTCGTTCGACCGCACCGGTTCCGGATCGCTGGTGGTGCGACTGCTGGGCCATCCCGCGCGGATGAGCGCCGCGCAGAACGCCGCGGTCGCGAACTATGTGTTCTCGCCCGCGCAGGTGCAGTCGTTCCTGCACGCGAAGCTGTTCACCGCGCCGCTGTCGGCGACGCTGCTCACCTCGGGCGCCGACTGGGTTTCGGTTGCCGCCGTTGCGATTCCGCTGGTGCTGGTCGGCGCGGTCTGTACGCATCTGACCGCTCGCGCCTCGGTGAGCCGGCAGGGCGAGGTCACCGCGCAGACCCGGCTGATCAACCTGATGACCATGTACCTGTTCCCGCTCGGCACGCTCGCGGCCGGTCTGGTGATGCCGGTCGGGATTCTGGTGTACTTCGCCACCAGCAACACCTGGACCTTCGCGCAGCAGTACATGGTGCACAAGCGATTGGGGCCGATCGACTCCGCGCCGGGGCCCGATTCGGACACGGCCCCGAAGACCTCGAAATCGGTGGGGAGCCTTGCGAAATCGGTGGTGAACCGGTCGGGCCTGCGGCGGTCGTGACGACGGCCGCCGCGAGCCGGACGCCTACCCCGCGGAGCCGCTCGCGCGGGGCATCGCCGAGGGGCCGGATTCAGCGCGGCGTGCCCGGACGGGCGGCACCACCGCCGCGCCCGGGCCCGGGGGGTGGGCGATCACGACCGACGCGACCAGCAGGATCTGCTCCAGCTCCGCGCCCTCGGCGGCCAGCCGGGCGATGATGCCCAGGCGGCGCTCGGCGCTGTGCGGCCCGATCCACACCTCGTGCCGCCCGCGTTCGGCCACGAACATCTGCCGCCGGGCGTCGAACCGGACCGGCCAGCCCTCGCGGACCGCCAGATACGCGTCCATATCGAGCTCGCGGTGGCGCACCGGGTCGATCATCAGGTCGGCGATGCGCTCCCGCGCCACCGCGAGCAGCGGCGGGCGTTGTGTCGGGCCCAGGTATCGGGCCTGTCGTTCGAGTCGCCACCGATACTCCTCGACGGGGCCGCGCAACAGCTCTCGATGCGACTGGGCCTGTTCGGCCAGCCTGGCATCGGCGCTGTGATCGGAGGTCGACGAGCCGAACTCGGCCATGGACATGCCTTTCTGGACGCCGCGCCGCAGTCGTACATGCCGCACTCGTTCCCGCAGGGTTGCGCTGAAATATGCCGAGCACAGAGTGTATCGAACAAATGTTCGAACACGCTAGTTTGACGCGCGCCGAATCTTCATCGTCGACGTGGCGCGTCGGCCCTGCGTCGTTCCGGCGTGCCGATCCGGAAATAGGTGCCACTGGGACGGGTGGTGCGGGTGAGGCATTTCCAGCCGTCAACAGGCTCTCGTGCGGCGGGACACGGGCTTTTGGTCGGAATCCACCGGTGTCGCTGTGGATCCCGGCCAAAAGCACGCCGGAAAGACGGGGTTCTGCGTGGGATGGGGAGATTCCGTGCTTGGGTAGCGAGACTCCCGCCCGGAATGGGAGATTCGCGGCCGAGTGTCTGTATGCGGTGTCAGGTCGCGCTCAGGCGGGGCAGTCCGATTCCAGGCGGTTGATCGCGGCGAGGATCTGGGGTGCGGCGGCGCTCGAGCTCGCGCCGTTCAGGGCGTTGATGTAGGCGTCGAGGTCGGCGCGGCCCTGTGCAGTGTGCAGACCGCCCTCCTTGGCGCGCAGGCCGCCCAGATAGGCGGCCAGCTGCGGCGCTGCCTGGGACTGGGGCTCGTTCTGCCAGGGTGACAGGGTGCTGATCGAGTTCGCGCCGATCGGCCCGAGTATCGCGCAATCACCGCCCATATCGGGGGCGGCCTGCGCGGATTGTGCGGCAAGGCCCGTCAACATCGTCGTCGCTGCGGCGGCGACCAAGAGGAGAGTTGTCCGCTTCTTCATGATGATCTCCGGTGGTGGTCGGCAGCTCCAGTCTACGGTCGCGCGCCCACGATGCCATACAGCAGCAGATCCTCCAGCGACGCGGCAAAGCCGTCCATATTGTCGATATCGCGGATGCACATGGCGAACAGGGCGGCGCCGGCGATGGTGTCCAGCAGGGTGTCGGGATTCAGGCCGGGGCGTGAGGGTGCCGCGTCGGTAGGCAGGTATCCGGACAGCTCGTCGCGGGTCGGGGTGTCCAGGCGGGCCGAAAGTTTCTGGTAGAGCGAGGAATCCGCGCGCATCTCGCTCATCAGTCCCGGCATCGCCGCGCGCGCCTCGGCCGAGCCGAACAACTGGATCGTCCCGGCGATCACCTTGCGGATCTCGGCGACCAGATCGGGGGCGACCTCGCCGGTGTCGACGCTCGGAAACACCGCCTTCGCGATCAGGTGCGCCTTGGACGGCCAGCGGCGGTAGATCGCGGGGCGGCTGACCCCCGCGCGGGTGGCGATCGCATCGATCGAGGTTGCGGCATAACCGCGTTCGACGAGCAGGCTGCGCGCGGCATCGAGCACCGCGCGGTCGACGGCGGGGTCGCGGCGCGGGCCGAGGCGATGGCGTTCGGGCACGGAATCCGTCCTTGTCAGCGCGAGCCAGAGTCGTTACAGTCTGTCACATCTAAGTCGTTACATAGTGTAACGGCTGGAGACTCGGAGGAGGAGTCGTGTCCGCTGCTTCGCATGTCGCCGAGCCGGAGTTGTCGTACAGCCCGGTGCCTCTACTGCAGGACAAGGTCATCGTGCTGTCGGGCGTCGGCCCGGGCCTGGGCCGCACCCTGGCCGTCGAGGCGGCCCGGATGGGCGCGGATCTGGTGCTGGTGAGCCGGACCCGCAAGCGGCTGGAGAAGCTCGCCGAGGAGGTTCGCTCGCACGGCCGCGCCGCCGCGGTCGTGCCGACCGATATCACCGACGAGGATCAGCGCAGCGCGCTGGCGCAGCAGGCGGTCGCGGAGTTCGGCCGGGTCGACTGCCTGATCAACAACGCCTTCGCCATCCCGCCGATGGATCCGATCAGCACGATCGATCCGGCGGCGCTGCGCACCGCCAACGAGACGAATGTGTTCGCGCCGCTGCGGCTTTCGGCGTTGTTCGCCGACGCGCTGGCCGCCTCGCGCGGCTCGATCATCATGCTGAACTCGTGCGTGTCCTACAGCTCGCAGCCGGAGTACTCCGGCTACAAACTGTCCAAAGGCGCTCTGGCGCATCTGGCCTCGTCGCTGGCGACCGAGCTGGGGCCGCGCGGCATCCGGGTGAACAGCATCGCGCCGTCCTACGTGTACGAGGACATCAACAAGGCCTACTTCGACTGGCTGGCCCAGCAGGCTGGGGTGACGCACGAGGAGATCTACCGGCAGAAGGCCGAACCGACCGATCTCAAGCGCCTGGCCGCGCCCGAGGAGGTCGCGCGGGCGACGCTGTTCCTGGCCAGCGATCTGGCTACGGCAGTCACCGGGCAGATGCTGACCGTCGACTGCGGCGAATTCCACCGCTGAGGAGTGAGCATGTCCGAGGATACGAAACGAATCGTGCTGTGGGGCACCGGCGTCGTGGGGTCGATGGTGCTCGCCGAGATTCTGCGGCACCCGAGGTTCGAGCTGGCCGGCGTCGGGGTGAGCAATCCCGAGAAGGTCGGACGCGATGCGGGTGAGCTGTGCGGTGGCGGGAAAACCGGTGTGCTGGCCACGAATTCGGTCGAGGAGCTGATCGCGCTTCGGCCCGACGCGGTGGTGCACTATGGTCCGACCGCGCAGTTCGCCGACGAGAACATCCGCGTGATCGGCGCGTTTCTGCGCGCGGGGATCGACGTGTGCTCCACGGCCATGACGCCGTGGGTGTGGCCGGATATGGACCAGCTGCCGGGCGTGTGGCGCGATCCGATCACCGAGGCGTGCGCGGCGGGTGGCTCGTCCTGCTTCACCACCGGCATCGACCCCGGCTTCGCCAACGACCTGTTCCCGATGACGCTGATGGGCCTGTGTGGCGAGGTCAGCTCGGTGCGCGCGTCGGAGCTGCTGGACTACACGGACTACGAGGGCGACTACGAATTCGAGATGGGCATCGGGCATCCGCCGGAATTCTCCGCGCTGCTGGAACATCCGGACATCCTGATCATGGCGTGGGGGCCGACGGTGCCGATGATCGCCACGGCGGCCGGGATCGAGCTGGACCGCATCACCACCAGCTGGGACAAGTGGGTGACACCGACCGACCGCCCCTCGGCGAAGGGAATCGTGAAGGCGGGCACCGTCGCTGCGATCCGCTTCACCATCAACGGTATCTACCGCGACCGTGAGGTGATCACGCTCGAGCACGTCAACCGCATCGGGCTGGACGCCGCGCCGGACTGGCCCGCCGGCACGAAGGACGATGTCTACCGTGTGGATATCGTCGGCTCGCCGTCGATCTCGCAGGAGACGTCGTTCCGGTTCACCGACGGTTCGGGCCGCACACCGGCCGTCGCGGGCTGCCTGGCGACAGGTATGCGCGCGCTGAACGCGGTGCCCGCGGTGAACGCCTTGCCGCCCGGCTGGGTTACAGCGCTGGACCTGCCTCTGATCGCGGGCGCAGGCACGATTCGCTGAGCGAGTGTCCGCGGCTCACTCGGCGGATTCGGTCGCTGTCGCGTCGAGCAGGTGGGAGCTTTCCTTCGGTGCGCCCCAGCCCACGTGGGCTTCGGCGCGCATGCGTTCCACCATGTGCGGGTAGTGCAGCTCGAAAGCCGGTCGTTCGGAACGGATTCGGGGCAGCTCGTAGAAGTTGTGCCGGGGTGGCGGGCTGGTGGTGGCCCATTCGAGGGAGTTCCCGCCGCCCCACGGGTCGTCCGCGGTGATGACCTGACCGTAGCGGTAGGACTTGAAGACATTCCACACGAAGGTGATCATCGAGAAGCCCAGGATGAACGATCCGATCGTGGAAATCGTGTTGAGCGTGGTGAATCCGTCGGTCGGCAGGTAGTCGGCGTAGCGGCGCGGCATGCCCTCCGCGCCCAGCCAGTGCTGGACCAGGAAGGTGGTGTGGAAGCCCACGAACGTGGTCCAGAAGTGGAGTTTGCCCAGCCGTTCGTCCAGGAATCGTCCGGTCATCTTCGGGAACCAGAAGTAGATCCCGGCGAACGTGGCGAACACGATCGTGCCGAACAGCACGTAATGGAAGTGCGCGACAACGAAATACGTGTCCGAGACATGGAAGTCCAGCGGCGGGCTGGCCAGGATGACACCGGACAGACCGCCGAACAGGAAGGTGGTCAGGAAGCCGATCGACCACAGCATGGGCGTCTCGAATGTCAACTGGCCGCGCCACATCGTGCCCACCCAGTTGAAGAACTTCACCCCCGTCGGTACCGCGATCAGGAAGGTCATCAGCGAGAAGTACGGCAGCAGAACGGCTCCCGTGGCGAACATGTGATGCGCCCACACCGCCACCGAGAGCGCCGCGATCGACAACGTCGCGTACACCAGTGTGGTGTAACCGAACAGCGGCTTACGGCTGAACACCGGAATGACCTCGGTGATGATCCCGAAGAACGGCAGCGCGACGATATACACCTCGGGATGTCCGAAGAACCAGAACAGATGCTGGAATTCGACCGCCCCGCCGTTGGCCGGATCGTAGATGTGCCCGCCCAGATGCCGATCCACCTCCAGGCCCATCAGCGCCGAGGTCAGGATCGGGAAGGCCAGCAGCACAAGCACACTGGTGACCAGAATGTTCCAGGTGAAGATCGGCATCCGGAACATCGTCATCCCCGGGCAGCGCAGGCAGATCACGGTGGTGATCATGTTGACCCCGCCCAGGATGGTGCCGACGCCCGAGAGCGCCACGCCCATGATCCACAGGTCCCCGCCGACGCCCGGCGAGTGGATGCTGTCCGACAGCGGCACATACGCCGTCCAGCCGAAATCGGCCGCGCCGCCGGGGCTGATGAAGCCCGCCGTGGCGATCGTCGCGCCGAACAGATACAGCCAGTAGCTCAGCGCGTTGAGCCGTGGGAACGCCACGTCCGGTGCGCCGATCTGCAGCGGCAGAACGCAATTGGCGAATCCGAAGACGATCGGCGTGGCATAGAACAGCAGCATGATGGTGCCGTGCATGGTGAACAGCTGGTTGTACTGTTCCGGCGACAGGAACTGTAATCCCGGCCGCGCCAGCTCGACCCGCATCAGCAGCGCCATCATGCCGCCGATCAGGAAGAACGCGACGGACGTGACGATATACATGACCCCGAGCAGCTTGGGGTCGGTGGTCGTGACGATGTTCCAGACGTAGGAACCTTTCGGGGCGATCCGCCGGGGATAGGGCCTGACGGGCTCGATCTCGGCGGCGCCCGGGGCCGGTATCGTAGCCATGGCATCCTCCTCGGGGCGCAACCAGGTTCGAGTGTGGCACCGGGGGAAGATCGTTTGGGAAGAATACGATCGTCGCGGTAGTCGCCGGAAATTCGCCACGAGCGTGTTCAGCCAGCGGGACGCACGGGGGCGAGAGCAGCGTTTTCACGGCATCCTCTGTGGTACGTCAATAAGGAGAGTTCGACCATGGAGCGTTTCGACAATCGCCGCGTGTTGATCACCGGCGCGGGTTCCGGCATCGGCCGCGCCACCGTGCACCGCATCCTGTCCGAGGGCGGCACGGTCGTCGGGGCCGATGTCAACGAGGCCGGGCTGGCCGAGACCGCGGAGCAGGCCTCCGAGCGGGGCGCCGCGGAGCGGCTGACCACGCTGCGGATCGACGTGTCCGACGAGTCCTCGGTGCGGGCCGGTGTCGCCTCGGCGGTCGAGACCCTCGGCGGGCTGGATGCGCTGGTCAACGCCGCGGGTATTCTGCGCTCGGCGCATACCCGGCAGGTGTCGCTGGACGAGTGGAATCGGATCATCGGGGTCAACCTGACCGGCACGTTCCTGATGATTCGCGAATCGCTGCCCGCCCTGCTGGAGTCCGCGCACGGCGTGATCGTCAACTTCACCTCGACCTCGGCCTTCTTCGCGCACCCGTACATGTCGGCCTACGCCGCGTCCAAGGGCGGCATCATGTCGATGACCCACGCGCTCGCGGCCGAGTACGCCAAGCAGGGCTTGCGCGTGGTCGCGGTCGCACCCGGCTCGATCTCCAGCGATATGACCGACGGCCGCGGTCCCGGCCTGCCCGCGGACGCCGATATGAGCCTGTTCATGAAGCTGGCCCCGGCCATCGGCCAGGGTTTCGCCTCGCCCGACACCGTGGCCGGCGTGGTGGCGATGCTGGCGTCGGACGACGGCGCGTTCATCACCGGCACCGAGGTCCGCATCGACGGCGGCACACACGCTTGAGCTTGCAACCTCGCAGGTTCCGGCCATATGCGGGACGAGAACTTGTAACGTGTTCTATTGTGGTCGCGACCGTCCGCGCGGTGCGGGCCCGAGGAGGTGGCCGACATGGATCTCGTTGCGCTCGAACAGATTCGTACGCTCAAATATCGCTATCTGCGCGCACTGGATACGAAGTTATGGGACGAATTCGGTGACACGTTCGCCGAGGATGCGACGGGAGACTACGGCTCGCCGTCCGGAGGGCGTCCACTACAGTTCACCGGCCGCGCCGCGATCGTCGAGTTCATGCGCTCGTCTCTCGACGGTAACATCGCCACCGTACACGTGTGCACTCATCCAGTGATCGGGATCGATGGTGAAACCGCCACCGGCACATGGTGTCTGGAGGATACGGTCATAGTCCCCGACTTCGATGTGATGATCCGGGGCGCGGCCTACTATCAGGACCGCTACCGGATCGCCGACGGGCAGTGGCGGATCGCCCACACCGGATACAAGCGTCTCTACGAGGCGCGAATATCCCTGAAGGAGTCGGGGTTCACCCTCACCTCCAACCCCTGGGCGAACCGCTGACTCGTCTGTCGAGTCCCGCGTGCCGTCCCGGGTTGCTTTCGGCTGGGATCCATCGTTACCCACTGTGTAGCGGTGTCTTCTGGCCGAATGCAAGCCGGAATGACGGAAACTCCGGGCTGGATGACGGAAGCTCTACGGCGGGGCCAGCGCGTGATCGCGCCGGACGGCGGACGGTGTTGCGGCCCACCAGCGTTGGCAGCTCCGGGTGAAGGTGGACTGCTCGGAAAGGCCCAGCAGTGAGGCGATCTGGCTCATCGGCAGGTCGGTCGTGGTGAGGTAGCGGCGGGCCTCGGTGCGGCGCACCTGGTCGAGGATATCGGCGAAGCGGGTGTGCCCGGCGGCCAGGCGACGCTGGAGGGTTCGCGGATGCAGCATGAGAAGCTGTGCCACCGAGGATATTTCGGGTGCCGTGGTGCCCAGCAACTGTTGCACCGCCGCGCGTACGTGCGGCACGATCGAATCCCCGGCGTCGGCGGCCTGTTCGGCGAGGAAGGCCATGGCCAGGCGGCCCAGCTGCTCGTCTCGGCCGGGCACCGGCCGTGCGGCCAGGCTGCCGGGCACCCGCAGCAGCGCGACCGGACGGTCGAACCGCACGGGTGCGCCGAAGAACTGCTCGTAGATGTCGCGTGCGGCCAGGGGGCGATAGGGCAGTTCGACCGACCGCAGTCCGTAGGGGCCGTCGGTCAGCCGCAGCAGTGTGCGATGAAGGAACGCCAGGCCCAGATCCGTGCCCTGGATCGTGATCGGCTGCCCTTCGGTGACGCCGTAGTGCAGCGCGGTGACGGACCGATCGCCGTACGGGTCGGGTTCGAGTGTCAGGCTCAGCGCGCGGGCGTGTACGAACAGGTACCGCGAGGTGCACTCGAGCGCGTCGGCGAGGGTGGAGGCGTTGCGGATGGCCAGTGCAAGCGGGCCGAGCATGCCAAGATCCTGTCGCGTGGCGATGCGCAGGCCCAGGTCGGGGCACTGCAGGCGCTCGGCCGCGATTTCCAGCGTCGTCGCCATCGCCCGGTCCGAGACCAGCAGATCGTCGGCGTCCAGCGCGGCGATCGGCAGACCGGCCTGGGCGGCGAATTCCTCCGCATTACCGCCCAGCTCGGCTACCGTGGCGCGGAAGCCGCGCAGTCCGGCCGATCTGATCACCGACATGTCGTCTAGAGTCAAATAGTTGTCGTGCAAAGTCAAGAAGGAGATCGTGTGGCCCCGCACACTGGTGTCATGGAACATCTCGACGTCGTCATCATCGGTGCGGGCCTGTCCGGGATCGGCGCCGCCTACCGGCTGCAGACCGAGCTGCCCGGGCGTTCGTACGCGATTCTCGAGGCCCGTGAGCGCCTCGGTGGCACCTGGGATCTGTTCCGCTATCCCGGCGTCCGCTCGGACTCGGACATGTTCACCCTCGGCTATCCGTTCGAGCCGTGGCGCGACGACAAGTCGATCGCCGACGGGCCATCGATCCTGCGTTACGTGCGCGAGACCGCGGAGCGGAACGGCATCGACAAGCGAATTCGCTTCGGGGTCAAGGTGATCGGCGCCGAATGGTCCAGCGCCGACGCGCGCTGGACGCTGACGCTGCGCGAGGGGCAGGAGACCCGCACGATCAGTTGCTCGTTCGTGTACTGCTGCTCCGGTTACTACGACTACGAGCAGGGGCACGCACCGCACTTCCCCGGCGTCGAAAACTATTCCGGCACACTGGTGTATCCGCAGTTCTGGCCGGAGGATCTCGATTACGCCGGCAAGAAGGTGGTCGTGATCGGCAGCGGTGCGACGGCCGTCACGCTGGTCCCCGCGATGGCCGAGCAGGCCGAGCATGTCACCATGCTCCAGCGCTCGCCCACCTGGATCTCGGCGGTGCCCGGGCGCGACAAATACGCCGACAAGATTCGTGAATTGCTGCCGCCTCGCCTGGCGCACAGGGTGATTCGCGCCAAGAATATTCTGTTCAGCGTCGGGTTCTATCAGTACTGCCGCCGCCGTCCCGAGGCCGCGCGCAAGCTGCTGACAGGTCTGACCACCCGTATCCTGAAGGATGAGGCGCTGGTGGCCGAGCATTTCACGCCCAGTTACAACCCGTGGGATCAGCGGCTGTGCGCGGTCCCGGACGCCGACTTCTTCAAGGCGATGCGCAAGGATAAGGCCGAGGTCGTCACCGACCACATCGAATCCTTTGTGCCCGAAGGCATCCGGCTGAAGTCGGGTAAGGTGCTCGAGGCCGATGTCGTGGTGTCGGCCACCGGCCTGAAACTGCTCGCGTTCGGTGGAATCTCGCTCACGGTCGACGGTTCGCCGGTCGATCTGTCCGAGCAGTTCGTCTGGCAGGGTGCGATGCTCACCGGCGTACCGAATTTCGCGGTATGCATCGGCTACACCAATGCCTCGTGGACGCTGCGCGCCGACCTGACCTCCCGGCTGGTGTGCAAGGTTCTGGCGCATATGGACCGGCGCGGCTACAGTGCCGTCGTCCCGCATCCGCAGGGCAGCCTGCGGGAGCGTCCCCTGCTGGATCTGAGCTCGGGCTACGTTCAGCGCTCGATCGCGGAATTCCCGCGCCAGGGCGACCGCAGCCCGTGGCGGGTGCGGCAGAACTACCTGCTCGACTCGGCAACCACCCTGCGTACCAATCTGGACAAGACCCTGAAGCCGGTATCCGAAGCCGCGGCTCTGCAGCGCGTCTGACGCCGGGATCCACGGAAACGCCATGGCTGATTTCCGCCAGTATTGTCACCGCCTATCGGGCAGATTCGGTAGTGGAAGCACGACGAATCCGAGAAAGGGGTGCACGATGGCTATCTACGCGACAATGGACAGCCCGGTGGGTGAGCTGCTGCTGGTGGGGGAGCAGGCCGGGGACGGCGCGGTGTTGACGGCGCTGTCGATGGCGGGCGAGAAGAGGGTCGCCGTGCGCGATGAGTGGGATCGGCGGCCGGGTGCGTTCGCCGAGATCATCGCGCAGCTGGAGGCGTACTTCAGGGGTGCGCTGCAACGCTTCGATATCGAGTGGGCTCCTGTCGGAACCGATTTTCAGCGTCGGATTTGGGATGTGCTGGACGGCATTCCCTACGGGACGACGGTGAGCTACGGCGAGATCGCGGCCCGGATCGGCGTGTCCCGGGCCGCAGTGCGTGCGGTGGGTACGGCGATCGGGGCGAATCCGCTGCTGATCGTGCGGCCGTGCCATCGCGTGATCGGCGCGAACGGCGCGTTGACCGGCTATGCCGGTGGTGTCGAGCGCAAGCGGGAGCTGCTGGAACTCGAGGGCGCACTCGTCGCGGATCGGGTCGGCGTACTTTTCTGAGGAGGGCATCGGCCGGGGCGTCTTGCGGCTTAATGCAGCAAGGGTGCAATATGGGGGCATGACCGATGAAGCATCCGCCGACCAGGGACCGACCGCGCACACCCTCGCCGCGCGAGAGCGGATTTTGGCCACGCTCCCATTCGACGACGACGCCGATTTCGAGGACGCCGACCGCGGATTCCTTGCCACGCTCGAGCCTGCCGTCCTGCGGCGCCCCGACGGTCACACCGTCTGGGACGGCCAGGCGTACGACTTCCTGCGGGACGACTGCCCGGACACGGTGAACCCGAGCCTGTGGCGGCAGGCGCAGCTCGCCGCACGGCACGGGCTGTACGAGGTCGCGCCCGGCATCTACCAGATCCGCGGCTTCGATCTGTCGAATATGACTCTGCTGGAGGGTGATTCGGGCGTGGTGGTGATCGATCCGCTCACCACCGCCGAATCCGCCGCCGCGGGTCTGGCGCTGTATCGCGCGCATCGCGGGGACAAGCCGGTCACCGGCGTGATCTACACCCATTCGCACGTCGACCATTTCGGCGGCGCGCTCGGTGTGCTCACGCCGGAGGATGTGGCCGCCGGCCGGTGCCCGGTGATCGCGCCCGAGGGGATGGCCGAACACGCGGTGGCGGAGAACATCTTCGCCGGGGCCGCGATGTCGCGGCGGGCCGGTTATATGTTCGGCGGACTGCTGCCGCGCACCCCGCGGGGCACGGTGACCAGCGCGATCGGGCAGAACATACCGGCAGGATCCATCGGTCTGGTGCCGCCGACGCTGGAGATCCGCGAGACCGGGCAGCAGCAGATCATCGATGGCGTGCGGCTGGTCTTCCAGCTGACCCCCGGCACCGAGGCGCCCGCCGAGATGAACATCCACCTGCCGGACCATCGCGCATTGTGCATGGCGGAGAACGCGATTCACACCATGCACAACATCCTGACCCCGCGCGGCGCGCTGGTCCGCGATGCGCACATCTGGGCGCACTATCTCACCGAGTCGATCAACCTGTTCGCGCGCAAGTCCGATGTGGTGTTCTCCTCGCATCTGTGGCCGACCTGGGGTACCGACCGGGTGGTGAATTTCATGTCACTGCAACGGGATATGTACGGCTACATGCACGATCAGACCTTGCGGCTGTTGAACCAGGGGTTCGTCGGTTCCGAGATCGCCGAAATGATCCAAATGCCACCGGCGGTGGAGAACGCGTGGCACACCCGCGGGTACTACGGGTCGGTCTCGCACAATGTGAAGGCCATCTACCAGCGGTATATGGGCTGGTTCGACGGTAATCCGGCGCATCTGTGGGAGCATCCGCCGGTCGAATCCGCCGAGCGCCATGTGGATTTCATGGGTGGCGCGGACGAGGTGCTGCGTAAGGCGCGGGCCGCCTACGACTCCGGTGATTATCGGTGGGTGGCGCAGGTGGTCAACTATGTGATCTTCGCCGATCCGTCCAATGAGGCGGCAAAGCGGTTGCAGGCCAGCGCCTTCGAGCAGCTCGGCTACGGCGCCGAGAACGCGGTGTGGCGCAACTTCTTCCTCAGCGGCGCACAGGAACTGCGTCACGGCGTCGGAGTACCGCAGAACGATCGGCCGCCGGCCTCGATGCTCGCGGGTCTGACGGTCGAGCAGTTGTTCGACGGTCTCGCCCTGCGCATCGACGGCCCCAAGGCATGGGACCTGAAACTTGTCACCGACTGGCACATCAGCGACGAGAACAGGACCCATCGAGGCGAGATGAGCAACGGCCTGCTGGTTCACTACGACCGCCTCGACGGCGACGGACTGCCCGAGCCTGTCGCCACGTTCACCCTCACGCGGCTCACCCTGATCCGGACGCTGCTCGGCGCCCAGGATTTCCCGACGGGCGTCGCCAACGGCGACATCACCTTCACCGGCGATCCCACCCGCCTGGCCGAACTGCTGTCCGTCCTCGACGCTCCCGATCCGGCCTTCTCCATCGTCACCCCCTGAGCGCGGGCTCGCCGAAGCGGTCCGGACCGGTGGTGGGCGGAACTACCATCGATGCGGAGGTGAGCGCTATGACCAAGGTGCTTGTGATCACGGGAGACGCGGCCGAGGATCTCGAGGTGATGTATCCCTATCAGCGATTGCTGGAGGAGGGATACGAGGTGGATATCGCGGCTCCGGCGCGTAAGAAACTGCAATTCGTGGTGCACGATTTCGTGGACGGGTTCGATACCTATACCGAGAAACTGGGGCACACGTGGCCCGCCGACCTGAGTTTCGCCGAGGTCGATCCCGAACAGTATGCGGCGGTGGTGATTCCGGGCGGCAGAGCGCCGGAGTACCTGCGCGGCAACAAGGAATGCCAGCTGGTGGTCCAGCATTTCGTCGAGGCCGGTAAGCCGATCGCGGCGCTGTGCCACGGGCCGCTGATCCTGGCGGCCGTCGGCGCGCTCGATGGTCGCAGTAGCAGCGCCTACCCCGCGCTGGAGCCCGATCTGGCCGCGGCCGGCGCACGCTGGGTGGACAGCCCGGACCACGTCGACGGCGTCCTGGTCACCGGCCGCGCCTGGCCCGATCACCCGCAATGGATGCGGGCGTTCCTGAAGGTGCTGCGTGAGGTCGCCCCGGCGTAGGCCCTTCCACCTCGGCTCCAGCCCGGACGCGTTGCGCCGTCGGGTGATCGACCCACGAGGAATTGGTGCCGGATGGGACTTTTCGATCATGAGATGGCGTTAAAGTTCGCGTAGGTAACCACCTGGGTTCCCCGTGCGGGAAACCGTGTGGTGGGGCGCCGGGTTCTCCCGGGCGTTGGCTGGGAGAGGCGCTGGATAGAGCTTATGGAGGTCTTTCGTTGGTTACGCAGGCGCAAGCGCAGGTAGGACAGACGGTTTCCGGGGTTGCCGGACGGCTCGTGCGGGTGGTGGAGACGGCGTTCGGACAGTGCCCGTTGCGGATTCGGGGTTGGGATGGGTCGGAGGCGGGGCCCAGTGGGGTGCCGGTGCTGGTGATTCGGTCGGCGCAGGCGCTGCGGAGACTGGTGTGGGATCCGGACGATGTAGGGCTGGGGCGGGCG
>NZ_JAGPOX010000171.1 GCF_019038435.1 Nocardia alni
GACCTGGGACCTCCCCGATCCCAACATGCCCCGCGTCCCGATGGCGCCGCCGCTCCCCGTGCGCCGCCCCCGCTCCCGTCTCACCCCGATAGTGATCGGCCTGGCCATCCTCGCCGCCGCCGCGGCGGCCATCCTCGCCGCCGCGGGCGTGGGCTGGATGACACCGGGACGGATCGGCGCGGTGGCCCTGGCGGTGGTCGGGCTCGGCCTGATCATCGGTGCGTTCGGGCGCCGCGGCTACGGACTGATGGTCGTGCTGGCCCCACTGGCCGGATTCGTCATCCTGGCCTCACTGCTGAACGGAGCGGGCGGATTCGACCGTGCCGCGATGGGAAACCACACCTGGACTCCGACCACGATGACCGAACTCGACTCCGCCTATCGGGTGGAGATGGGCAGCGGAACGCTGGATCTGCGGTCGCTGGACCTGACCGGGAATCGCACGGTGCACGTCCGCGTCCGAGCGGGCGATGTGCGTGTGCTGGTGCCGAATTCGATGCGCCTGGAAGCGAAATGCGAGGCCGCCATGGGCGACGTCCGCTGCCCGCAGGGCATGAGCGGACCGGCCACCGGTCCGGTGCTCACCCTCGATGTCGATGTCCACGCCGGAAATGCGGAGGTGACCCATGGCTGATCACGACGACACCGAACCCCGTCGGGGACCGTCCTTTTCACTGCTCATCGCCGGAGCGCTGGCCGTGCTGGTGAGCGCGTGGGCCTTCATCGGCCCGGCGGCGTGGCCCGGGCACAGCCCGTTCCCGATCGGCTGGATCGTGGTGGCGGTCGCCATCGTGGTCGGCATCGCGATGACGGTCTCACCGCGCCGGAGAAGAAAGCGCTGATAGCGCCCCCGGCAAGGGCCGTACTGCTATTCCCACTCGATGGTGCCCGGCGGCTTACTCGTCACGTCGAGCACGACCCGGTTGATCTCGGCCACCTCGTTGGTGATTCGCGTGGAGATCCGCTCGAGCACGTCGAACGGCAGGCGCGTCCAGTCCGCGGTCATCGCGTCCTCGCTGGACACCGGGCGCAGCACGATCGGATGGCCGTAGGTGCGGCCATCGCCCTGCACGCCGACACTGCGCACATCGGCCAGCAGCACCACCGGGCACTGCCAGATCTGCTTGTCCAGCCCGGCCGCGGTGAGTTCCTCGCGGGCGATGGCGTCGGCCTGGCGCAGCGTCTCGAGCCGGTCGTGGGTGACCTCACCGACGATGCGAATGGCCAGACCTGGACCCGGGAAGGGTTGACGCGCGACGATCTCCTCGGGCAGACCGAGTTCGCGGCCGACCGCGCGGACCTCGTCCTTGAACAGCAGCCGCAGCGGTTCGACCAGGGAGAATTCCAGGTCGTCCGGCAGACCGCCGACATTGTGGTGGCTCTTGATATTCGCGGTGCCCGCGCCGCCGCCGGACTCCACGACGTCCGGATACAGCGTGCCCTGCACCAGGAATTCCACCGCGGGAACCGAATCCTGTATGCCCCCGGCCTCTTTGACGACCTGCCCCACCGCGTCCTCGAACGACCGGATGAACTCGCGCCCGATGATCTTGCGCTTCTCCTCCGGATCCGTGACCCCCTTCAGCTCACCGAGGAATTTGTCCACCGCGTCGACGGTCACCAGCTTGGCCCCGGTCGCGGCGACGAAGTCGCGCTGCACCTGCTCGCGTTCCCCCGCCCGCAGCAGCCCGTGATCGACGAACACACAGGTCAACCTGTCACCGATGGCCCGCTGCACCAGCGCCGCGGCCACCGCGGAGTCCACGCCTCCGGACAGCCCGCAGATCGCGTGCCCGGAACCGACCTGCGCGCGCACCTGCTCCACCAGCGCCTCGGCGATATTGGCGGGCGTCCACGACCCCGGAATCCCGGCGATATCGTGCAGGAACCGGCTCAGCACCTGCTGCCCGTGCGGGGAGTGCAGCACCTCGGGGTGATACTGCACCCCGGCCAGCCGCCGCGCCCGGTCCTCGAACGCCGCGACCGGCGCGCCCGTGCTGGTGGCGGTGACTTCGAACCCGGCCGGGGCGTCGGTGACCGCGTCGCCGTGGCTCATCCACACCGGCTGCCGGGTGGGCAGTCCGCCGTGCAGGACACCGCCGTCCGTGCTCAGCTCGGTGCGCCCGTATTCGCGGGTCCCGGTGTGCGCGACGGTGCCGCCCAGGGCCTGCGCCATGGCCTGAAAGCCGTAGCAGATGCCGAATACCGGCACATCCAGCTCGAACAGCCGCGCGTCCAACTGCGGCGCGCCCTCGGCGTACACGCTGGACGGTCCGCCGGACAGAATCACCGCGAGCGGGCGACGCTCGGCGATCTCCTCGACGGTCGTGGTGTGCGGAACCACCTCGGAGTACACACTCGCCTCGCGCACCCGCCGCGCGATCAGCTGCGCGTACTGCGCACCGAAATCGACAACGAGGACCGGTCGCTGGGTTTCTGCCACGCCGCACAGTCTACGAAGCGCGCGAAGGCGGCCGTCACCGGCCCGTACACGGCATTATCCGGCCGGCGAGCCGAATCCGAACCCTATCGACCACGACACACGCACCCGGTATATCCGACAAACCTTTTCGACCAACAACTAATCTGCACATCGCGGATTCGAAGGGGGCATTCGATCGAGCAGGGAACGAGGCGCAGTGGACCGGCGCAATTTCATCAAGGGCGCGGTAGGAACGGCGGGTCTGGCCGGAGCGTTGTCATTGCTGCCGCCCAGCCTTCGTGAGGCGTGGGCCACGCCCGCGCCGGAGGGCGGCTGGGAGAAAATCGAACATGTGGTGATCTTCATGCAGGAGAATCGCTCCTTCGATCACTATTACGGCACCCTGCCCAATGTCCGCGGCTTCGGCGATCTGAACACCCTGCAATTGTCCAGCGGGCGTTCGGTATTCCATCAGCCGGGCAACGGCGGCGTCATTCTGCCCTTCGCCACCGGACTGCAGAATATCGCCGGCGCCCCGCACGACGCGGGCACCGGGCACGAGGCCGTCGCCCAGGGCCGATACGACGGCTGGGTCGGCGCCAAGAGCGATCAGACGATGGTGCACTACGACGAGGCATCGGTCGCCTTCTATCACCAGCTCGCGCAGGCCTTCACGATCTGCGACAACTACCACTGCTCGGTGAACGGCCCGACCGATCCGAATCGGGCATACCTGTTCTCGGGCATGTGTGACAACCCGATGATGCTGGAGAACGTCGTCTCGCTGGTGCAGGAACTGTTCACCGAGCCGATCATCCTGACCGCACTGCAGACCATTTCGCTGGACAGCATCCTCGAGGTCGCCGGACTCGTCCTGCGAGGGCTCCCCGGCCTCATTCCGACCAGGGCCGCCGAGGTGCCCGAGGACGTCGTCCAAGCCATTACCGGGATAGTCTCCGGGCACTGGGCCTTTATTTACGCCTGGCCCATTCTGCAGGGCCCGGGTGGTACGGCGGCACTGAAACAGGCCGCCGCCGGACTGTCCTGGACCGCCTATGCCGAACGCCTGCAGCAGCACGGCGTCGACTGGAAGGTCTATCAGGAGTGGGACAACTACGGCGACAACAGCCTCGATTACTTCACTCGATTCCGGGATCTCGGCCGGCAGGCGCTGAAGTACACCGACTGCGGCACCGGCGTCCCCTTCGTGGATTTTCCCGGCTATTACAACGCCCTCACCCGTGCCCCGAAGAAGAAGGCGGACCTGGACCGGGCGCTGCGCCAGGGTTTGGACGAACTCTCCCCGGCCGACCGGCAACTCGTCCAACGCGGCCTGCTGCGCGCCGATAAAGGCCATCTCGTCCGGAGCATCCGGGACGATATCGCCGCGGGCACACTCCCCAAGGTGTCCTGGGTCGTCGCGCCGACGCCGCTGTGCGAACACCCGTCCGCGGGCCCACGCAACGGACAGGCCCTCACCCACGACATCCTCGCCGCCTTGAGCAGGAATCCGAAGATCTGGAACAAGACCGTCTTCATCCTGAATTACGACGAGAACGACGGCTATTTCGATCACATCCCCGGCCCGGTTCCCCCGCCGGACGAGCCGGGCGAATGGGTCAACGGATACAACATCGGCCTCGGCAGCAGGGTTCCGATGCTCGTCGTGTCCCCCTGGACCAAACGGGCGGTCTGCTCGGAACTGTTCGACCACACCTCGGTGCTGAGATTCCTGGAACGGGTCACCAAGGTCGCCGAGCCCAACATCTCCACCTGGCGGCGCACGATGTGCGGTGATCTGTCCGCACTGTTCGACTTCACCGCCTCCGGCACGCCGACGATTCCCGCCACCGAGCACCGCAGGACCGGCGACCCCGGAACAAAAGTGCAACCGGTGCCCGCGAAACAACGGATTCCCGCCCAATCCCCCGGCCGCACAACGCGAATTCCACTGCCGTACCGGCTCGGCGCCCGCGCGCAGCAGCGTCCGGATACCAAGACGATCACCATCACGATGGACAACCGCGGCCACGCGGCCACCCACTATCGCGTACACCCCAACGCGTTCGTGGAGAACTTCACGCCACACCGGTTCGACGTCGGCCCCGGGGCCAGCGCCATCCAGGACTACCAATCCATCGACGGCCGTTACGATTACACCGTTTACGGCGCCGACGGATTCCAACGCCGATTCGCCGGAGACCTCACCCAGCACGGCGGCACGATGGAGATCAACGCCACCACGGACGGCGAAAAACACGTCATCGCCGTGGAATTCGTCAACTCCAGCACCGACAGGGCGGCCTTCACGGTCAAGACCAACGCCTACCGAGCCGACGGCCCGTGGACGATCACGGTACCCGGCGGGAAGTCCGTCACCCGCACGATGACCCTCGACACCGAGGCACGCGGAAACGGCTGGTACGACCTGACCGTCACCCTCGCGAGCGATCCTGGATTCCTGCGGCGGGTGCGCGGATACGCCGAGACCGGGGCGCGCGGCGTCACCGCGAACGATCCCGCGCCGTTCGACCGGATGCTGCTGGACCGCTCGATCTACGAACCCGACCGAGACCTCGTGGTCACCTACGCCGTGGCCGGAAAGATCGGCAAGCACCGGCTGGCCGTGTTCACCGATCCCGGTGAGGGCACAGTCGATCTCGCGACCGCGAAACCGGTCCGCAGCTTCGATCTGCCCGAAGGAAACGGCCGGGCCGAGGTGATCTTCCCGGTCTCCGCGAGCGGCAAACTGCAACCCGGACCGGCGCTGCTGACCAGCAGCTCCAGCGGCTCGGCCGACGGCGTTCCCGCCCTGCCCACGGGCAGTCCCCCCGGCGAGGGCCCGACCTTGCCAAACGGCGGCGGCGGGCTGACCTACGGGGTATACATCCTGCACCACCTCGACGAGCACAGGAAACCGCTGGCACAACCGGTTCGGTTCCGCGTTCTGTAGTTCCAATCCCGGTGCGCCACAACGCACTCCCGGCGAACGCGGCGTTGCGTTCCGGCGAATCCGGGGCAGCCGTGCGCGGCCACGGCAATAACGGGGTACTACGGCGCAAGGTGGACAACCCGCCGATGCTCCCCGCCCGTTGCAGCTATCCTCGTGCTCGTGCCATTCGCCCGCGCGATCGACGCCGAAATCCACTACGACGACAGTGGCGGTCGTGGACCAGTGGTCCTGCTGGGGCACGAATTCTTCATGGACCGAACGATGTTCGCGGCCCAGGTCGACGCGCTGTCACCGGAGTTCCGCGTCGTCACCTGGGACGCGCGCGGCCACGGCAGCACCCGTGATCAGGGTCTGCCGTTCACCTACTGGACCTCGGCGCGCGATGCGCTGACGGTGCTGGACCAACTCCAGATCGGGCGTGCCGTCGTCGGGGGCACCTCGCAGGGCGGGTTCAGCGCGATCCGCACCGCCCTGATCGCGCCGGATCGGGTGGCGGCGCTGATCCTCATCGCCACCGAGGCGCACGGCCCGAGCGCGCACGAACTGGACAATTCCCGCAGGTTCCTGGAGCGGTGGCACGAGCCGCGCCTGCGGCACGCCATGGCGCAGCATCTGGCGCGGTGGCTGATCGGCGAGGACACCGGACATTGCGCGATGTGGGTGCAGCGCTGGCTCACCCGCGATCCGCACGCCACCGAGACCGCCGCGGCCTGCCTGCTCACCCGCGACTCCATCGTGGAGCGGCTGCCCGAGATCGCCTGCCCCGTCCTGGTGATCCACCCGTCCCGGGCCGGTGTGGCCCGCGGCCATGCGGTGGAAATGGCTCGCGCACTGCCGAATTCGCAGTACCTGGAGATACCGGACGCCCGGCACGCGGTGAACATGACGCACCCGGATCAGGTCAACGCCGCCATCCAGGACTTCCTGCGCGGACAACTGTCGATGCCGGCCTCGTGATCCGCGACGACCTCACCCGCCGAACATCGGCGTCCCGGCACGTTGTCGGCCGGGACCCGCACAAAGGTCAGGCGCGGACGCTCAGCCCGACCCGCTGGAACTCCTTGAGCTCGCTGTATCCGGCTTTTGCCATCGAACGACGCAGGCCGCCAACGAGATTCACCGACCCCCAGGGATCGTTGGACGGGCCGTACAGCACCTGCTGCAGGGTCGGGCGCTCGTCCTCGTCGGCGAACTTCAGCAGCGCGCCGCGCGGCACCGACGGATGGGCCGCGGCCGAGGGCCAGTACCAGCCGCGGCCGGGGGCCTCCTGCGCCAGCGCCAGCGGCACGCCGAGCATCGCGGCGTCGGCCCCGCACGCGATGGCCTTGGCCAGCTGCCCGGACGACACGATGTCGCCGTCGGCGATGACGTGCACGTACCGGCCGCCGGTCTCGTCCAGGTAGTCGCGGCGCGCGGCCGCGGCGTCGGCGATCGCGGTCGCCATCGGTACGCCGATGCCCAGCACCTCACCGGTGGTCGTGGCGCCCGGGGTGGAGCCGTAACCGACGATGACACCGGCCGCGCCGGTGCGCATCAGGTGCAGCGCGGTGCGGTGGTCGCTGACGCCACCCGCCACGACCGGGACGTCGAGTTCGGCGATGAAGGTCTTCAGGTTCAGCGGCTGGTCCTCACCGACGTGCTCGGCGGAGATGATGGTGCCGTGCACGACCAGCAGGTCGATCCCGGCCTGCACCAGCGCCGGGGTCAGCGCACGCGCGTTCTGCGGGCTCACCCGGACCGCCACCGTCACGCCCGCGGCGCGCACCTGGGCGACCGCCGCGCCCAGCAGATCCGGCTGCATCGGCGCGGAACTCAGCGCCTGCAACAGCGTGACCGCGGCCTCGGTGCCCTGCTTCTCGGCCACCTCCATCAGCTGGTCGATCCGGGCGGCCACATCCGCGTGCCGGGCCCACAAGCCCTCGCCGTTGATGACGCCGAGACCCCCGAGCCGGCCGAGTTCGATCGCGAACTCCGGCGACACCAGCGCGTCGGTAGGGTGCGTCACCACCGGGACGTCGAACCGGTAGGCGTCGAGCTGCCACGCCAGCGACACCAGCTGGGACGAACGGGTACGCCGCGAGGGAACGATGTCGACATCGTCCAGCTCGTAGGTACGCCGGGCGGTGCGGCCCATGCCGATCTCCACCATGTCGCGCACGTGAGTTCTCCTTCGGTAATTCCTCGCCGCCTTGGGAGGGGACTGTCAGCCTGATGTGCGGCGGGCAATCGTCGTGGGCCCGCCGCAATGCCCCCCGACCGGCGAGCCGGACCGCGATCCGTTGTGGTTACATCCTGCTCCCGCTCGTGCGACGGCAGCAGTGGAACCGGACAGTCTAGCCGCGACCAGTGTAGTTGGGGGCCTCGACGGTCATCGTGATGTCGTGCGGGTGGCTCTCCTTCAGGCCCGCCGCGGTGATCTGCACGAACTGCGCCTCCTGCAGATCCGGGATCGTCTGCGACCCGGTGTAGCCCATGGCCGCGCGCAGGCCACCGACCAGCTGATGGATCACCTGATTGACCGGACCCCGGAACGGCACCCGGCCCTCGATGCCCTCGGGCACCAGCTTGTCCTCGGCCAGCACGTCGTCCTGGAAGTAACGGTCCTTGGAGTAGGACTTGGCCTGGCCTCCCTGACCGGACCGGCCCTGCATGGCGCCGAGGGAACCCATCCCGCGGTAGCTCTTGAACTGCTTGCCGCCCACCAGGATCAGCTCGCCCGGGGATTCGGCCGTACCGGCCAGCAGCGAGCCCAGCATCACGGTGGACGCGCCCGCCGTGATCGCCTTGGCGATATCGCCGGAGAACTGGATGCCACCGTCGGCGATCACCGGGACGCCCGCGGGCTTGCACACAGCCACGGCCTCGAGGATCGCGGTGATCTGCGGCGCGCCGACGCCGGCCACGACGCGGGTGGTGCAGATCGAGCCGGGCCCCACGCCCACCTTCACCGCGTCGGCGCCCGCGGCGACGAGCGCGGCCGCGCCCTCCCGGGTGGCGATATTGCCGCCGACGACCTGGATGCGGTCGCCGACCTCTGTCTTGACCTTGGTGACCATCTCGAGCACCTGCACCTGATGGCCGTGGGCGGTATCGACCACCAGCACGTCGACACCGGCGTCGGCCAGGGTCATCGCGCGCGCCCAGGAGTCTTCGCCGACACCGACGGCCGCGCCGACGAGCAGGCGGCCGTCGCGGTCCTTCGTGGCGTTCGGGTACTGATCGGTCTTGACGAAATCCTTGACGGTGATCAGGCCGCGCAACCGGCCGTCGCCGTCGACGATCGGCAGCTTCTCCACCTTGTGGCGGCGCAGCAGGCCCAGCGCGGCCTCCGCGGTGACGCCCTCCTGCGCGGTGATCAGCGGCGCCTTGGTCATCACGTCGGCGACGCGGCGGTTCTGATCCACCTCGAAACGCATGTCCCGGTTGGTGATGATGCCGACCAGTTCGCCTGTCTCGTCCACGACCGGCAGGCCGGAGATGCGGAACCGCGCGCACATGGCGTCGACCTCGGCGAGCGTATCGCTCGGGCGGCAGGTGACCGGATCGGTGACCATGCCGGCCTCGGACCGCTTCACCGTCTCGACCTGCGAGGCCTGATCGGCCGTCGCCAGGTTGCGGTGCAGCACGCCCATACCGCCGGCGCGGGCCATCGCGATGGCCATGCGGGCCTCGGTGACCGTATCCATCGCCGAACTCACCAGCGGCGTGCGCAGCGTGATGTCGCGGGTCAGCCGGCTCGACGTCCGCACCGAACTGGGGATGAGATCCGACGCCGCGGGTAGCAGCAGCACATCGTCGAATGTGAGGCCGAGCATGGCGATCTTGTTCGGATCGTCACCACCCGTATGCGGGCGGACGGCGCGTTCGCCCATCACGGGACTACTCATCGGAAAGACCCCTCCTGGACTTCGAACGCTCCTGGAGCCCGGGACACGCCCGGGCGCACCAATAACTTGTGTTGGACGGCCGGGCGAAAGTGCCACCCGGCGCTTGGGTGTCCATGGTATCGGTCCGGGCGCGATCGGATGACGCCGCCTCCCTTCGAAGTCACAGCGGCCAGGGAGAGGTGGTTATGTCCGAGTTGCGCGGACCGGACATCCGGGGTTTGCTGAGCTTCGACGCGAAACAGGCCCGGCCGCACCGCCGGGCGGGCCGAACGCGCGCCGCGAGCCGGAGTTGCTGAGAGTTTTCGGAGCCCGGATGCCTGGTACGCCGCGAATCGCGGCGACAACCACGGCAAAATGCCCGCAGCGCTGGCGCGGAGGGGGTGGTTCTGCGTACCGTGGGATTGTGCGTGACCATCTACCACCTGGCCTGCCGCCGGATCCATTCGCCGGAGATCCCTCCGACCCGTCGGCCGCGCTCGACGCCATTGAGCCCGGGGAGCCGCTGGATCCACACGAGCGGCTAGCGGTCGAAGAGGATCTCGCCGACCTCGCGGTCTACGAGGCGCTACTGGCGCACCGCGGTATCCGCGGACTCGTGGTCAGCTGCGAGGACTGTCGGCAAGATCATTACCACGATTGGGATATGTTGCGCGCCAACCTCCTCCAGCTCCTGGTCGACGGTACGGTGCGCCCGCACGAACCCGCTTACGATCCGACTCCGGAGGCCTACGTCACGTGGGACTACTGCCGGGGGTACGCCGATGCCTCGATGAACGAGGCGCTGCACGGCGATGGATTCGACGGGTTCGACGGCTAGTCCGCCTCTCCGCGTATTCAGCGGGCGGCAGAGAGCCGTTGGAGTTGGGCAGCCGTGGCGGCGGTTGGGGTGCGATCCGATTTCGGGCGTACCCGGCAGCTTGCCGTGGCTCGCGAATTCAGTTTGTTGCGTGATGAAAGAGCCTGGTTGCCCAGGCTGGGACGTGGAGTGACGGACCTCACGTCTTTACCTGAGACAATCACCCCGAAATGGGGGACCCGGTAGGGCGACGTACACACGAAAAAACCGGACAACCTGTAGGTTGTCCGGTTTTTTCGTGAGCGACTCGTCCGAGGGGCCTACTTGTTGTTCGGCAGGAACGGCAGGGGGCCGGCGGGTGGAAGGGTGGGCAGGATCGAGGCGACCGCAGGGGGGAGAAGCGGTTTGCCAGGGGTGCCCGGGTTGTGCGGCGACTGTTCTGCCGTGTGGCCCGCGGACGGGGGTGGTGCGGCCGTCGTCGGCGGTTGCCGCTTCGCCGAGGACGGGCCCGGATGAACGGGAATGGTGATACCACCGGGCAACGTGATGGTGCTGGGCACCGTAGGCACAGTGGGCATAGTGGGGATCGGGATGCCGCCGGGCAGGGTTATCGGCGGTACGGCCGAGGGCCTGACCGGATTGGCCGAGGGCGAGACGGTGCCGCTGGCCCGCTGGCCACCGGACCGGGTATCGACCCGCGGCGGGGTGGCCGGCGTGCTGGTCGCGCTCGGCGGCAGCAGCTGATTGGCGATCTGCGGCGCCACCGCGTGCAGACTCGACCACACCTCAACCCAATGACTGCCCAGGGCCTGCTTGCGATTGTCGTCGCTGAGCTGAGAACCCGTGTTCGCCGCGTTCGCCAGCAGCTTCTTGGCCTGCTCCGGATCCTGCTGGACCAGGTTCTGGGCCTGTGCCACCTGATCGTTGGCGGTGTTCGCGATGGTGGTCTGGGCCTGTTCGCTGAACACGACCTCCTTGACCTTCCACAGCGGATCACCCGGTTGCGCGCTGTAGGAGAACGCCGTCATACCGCCCGCGATGAGCGCGAGCATGGCCGCGGCGCCCATGAGGGGACGCACCAGCCGTAGACGGCCACGCCTGTTGGCCGTGACCCTGGTCTGCCGAGCTGCGATTTCCTGGTTGACGGCCGCGACGATCTCGTCCAGATCCGGCCCGGCCGGCATGGGTTCGTCGACGATATCCGCACGCCAACTCGCCAGCAGCGTCGCGAGCTGAAACTCCTGCGCGCTGTCGGTCTCGACGGATCCGGCACCGGCGATCGCATCGATCAACGCGTCGTCACGACGCACCGCGACGATATCCACCGGCCCGGCATCACCGGAATCCTCGGCATAGGGACCGCTTTTCTGCGATCCATGCCGCGCCCTCCAGTCACCCCGACCGCGCCCGCCATCCCTAGCCATACATTTCACCTGCCCTCGCCACTTGTGACTTCAGTTTCGCGAGTGCCCTGTGCTGGGCGACTCGTATCGCTCCCGCCGTACTGCCCACGGCCAGAGCGGTCTCTTCCGCTGACAAACCCATGACCAAACGCAAGACCAAGATCTCTCGATGCTTCTCCGGAAGCGTGGCCAGCAGAGTTTCCATCTGCCGACTCGCCTCGGAGTCGAGAGCTCGTTGCTCCGGCCCCTGGTCGGTGGATATGACATCAGGTACTTCGGCCATCGCGTCCGCCTTGTTACGGGCGGCGTTGCGGTGCGCGTCGGCGACCTTGTGCGAAGCGATTCCGTAAACGAAAGCCATGAACGGCCGACCCTGATCCTGGTATCGGGGTAGGGCGGTCATCACGGCCAGGCATACCTCCTGCGCAACGTCGTCCGCGGAGAGCTGCCCACGCTCCGCGGAACCGATCCGCGCGCGGCAATAGCGCACCACGAGCGGACGGACGATCTTCAGTACCTGAGCTAAAGCCGAACGATCGCCCTGCGCTGCTGCAACAACGGCGGCGTCCAACTCCTCGCCCGTGTGCGTCATCGTCAGAGATATTCCTGGCGTTACAAGTGGCACGGTCGAATATCGACCGGTGCTTCCGCCGGTCGGCGGAACGGGTCCAACAATAGCTGTTCCCCACGACGTGATCGGCACCGTGGGGGGAAATCGGAACTCGCCCAGAACCCCGGTCTACGCACGAAAATAGCCGCCGAGCAGCGCCAATTCCTGGGCGCAGGCAGTCGACTCCGCGGCTGCGGACAGTGCCTCGGCGCCCGTTTCCACCCCGCTGCGCAGCATCGCGGTGGCCCACCGCAGTGGTAGCAACCCGTATTCCCGGCACTGCCGGGCCGCGAGGGCCGCGAGTTCGGCCGAGCGACCCGGATCACCGGCCGCGGCCGTCGCGGCCGCCAGCAGTAAATGGGACTTGACACGGTGTCGGACCGACGGCGCCCGCTCCGCGATCTCCACGGCCGTCGCCGCATGCGTCGCAGCGGACGCTGCGATCAGTCCCCGCCCGGGGGCGGAGAGCGCGGTCTCGGCACAGACCCAGTGCCAGCGCAGCCGCGGCCGCCAATCGACGGCGGCCTCCGAATGAGCATCCAAATATTTGTGGCAACGTTCCAGCAGACGGGCGGCCACAGCCGGCCGAGCGGTGCCCAGCGCATCGGCGGCCAATCCGGTCAACGCGTCGCAAATGGCCTCCGCGGGCATGCCGAGACCACCGAGGGCAACCGGATCGGCGCCGGACGCATGCCCCGCGTGGTCCACACCACGGGCCGCGATCGGCGCGGCCCCCACTGCCAGCGCCAGCGCACGACCGTCCAGTGCCGCAGCGCGCGCATGCCAGCCGAGCTGGCGCAACAGCGACGCCTCGGTGCTGACGGCCAGGGAGCGAAGCACCGGATCGGCGGTCAGCCGGTGTGTGCGGCGCAGCTCCGCGCGCGCGGCGGCGTACCGGCCCTGACCACCGAGAACAACTGCGCGAAGCCATGATTCGGCGGCATTCTCGGCCCTCGGCAACTCGTCAGCGGCGATGCCGGGGCGAGCGCCGAAGGCGGCGTCGGCCAATATCGCGCGCCGCGCAACGGACGAGAGACCGACTGGCGAACTGGACTCGTGCACCGCCGAACCCTATCCGTAGCGGTCCCGTTCCGCCTCGGGCGCGACCCCACCGCGCGGGCACGCTTCACCCGGCCGCACGCCCCGACGAGATCGATCCGCAACCGAACAGCGGGCAACCATCGGGCGTGCGGAAAGCCTCGCGGGTGTTTCCATCTCGTAAAACTGTTGCGGGCTATCGGCTAGCACGTGCATCAAAAATTCGTATGCTTATCCGGTAATTAACCTGAACGCCGCTACGTGGCCATCCACTTTGCCTCGCGATCTGGCCGTGATACAACCAAACCATGACATCCGTCACAAACCACACCGTCTGGTCCGCGCGCCGATGACCTCGAATTCGATCACGAAAATGGCGTTTACCTGCATCTTTGTTAACGCTCACAGTGAGGCCGCCTATGGCCCCCGACCTGGCCAACCGATCAGTATCGCTATCAGCAGCGGGAAAGTAAACAGTTTCCGGGTTAAATCTGCGATCCCACCGATTCGAAATCGCTGATGTGGAAACTATTGACTCGATTTCATTGTCCGTCCTAACGTACGACATCGCCGTCGTCGGCGCCGCGCGAAAATGGCGGCGGCCACGAACTGCGATCGCCGGGACACCGGCGATACGGTCCGAGAGCCCGATCTCGGCGGGGTCGAATTCGGCCACGCCCGGGTCACCGGACGAGACCGTTGCCACAAGCACCGCTCGACAACGCCGACGAGCTCGCACCATCGAGGAGTTCATATGCCCATGCCCACCCACCTCCCCGGTCCGAACGCCGATGTCTGGGATTGGCAGATGCGCGGTTCCTGCCGCGGCGTGGACTCCTCCGTGTTCTTCCATCCCGACGGCGAGCGGGGCCGCGCCCGCACCCAGCGGGAGATGCGCGCCAAGGAGATCTGCCGCAGCTGCCCCGTGCTCATGCAGTGCCGCAGCCACGCCCTCAAGGTCAGCGAGCCGTACGGCATCTGGGGCGGGCTGTCCGAGACCGAGCGCGAGATGCACGCGCGTCGCAACCGTCGCCGCATGGCCGTCTGACACAGATAAATTCCTCCCATCCGCGAGCCCGGGCGCGCCGAATGCCTAGCAAACACCCGGCCAATGAGCAAACGGCCAGTGAACAGCAACAACGGGCGAGCGGGCAGATCTGGCTACCGCTGGATCGCCTGCTGCGAGATGGTCGGCAGGTGCGCTGATGAACGTTCCGGCAGGGAATGCCGCCACACAATGGATACGGCGTTTTGCTTCAGTACTCGGCGTGTTGACGGCGTGTCCCTTGGAAAAACCCTTGGCGTGTCGGGAAATGCGTCGAAAAATGTCCGAAAATTGCTGAGCCACAGACGATTTGCCGATACCCCACCGGAAAGGAGGTCTCTACGGCAGGCTACGGTGGTGGCCGATGAGACAGAATGGAGCGTTGTGACAACGCGGCCGTCGGCTGCAGAGGGCGACTCGTTCCACAAAGCTTTTCGGGACGGGCGGGTGCAAACCCCTAGCGCGAACTCTGCGGTGACGGCACGTGCGACCGAGAGTATCGAGCTGGCAGCATTGCTCGAACGATGCGGCCGGTCCGATCAGCAGGCATTTGCCGAGCTGTACGACCGGACCTGCGCGCGAGTGTTCGGTTTGGTGCTGCGCGTCCTACACGACCCCGGTTACGCCGAGGAGACCACCCAGGAGGTCTACCTTCAGATCTGGCGTACGGCAGCCAATTTCGACGCGACCAAGGGGTCTGCGGTGACCTGGCTCATGACGCTGGCGCACCGGCGCGCGGTGGACCGGGTACGTGCCGAGCAGGCGCACGCCCTGCGCGAGGTCGCCTATGGCGCAAGCACTCTCGGTCACGAATTCGACGAGGTGACCGAGGAGGTCGGACGGCGGCTCGAGCAGCAGGCCGTGCGGGCGAGCTTGGCCACGCTGACCGATACCCAGCGCGAGGCCATCTCGCTCGCCTACTTCGGCGGGCGCACATATGCAGAGGTAGCGGCGTATCTTGGCGTAGGGTTACCGACCGTTAAGTCCCGTATTCGGGACGGTCTGACTAGACTGAAGAAGAATTTGGGAGTGACGTGAGATGAACGAAGGCCAGATCGATCTCGCGCACACGGTAGCGCTCGGATCGATCGGCGACGAGGACCAGCGCGCGGTGCGGGAGATCCGAAACGATCCGACGCTGCGCGCGGACTTCGACATGGAAGTGCAGCTGACCGAAGAAGCTCTTACCCTGTTCGCCTCGGCGTCGGCGACCCCACCGCCCGCCTCTCTCCGTGAGCGCCTGCTGTCGCAGGTCGCGGCAGAGGAATCCACGACGGAATCCACGACTCCTACGCTCCACCCCCGCGGCCTCGTCCATCCGAGCACTCCCCGGCCCACATCGGATCGCTCCGCGGCCGACTATCGCCGCAAGGCATAACACCGCCGGAAGTATTGCCGGAATACCGATTTCCCCGAAACAGCCCGAGGGCCGTTCGCATCACATTCGATGCGAACGGCCCTCGATGTTTCTGCCCCGGCCGAATGTCACGGTCGCTCGGCCGGGCCGACCGACCGTGACATTCGTCGGGTGGCCGACTCAGTGGCTGTGGCCGTGGTGGTGGTCCGGCTCTTGCTCGGCGGGCTTCTCGACCACGGCGCTCTCGGTGGTCAGAACCATGCGGGCCACGGAAACCGCGTTCAGCACCGCGGAACGGGTGACCTTGACCGGGTCCACGACGCCGTCGGTGACCAGATCGCCGTAGGTCAGGGTGGCGGCGTTGAAGCCGTCCTTGCCGTCGGCGACCTTGCTGACCACGACCGCACCGTCGATGCCGGCGTTGCTGGCGATCCAGTACAGCGGCGCCTCGAGGGCCTTGCGGACCACGTCGACGCCGACGGCCTGATCACCGGACAGCAAGTCGCGCAGCTCGACCAGCTTGGCGCCGGCCTGCACCAGGGCGGTGCCGCCACCGGGCACGATGCCCTCCTCGACCGCGGCCTTGGCCGCGCTCACCGCGTCCTCGACGCGGTACTTGCGCTCCTTGAGCGCGGTCTCGGTGGCCGCGCCGACCCTGATCACCGCGACGCCGCCGGACAGCTTGGCCAGGCGCTCCTCGAGCTTCTCCCGATCCCAGTCCGAATCGGTCGCCTCGATCTCCGCGCGCAGCTGGGCCACGCGGGCGTCGATCGCCTCCTGGGTGCCCGCACCGTCGACGATCGTGGTCTCGTCCTTGGTGACGAGCACGCGCCGCGCCGAGCCGAGCACGTCCAGGCCCGCCTCGCGCAGGGTGATGCCCAGGTCCGGGTTGATCACGGTGGCGCCGGTGACGATGGCCAGGTCGTCCAGGAACGCCTTGCGGCGGTCGCCGAAGAACGGGGCCTTGACCGCGGCCACCTTGAGCGTCTTGCGGATCGCGTTGACCACCAGGGTGGACAGCGCCTCGCCCTCGATGTCCTCGGCGATGATCAGCACGGCCTTACCGGACTCGGCGATCTTCTCCAGCAGCGGCAGCAGGTCGGGCAGCGAGGAGATCTTCTCGCGGTGCAGCAGCACCAGGGCGTCCTCGAGGACGGCCTCCTGCTTGTCCAGGTCGGTGACGAAGTAGGCCGACAGGTAGCCCTTGTCGAACTGCACGCCCTCGGTGATCACGAGCTCGGTGCTGACCGTGGATGCCTCCTCCACGGTGACGACGCCGTCCTTGCCGACGGTGGTCAGCGCCTTGCCGACCATCTCGCCGATCTCCTCGTCGCGCGAGGACACGGTGGCGACCTGCGCGATGGCCTTCTCGCCGGAGACCGGCCGGGCCGCGGCCAGCAGCGCCTCGGAGACCGCGTCGGCCGCCTTGCTCATCCCCGCGCCCAGGGCGATCGGGTTGGCGCCGGCGGCGATGTTCTTCAGGCCGCCCTTGATCAGCGCCTGCGCCAGCACGGTGGCGGTGGTGGTGCCGTCGCCCGCGATGTCGTTGGTCTTGGTGGCGACGCTCTTGACCAGCTGCGCGCCGAGGTTCTCGAAGGGGTCCTCGAGGTCGATGTCACGCGCGATGGTGACACCGTCGTTGGTGACGGTCGGGCCGCCGAAGGCCTTGGCCAGCACCACGTGCCGGCCGCGCGGGCCCAGCGTCACCTTGACGGCGTCGGCGAGCTTGTCGACGCCGCGTTCCATTGCCCGACGAGCCTTCTCGTCGAACTCGATCTGCTTTGGCATATGTGTTCGAAGTCCTTTTTCTTTGGTCCCGCTCCGCAGGAGCCGTAACGAACAACTGCCCCGGCGCCCAGGGAGGGCGCCGGGGCAGCGTTCACCACAGCTGGGTCACTTGTTGACGACAGCCAGAACGTCGCGCGCCGACAGGATCAGGTACTCCTCGCCGTTGTACTTGATCTCGGTGCCGCCGTACTTGCTGTAGATCACGGTGTCGCCCTCCTTGACGTCCACCGGGATGCGGTCACCCGTATCGGTCACGCGACCGGGACCAACGGCGATGACGGTGCCCTCCTGGGGCTTCTCCTTCGCCGTGTCGGGGATGACCAGGCCGGAGGCGGTCGTCGTCTCGGCCTCTCCGGCCTGGACGAGGATCTTGTCCTCGAGCGGCTTGATGTTCACGCTCGCCACGTTGAGCCCTCCACTTTCACGGAATTTCTCTCGCCCGGGGCTGTTCCCCGAACGCAGGGTTACGGTCTTGTGCCACCTCTGCGCATAGACCCGTCGTCGCGGGTTCCGGGCCTGGAGCGCAGAAGTCGTGCTGGCACCTGAGCAACATCCATCAGTGCCACCTAGCACTCTATACATGCGAGTGCCAGCGCTCAAGAAGGAGGTGGTGCAAACTTCCGACACCCCGGACCGGACGGTTCATCCGCGACACGTTGCGCGACACGCCGAGAACTTCTGTACGGAAACCCACCCTGACCAGTGGCCCCAAGAGTAACTCCTGTCACATTCTCGACACGGTGACAATTGATCTGGAAAAGATGTAACACTCGTATAACGGAATGTGACAGTATGGACGACGGCTCCGTGATGTTGCCGCGCCCCGAACGTCCGTACCGCCCGACGGACCGATCGGCACCGGTTCGTCACGCGATCCATCGAGCGTTACGACAACTGCTTCACCCCGCGCGAGCCTGTGGCGCACCTGGAACGAGAGCAAGGCTGCAAGTGATCGTCGGCCGTTCCCTCACCCCGAACGGACGAGGGCCCGGCCGGATGAGCTGCACCGGGTTTTTCGGACGACCGCCCACCACGCGGGAGCCCGCGCTGTCCGTATCCGATGGTCGGCCACACGATGACCATCCGCTCGAAGGGAGGTGAACATGCGAACATCCCTCGGCATCTCCGCCGGGAACGAAGTGGTCTGCTCGGCGCTGGTCGCCACCGCACCCAACGGCGCGCAGGAGTTCGACTATCGAGTCGTCACGGCCGACGTCGCGCATTCGGATCTCGGCGATCTGGTGGCGTCCTCGATCGAGCTGATGACCACCCAGATGCCCCGCGATTTCGTTCACCCTCTCGGCACCCACGCCACCGGTCGCATGACGCATCCCGAGCCGGTCGCCACGCCCGGGGCCATCGCCGTGGCGTATCGCGACCGCGAGCAGGCCGTGGCGATCCGTTCGGCCATCGGCCGCCAGCGCCGCGACGTGCAGTTGATCCCCGAGAGCACCGCCGCTCTGACCTACCTGCGCCACACCGGCCTGCTCGACAGGTACGAGACGGTCGCGATCATCGACCTCGGCGCCTGCGGAATGACCGTCACGGTCGCCGACCTCGCCGACGAGACGGTTCTGCACTCCGAGCGCACGGCCGCGATCAGCGGCAATGCCGTCGACGAACTCATCTACCACCACCTGCTGGACTGCCACTTCGCCCGCCGCGGCACCCGGCCCAACCGCACGATGCTCATCAATCGCAGCCGTGCGGCCAAGGAGCACCTGTCCATCGCCGCCGCGGTCACCATCGATCACGTGGCCGGGCAGCCCCTCAAGCTCACCCGCGCCGACTTCCAGGAACTCACCGCCGATCTGCTGCGCGAGGCCGCGGTCTTCGCCATCGGCGTCTTCACGCGGGCGCCCAAATATCCGCTGGCCGTCGCCGTGATCGGCGGCGGCGCCAATATGACCTCCGTCGTGGACGGTCTGGACGAATTGCTCGACGTGCCGGTGTGCACCGTACCCGAGCCCGAGGCCGTCACGGCGAAAGGCGCTGCGCTGGTTGCGGATTCGGCACAGCCTACGGCATTCCCGGTGATCAGCCTCGGCTCCGACGCCGCGCCCGGGGCCTTCACCAAGCTGGTCGGCACCCTGGCCGGCGCGGTCGTGGTGATCGGGCTGGTGGTCGGTTACGGGGTCAAGGAGCTGGTCCCCACCGTCAGCCACGATGTCTCCCCCGCCGGGACCAGCCGGACCGCCCAGTTCACCCCGCCGACCACGTCCGCACCCGCCGCCCCCACGACCACCACGGCCGGGC
>NZ_JAGPOX010000172.1 GCF_019038435.1 Nocardia alni
CCCCGGCGCCCCACAATGGCGCGGTGCAGGAGTCCGCCGCCGATTCCGCCCCGACCCGGCGGCTGCGCAGAATGCCCGGCGCCGCACCGATCGACCGCCTCGTCGCCGCCGGTCTGTCCCCCACCGCGGCGCACGCCTTGATCGAACGGTTACGCGTGGACTGCGGCAGGATCGCCGACCACTACGCCGACGAACTCGCGCGCGGCTTGTCCGTTACCGCGCCCGCCACCGAACATTCGGGGCAGGGCGCCGACGCCGCCTGGCAGCTGATCACCCACGCCATCGCCGAGTTGGTAGGCAACGGTTTCACCCGCCCCACCGCAATATAGTCACAGCACAGCACCTCCTGGACGCTTGCCCACAGCCCCTCATCGAACAACGCGTCGCGCCGCGAGTCGACACTGGTCGAACCCGGGACAAAACCCCCTGCGTTGACATCTGCGGTGAGGCAAGGATATTTGGTTCATGCTCATACCGCTGCCCGTCGAGGGCGACACGCCGCGCGACCGCTTGGCCATGGGGCTCGGCTGGGATCCGCCCCGGTGGGGGATATTCCGCAGGCAGCGCCCGCACGATGTCGACCTGAACGCGAACGCCCTGCTGTTCGACGGTGTCGAGCTGGTGGACGTGGTCTACAGCGAGCAGCTCAGCGCCGCCGACGGTGCGGTGCGCCTGCAGGGGGACAATCTCACCGGCGACGGCACCGGCGACGACGAACTGCTCACGATCGAGCTGACCCGGCTGCCGGAACGGGTGACGGCGGTGCTGCTGCTCGTAACCTCCTATACGGGACAGACTTTCGACGATATCCGCAACGGTTTCTGCCGCCTGCTCGATACCCGGACCGGTACCGAGATCGTGCGCCACACGCTGCTGCGCGGTCCGCACACCGGCATGGTCATGGGGGTGATCGTGCGGGCGGCCGACGAGAGCGGGTGGCTCTACCGCGAAGTCGCCGCCGGAATCCAGGCGCGACATCCGGTCGAGGCGCTGCCGCATCTCACCGGATATCTGAGCCGCCCGTAGCCGGGCGGCGTTCAATACCGACCGGCCTGCTCCCTTTCTGTTGGCGTACAGGCGTTCAACTGTCTGCCGAAACCAGCAATCCTGCCGTCAACCTTTGGTAGCCTCGAATCAGGTTAGCTGCTCCCTTCCGCATACCGGTCCACTTGGTCGGTCAGTCGCTGTAAGGGGTTCGAAATGGCTATGCTGCAACCGATTCGACTCTCTCGGTACGTTCGTCCAATTCTAGTCGTCACCGCACTATCGGTGTGCGCGATGATGTTCTGCGGCCCGCCCGATGCGCTGGCCGATTGCCAGACCGACTGCTCCGCCGACGGCACGGACGTGTCCTCGATGCTGCCGTATCTCATCGACACGGGGTCGAGCTTCGTGAACACGGGGTCGAGCCTCGTCGGCACGGGCTCGAGCCTGGCCGGTGTCGCGCCCAGGACCATGGCCCGGTTCATCGTCCCGCCGTCGGAATATCCGTCCTTCGACCAGATCATCACGCACGAGAGCGGGTGGAACGTCTTCGCCGTCAACCCGACCTCGGGCGCGTACGGATTGGGCCAGGCGCTACCGCCCCAGAAAATGTCCAGTCACGGCTTCGATTGGCTATGGGATCCGCTCACGCAGATCCGCTGGGCCTACGACTACATGTGCCAGCGGTACGGCAGCCCGGACAGCGCATGGGCGTTCTGGCAGGTACACCACTGGTACTGACCGACTCGGTACCGTGGCGGGATGGGTGAGGATTTCGTACCGCGGGCCGAGCGCATCGTCGAGGCGATCCTGGAGGCCGACCCGATGACCGCCTACTACGTGGGAGATCATCGGGTCGACGACCAGCTGCCGGATCTCTCGGACTCCGCGACGCGGGAGCACATCGCGATGCTGCGCGAGGCCTCGCACGCCCTGGCCGAGGTCGACGACGACGGCCTCGGCGCGCAGGACCGGGTGGACAACGCACTACTGCTGCAGGAGCTGGACGGGCGGCTGTTCGCGCTCGAGGAGCTGCGCGAACGCGAGTGGAATCCCCTGGCCCACAATCCGGGACCACTGCTGCACGGGCTGCTGGCGCGGCCGTTCGCGCCGGCCGAGCAGCGCCTGGAACTGCTCACCGACCGGCTGGCGGCACTGCCCGACGCGCTGGCCACCGCCCGCGCGGTGCTGCGCGAATGCCCGAGGATCCACGTCGAGACCGCGATCGGGCAGTTCGGCGGCGTCGCCGCACTGATCCGTGAGCAGGCGCCCGAACTGGCCGCACAGGTGCCCGGCGCACGGATCGAGCCGGTCGCCGGCGCTGCGGTGGCAGCGCTGGGCGAGTTCACCGACTGGCTTACCGACCGGCTCGACGGCGCCCCGCACGACGCGCGATTGGGTCGCCGGCTGTGGGAGGCCAAACTGTGGCACACCCTGGACACCGAACTGGGCGCGGCCGAGCTGCTCGACCGCGCGCACCGCCACCTCGACCATCTGTCGACCGAAATCCGTTCGGCCGCAGGAGAATTTCTCGGCGTGCGCGAACCCGACGACGAGACCGTGCGGACCGCGCTGGACCGGCTGGCCGCCGACCGTCCAGGCAACGACACCGTCGTCGCGGTCGCCTCCGCAGCCCTGCGCGAGGCCGAAGACTTTGTGGCCCACCATGATCTGGTCACCCTCGTGGACGACACGTTGATCGTGCAGGAGATGCCCGAATTCGCTCGCGGTGTGGCCGTCGCGTACTGCGACCCTGTCGGGCCGCTCGAAACCGCGGACATGCCAACATTTTTCGCCATAGCCCCGACACCCGCAGACTGGTCCGCCGAGCGCACCGCCTCGTTCTATCGCGAATACAACGACTACATGATGCGCAATCTCACCGTCCACGAGGCGATGCCGGGCCACTACCTGCAACTCGCGCACTCCCGCCGCTTCCGCGGGTCGACGCCCGCGCGCGGGCTGTGCGAAAGCGGCACCTTCATCGAGGGCTGGGCGGTGTACACCGAGGAGTTGATGTCGGATCACGGATTCGGCGGCGTGGCCGTGCGGTTGCAGCGGCTCAAATCCCACCTGCGGATGACCATCAACACGATCCTGGACCAGGGTGTGCACTGCGACGGCATGACCGAGGTCGAGGCGATGGACCTGATGCTGCGGCGCGGCTTCCAGGAGGAGGGTGAGGCGGCGGGCAAGTGGCGTCGCGCCCAGCTCAGTTCGACCCAGTTGTCGACCTACTTCGTGGGCTACACCGAGGTCTCGGCGATCGCCGCGGCCCGTCCCGCGAACATCTCGCTGCGCGAGTGGCACGACCGGATGCTGTCGCACGGCTCCCCGGCCCCGCGTCACCTGGCGGCGCTGCTGTCCCCTTCAGGGCAGGACTGACCATGCCGCGCACCGGCCCTCGATCGGCGGTCTTCTCCAGGCTGGGAACCGGTCGACACCCCCGACCGCGCGGTAAACCTCGCATACCTCGCACCTGGGAAGATCAGGCGCAGACAACCGTTCAATTGTCGTCGGGGGCATTGAGCTGTCACAATCAGGCCAGGAGTTGATCGTCACGTAAGTGCGGCAATCCGTCGAATGAGCACGCCGCGGGCTCAGGGCAGGGCAGGGCTGACGAAAGGCGCGTCGTCATGTTTGTGCGAGTGTTCGCTCCCTCGTTCATCGTCGCAATCCTGGCACTGATCGTGGCATCGCTGTACGGCGGTGTGGACGGTCTGATACTCGCGGCGGTGCTCGGGGTGCTCGAGGTATCGCTGTCGTTCGACAACGCCGTGGTGAATGCGGCTGTCCTGGAACGGATGAGCCGGTTCTGGCAACGCATGTTCCTGTCCGTCGGCGTGGTGATCGCGGTGTTCGGGATGCGGCTGCTGTTCCCGCTGCTGGTGGTCGCCATCGGCGCGCACCTGGACCCGTTCCAGGCGCTGAACCTGGCGCTGCACCCGCCGGCCGGGGGTGCGCCCTACTTCATCGACGGCACGCCCAGCTACGAAACCCTGCTCAACCAGGCCAATCCCAAGATCGCCACCTTCGGCGGCATGTTTCTGCTGATGCTGTTCCTGAACTTCATCTGCACCGAACGCGAGACCACCTGGCTGAGTTGGCTGGAGCGCCCGATGGCGCGATTGGGCCGGTTCACCACGCTCCCGGTCGTGATATCTCTGATAGTGCTGGTCGCCGTCGCCGGCCTGGTGGCGCCCGACCGGGATGCGGATGTGGTGATGGTCGCCGGCGCACTGGGCATGGCGACCTATCTGATCGTCGACGGTCTGGGCGCGCACTTCGACCACCAGCACTCGAACGGTCCGTCCTCGGCCGCGATCGCCACCGGCCGCGCCGCCCTCTTCGGCTTTCTCTACCTGGAGGTGCTGGACGCCTCCTTCTCCTTCGACGGCGTGATCGGCTCGTTCGCCATCACCTCCGACCCGATCATCATCGCCCTGGGCCTGGGTCTGATCGGTGCGATGTTCGTCCGCTCGATCACCGTCTACATGGTGCGCAAGGGCACCCTAGGGGACTACGTGTACCTCGAGCACGGCGCGCACTGGGCCATCGGCACCCTCGCGGTTCTGCTCCTGTGGTCCACCGGCCACGCCATCAACGAGATCACCACGGGCCTGATCGGCGTGGCCATCATCGCGGTCGCCTTCCTCAGCAGCATCGTCTACAACTACCGCCAACGCCGCCGGGCCTTACGCGCGCACCGCGAACCCCGGGACACGACGGCCGATCCGGACGACACCACCCGCGAGGGCGATGGTGACGCGGCGCTGACCCTCCACGAGCAGAGGTCTCTCACGACTCACATCCACGCTCCCCACCCTGGCGCGCCGGACCCGCTGTCCGCCAACTGATTCGGCCGAACGCCCGCTCGGCCGAATCACCGTGGCGAACCCTACGACGTCCGCCCGAGCACACCCCGCAGATACATCGCCTGCCCGGCGTGCTGCAGATCATCGGAGATCACGCTCACCAGCCGCACCCCGAGCGTGACCGGCGGATCCCAGCGGGTGTCGACGATCCGGGCCAGGTCCGAGTCGGTCAGGCCCCGCACATACCGCAGCGTCTGCTCGTGCACCGCGTCGTAGTACCCGGTGAGCAGCTCGGCCGGGGCCTTGATCAGGGCCACATCGTCGGCGCCGTCGCCATATCCGGTGGCGCGCTTATCGATCGGCAGCGCGAACCTGTCGTACCAGCCCCGCGCGGTCCACACCTGCTCGACACCGGCCACCTCGGCCACGTGATCGTCCTGCACCCGGGTCAGATGCCAGACCAGCCAGGCGATCGAGTTGGCGCCCGGATCGACCCGGAACCCCAGCGCCTCGGCGTCCAGCCCGTCCACCGCCTCGTGCACGACCTCCCGCACCCGCTCGTACGCATCGGTCAACACATCTGCAACGGTCATAGCTCGCACTCCTTACATCCCCGGAACGAAAACCTGCCCTCGACCGTACTCACGCCCACCGACAGATGCGTGTCACATTCCCCGCGGACGAATCGTCATATCCACGACACTGTTTCTCCGCACAGACAGGCAAAGCCCATGAACGTCGCTTACCACGTCGTCGGCATCGTAGCGGCCCTGTGGATCGGCTTCTCGAGTTATTCGCTGTTCACTCGCAAGGCCTTCGTCACCGACTCGCTCGTCCAGTACGGGGTGCCGCAGTCGTGGTGGAGTTGGCTGGCGCTGGCCAAGGGGGCGGGCGCGATCGGATTGCTCATCGGATTCGCCGTCCCCGGACTCGGCGTGGCGGCGGCGATCGGGCTGATGCTGCACTTCCTCGGCGCGATCCTCACCACCCTGCGCGCACGGGCGTACACCCATGCCGCGTACCCCGCGTTGTATCTGGTACCGGCCGTGGCGGTCCTGGCGCTGCAATTAGCCCGCTGACCGGGTCCGATACCGCCCGGCGGTAGGCTCGAAACATGAAGTCCCGGCCGCTGGCACTGATCCGTGACGATCTCGTCGACTACGACAAGGCCATGGAGCGCATGGCCGAACTGGTCGAGCAGCGCCAGCGCGACGAGCGGCCCGACACGCTGTGGCTGCTGTCCCATCCGCAGGTGTACACCATCGGCCGCCGCACCCCCGTGGAGCATCTGCCCGATCCGGCCCGGCACATCCCGGTCGTGGAGACCAACCGCGGTGGCCAGCTGACGTATCACGGCCCGGGCCAGCTCGTCGGCTACCTGATCGTGAAACTGGCGGCGAACGAGGGTGTCGTGGACTACATCCGCGAGGTCGAATACCGCCTCATCGATGCGCTGGGCACCCTCGGCATCTCCGCCGAGCGCCGCGACACCCCACCGGGATCCGAGCTGCTGACCGGCGTGTGGACAGCGGCGACGGGTCGCAAGATCGTCTCCATCGGCATGCGTCAGAGCCGCGGCATCACCAGCCACGGCTTCGCCCTCAACGTCGACGGCGACCTCGAGCCCTGGCACTGGGCCGTGGCCTGCGGCCTGCACGACGTCGACATGACCTCCGCGCGGCGGGAGGCAGGCGCGGCGACGATGGACCAGGTCCGCCCGATCATCGCGGCCGCGTTCGAGGCGCGGGACCAATCCGTTCAGGACTTGACGGCGTAGACGCAGCGTTCGAGGTCGGAGACCGTACCGGTGCGTCCGGCCGGTTCCAGGTAGCGCTCGGTGTATTCGCGGACGCCGGCCTGTTCGGTCTCCTGCCAGCCGTATTCGGCCAGCAGCGGCCCGACATCGGCGGGGTTCAGGCCGAAGCGCCAGAGGCGATCGGGGGCGACGAAGCGCCGGTATGTGCGGGGCGAGTCGTAATCCTTTGTGCCGTCCAGGAAATCCTTGCGAACATAGGTGAATCCGAGCCGGCTGCCCGGCGCGGCCCCGGACAGGTGGCCCAGCGTGGTACGAACAGCGGATTCGGTCAGGTACTGGGTGACCCCCTCCCAGATGAACAGCGTCTTGTCCGCGGCGCGGTAACCGGCCGCCGCGAGCGTGGCGCTCAGATCACCGGCCTCGAAGTCGATCGGGACTAGGGTCACGTGCCGCGGCACCGGCATCCGCTTGCGCTTGGCCTCGATGTTGACCGGCATGTCCACCTCGAAGTCCGGGATGCCGCGCGGTGCGACCAAACGGTAACCGCGCGTATCGAATCCGGCGCCGAGCAGCACCACCGCCGCGACGCCGTCGGCGAGCGCCTCGGCCGTCCGGTCGTCGAGATAACGCTTGCGGCAGGCGATCGCGTTCCACAGCCCGGGCGCCTCGCGATCGGTCATGGCCATAAGCCACCGTCGCAGGAGCGACGGCCGGACCATCCACCCCATCACCGGGGGCAACATCGCGGCGGCGAGATCGTCGGTGACCAGCCGCTGCCCCTCGGGCATCCACCACTCACCGGCGGCGATGACGATGGGTCCGTATGCCGTGCCCGACGCCTTGTCCGCCATGCGATGCCTTTCGCGTTCGCCGAATATCCGGCCAGTATCGTCCACCCCGAACCCTCCCGCAGCCGCCCTTACGGAAACGACACAGGCCGACCGGTCTCACACCTTCTCGTACTGTCGAACTCCTCTGTGGGCCGGGCTCTCCCACCGGACCGGGGAGGGCTTCGGCGGAATGAAGTGAGCCCGGCGTCGCGCTTCACGTGCGGCGCCGGGCCCAGCCATGTTCGGACGAGCCGCGCCGGATACTAGGCGGCGCTACCGCTCGGCGGGTACGGCTGTGGATATGGCGGCCGCGGGTTTCCCGGATGGCAAGCCGGACGCCACCATTCGTGATGGACCTGGCAGTGCCAGTAGTACCAGCCGCCGTAATCGACGGGCACGATGGCGGGTCCGGACGCGACCTCGGCGGCAGGCTGCGGCGCCGGATCCGCCATCGCCGCGGACGCGGTGACCACCGGCGCGGCGAGGACGGCGGCCGCCACCATCACTCGCCCGGCCGCCCGCACCATCGGCGAGCCGGTACGCGAAGACCTTCTCACAATTCCTCCAACTGCTCGAATTACCTTGTGTAGCAGGCGAAGCCGCGAGCATTACAGGGGCATGCTCGCAACCCGCACCATCATGGAATCGCACGAGCCGCTGAGAATGAAGACAAGCACGCCCATCTTCAGCCGATCATCAGTGTCTCCCCCTTCAGCGCAATGCCGTCACCGAGCACAGCGGTGCGGAAATGACAAAAAGGGCCGCCCCGATCCCTCACCGAATCGGGGCGGCCCTCGCGACGAGCCGACTACATCTGCGGCAACTGCTCGCCTTGTACCAGCTCGATATCGAGATCGATCTTCACCGCGGTGCCGACGGCGGCGATGCCGGCGCGCACCATGGCGTTGTAGTCGATCGCGAAATCATTGCGGTGCAACTGGATTTCGCCGTGGAATGCCGCGCGCACACCGCCCCACGGGTCGGGGCCGAAGCCGCCGTAGGTGACATCCAGCTCGATCGGGCGGACCTGACCATGCAGGTGCAGCTCGCCCGGCATCACCAGCGTGTCACCGCCGGTGCGACGGAACCCGCTGCCGCTGAACGAGATCACCGGATACGTCTCGACGTCCAGGAAATCCGCCGAACGCAAGTGGTCGTCGCGCATGCCGATGCCGGTATCGATGCTCGCGGCCTTGATCTCGGCATAACCCGTCGACTTGTCCAGGCTTTCGGAGATGTTCAGCCGCCCGCTCACCTCGGCGAAGCGAGCCTTGATGCTCGCGATGCCCAGATGCCGCGCGGTCGCGATGACCGTGGAGTGCACCGGATCGATGGTCCAGGGCCCCGGCGGCGGGATCGGGTTGGAACCCGCCTCGGACGCCAGGACTACATCCCCGAGACGGCCCGATCCATCGGCGCCGACCCGGGCCACCTGTGCCACGGGCGCGAACCCGGGCGCGGTGATGATCGCGGTGCACACACCCGCGGGCAGCGGCTCGGTGTTCGCGACACCGGTCGCGTCGACGACCGCCCGGGCGAGCTGCCGCCCGGTCAGATCGGTCACCGTCAGTACCGCATCCGGTACCGGCCAGCCCTCGATCGTGTGAATTCGTGCCGTCAAGCCACTCATAGCTGGTTAGCCGCCTCCTCGTATCCCAGGCGCACGTCGTGGCTGATCTGTCCACCCTCGACGGTAACCTGGCTGGTCACCGGCGGGTAGCCGCTGGCGACCACGGTGTAGTCGCCCTCGGGCAGATCGGACACCACGTACTGACCGTCTTCGTCCGTGCGGGTGCTGGCGACCGGGGTGCCGCCCGCATCCAAAACCGTGACCTGCGCATCGGGCACCGCGCGGCCGTGGGCCCACGCCGCACCGGACAGCACCGTCATCGGTGAGAGCTCGACGTCGTGCCGCAGCAGCCCGCTCTCGGGCACGCTCAGCGTGAGCGCCGCCGGGCGCATGTGATCGGCGACCGCGACCAGGGTGTAGATCCCGGACACCACGCCGTGGCAGGTGTACAGACCATCCTGGGCGGTGACCGCCGCCCCGACGACCTCGCCACGCATATCGGTGAGCGTGATCGTCGCGGCCGGGATCGGCTCGCCGCGGCCGGCCGTGCGCACCACACCGGACAGCTCACCCGAGCCCACCAGCGACACGTCCAGCGACTGCGGCCGCTCGCCGACGGTGACGTTCACCGCCGCGGGCTGGTGCCCGCCCGCCGAGACGATCAGCACGTAGCTGCCGGCCGTCGGCGCACCGATGGTGTACCCGCCGTCGGAGTCGCCGGTCGCCCGCGAGACCTGGTGTCCACGCGTGTCGATCAGCGTGAGCGCGACACCGGCCACCGGCCGTCCGTCCTCGCGTCTGACCCGGCCCCCGATCGTGCGAGCCCCGCCGTTGGACGAGGTGATTCCCGCCGATGAGCTCATGATGGCCATCTGTGATACCGCCGTTCCATTCGTTTGCGCCGCGTGACCGTTGCCGTTGCGTTCGATCACGGCATGCCTGCCCGCGACCGCACCGGCCAGCACCGGCTCTGGTTCGCTGAGCACCTGCGCGGCGCCCTCCCAGACCTGACTTTCCTCCCACGTGTCGATGGGCACGTCGACCGGCGCACCCTCCACCGCCGCGTTCTGCATGGCGGCGGCCGGATCCTGCAGCGGGATCTCCTTCATGAACAGCAACACGATGCAGGCCAGCAGCGCGACCCCGGCGGCGGAGTAGAACACCCCGTGCAGGGAGTTGGTGAAGCCGATCAGGATCGGATCCTTCACCATGGCCGGCAGGTTGGCGATGCCGCTGGTGTTGCTCTGGATATCGCCCAGCTTGGAGGCGGCGAATCCGGCCGGCAGATGTCCGCCGAAGGCGTCCATGATCTTGTGCGGCAGCAGGTTGAACAGGATGGTCAGGAAGACCGCGACGCCCAGGGTGCCGCCCATCTGCCGGAAGAAGGTCGCCGACGCGGTCGACACGCCCATATCACTGCGCGGTCCAGCGTTCTGCGCCGCGATGATCAGAGTCTGCATACAGCCACCGAGGCCGAAGCCGACGATGGCACTGAACACCAGCGGCTCCCAGATCGAGGTGTCGTAGTGCACCGTGCTGTACAGCACCATGCCGATCGCCACGAAGAAGGTGCCCACCACCGGCAGGTATTTGTAGCGGCCGGTATGCCGGGTGATCTGGCCGGATATGAGCGAGCCGACCATCAGACCCAGGACCATGGGCAGCATCAACAGACCCGCCTTGGTCGGTGAGTAGCCGCGCACCACCTGCCAGTACAGCGGGATCATGCTCATACCGCCGAACATCGCGATACCGACGATGGCACCACCCGCGATGACGATGCTGAACGTCGAGTTCTTGAACAGCCGCAACGGGATCAGCGCCGCATCGCTCATCAGGTATTCGATGAAGATGAACAGGATCAGCCCGATGGCGCCGATGGCGTAGCAGATGATGGACTTGTTGACGCCCCAGCCCCAGGTGCGGCCCTGTTCGGCGACGATCAGCAGTGGCACCACGCATATCGTCAATGCCACCGCGCCCCACCAGTCGACCTTGTGATTCTGCCGTTGATGTGGCGTGTTGAGCACTCGGGCCACCACGCCCAGCGCGATGATGCCGATCGGCACGTTCACCAGGAACACCCAGCGCCATCCGGAGATGCCGCCCAGGTGGTCGTAGCCGGAGAACCAGCCGCCGAGCACCGGCCCGGCCACCGTCGAGATGCCGAACACCATCATGAAGTAGCCCTGATACCGGACTCGTTCACGCGGCGGCACGATATCGCCGATGATGGTCATCGCCAGCGACATCAGACCGCCGGCGCCCAGGCCCTGGAAGGCGCGGAAGCCCGCCAGTTCGTACATCGAGGTGGAGAACGTACACGCCGCCGAGCCGATGACGAAGATCGTGATCGCGGCGAGGAAGAAGGGTTTGCGCCCGTAGATGTCGGCGAGCTTGCCGTACAGCGGGGTGCTGATCGTAGCGGTGATCAGGTAGGCGGTGGTGGCCCATGCCTGCTGGTCGAATCCGTGCAGATCATTGGCGATCCGCACGATCGCCACGCTCACGATGTTCTGATCGAGTGCGGCCAGGAACATACCCAGTAGCAGACCCGACAGAATTGTCAGGATCTGCCGGTGCGACAGCTGTGGCCGCGCACCTGCATCCAGAACCGGCGCTGCCGCCGGTGCCTGGGTGGTCGAAGTCGTCATTTGTCTAAGCCCTATTTCGATTCGGCGGTACACAGGGTCGGGGTCGTCTCGATCTCGGCATTGAGCCGGTCGAGCAGGGCGATCAGGGCAGAGCGGTCCGGTTCGGACCAGTCGGCCAGAATGCCCGCCAACCAGAGATTGCGTTGGCGGCGGGTTTCCTCGAACACCCGCACTCCGTCCTCGGTGGCGGCGAGAACGCAGGCACGGCCGTCGACGGGATCCGCCCGGCGCTCGACCATGCCATGTGCCACAAGAGATCTGGTTTGCCTGCTGATCGTGGAGGTTTCGGCGTGGAGAAGTTCGGCCACCTTGCCTGTTCGCTGTGGGCCGTCATGGACCAGGCAGAACAGCACTGCGAAGGCGAGCTTGTCGAGCCCATCGGGACCCTGCTTGGCCAGCTGCGTCTTCGACCGACTCATTGCCCGCATGAACCGGATCAGCTGGGCACCGAGACGATCGGCGTCGTCCTCGGTGCTCGAACCATCGGACGCCGCGGCGACGGTGCGCGCGGGTTCGAGGCCGACTGAGGTCATGGGGATTCACCTTCTCCCGTTCAACAGACTTTGGTTAGCGCATACAACTAGTTGTCATTGCCAACTATACATACGCCCAGGCACCCCAGCGCAAATCATTTCCGTCACACACCACCACCTTTCCCCTGACCTGCTCGAATGGCGCCCCAGACATCCCACGGACGGGGAGAATCCATCGTTCACGCACCTCATCGGCCATGCCTATGGCATCAATGACCTCGCCCGCAGCGATCGACAACAGTCATTCGGCGACACAGAATCCCCGGATGAACGTTCGACCAACACGAAACGGTTGCGATTCTGGTCAGTTGCCCACTCCAGTGGTCGAACGCCACGGCGCACGGATGTAATCCCGGACACAGCCCGCCCGGGATCCAGTAGACACCCGTTCGATATCCCAGCGCACGTGCGTAGCCCTGCCATTCCGCTGTCCCCGGCCGGTCATCCCCTGGAATGGGAGCAGGTCCGGCCGGTGACACGAGGAGACCATGATCACACGGTACGGACCCCGTCTATCGTGCGGCGATCTCCCGTGCGGCCTCGCTGACGAATCGGCGAACCAGGGCGAAGGGCAGCGGCCGGTCGGTGAACGCGGTGACGGCGAATTCGCCGTCGGCGTCGGCGGTGAAGATTTCCAGCACGATTCCGCGCCCGGGTGCGGGGCCCACATCTTCGAGTTCCCAGCCCGAGCCGTTGCCGTCGTCGGTCACCCTCCACACGACGTAGACACGGCCGCCGTATTCCCAGCGCAGCGGTGGCGCCACTTCCGCTTCAGAGCTTTCCCCGAAGGGCACAGCGGGATCGGACATCTCAGTCCGGGTCCTTCACATCATCCACCGCATTATTATCCGGCTGAGGATCACTCGCCACAAGATCGTCTGCCGCGCGGCGGCTCCTGGCGCGACCGTTGTTCTGGGCTCCCGAGGCCCGGAAGTACAGCACCTGGTCTCCGTAATCCGCCAACGGGCGATCCTGACCAGCCTGGCGAATTCCGCTGGCGGGCAGGTTGGTCAGCTTGGAGAACATCGCGGTATTGCCGAAGGACGCGCGGACCTGCGTCTCCGAGGCGTAGTCCGCGCCATAGTCGGCCAGGGCGCCGAAGTCCAACGGGGCCAGCGGCTTGTCCAGCGCGGGCTGACCCGCGGGTCGCCCCAGCGCGGCGTACTGGGTGGCCACTCCGTCGGCGTACCAGCACAATTCGTAGGCCATATGCTCGAAGGTGTTCACCGAGATCACCGGCCAGCGCTGCGACAGCCGCAGGGCCAGCGGACTCTCACCGCACGGGGTGAGTTCCGAGCACAGGCTCGCCACCGTGATCCAACTGCCGCCGGCGCGCTGCACCAGGACGACGTCGTCACCGAGGATCCCGCTGACATTCAGCTCGGGATCACGGATATGCCAATGGGTTTCGTGTACCCCCTGGAAGGAGACGCTGCTCGGGACCTGCTCGGCCCCATCGACGGCATAGGCGGCGATGACGGCCTCGCGCACCAGCGCCATCGCGTCGGGGCTCGAGCAGCGCACACCGATCGCGCCGAACGAAGTGGCGATCTCCACCGGCTTGGAGGGCAGGTCCGGAAGCGCACCGGCGGCCAGTGGTTTGAGCCCGACCAGGCCCAGCTTCCAGTTGATCTCCTCGATCGTGGACAGGTCACCCGCGGTTTGATACAGGATCTGCTGCTGGGTCAGGTAACCCGCGCGCTCGAGCGTCTGGCATTCCAATTTGTTCAGCGCGGCAATGGTTTTGCCGGTGAAGTCCAGATCGGAGATGCGCATCTCGCGCAGCCGCGTGGTCATCTGCGCTGTGGTCCAGGTCGAGTACCGCTCGCGGTACATCGCGAGCGCCTGCTTGCGCGGGCGGCCGATCATCAGCGTGCGCAGCAGCATGTTCAGGCTGGCCAGATAGCGACTGGCCTGATCCGGAGCGGCCCCGAACAGACCCGCCCGGATGCGCACCGCCTCGGTGCTGGCCTCGACGGCCGTATCGGGATCCAGGCGGCACAGCCACACCCCACACTTGGACAACCCGTCGGCACAGACCCCTGCCGCAGCCGGATAGCGCTGTGCCACATGGTGATACGCGTCGCATGCCTGGCGGATGGTGGAGGTGGCCAGTTCGCGATGGCCGATGGTACGGGCGGCCTCCTCGAACAGCCGCAGCGCCTCGGTCACCTGTCCGGCGAACTGCGCGGTGACATGTCCGCGGGTCATCCAGCGCAGACGGATCAGCACCGCCTCCTGCGCCGGTTCCAGCGCGGCCGCGGACCGATCGCGGCCTTCTTTCTTGGTGGCGATCAAGGCGCGAGCGGCATCGCACAGCGAATCGGCCAGCCGCAGTTCAGCCTCGGGCGTGCGCTCGTGTGTGGCGGCCCGCCTGTACTCGGCCACTTGGCGCTCGATGGTGCTCAGCTCCATCGAAGTCCCAGCCATTCCAGCCATCCCAACTCCCGCAAACCCTTCCGCACACGGTCGTCGAGCGGCCGCATCATGCCGGTCCAAAGTCTGCCACAGATCGCCCATCGACATGGGCCGGACGGCGTCCGGACATCGGGCGGACATGTGCTGCGCAGGGCATCGCCGCCGAATCGCACGATGCACGACAGATCGATCCCCCTGGATGTGTCCCACAGACGCCAAACACGTGCGCACAGCGAGCACAGCGCGCACAATCGAGACAGATACGGCAGTGTGTCCGCGACCACACGGTCGACGATCCGCCTGTACGCCGCCCATGTCATCGCAGCGTAGCGAAATCAGACCTTTCTTCCTCGGTTCCGTGCGGCGCCCGGACGCCTCGCCTCCCATGTCGAGCGCGCCGTATCCGAGAGGAGTCGAGAATGACATACGTCGGCATCGGTGGTGGTGTCCGCAGACCGTGGAGCCAGCCGGAATACAAGTGCGGCGGTGGCGCGGTGGCGCAGATCGTCGAACAGGTGCTGTCCGAACGAGAAAGCTCGGGCCAACTGTCCGTCGTGCGCGCGACCATCAGTCCACAGGACGCGCCACCGCTGCACAGCCACACACACGAGGACGAGTTCTGGATCGTCCTGTACGGACGGGTGCGGTTCTGGATCGGCGGCGAGGCCCTGCGCGAATGCGAGGTCTCCGAGGCGGCACGGGGAGCGTTCGTCTACGCACCCCGGGGCGTCGCGCACACCTTCCAAACCATCACCGCGCACAGCGAGATCATCCTGGGCGCAACCCCCGGCACACTCGAGGGCTACTTCCAAACCGATACGGGCCGAGACGATCCCGACATACTGTCGCGCTACGGCTGCCACATCCTGGCTCCCCCGCCGATCTGGGGTGACTGGAACTGAGGAGTAGCGGACCGGCGGAGTGCGCGGGGTAGGCGAATTCAGCCGGTCGGCTCGCTCGGGCGCGCGTCGCGCCGCGGCACGCGACGCAGGAAGAATCTCCCCTCGGGATGACTCCGCGAGCTGTCGGGTACCAGATGCCCGGCGTTGACCAACGTCTCGTAGGCGGCTCGCTTGTGTCGGCAATCCTCCGTCGAACATCCGGCGTGCACCTGCATCACCCGGTGCGCGCGCTCCAGCGACAACGGCCGATTGGGTGCCGAATGCGACGTCACCGCAACAAGATCCGCGATCGAGTACTCCACGACAAGCCCCCTTGTCCGTAGAACACAACCGAATACCACATGCCTGACGAAGTTCACTCCCTGGCGTAACCCAACCGTAGCCGGACTCGGTCGCGCCACGCGAGGACAACCACCGGACAACTCCGTGCCCGCCGGACGGCCGGATGTCCTTGCCGATCCTGTTGTGTTGCCGACGGGAATCCACCCTGCCCGAGCGGATTCCCGTCGGCAACACGCGGAAACGATGAAATCCGAGCCTTATTCCTGCTCGGCGTCGGGGAATTCCTGCTGGCGATGCCCGCCGCGCAGCCTCCCCTCGAGATATGCCGCCTTACACCTGCGCCGCGCGATCTTCCCGCTGGACGTGCGCGGAATCGACCCCGCCGGGACCAGCAGCAGATCCCGCACGGCCACCCCGTGGCGCTGCGCGATTTCCGCGCGCACCGCCTCGGCGATCGGCTCGGGATCCAGTTTCGCCGCGCCCGTGCCCCGTTCGGCGACGATGACCAACTGTTCGGAGCCGGCGGACACGCCGGTGTCCAGCATCGCCTGCGGGATCTCGTTGGGCGTCAACGAGAATGCCGCGACGAACCCGGGCCGCAGCGCACTCGAGGCCTCCTGCGCGGAGAGCTCGAGATCCTGCGGATAGTGGTTGCGGCCGTCCACGATCACCAGGTCCTTGACCCGGCCGATGATGTACAGCTCCTTCTCGAAATAGGCGCCGAAATCACCGGTACGCATCCAATCCGCTTCCGGCGCAGTGCCTTCGGCGTGACTGTCCGGCCGCCGGGAGGTGAGGCGGTTACGGAAGGTGTCCTCGCTCTCCTTGTCCCGGCCCCAGTACCCGATACCCATATTGTTGCCGTGCAACCAGATCTCGCCGACCTCGCCGTCGGGCAGTTCGTCGCCGGTCTCGGGATCGACGATCACCGCCCACTGCGACAGCGCCACATGTCCGCAGGACACCTGCGCCACCGCGTTGTCCGCGTTCTGATCCACCGCAACCATGTGCCCGGCATTGAGTGCGGCGCGGTCCACGTACACGACCTTGGCCTCGTCCTCGCGTTTGGTCGCCGAGACGAACAGCGTCGCCTCCGCCATGCCGTAGCAGGGCTTCATCGCGGTCTTGGGCAGGCCGTACGGGGTGAACGCCTCGTTGAACTTCTGCATCGAAGTCACCGATACCGGCTCGCTGCCGTTGATCAGACCGATCACATTGGACAGGTCCAGATCCTCGCCCGGCTTGGGCAGACCGCGCACGGCCGCGTGCTCGTACGCGAAATTCGGTGCGGCGGCATATGTCGACGCGCCGTCCGAGATCGCGGCCAGCTCCTTGATCCAGCGATACGGCCGCCGCACGAACGCGCTGGGCGACATGATCGTGATGAACTTGCCGCCGATCGCCGGCAGGATCACACACAGCAGGCCCATATCGTGGAACATCGGCAACCACGTGACCCCGCGCGCGTTCCAGCCGATGCCGATCGAGTCGATCATCTGCAGCAGGTTGGTTCCCACTGCGCGATGGGTGATCTCGACACCGGCGGGCACACGCGTGGAACCCGAGGTGTACTGCAGGTAGGCGACGCTGTCGATGCTGATGTCCGGGCGCACCCAGCTCTCACCGACGCTGTCCGGGATCGCGTCCACCGCGATGATGCGGGGGCGCTGCGACGCGGGCAGGTCCCGGAAGATCTCGCGCACCCGGGCCGCGGTCGAACCCGCGGTCAGGATCGCCGCGGGCCGGCAGTCGCCCAGGATCGCACGCACACGATCGTTGTGGCCCAGCTCCTCCGGATCGAACAGCGGCACACCGATATTGCCCGCGTACACCGCGGCGAACATCGCCACGACATAGTCCAGCCCCTGCGGGGCCAGGATCGCCACCCGGTCCATCGGCTTGGTCACCTGCTGTAGCCGCGCGGCCACCGCACGCAGGCGCACACCGAACTGACGCCAGGTCAGCTCTAGATACTCGCCGTCACGCTCGCGCGAGTAGTCGATGTAGCGATAAGCGAGCTCGTCCCCGTTCGCCGCGGTATGCATGTCGACGAAGTCGAGCATGGTCGAATCGCCGCGAATCTTGATATTGCCCTGTTCATCCAGATAGTCATCAAAGGTCTCGCCGATCATTCCCTATCCTTTTTCACGCGCGCCACCGTGGACGCGCGATGACACCGAACAAAGATCGACACCGGAGCCCGAACAGTAGCAGGCACGCCGGGCGTGCTCGCTCAGTATCGGCCGAATGCCAGCGAGACGTTGTGTCCGCCGAAGCCGAACGAGTTCTTGATCGCGTAGTCGATGGTGCCGGTGCGGGCCTGTCCGGTCACGACATCCAGGTCGATCTCCGGATCCTTGTTGTCGAGATTGAGCGTCGGCGGCACGATGCCGTCGCGGATGCTGAGCACCGTGAGCACCGCCTCGAGCGCGCCGACCGCGCCGATCGAATGCCCCAGCGCAGACTTGGGAGCATAGACCGACGGATGGTTCCCGATCGCGGCATTGATCGCCAGTGCCTCGGATGTGTCGCCGATCGGCGTGGCCGTGGCGTGCGCATTCACATGCGTCACATCGTCTTTCGACAGGCCCGCGGTCTCGATGGCCCGCTTGATGGCGCGCGCCGCGCCCTTGCCCTCGAGATCGGGCGCCACCAGATGGAATCCGTCGGAGGTGACGCCGGCGCCCAGCAGGCGCGCGTGGATGGTGGCGCCGCGGGCCTTGGCGTGCTCCTCGGTCTCCAGCACCATCATCGCGCCGGCCTCGCCGAAGACGAACCCGTCACGGTCCTTGTCGAACGGGCGCGAGGCGCGTTTGGGGTCGTCGTTGCGCATGCTCATGGCGCGCATCATGCTGAACGCGGCGATCGGGACCGCCTGGATGGAGCCCTCGACGCCGCCGGTGACGACCATGTCCGCATCGCCCATGACGATCATCTTCCAGGCGTTGGCGATCGCCTCTGAACCGGACGAACAGGCCGAAACAACCGTTGTGACACCGGCTTTGGCGCCGATCTCCAGGCTGATGACCGCGGCGGAGCCGTTCGGCATGATCTGCTGGATGGCCAGCGGCTTGACCTTGCGGTACCCGCCGCGTTGCAACTTGTTGGTCATGTCGATGTAGATCTCCGCGCCACCCATGCCGGTACCCATCGACACTCCGAGCCGATTCGGGTCGACCCGGGGATTTCCCGCGTTGCGCCACACCTCGCGGCCCAGCACCAGCGCCATCCGTTCGACATAGGACAGCCGGCGAATCTCTTCGACCGAGAGAGAATCGTCCGGTTTCACTTTCAAATGCCCGCCGATGCGCACCGGAAGTTCGAACTGGTCGACGAATTCGTCGTCCAGCACATCGATACCGCTCTCGCCGTTGAGCAACCCCTTCCAGGTGGAGTCCACATCACCGGCGATCGATGTGGTCGCCGCCAAGCTGGTGACGACCACGCTCGGAAAACGCTTACTGTTCACACTCTGCATGCTCGGCTCACTTTCGATGGCAATCATGTAGCGAATACACCCGGTGAGGGACTTTTGCGGTACCGATCATGGCTCGCGGGCCAGCCTACTCGGCGTGGCACCGGGCAGCAGACCAGTTCAGCAGGAGTACGGTCCTCTTTAACG
>NZ_JAGPOX010000173.1 GCF_019038435.1 Nocardia alni
CTCCACCCGCGCCGCCCACGCCGCCTTCCGACTGGCCCCCGGCCCCACGGTGTGGTTCCACAACCCGGCCACCGAAGCTTACGAACCCCTAACCGACGCAACCCTTTCCGAACTCCTGGCCTGAACCCACGCCCTCGCGTCAGGTCCCGGCACAGGGCTGTACCGGTCGGCTGCCACGCTTTCACCCGACGAAGTCACGAGACATGGCCGGGCGCGAGGGGCGGCCCGGCCTGGTGCTGCATTTTGTCGGTTCGAAACTCCGGTTTCCGCTGAATCTGGCCGGAAAATGTAGCGGGAGGCCGGTTCTCTCCCTTGGAGAAGATCCAGACCAGGGGGACTGTCAGACGCGGAACCCCGTGACCGCGTCGACGACTCGGTTCACCTGCTCGTCGGACAGGCCGGGCCACAGGGGCAGGCGCAGCAGGGTGGCGGAGAATTCGGCGGTGCGCGTGCAAGGGTTGGGTGTGCGGCCGAGTTTCAGTCCGGCGGGGCTGGAGTCGAGGGGGACGTAGTGAAATGGGGCCGAGATTCCTTGTGCGCGTAGATGATCGATGAGACTGTCGCGGTGCTGCTCGGTCGGGGTGCGCAGATAGTAGAGGTGGGCGGTGTGCTCGCGGTCGGCGGGCACCCGCATGAGGCGAACGTCGTTGCGGGCGGCCCAGTCCGGGAGGGCGGCGGCGTAGGTGCGCCACACCCGGAACCTGCCGGCCTGGATCGCGTCGAATTCGGCGAGCTGGGCGTCGAGCACCGCGGCGTTCAGTTCGCTGGGCAGATAGCTCGAACCGATGTCCTGCCAGGAGTATTTGTCCACCGCGCCGCGCAGGAACCGTGCCCGATCGGTGCCCTTCTCCCGGATGATCTCCGCACGAGCCATCAGGATGTCGTCGCCGAGCAGGATCGCCCCGCCCTCGCCGCAGTGCACGTTCTTGGTGTCGTGGAAGCTGAGCGCGCCGATCGTGCCGATGGTGCCCAGCTGTCTGCCGCGCCAGCTGCCGCCCAACCCGTGCGCGGTGTCCTCGATGATCGCCAGGCCGTGGGCGTCGGCGAGGGCCAGCAACCGGTCCATATCCGCGGCGACGCCGCCGTAGTGGATCACCACGACCGCGCGGGTGCGCCGAGTGATGGCCGCCCGCACCGAATCCGGATCCAGGTTGCCGCGCTCATCGATATCGGCGAACACGCAGGTGGTCCCGCGCAGCGCTATCGCGGTCGCGGTCGAGGTGAAGGCGAAGCTCGGGACGATCACCTCGTCGTCCGGCCCGAGGTCGAGCAGTAGCCCCGCCATGTCCAGCGCGTGTGTGCACGAGGTGGTCAGCAGCGCGTGCCGCGCACCGGTGATCCGCCGCAGTTTCGCGGTCGCCGCCATGGTGAACGGTCCATCCCCGTGGCTGTGGTCCGAGGTCAGCACCGCCTCGAGGTTGCTCAGCTCCCGTGTCGCGCGGTAGGGGCGACTGAAGATGACACGCTCAGCGGTGACGGGGGCGCTGGTGGTCTCAGTCGGCACCCGGGAGCCTCCCGCCCGCTACGACCGGTGACAGCGCCGATGAATCGGATTGGGTGACAATCGGATCGTCCGAGAGCGCGACCACCGCGCTGTGCGTCGTCACGGCCGGGCGGCGCTTGGCAGCGGCAACGCCGGACGCCGCCATGATTCGTTCGCGTGCCGGCTCGGTGCCATCCAGGTCGACCTGTGTCCGGGGCGTGGGCGACTCCACGGTCAGATACAGCGGCTTGCCCACCAGCACATGCAAAGCCACGCCCAGGTATTCCGCGATCAGCCCGAGCGAGAATAGGATCGCCCCCGAAACCAGCAGCAGGACAACGATTGTCGACGCCCACCCGGTCGGGTTGTCGCCCTCTCCGAACAGTGTCTGCCCCACGACGGTCACCGCGTACACCAGACCACCGCCCGCCAGGCCGGCCCCGAGCAGGCTCACCAGTCGCAGGCCGCGAGTTCCGCTGCACAACACCATCTTCCAGAACAACGAGAACAGCCGTCGATAGCTGTACCCCGACTCCTCGCGACCTTCGGCCCGCAGCGTCACCGGCGCCTGCGCGGAATTGCCGACCACCCAGGTCAGCGCCACGTCCAGGTACACCCCTGCCGAGGCGACTCGCGCCAGCTGCCGGCCGATATCCGCGCGGATCAGCCGGAAGCTCTCGAACCGGGTCGAATCGGGGAAGGCGAAAACCGTGGCGAGCACGATCTTCGCGCCGCGTGAGGTGATATTGCGCAGCAGGCCGTGTGGTCTGGTGTTGGTGGGTTTGGAATAGACCAGGTCGGCGCGTTCGGTCAGCGCGGTGTCCAGGAATGTGCCGATACAGCCGGGATCGTGCTGCCCGTCCTCGTCCATGGTGATGATCCAGTCGGCGCGCGCGGCGGCCATCCCCGCGATGGTGGCCGCGTCCTGACCGAAGTTGCGGCTCAACCACACCACCCGCACCTGTTCGTATTGTCGATCGAGTTGCCGCAGCACCACATCGGAACGGTCGGGCCCGCTGTCGTGCACGAGGACGATCTCCTCGACGACGAAATGCGCGCCGCCCGGCGTGCGGGTGGGCCGGGACAGCGCGTACAACTCGGCCACGAGTCCGGCGATGGTCTGCTCGCCGCGATACACGGGCACGACGACCGAGACCGCCTGAACCTCGCGAGGCCGTGCGGATTGTGGTGTTGCTGGGCATGCGGGAATCGACATCAGCCTCTTCGACTTTCGGTGACGGTACGCGCCGGAAACTCGCGTCGGTGCTGAGCCTGAATCGCACAGCACTTTAGCACCGCTCACAGCATTCATGCGGCAATCGAAAATCCGCGCAAGTCCGGCAGTGTCCAGGGGTTTCGCATCGCGGCTGAAAGGCCCTGTAGTGTTGCTCACTCGTGGCGCACAGCACAGTGTCGATACCGCCGCTCAGGGGGCTCGAAACGGCTGCACAGCCCGGCGCCTCCGAGGGGGAGCCGGGCATGGTCCCCGGAGCGGATTCGCAGGCCGACCGGCGGCGGCGGTCCGTCCGTCTCTGGGCGCGGATCACCGTACTCGGGGTCATTGCCGGATATATATCGGTGCTTCTGGCGAACCCTCGGCATTTCTACAGCGACGACACCGAATCCCAATACACCCCGCTCTGGGTAATGGTGGGTCGCACCCTGCGCGCGGGTCATCTCCCGCTGTTGCGGCCGGATCAGTGGATGTCCGGCAACTACACTATGGAGGAGGCGGGCCTGTTGAACCCGCCGCAACTGCTGGTCGATCTGATCGCGCCCTCGGTGGACAATCTCGCGGTGCTGGCCACGGTCGTGAAGCTGATCTTCTCGATCATCGCAGCGACCGGAGTGTATCGGGTGTGCTCGGTCTACCGCGCCCGTCCCGAGTGGGCGGCTGTCGCGGGCATCGCCTTCCCGCTGACGGGGTGGTTCCTGTTCTTCGACGAGGCCAGCTGGGTGACCTCGCTGACCGGTACGGCCTGGCTCGTGCATGCCTGGGCGTCGGCGGTTCGGTATATGCGGGCCGGTGACCATGACATGGACGCGAGCGGTCGGCCTGTTCGAGTGGCCGGCGATCATGTTTCGCATGGAAGCGGGCCCACGGCGCGGCCGGACGACCAGGTCGCGCGGGCAGGTGGCGATCCGGATTCCACCGGCAGCCGGGCACGTGCGAGCCGAGGCAGCGGATTCCTGGACGGCCCCGTCCCCGTGTTCGTATTCCTCTATTTCGCGATCTCGGTCGAATACGTCTTTCCCGCAGTGGAATCCGCGCTCATGCTCATCGCGGTGTGCGCGGGCGAGCTGATCTATCGGAAACGCTGGCGGCCCGTCGCGCGGCTGACGGCGGTTTCGGCGTGCGCGGGCCTGGCCGGTTTGATGACCTACCTACCGAGCATGTTGTCCGCGACGGTGACCTGGCGTGGCAACTCGCAGATCAACAACGACCGATTCATGACGGTGCCGTGGTCGGAATCGCTGAATGCCAGCCTGCCCTCGGCACTTCCGGCGTTCGACTCGTGGTGGGGCTACATCCAGCCGATGCCGATGACCTATATCGCCTGGTTCCTGATCCCGGCCCTCGCCTTCGTGGACTGGGGGCGGGCGCGCGCGGCGTGGCGGGAGCTCAGCGCGGTGGCGCTGTTCGCGGTCATATTCCTGATGTGGACCGCCGGGCCCGGCACCGTCGGCCCGCTGCGCTGGCCGGCGCGGGTGCTGCCGATGCTGGCACTGGGCCTGCTGGTGCTGGTGTGCGTGCTGCTCGGCCGTTTCGGCACGGTCGCCCGGCCGCGCGAGCGCGGACTCGCCGCGGTGGTGCTGATCGTAGTGCTGTGGGTACGAACCTTTTCCGCCGATCCGCACGACGCGCTGTGGCATCTGCTGTCCGCGGCAGCTGTCGCCGTGCTGGGAGCGCTGGCGGTATGGTCGGCCCGGGTGCGCGGGGCGGTGGCCGCGGCGGCGGTGACCATCGCGGCGATGTTCCCGATCGCCTACGGGCAGGTGCGTGCCGCCCAGCCGACTCCGATGAACTGGCAACTGCCCGTGAGCCGTTCGGCGGCCAGGGCCGCGTTCCCGAAGTTCGGCGGCGTCACCCTGCAAATCGGCGACCGCATGCTGCTGCGACGTCGGGACAAGACCCTCGGCGGGGCGTACGGCTCACTGGTCTTCGGCAATTACGCCAAGGATCTGCAACTGGACTACGTCAACGGCTACACGCCCAACGGCCAGCGCTGGTTCGCCCAGATACTCTGCATGCGTTGGGATTCCAGTGTCTGCCCGGACGCGTTCCGTCGCCTGTTCACCCCGGAGCCGACTACCGGTCGCACCCTCGCGGATCTGATGAAGCTGGACCGGGTCGTCTTGCAGCGGGCCATGTTTCCGAGGGCGGGCACGCATCCCGCACCGCCGGAGTGGAAGTGGGTGAACTATCCCGGCCATGAACGCTACATCTGGGTTCTGGAACGGGTACACGGTCCGATCTCCGCGGTGAACGGCCGCGTCGCCGACCTCCACGGGGCAACCGCGACCTCGTTGACGGAGACCGACACCTCGAGCGTGGTTCGGGTATCGTCTCCACGCGGTGGACGTGTGGTGTTCGCCCGCCTGGCCTGGCCCGGCTATCACGCCAGGCTCGACGGGCGGGATATCCCGTACACCACCATCGGAAAATCCTTTGTGGCCGTGGATATCCCGTCCGGCACCCACCATGCGGTACTCGAGCTGACCTGGCAGCCGATGGGCTGGACGATCGGCGCCCTCACCGCGACCATGGGCTTGACCGGGCTCGCGCTCATGCAGTGGGAATTCGCGCGTGCCCGGCGACGAGACGAAGCCCGGCTCAGTCGGACGTGACGGTCCCGCGGTAGTGCTCGGCGATTTCGTCGCTCGTGGTCACCCAGACGCCGGGGTGATTGGTCACGTAATCCAGCGCCTCATCCAGATACCGGCGGCGGAACGCCTGACCGGTCACGAACGGATGCAGCGCCAGCGGCATCACCCGGCCGCTGTCGGCCGAGTCCTCGTAGAGCTGATCGACCTGATCCTTGACCATCCGGACGAAGTCCGGCCCGGTCAGGCCCTTGCTGACGAAGATGCCGATATCGTTGAGCTCCACCGAGTACGGGACGCTGAGCATGCCCGGCACGGTCAGCGGATAGGGCTGATCGTCGTTGGTCCAGTCCAGGACGTAGTCCACCCCGAGTTCGCTCAACAGCCGTGGCGTCTCGAAGGTTTCGGTCAGGCCCGGGCCCATCCAACCACGCGGCCGATGCCCGGTGAATTTCTCGATGTCGGTGACGATGTCACGCAACGCGATCCGTTCCTGCTCGACCGACATGCCGGTGTGCAGATGGCTGTTGCTGCTGCCGTGCGCCAGCCATGCCCACCCGCGTTCCCTGCCCGCCGCGATGATCTGCGGATACCGCTGGCCCACATCGGAATTCAGCAGCGCGCTGGCGCGAACGCCGTACCGGTCCAGCGATTCGATCATTCGCCAGATGCCTACTCGCGGTCCGTAGTCGCGCCAGCCGTAGTTGAGCGCGTCCGGAGTCAGTGCCGTGGTGCCCTCGTATGTCGCCGTGCCGGGCAGATCGACGTAGAAGTGCTCGATATTGAGCCCGACGTAGAAGGCGACCCGCTTGCCGTCCGGCCAGTGGATCGGCGCGCGATCGGTGATGGGGCTGTAGTCGAAGAGGGTGATATCCGTACTCATACCGCTATGCTCGAACCTTCACATACATGTGAAGGTCAACCGTACCCGTTGTGAGGAACGACATATGCGAATCGGGGAATTAGCCGAGCGCGCCGACACGTCGCCGCGCCTGCTGCGCTACTACGAGGAGCAGGGCCTGATCCGTGTCGCCCGCACGCCCAACGGCTACCGCGACTACGACGAACGCCTCGTCGATCAGGTGGTGCACATCCGCGGCCTGCTCGACGCGGGCCTGCCCACCCGGATCATCAAGCAGATCCTGCCCTGCCTCCAGGACCCGGCGGACATCCATTTCGCCGACGCCACACCGGAAATCATCGCCGTGCTCGAACGCCAGCGCGACCGCCTGACCGATCGCGTCGACCTGCTCACCCGCAACCGCGACGCGATGAGCGCATACATCGATTCGTTGCGCGGATGTACGCACAACGCGGTGAGCCGATGATTCGGCCGGTCGCTCGACCCACCGAATCACGGACGGCCCCGGCACCCGCGGGACCGGCCGAGCGGTCCGATGATCCAGCTGGCCTCGACACGGAATCGTCGATGGCCGCTGTGGCGATGAAGGGGTGCGTCCCGGCGAGCCGACGGCGCGGCATACTCGGTGGCCGCAGGGCATACTCGGAATCGACGGAGGCGGCGTGAGTATTGCGGAGCGCGGGACGATGCGGGCGCTGCCCGGTGTCCTGCTGCGGATAATTCGGCGGCAGGAGGTGGCCTTCGCGGCGGTCGGCGTGGCGAACACGCTGCTGGGCATGGTGATGACCGTGTTCTTCGAGACGGTGCTCGGGCGATCCTGGCCGCCGGCGATCGCGGTCGCGCTGGCCTACGCGGTGTGCATCGTGTTCGCGTTCGTCGCGCATCGGCGGCTGGTGTTTCGGGTGCGCGGGCAGGTGATGCGCGATTTCGCCCGGTTCGTCCTGGTGAATTCCGGTGGGCTGGTGCTGAATATGGCCGGGGTACAGGTAGCCGTCGATGTTCTGCGACTGCCGGAGCGGCCGGCCACCGTGGTTGCCATGGGGCTGGTCGCGGTGGCCAGCTACTTCGGGCACAGGCATTTCTCGTTCCGCCGCTCACCCACTCGGGCCGAATCGGGTGACGTAGTACACGGAGGCGCCGAAGCCGGACCCGACGAGGTGCCGTCCGGAACGGTCGGGACGGACCGGTAGGTTATCGATCATGCCGGAGGAAACCTTGGACCCGACCCTGCTGAGCCTGCTGGCCTGCCCGCAGGACAAGGGCCCGTTATCGCTGGTCCGGACCCAGGACGGCGACAGTGTGCTCTACAACCCGCGCCTGCGTCGCGCCTATCCGATCGATAACGGGATCCCGGTGCTGCTGATCGATGAGGCCCGCGAGGTGAGCGAGGCCGAGCACGAGGCGTACATCGCTCAGGGCTGACGCCGCTGTTCCCCGTTCTCTTGGTCGGTCCTGTCTGCCCGGATCATGGTCGGCCTCGGATGGCGGTCGGCGCCTCGGCCCGGATCCGCGCTCGAGCCCAGATCCCCGGTCAGATAGCGCTGTAGTGTCGGCCCGATCAATGCGGCCAGTTCGTCGACGCTCATCGAGGCGAGCGGTTCGAGCCCGACGATGTGCCGGGCCATCAGCAGCCCGCCCATCTGCGAGATGGCCAGGGTCACCCGGGTGGCGCCCGACCCCGGCGGCGAATCCACCCGCACCTGAATATCTTTGAGCACGACGTCGAGCAGGAAGTTGCGCGCCAGCGCGCCGTTGCTGCTGTCCAGCATGGTGCGGAACGCGGTGATCACCGACGTGCCGATGGGGGAGTCCCAGATACTCACGACCGTTCGTACGATGGTCTCCCCGATCCGCTCCAGGGGCGCGGCCCCGATGGTCGCTCGGATCACGTCCGGGTCGATCGGCAGATTCATCGCGGCGGTGAGCAATTCCTGTTTGGTGCCGAAGTAGTGGTGTACCAGTGCGGGATCAACGCCGGCCGCGCCTGCGATGGAGCGGATCGAGGCCTTGTCGAATCCGACCTCCGCGAACCGGTCTCGCGCCGCCTCGAGAATGGCCTCACGGGTTCCGGAGCGCCCCGGACGCCGACCGCTGCGCCCGCCCGTCGACCCGGTGCCCTCGGCCTGACCATCGTGGACCTGCTCGCTCGAATCCGGTTGGCCAGGGCTGATGCCGGTGCGCAGGGCGCTGCTGTCGCGCGCGTCGCCGTTATCCGGGGCGCCCGCGTTCGTGCCACTGTCGCCCGGTGTACGATCGTCGCGCGCCGTCACGCCGTGCGCCGCCGCAGCGTACCCGCGCCCAGAGCCAGCGCGGCGGCCGCGAACGCGGCGACGATGCCCAGATCCCGCCACATCAGTCCGGTCGCGCCGGTGTGGCTCGAAACCTGTTGCAGCGCCTCGACCGCGTAGCTCAGCGGCAGCACATCGCTGATCACCTGCAGCCACTGCGGCAGTTGCCCGCGCGGCACCAGCAGCCCGCACAGGAAGAACTGCGGCCCGACGATCACCGGCATGAACTGCACGGCCTGAAATTCGGTGCGCGCGAACGCGCTTGCCAGCAGACCGAGTGCGACCCCGAGTACCGCGTCGAGCACCGCGATCAGCAGTACCAGCCAGACGCTGCCCGCCGCCTTCATGTCCAGCAGCCAGAACGCGATCAGGCACGCCAATCCGGCCTGTGCGGCCGCGGCCACCGAGAACGCCGAACCGTATCCGGCGAGCAGATCCGGCTTCGACAGCGGCGTGGTCATCAGGCGTTCCAGTGTGCCCGAAGTCCTTTCGCGCTGCATGGCGATCGCGGTGATCAGGAACATCACGATGAAGGGCAGGATGCCGAGCATGCTGATACCGATCCGATCGAACATCGTCGGCATTCCCGGTATCGATGGGGAGTCGTGATAGACGAAGTAGATGAGCACCAGTAGCAGCGTGGGGACCAGCAGCAGCATCGCGATGGTGCGTTTGTCCGCGCGCAGTTGACGCAGGATTCGCACGGTGGTGGCGGTGTAGCAGCGCAGCGGGGGTGTGAAAGATGTCGTCATGAGGGCTGTCCCATCTTGATCAGCGCGAGAAAGGCGTTCTCCAAACTGGTTTCGCCGGTCTCGGCGCGCAGTTCGGCGGGGGAGAGCTGGGCGAGCAGGTGCCCGTCGCGCATGAGCAGCAGTTGGTCGCAGTGTTCGGCCTCGTCCATCACGTGGCTGGACACCAGCAGGGTGCGGCCTTGGTCGGCCAGCGCGTGGAACTGTCGCCAAAGCTCGACGCGCAGAACGGGATCCAGACCGACCGTTGGCTCGTCGAGCACCAGCAGTTCCGGATCGGCGACCAGTGCGCAGGCCAGCGAGGCCCGGGTCCGCTGGCCGCCCGAGAGTTGATTGCCGCGCTGGCGAACATGCTCGCCCAGCCCGACCGCGGTCAGCGCGTCGTTGGCATCCTGGCTCGATCGGCCGTATAGCGCGGCGAAATATCCGACATTCTCGGCCGCGGTCAGATCGTCGTAGATGCTCGGCGCCTGCGTGACGTACCCGACGCGCGCCCGCAGTCTCGATGACCCGGCCGGTTCACCGAGCACCTGAATGCTGCCCGCCGCGACCAACTGCGTGCCGACGACGCTGCGCATCAGCGTCGTCTTCCCGCATCCGGACGGACCGAGCAGCCCGGTGATGCAACCGCGCGGCACCGTCAGCGAAATATCGTGCAGCACGTCACGCCCGCCGCGGCGCACCCGCAGGTGCTCCACCTCGATCGCGGGGGACGAATCCGGTGCCGTCATGGGCCACCCTCTTATTTCATCGAGCGTTGAATTCACTGTACGTTGAATTCTGCGCTCCGCTCAGCCTCAGCGCAAGCCCGAGCTTGTCCTGGCTCGGCGTGTCGCTCCGGTGTGAGCGCGAATGGCGGAATCTGTGCGCCGGTAGCGCACGAGCCGCATGCCGCCTTTATTCTCTGCCCGTGACCAGCGAATCACCCGAGGTGAACACTTCCACCGAGACCGAGTCGGCGGGCGAGACCGAGCCGGCCGAATCAGCCGCGGAGGTCGAGTTTGCGGCCGAGGGCGGGCAGGTGCGCGCATCGACCCTGGAACTGTTCTTCGACCTGGTGTTCGTCTTCACGGTCACCCAGTTGGCGCACGTCTTCGGCGAACATCCCGGCTGGCCCTCGCTGGGCCGGGTGGTGCTGATGTTCGGGTTGATCTGGTGGATGTACAGCGGCTACGTCTATCTCACCAACGAGGTCGCGCCGAACAGCACACTGCGCCGCAGCTGCCTGCTGGTCGGTATGTTCGGCTTTTTCGTCCTGGCGCTGGCGGTGCCCGGGGCGTTCGCGGGGTCGGGGCTGGCCTTCGGACTCTATTATTTCGTGGTGAATCTCGTGCACACCGGATTGTTCTTCGCCAACGGCGGTGGTTCGGTGACCGCCGCGGTCCTGCGCATCGCGCCCGCCAACGGCACGACGGCGCTGCTGGTGCTGATCGGCGGCATCATCCACGGCTGGCCGCGATACCTGTTGTGGGCATTGGCATTCGGGTTGCAGCTGCTCACGCCCTATGTGATCAACACCCGGGGTTTCGGCCTGCGCCCGAGCCATATCGCCGAGCGGCACGGGCTGGTGATCATCATCGCGCTGGGCGAATCGGTGGTGGCGATCGGGACGGGACTGGCCGGCGAGCCGATCACTGTCGGCCTGGTCGCGATGGTCGCGATCGGGCTCAGCCTGGCGTACGTGCTGTGGTGGGCCTATTTCGGCTTGGACGACGAGGCAGGTGAACATTCGCTGGCGGCGCTGCCGGCCGAACAGCGGCTGCATCCGGCGGTGCTGTCCTACGGATACGCGTTGTATCCGTTACTCATCGGGGTCATCCTGACCTCGGCGGGCATCCGCCTGAGCATCGCGCACGGCAACCGGCCCGCGTCCTGGGCCGCCGCCCTGGCGCTATCCGGCGGCCTAGCTTTGTATTTCGTCGGTCAGTCGTTGTTCCGGGCGGCGCTGAGGCTGGCCCGCCCGTGGTCCCGGCTGGTCGCCGGGATCGTGGTACTGGCGACCGCGCCGATCGGTGTGGTCTGGGTCGCGTGGGGGCAACTGCTCACGCTGTTGGTCGTGGCGTTCTGTGCGGTGGTCTCCGACGATGTGGCGGCGCTGCGGGCCGGGGCGACCAGCTCGTACGCCACACCGGTGTCGGTGGTCGCGCGAATCATCAGCCGCGACAGCTGATTGCGACACACCGGATCGGATCCGCCCTGCCGACAGCTGATTTCGTTGTCGGCAGGCCTGAACTACTGCTATCGCGAGCGGATCTCACCGCGGGGCGTCCCCAGCAGCTCAACGCTGGGGCAGCGCGCACCCATCCGGACCGCACGCGTCGGCGCCGCCGACCACCTCCAGGACGGGCTCCTGATCGGACCATGCCCGCTCCAGCGCCTGTTCGAACACCTCGGACGGCTGCGCGCCGGACACGCCGTACTTGCGGTCGAAGACGAAGAACGGCACACCGTTCGCGCCCAGCCGGGCCGCCTCGCGCTCATCGGCGCGGACCGCGTCGGCGTACGCCTCGGGATCGGCCAGCACCGCGCGCACATCGGCCTCGTCGAGTCCGGCCTCCACGGCCAGGTGAACCAGTCGCCCGGCATCACCGAACAAGGGCGCGTCCTCGGCGAAATTGCCCCGGTACAGCGCGTCCAGCAGTTGCTCCTGTCGGCCGTGCGCCAACGCGTAGTGCAGCAGCCGGTGCATGTCGAAGCTGTTGCCGAAGTCGCGTCCCGCCACCTGATACGGCAGCCCGATCTGGGCGGCTTGCGCCCCGATACCACGCTCATTGGCCGCGGCCTGCGCCTCGCTGATGCCGTATTTCTCGGCGATATGGGCGACCACCGGACCTGTATGGTCCGTGGGCAGCGTCGGATCCAGCTCGAACGAGCGATGCACGACCTGGACATCGTCACGATGCGCGAACCCAGCGAGCGCGTGCTCGAACCGGCGCTTACCCAGGTAGCAGAACGGGCAGTTGATATCGGTCCAGATCTCGACCTGAACGGCCATGACACCTCACTCGGATTCGTGGTCTCTGCACCGCACAACGCGGGACTCGTCCGGTCTTGTTCCGCTCTGCGACTCCCACCACATCACGCGGGTGCGGCGGGCTGCCTGGATTGTGATCCACGTCATGTCTCCGAGCGTCACGGATGCACGCGCCGACTTGTCTCATGCCCGATAGCGATTCCACCGACTTTCGGGAGATCACGATGAACACCCACCAGATCGTCGTCCTCGGCACGGGATACACCGGCATGCTGGCTACCGTCCGCCTGGCTCACCGCACCCGGCGGTTCCCCGTGCGCATCACCCTGGTCAATCCGTCCGAACGGTTCACCGAGCGGCTGCGTTCGCACCAGATCGCCACCGGTCAACAGCTCGCCGACCTGCGCATCCCGGCCGTCCTGACCGGCACCGGAGTCGATTTCCGGCGAGCCGCCGCGACGGCCATCGACCCCGCCGCGCGTCGCGTCACCCTCGATGACGGCACCGTGTTGTCCTACGCCACCCTGGTGTACGCCCTGGGCAGCAACACCGACACCGTCCGGGTACCGGGTGCGGCCGATCACGCGTGGACCCTGAACACCCCGCGGACGGCGCACCGATTCGCACAGCGTTTGGATGCGGCCGCCACGGTCACCGTCGTCGGTGGTGGCTTGACCGGCATCGAGTCGGCCACCGAGATCGCCGAGCGTCATCGGGGCGTCGTGGTGACCCTGATCAGCACCGACGAGCCCGGCGCGATGATGGGCGACAGGGCGCGCGCATACCTGAACCGGGCGATGGACCGACTCGGCGTCGTTCGCAGGACCGGCGTGCGAGTGACAAAGGTGCTGCCCGACGCCATCGAACTGACCACCGGCGAGGTACTGCCCTCACATCTGACCCTCTGGACCGCCGGGGTACGTGCCCCCGAACTGGCCACCGCATCCGGAATCGCCACCGACGAACAGGGTGCGATCCTCACCGACCCGACACTGCGGGCGATCTCGCACCCGGACATCTACGCCGTCGGCGACGCCGCGGCGGTCCGGCAGCCGTGGGGCCGGATCCACGGCACCTGCCAGAGCGGCATACCCACCGCCGCCTACGCCGCCGATGCGATCGCCCGGCGGCTGCGCCGGATGTGACGCTCTGGAACGATGGCGGCGGCAAGGTCACCGCGGCCCGCCGCCCTCTGGACGGCCCGGATCACGTCGCTCGCTGGATGTTCGGAACCATGGCCAAGCCGTTGTCCGCGGGCCTCCACCTGGAACCGACGCTGATCAACGGCGAACTCGGCCTGCTCGTACTGCTCGGCGACTACTCGATCGGCGCGCTGACCTACGACATCCTCGACGGCAGCATCCGGTACATCCGGTTTCAGGTGAACCCGGACAAGCTCGCCGGTCTGCGGACCGACGGGGAGAAATAGGAATCTCCTGGTGTTCCGCGGCCGGCGCTGTACCGGTCCGGTTTGTGCCTCTTGTCCCGCAGTCGGTGGTCAAAGGTCCCCAGTGATCACCGATACGACCGGCACGGCCGTGTGGCGGGCTAGCGTCGAGGGCGCGGTCGCGATCTGCGGCCGGAAGTTGCACGGCGGTGGGGAGTTTCACCAAATGAATATCGGATCGCGACGGGTGCTTCGTCGAATCATCTTCGTACCCTGGATATTTGCGATAGCAGTCGGTCTCGGCATCCCGATGAGTACTCAGTCGGCCGTTGCCGCTCCCGTGCCTATCGCTTGCACCGCAGACGAATACGTGAATGTGGATGACGTCTGTGTTCAGCGTCCGGAGCATGTGCCCGGCAATGGGGTCCCGGTGGGAGCGACGGCACAGTGCCGTGACGGCGACTACAGCTTCACCCAGCACCGTCGCGGAGCATGCTCGGGTCACCACGGCGTCGGCCAATGGCTGGCCGACCTGCCCTGACGCCCGTCGCGGTACTCGCCCGCCGGGGGCGATGCGGATACGCCTCCGGCGGGCTGCACAATAGGGTGCTGTGTCTGCCGAGGAGCTTGCGATCGAACCCCTGGCGGCTGCTCGTCGGCTGCTGGGCGCGACGCTGTGGTCCGGGCCGGTCGGGATGCGGATCGTGGAGGTCGAGGCGTACGGTGGCGATCCGGCCGGTCCGTGGCATGATCCCGCCGCGCATTCCGGACGTGGTCGCACCCCGCGCAATGCGGTGATGTTCGGCCCGCCCGGCGTGCTCTACGTCTACTTCAGCTACGGCATGCACACCTGTGTGAACGTCACCACCGGCCCGGACGGCATCGCCAGCGCTGTGCTGCTGCGGGCCGGCGAGATCATCGCCGGGCACGAGATCGCCCGTGCCCGTAGACCCGCCGCTCGCACCGACGCCGATCTCGCCAAGGGGCCTGGCAATCTCGGCAGCGCCCTCGGAATCACCTTGGACGACTATGGAACTCACCTGTTCGATCCGGTCTCGGGTATCCGGCTCGAGCTCGGCGACGAGATCATCGACGAAGCGGCGATCGGCGTCGGCCCCCGGGTCGGGGTGAGCCTGGCCGCCGATCGCCCTTGGCGGCTGTGGCTGCTGGATTCGGCGGCCGTCTCGGCCTACCGCCGCAGTCCCCGCGCGCCCCGCGTCGCCGAATCCGCGTGAACCGCTATCCCGCGATCCCTTCGGACACAGCGGCATTCTCTCCGGACCACTCGGTGAACAGCGTCCACAACATCTCGACCGTGACCTCCGCGCCCGTGCGATCGGTGTAATCCTGGACGTGGCGGGCGAATTCCCGCTGCGCCGCGGGCGAGAGCGTCCGGCCGAATTCGGTTTCCAGCAGATAGGCGATGCCGCCCTTGCCGGACTGCGAGTTCACCCGGATCACGGCCTCGTAGGTGCGTCCCACATCGGCCGGGTCGATCGGCAGATACGGTACCTGCCAGGGGATCTCGCGCTCGTCGGCGCCGAGCCGCGCGGCGCGCTCGCGGTGTTCGGCGAAACCCTTGCGGATCGCGTCCTGATGCGTCCCGGAGAACGCGGTGTACACCAGATTCCCGACGTACGGGTGCCGTTCGGGGACGGGCATCCGGGTGCAGTACTCGACCGTGCGCCGAATCTCGTCGATATCGGAGAAGTCGATCATCGGATCGACGCCCTGGGCATGCAGATTCAGGGCGAGCGTGGCGATGTCGACGTTGCCCGTGCGCTCGCCGTTGCCGAATACACAGCCCTCGACGCGCTGCGCCCCGGCGAGTACCGCCAGCTCCGCGCAGGCGATGCCGGTACCGCGGTCGTTGTGCGGATGCACCGACAGGATGACCCCTTCACGGCGGGCGAGATGCCGGTGCATGTACTCGATCTGATCCGCGTACACGTTGGGCGTGGCGACCTCCACGGTCGCGGGCAAATTCAGGATCACCGGCCGCCGCGGCGTGGCATCCCACAGCTCGGTCATCGAATCACACACCTGCAGTACGAAATCCGGCTCGGTGAGTATGAAAACCTCGGGTGAGAACTGGAATCGGATATTGTCCCGATGCCCGGCCAGCTCGAGGATGTCGCGCGCACCGGCGGTGATCATCTCGGCGACCTCGGCGCGGGTGCGGCCCAGCACATGCTCGCGCCACATCGGCGCGGTCGCGGTGTACATGTGGATCACCACGTCGTTGGCGATACCCTCGACCGATTCCACGGTCCGCTCGATGAGATCGCGCCGGGCCGGGGTGAACACCACGATCGTGACGTCCTCGGGCGCCAGGTCGGCATCGCGGATCAGCCGCACGAAATCGAAGTCGGCCTGCGAGGCGCTCGGGTAGCCGACCTCGATCTCCTTGTAGCCCATGCGAACCATGAGCTCGAAGAACGCGCGCTTGCGTTCCGGATCCATCGGCTCGGCCAGGGCCTGATTGCCGTCGCGCAGATCGACCGGAACCCACAGCGGCGCGGCGGTGATGCGCTGGGACGGCCAGCGCCGGTCGATGAGAGGAACCGAAACCCGTTCGTATACATCGCGATACCGGTGTGACGGCATGGTCGACGGGTGTTGGCGATTCCAACCCGAGGGACGGTGAGCCGGCGGGGTGGATGAACTCAGGGGAGATGACATCTGTTCGGGGATGCTTTCGCGTCGGAGGATGACCGGCGCAGCCCAGCGCCCCGCGAGCGGGGCGCCGGTCGGTCAGACCCCGCTGCGGCGGAGAAGCAGGAGCAGACCTTCGAATCGCATGCGGTTAGACTAGAGCGAAACAACTCCTCAGACAAGTAGAGAGGTGGTCCATTCTTGGCGCACGTACAGCGGCATCCGTTGGCCGCGCAGGCGGCCGAGCTACTTCTGAATCGGATCCGCGCCGGTGAGTGGATGCTCGGTCACAAACTTCCCGGGGAGACGACGCTGGCCGCCCAGTTGGGTGTCGGCCGATCCACGGTGCGCGAGGCGATCCGCGAGCTGTCCGGCCGGGGTGTGCTCGAAAGCCGCCAGGGCGCGGGTGTTTTCGTCACCGCACTGGACGTGGTGGAGGACTGGGACGCGGTGCTGCGCCGCGCCGACATCGTCACCGTGCTCGAGGCCCGCATCGCCATCGAGGCCGAGGGCGCCGCGCTGGCCGCCGCTCGCCGCACCCCGGCGGATCTGCGGGCTATCTGGCGCGCCCTGGCCGCGCGGGCGGAGACGAGCAGTGTGGAGGATCTGGAGCATCTGGTCGATGCCGATACGGCCTTCCATCGCACGGTGGTCGTCGCCGCGCACAACGACGTACTGACCGGGATGTTCGACGCGTTCGTGCCGCGGCTGCGGCACGCCATGGTCGATATGCTCCGCATCCGCCCGCTGCGGGACGAGCGCGCCGACCATCATGCGCACGAGGTGCTGCTGGACGCCGTGCGTCGTCGTGACCGGGTCGCTGCCGCGGCGGCCAGCCGAGTGCACCTCAGCGCCCTGAAGGATGCCCTGGTCTAGAGGGTGCGCCTCCCCGGAATGGACCGGTAAATCGCTGGACCCGGCGCCGACGCCTCAGCAGAATGAAGCGGCGGCGTCGATGCGGCCGATGACCGTGTCTCCCCTGCCGGTGAGCAGCGGCGATGCGTGCGGAAAGATAGGACGACGTGAGCGAGCTTGCGAGTGAACCGTTGATACAGCGCGCGACGCGCACGATGCCGACGAGCGCTAGCGAGGAGGTGTCGTGAGTGTCGACGTTATTGATGAACTGACCTGGCGTGGACTGATCGCACAGTCCACGGATCTGGATGCCCTGCGGGGTGACGTCGCGAAGGGCCCCATCACCCTGTATGCGGGCTTCGACCCGACCGCGGCCAGCCTGCACGCGGGTCATCTGGTTCCGCTGCTGACCCTGCGACGTTTTCAGCAGGCCGGTCATCGTCCGATCGTGCTCGCGGGAGGGGCGACCGGGTTGATCGGTGACCCCCGCGATGTCGGGGAACGGGTCATGAACTCCACCGACACGGTGGCCGAGTGGGCCGATCGGATCCGCGGTCAGCTGTCCCGGTTCGTGGAGTTGGACGACTCGCCGACCGGCGCGGTGATCGCGAACAACATGGACTGGACAGGCCGGCTGTCGGCGGTGGACTTCCTGCGCGATATCGGCAAGCACTTCTCGGTGAACGTGATGCTCGCCCGCGAGACGGTCAAGCGCCGCCTGGACGGTGAGGGCATGTCCTACACCGAATTCAGCTACATGTTGTTGCAGGCCAACGACTTTCTCCAGCTGCGCCGCAACTACGGCTGCACGCTGCAGGTCGGCGGTTCGGATCAGTGGGGCAACATCATCGCGGGCGTCGAGCTGAACCGGCGCGTCGACGGCGAGTCCGTGCACGCGCTGACCACGCCGCTGGTCACCTCGGCGGACGGCAAGAAGTTCGGCAAGTCCACCGGCGGCGGCAGCCTGTGGCTGGATCCGGAGATGACCAGCCCGTACGCCTGGTACCAGTACTTCGTGAACACCGGGGACGCGGATGTCATCCGGTACCTGCGCTGGTTCACCTTCCTGGACCGTGAGGAACTGGACGAACTGGAGCGGGCCACGGCCGAGCGCCCGCATGCTCGCGAAGCGCAGCGCCGCCTGGCAGCCGAGATGACCACGCTGGTGCACGGCGAGGCGAATACCAAGGCCGTTCAGCTGGCCAGTCAAGCTCTGTTCGGCCGGGGTGATCTGACCGAACTGGATTCCGTGACGCTGGGGGCCGCGCTCACCGAGGCCGCGGCCGAGAGGGGGGTGGCCCTCGCGGCGGACGGTGCGACGATCGTGGACCTCCTGGTGGAGTCCGGACTGTCCGAGAGTCGTGGCGCCGCGCGTAGGGCCGTCGGGGAGAACGGGGTGTCGGTGAACAACAGCCGCATCACGGATCCGGAGTGGACGCCGTCCGGGAGCGACTACTTGCACGGACAGTGGTTGGTGCTGCGGCGCGGAAAGAAGAGCTTCGCCGGCGTTCGTCGTGCGGGATAGTGCTGGTCAACGGTGTTTTTGTCGGTGATCCGGCGCAATGGGGATTGATCTTCGGCATGACCTGAGTCACAATCGTGTGACTCGGGCCGGTCGGGGCTCAAACCCGGGGGGCTGACCTGCGCCGACGCGCGGTGTCTTGGGGATTTGACGTTCCGTTATCCGCCGCGTAACTTATTCCAAGTCAGAGCGACACGGACGCCAACCCGGACCGAGAGGTCAGGGGAAACGAGGTCGGACGAGGAGCGCCTGACAGCATGCGCAACTGATCGAGATCCGGAGCTTGACTCCGCGATGGAGAGCAGTTAGGCTGGAAAAGTTGCCTCTAGAGAAGGTCGGAGTGAAATCCGGCTAGATCTTCAGTGCGTGTGTTCTTTGAGAACTCAATAGTGTGTCGATGAATGTCAGTGCCAAATGTTTTATTTGGTTCCGGCGCTTACACCCCCGTGTGGGTGTCGGACATTTTTGTCAGCAAATACTTTTTGCTGGCGTTTGATTTTGCCAAGGTTTTCGGACTCTGGTTAATTCTTCCGATAAGCCCTTTGGGGTTTGTTGAGAGTCTTCAACGGAGAGTTTGATCCTGGCTCAGGACGAACGCTGGCGGCGTGCTTAACACATGCAAGTCGAGCGGTAAGGCCCTTCGGGGTACACGAGCGGCGAACGGGTGAGT
>NZ_JAGPOX010000174.1 GCF_019038435.1 Nocardia alni
CTACCGCGCAGCAGTCCGGCGCGCCGCAACCCCCACGGCCGCGCACCGCCACCGGACGCGAATATGCCCCCGCCGCACCGCTGCCCGGATTCCCACCGAGCGAACCCCCGTCCAGCCCCCAGACAGCCTATGTATCCCAGCCACCACCACCGGAATTCGACCCCTCGACCCCGTATCCGACCGCAGCACAGCCGTATTCGATACCGTTCGATCAACGCCCGGCCCCACCCCAGCGCCAACGCCGCCGTTCCCGCGGCATCGTCCCGCTCATCCTGCTGGTGTTCTTGTTCATCGTCCTACTGCTGGCGACCATGTGCACAGGCGGCAGCAGCAGCACTCACAACAACACCCCGGCCCCCGGCCCCGGCTCGAACGAACAGTCCACCACGACAACTCCGTTCACCACCGCCCCCGACCACACCATCCCGTCCGAAACCAACGGCCCGGCCTGCTTCCCTCTGCAACCCTGTCCGGGCGGCTGAGCGCGATCCCGCCAGAGCCACCGATCTCCCCGGGACGCACCGGCTGCTTCAGCGGTGCCGACCTCTTTCAGGTAATCGCGGCCGTTTGCAGGAAGCGGTGGCCGTTACAGCGAACGCCGACTGGAGAAATGCCACGCGCTTTTTGTCCGACCGTCTCAGCCTTGTGTAAACGATCCACTACACCGGACTCGCGGATTCCGGCCTCCCGCTGCATTCTTCGGGCGTAATCGTCGGAAACCAGAGTTTCGGGGCGGAAGAATGCAGCGATAGGCCGGTTCTCCCACCGACCCGGCACCGCGCCCGCAACCCACCAAACATCAGCCCACGGCCACCACACTCTGCGCGTCCCACGCCACTACGCGCGAATGACAGCCCGGCCTATCACTACATTCTGTGGCCTCGATCGGCCGGTAACGGACGAATGGGGCCAGAGAATGTAGCGAGAGGCCGGATCGTCGTGCCACGGCCGCCGCCCCGAACTCCGCCCGCGCACCGTCAGAACCACATATGGCCGATGGTGTGCCAGCCCAGCACAGAGTCCACGGCCAGACCGCAGAACACGATCGCGAGATAGTTGTTCGACTGCAGGAACAACCGCAGCGGCTTGACCGACTCGCCACGCCGCACGCCCGCGTACAGCTGATGCGCCATCAGTAGGAACCACGCCCCGGCCACCAGCGTGACCGCCGCGTACACCACGCCGGTCGCCGGGATCAGGGCGAGCGTCGCGAGCACCGTCAGCCAGGTATAGATGACGATCTGCCTGGTCACCGTCTTCTCGGTGGCGACGACCGGCAACATCGGCACCCCGGCCGCGCGGTAGTCCTCCTTGTACCGCATAGCCAGTGCCCAGGTGTGCGGCGGCGTCCAGAAGAAGATCACCAGGAACAGCACGATCGCCTGCCAGCCGATCGTCCCGGTCACCGCGGACCAGCCGACCAGGGCCGGCATACAGCCCGCCGCGCCGCCCCACACAACGTTCTGCGAGGTCCGGCGCTTGAGGCCGAGGGTGTACACGAAGACGTAGAACAGGATCGTCGCGACGACAAGGGCCCCGGACAGCAGATTCGCCTGCCACCACAGCCACGCGAACGACCCCGCCCCCAGCACCACGCCGAAAACGAACGCGTTGCGCGTGGACACGGCCTCACGGGCCAGCGGCCGCTTGGACGTCCGCTTCATCACCTTGTCGATATCCGCGTCGGCGACGCAGTTCAGCGTGTTGGCACTGGCCGCGCCCATCCATCCGCCGAACAGGGTGACCAGGATCAGCCGGATGTCGACGTGGCCGCGATGGGCCAGCAGCATCGTCGGGATGGTCGCGACCAGCAGTAGTTCGATGACGCGCGGCTTGGTCAGCGCGATATACGCCAGCACCCGCCGGGCCAGGGTCGACAGCGGACCGGTGCCGGTGACACGGTCGGCCAGCACCGTGCCGGAGGAGCCATGCGCACCACCCGGCTGTTGCCCAATCCGCACTGTTTCTCCTCGCAGGTGGTGCATCCGGTAACTGAACAGCCGGCGCGGCAGGGCCCTCGAGACCTCGAAAGATCTCGGGCCGCGCGGCCGACTACTACACACGATGGTAGACCTACTCGGGACAGGCCCCGGCACCACCTGGTGTGTGCCGAATCCGCGCGCCGCCGGGTACGTCACTCGTCCCGTCCGCGCCGGCCATCCGATATTCGAGTTCGGCGCCATCCCAGGACAGGGCGTGAAAACCGTTCCAGCACTGGCGTATCGCCTGGTCCCCGGCTTGCGCGCATACTCGGGCGGGACCCGGAAGATCGTTCCGGGAACTCTCTTGTGAATACACAACTGTTCCCGATGGACACACCCCGGCGACACCTCACCGAATCCGGCAGGGGTTCCGTCATCGGCATGTGTACTGGGCCTCTAGGGTGGTAACCGAGCGACGAACCCACCGCCGAACTTGCCGACAAGTCAGGAGCATCCCGGTCGTGTCAGTCACAGACGACATCCGCGCACTCACCCAGCCGCATCATCCGGCCGACTGGACCGAACTCGACACCAAGGCGGTCGATACCGTCCGCGTGCTCGCCGCGGACGCTGTGCAGAAGGTCGGTAACGGCCATCCCGGCACCGCCATGAGCCTGGCCCCGCTGGCGTACACCCTCTACCAGCACATCATGCGCCTGGATCCGACCGATCCGACGTGGGTCGGCCGGGACCGGTTCGTGCTGTCCTGCGGGCATTCCAGCCTCACCCAGTACATTCAGCTGTACCTGGCCGGATTCGGCCTCGAACTCGGCGACCTCGAGGCGCTGCGCACCTGGGGCTCGAAGACCCCCGGCCACCCGGAGTACCGGCACACCGACGGCGTCGAAATCACCACCGGCCCGCTGGGTCAGGGCCTGGCCTCGGCCGTCGGCATGGCCATGGCGGCTCGTCGCGAGCGGGGCCTGTTCGATCCGTCCGCCGCGTCCGGCGCGAGCCCGTTCGACCACTTCGTCTACGTCATCGCCTCCGACGGCGATATCGAGGAGGGTGTCACCTCCGAGGCGTCGTCGCTCGCGGGCACCCAGCAGCTGGGCAACCTGGTCGTCATCTACGACGACAACAAGATCTCCATCGAGGACGACACCCGCATCGCCCTGGGCGAAGATACCGCCGCGCGCTACCGCGCCTACGGCTGGCACGTGCAGGAGGTCGAGGGCGGAGAGAACGTGACCGCCATCGTGGCCGCGATCGAGGCCGCCAAGGCGGTCACCGACAAGCCGTCGTTCATCCAGCTGCGCACCATCATCGGCTATCCGGCCCCGAAGAAGATGAACACCGGCGCGGCGCACGGCGCGGCCCTGGGCGCGGACGAGGTCGCCGCCGTCAAGAAGGTCCTCGGATTCGATCCGGACAAGTCCTTCGACGTCCCCGCCGAGGTCATCGCGCACACCCGCGCCAACGCCGCCGACCGCGCGAAGTCGGCCCGCGCGAGCTGGCAGGAGGCATTCGACGCCTGGGCCAAGGCCAACCCGGAGAACAAGGCCCTGTTCGACCGCCTCCAGCAGCGCACCCTGCCCGAGGGCTGGGAGACAAACCTGCCCGACTGGGCGGCCGACCCCAAGGGCACCTCGACCCGCAAGGCCTCGGGCAAGGTGCTGGCGCAGCTGTCGCCCATACTGCCCGAATTGTGGGGCGGCTCGGCCGATCTCGCCGAATCCAACAACACCACGATGCCCGACGTGCCCAGCTTCGGCCCCGAGTCGATCGCCACAAGCATGTGGAAGACCGAGCCGTACGGCCGCACCCTGCACTTCGGCGTGCGCGAGCACGCGATGGGCTCGATCCTCAACGGCATCGCCCTGCACGGCCCGACCCGCCCATACGGCGGCACCTTCCTGGTGTTCTCCGACTACATGCGCCCCGCGGTGCGCATTGCCGCACTCTCGCGCATCCCGGCCACCTACGTGTGGACGCACGACTCCATCGGCCTCGGCGAGGACGGTCCCACCCACCAGCCGATCGAGCACCTGGCCGCCCTGCGCGCCATCCCGGGCCTGAACGTGGTGCGCCCCGGCGACGCCAACGAGACCGCGCACGCCTGGCGCACGATCCTGGAACTCGGTAGCGCCGAACGGCATTCGCACTTCATCCCGTCCGGGGGCGCGGTCACCGACGGCCCCTCCGCGCTGGCGCTGACCCGCCAGGACCTGCCCGTGCTGGAGGGCACCACCTACGAGGGCGTGCGCCGGGGCGGCTACATCCTGGCCGAATCCTCCACCGGTGCGCCGCAGGTGATCCTGATCGCCACGGGTTCGGAACTTCAGCTCGCGGTCGAGGCCAGGACTAGGCTGGAGGCACAGGGCGTCGGCACCCGCGTGGTGTCCATGCCCTGTGTTGAGTGGTTCGACGCGCAGGACAAGGCCTACCGCGACGAGGTCCTGCCGCCCGCCGTCCGGGCTCGGGTCACCGTCGAGGCCGGGATCGCCATGCCGTGGCACCGGTTCTCCGGTGTGGACGGTGAGAACGTGTCGATCGAGCACTTCGGTGCCTCGGCCGATTACAAGACCCTGTTCCGCGAGTTCGGTTTCACCGCCGACGCGGTGGTCGAGGCCGCTCAGCGTTCACTCGACAAGGTGAAGGGATAAGTAGCGATATGGCACAGAACGAGAAACTGGCCGCACTGTCCGCCGCCGGAGTGTCGGTGTGGCTCGACGATCTGTCGCGGGACCGCATCCGGTCCGGCAACCTCGCCGACCTCATCGCCACACGCAGCGTGGTCGGCGTCACCACCAACCCGACGATCTTCCAGGGCGCGCTGAGCAAGGGCGACGCCTACGACGAGCAGGTCAACGAGCTGGCTGCCCGGGGCGCGGACGTCGACGCGGCGATCCGCACCATCACCACCGACGATGTGCGCAACGCCTGCGACATCTTCGCCGAGGTGTACAAGAACAGCAACGGCGTGGACGGCCGCGTGTCGATCGAGGTCGACCCGCGCCTGGCCTTCGACACCGAGCAGACCGTCGCGCAGGCGATCGAGCTGTGGAAGATCGTCGACCGGCCCAACCTGCTGATCAAGATCCCGGCCACCGAGCCGGGCCTGCCCGCGATCACCAAGGTCATCGGCGAGGGCATCAGCGTGAACGTGACGCTCATCTTCTCGGTCGAGCGCTACATCTCGGTCATGGGCGCCTACCTGGACGGCCTGCGCAACGCCAAGATCGCCGGACATGATCTGGGCAAGATTCATTCCGTCGCATCGTTCTTCGTCTCCCGCGTGGACACCGAGATCGACAAGCGGCTCGAGGCCATCGGCTCCGAGGAGGCCCTCGCGCTGCGTGGCAAGGCGGGAATCGCCAACGCGCGCTTGGCCTATGCCGCGTACCAGGACGTCTTCGACGGCGGCAAGCACACCTCGACATTCGCGCACCTGCACGCCTCGGGCGGTGCGACCGCGCAGCGGCCGCTGTGGGCCTCGACCGGCGTGAAGAATCCGGACTACCCGGACACCATGTACATCACCGACCTGGTCGCCCCGAACACGGTGAACACGATGCCCGAGAAGACCATGCAGGCCTACGCCGACCACGGCCCGCTCGAGGGCGACACCGTCTCCGGTAAGGGAGGCGAGGCGCAGGAGGTCTTCGACAAGCTCAGCGCGGTCGGCATCGACCTGAAGGACGTGTTCGCGGTGCTCGAGCGCGAGGGTGTGGACAAGTTCGAAAAATCGTGGGAGGAACTGCTTTCCGCGACTTCCGCCGAGCTCGCCAAGGGCAAGTGACCACATGGCCTCCGATGAGACAGCCGTACCGGTGAACCCGCTACGCGAGGAACGCGATAAGCGGCTGCCCCGGATCGCGGGCCCGTGCAGCATGGTGATCTTCGGTGTGACGGGCGACCTTTCACGCAAGAAGCTCATGCCCGCCATCTACGACCTGGCGAACCGGGGCCTGTTGCCGCCCGGTTTCGCGCTGGTCGGATTCGCGCGACGGGATTACAAGGACGAGGATTTCGCCGCTGTGGTGCTGGACGCGGTCAAGGCGCACTCGCGCACGCCGTTCCGCCAGGAGGTCTGGGAGCAGCTGTCCGAGGGAATCCGCTTCGTCCAGGGCACCTTCGAGGACGACGCGGCCTTCTCCCAGCTCGCCGCGACCTTGAAGCAGCTGGACGTCGACCGCGGTACCGGCGGTAATCACGCGTTCTACCTGTCGATTCCGCCGAACGCCTTTCCCCAGGTGCTCAAGCAGCTCTCCCGCACCGGCCTGGCCAAACCGGCCGATCCGGGTCCGGGCAAGCCCAAACCGTGGCGACGGGTGGTGATCGAGAAGCCGTTCGGGCACGACCTGGCCAGCGCCAAAGAACTCAACGCCCTGGTCAACGAGGTGTTCCCGGAGGAGACGGTCTTCCGGATCGACCACTACCTGGGCAAGGAGACGGTGCAGAACCTGCTGGCGCTGCGCTTCGCCAACGAGCTGTTCGAGCCGATCTGGAACTCCAACTACGTCGACCACGTGCAGATCACGATGGCCGAGGACATCGGATTGGGCGGGCGCGCAGGCTATTACGACGGCATCGGCGCGGCGCGCGACGTCATCCAGAACCATCTGCTGCAGCTGATGGCGTTGACGGCCATGGAGGATCCGGTCAGCTTCAACCCGCGGCATCTGCAGATCGAGAAGGCCAAGGTGCTGCAGGCCGCGAAACTCGTTGAGCCGCTGGATGAGACGACCGCTCGCGGACAGTACGCCGAGGGCTGGCAGGGCAGTGAGCACGTCGTGGGGCTGCTGGACGAGGAGGGTTTCGACCCGCAGTCGTCCACCGAGACCTACGCCGCGATCACGTTGAGCGTGGACACTCGCCGCTGGGCGGGCGTGCCGTTCTACCTGCGCACCGGAAAACGCCTGGGCCGCAGGGTGACCGAGATCGCCGTGGTGTTCAAGCGTGCCCCGCACCTGCCGTTCGACCAGACGATGACCGAGGAACTCGGGCAGAACGCGCTGGTCGTGCGGGTGCAGCCGGACGAGGGCATCACGCTGCGGTTCGGGTCCAAGGTGCCCGGGTCGAGCATGGAAGTGCGCGACGTCAATATGGATTTCAGCTACGGCGAGGCGTTCACCGAATCCTCCCCGGAGGCCTACGAGCGGCTCATCCTGGACATGCTGCTGGGCGTGCCGTCGCTGTTCCCGGTCAACGAGGAGGTCGAATTGTCCTGGCGCATCCTCGATCCGGTGCTCGAGCACTGGGCCGCCAGCGGTAAACCCGAACCGTACGAGTCCGGCACCTGGGGTCCGGCCTCGGCCGACGAGATGCTCGCCCGCACCGGGCGCGAATGGCGGCGGCCATGATCGTCGACATGCCCGACACCAACACCCAGGCGATCAGCAAGCGCCTGGTGCAGCTGCGCGAGTCCAGCGGCGTCGTCACCGTGGGCCGGGTGCTCACGCTGGTGGTGTGCACGCTGGACTCCTCCGAGGCCGAGGACGCGATCGACGCGGCCAACGAGGCCAGCCGCGAACACCCTTGCCGTGTCATAGTTCTCGCGCGCGGCGACAGGTTCGCCGAGACCAAGCTGGACGCCCAGATCCGCGTCGGCGGCGATGCGGGCGCGGCGGAGGTGATAGTGCTTCGGTTGCAGGGTGAGCTGGTCAACCACGAGTCCAGCATGGTGACGCCGTTCCTGCTGGCCGATACGCCGGTGGTGGCGTGGTGGCCGCGTGGGGCCCCGCAGTTCCCGTCGAAGGATTCGGTGGGGCGCTTGGCGAAGCGGCGCATCACCGACGCCACGTTCGCCAGCGACCCGCAGGCCACGATCAAGAAGCGCCTGGATTCGTACGCGGTCGGCGATACGGATCTGGCGTGGAGCCGGATCACCTTCTGGCGGGCGCTGCTGGCCGCCGCGCTGGACGAACCGCCGTTCGAGGCGGTCGAGTCGGTGACGGTGTCCGGCCTGGCCGAGGAACCCGCCCTGGACATCCTCGCCGGATGGCTGGCCGCGCGCCTGGACTGCCCGGTCCACCGGCGCACCGGCGATCTCGAGGTGATACTGCACCGCCAGACGGTCTCGGTCGGAATCTCCCGTCCGCAGACCGGCCGCACGGCGACGCTCACCCGTACCGGGGAGCCCGACCAGCGGTTCGCCCTGGCCCGTCGTGAGACCACCGATTGTCTGTCGGAGGAGCTGCGACGGCAGGATGCCGACGAGACCTACGCGGAAGCATTGGCGGGTATCTCGAAGGTGCTCTACGAGTAGGCCCAGACAGGGCCGGTTCGCTGTGCCGGTGAACTCGCTGCCGGGATCCGCGATCGATAGTCGGTCGCGGATCTCGTTCAGCTGTTACGAGATTCGACCTCGGACATCGCCGTCTCGGCGGGATTCCGGGCTGTGTGTTCACGGCTTTCTGCTTCGTGGGGGTCCACGGTCGGTCGATGCTCAGGGATTGCTACTCCATGTCGCAGCACGCCGAGGCGCCGACTCGCTCGAGTCGGCGCGGCCGAGCCGCGTGCCGGAATGCCACTACCAATCCTCGATTCAATGCCGTCGCAACTCCTCGATTCCCTGACACGTCGAAAGGGGCCTCCATGACCGGGCCGACCGTAGAAGTTCATTCCGACACCCCGGCGCTCGTGGCTGCCGCCGCCAAACACTTCGTCGATGTCGTCACGCGGGCGCAGACCGAGCGTGGTTCGGCGTCGGTGGTGCTGACCGGTGGTGGCACCGGAATCGGCCTGCTCGAGGTGGTGCGCAAAGACCCCGGTGGCATCGATTGGTCCCGGCTCGACGTGTTCTGGGGTGACGATCGGTTCGTGCCCCAGGGCGACGCCGAGCGCAACGACGACCAGGCCCGGCAGGCGCTGCTGGACCATGTGCCGCTGGATCCGTCGCGGGTGCATCCGATGGCGACCTCCGACGGCGAGTATCCGGATCCGGTCGAGGCCGCGGCCGAATACTCCGCGACCGTGCGCGCATACCTGGCCGAGCATGGTTCGTTCGACCTGCACCTGCTCGGGATGGGCGGCGAGGGGCACGTCAATTCGCTGTTCCCGCACACCGACGCGGTCCGCGAGGAGCACGAACTCGTTGTGGCGGTGACGAATTCGCCCAAGCCGCCGCCGGTCCGGATCACGCTGACGCTCCCGGCCGTGCGCCGGACCCGGCATGTGGTGCTGGTCGTCGGCGGGGCCGCCAAGGCCGAGGCCGTCGCGGCGGCGCTGTCGGGGGCCGCGGCGGTGGATGTTCCGTCTGCCGGCGCTGTCGGTACCGAGTCCACCACCTGGCTGCTCGATGAACCCGCGGCCGCGAATCTGTCGCGCTGAACGGTTTCCTCCTGCGGTACCTGCGGACAGCTGGATGCTCGGGCAGTGTTCAGCTATCCGGCCGGGACTCCGCGGTCGCCCCGATTTCGGGCGGACGAGCCTGCCGCTGCGCGTCTGTCCCCGCTGGCCGTCCTGCCACCTATGTACAGATCTCCCGGACATTCGGGCCGAGCGCAGGAGACCGGCCCACCAGAGGGAACACCGCATCGCCCGCCCGTGTCGACCGATATCCCGGATCTTCACACGCGCAGAGAATGGCAGGCCGGTGCGCGCACGTAACCTGCGGCGATTCTGCGTCCCCGGCTGCGGTTCCCGAGCGTTCGACGATGGCCCGGCGACGACGGCAAACACCGCACAGGTAGCGTCTGCGCGGTGGACGACGCGATTGCATCACTGAGATCCGTGCGGCATTTTCTGCCGCATCCGGTTCCGCGGGTGACCATCGAGGAGATCATCGAAGTCGCGCGGTGGACCGGATCCGCGCGCAACCGGCAGCCTTGGCGGTTCGTCGCGGTCACCGATCCCGCGATCCGCGAGCAACTGTCCCGGCTCGGTGATTACGCGCTGCTGCTGGCCCGCGCGCCGCTGGTGCTGGCGCTTCTGTCGCACGACGACGGTTTCGCGGACACCGAATTCGACCTGGGCCGCATCGCCCAGTCGATCTGCCTGGCCGCACACCAGCGCGGCCTCGGCACCTGCCTGACCACCCTGCACCCCGACGACAACGTCCGCGCCGCGGCCGAACCCCTCGGGGCCGGCCCCGGGTGGTTCCCGCGTCACGCTATCGCCGTCGGCTACACCGACGCCGAGAACCATCGCACGCCCACCGCGATCCCCGTCGGCCGGTTGCCGGTGCGGGAGTTGCTCACCTGGGTGCGGTAAGCCCCGCCACCAACGGCCGATTTCCGTCGTGGACCCGCGCCATCCCACCGAACCCGGCACCCGTTGCACCGCCGGGCCGCCCGTGCCAACCTGTCACCATGGCGAACGACTGCTTCTGCGGATGCGGAATGCGGATCCCCTTCGGTCGGCGGGCAGCCGCGAATGTCATCGGCCGGCAGATCACCAAGGACATGACCGCCCTGCGGCAAGCCGCCACCAGAACGCTCCCGCCGGCGGTGGATCGGGCCGGTCTCGAACGCCTCTGCTACGACGGAGACGGTGTGCTCGCGCAGGTGCGAGCACGAGCCCATGGCGAGACCAGCCACGACGAGATCGACCGCGCATCTACCCAGGCATTCCTGAGCGCGGCCAGGCGAATGCGTGACACGCTGACCCGGCCGGCGCCGCGAAGCCGAGACACGCCGGAGCGATCCACCCGGACCGTTCCGAACCGTGTACGCGCGCGGGGGGAGGTCGTCGACATCCGCGAAACCGGTATGACCGTCAACGACGACCCGCGTGTGCGTCTGCGCGTGCGGGTGTTTCCACCAGATGTCGACTCGTTCGAGGTCGAGCGTAAACTTCTGGTCTCACGCCTGGCGATCCCTCGTCGCGACGACCGAGTCGAGGTCGAGTACGACCCGGACGAACCCGACCGCTTCACCTTCGAACTCGCCGATGCGACACCGGGATTGGCCGAGGAGCTCGCCGAACTGGCGGCACTGCACAGCGCGGGTGCGCTCACCGAGGAAGAGTTCCAGCGCGCCAAGAGCACCGTCCTCGGCGGCGAAACAGGTCCGACACGGTGAGCCGATAGTCACCCTGCTACAGGGCGTGCTCCGGCGCGGAACAGGGCTGTTCGCGCCGAGCGTCATTATCGATCCGCGGTCGCCCTGGATCCGACGGCGCGTGTGCTGCCGGAGGGAAAGCACCGCGTCGCACACGCTCGAGTCCTCGATGAGCCGATCGCACCTCGAGCAGCCCGGCCTCCGGATCCGATACCGCCAAGTGGCTTCCGCTCCGCCCGTACGCGGCCGGAGCTATGCCTGTGCCCGGGTGTGCAAGGCGCTCAGGTGGGTGAGCAAGAAGGCGTTCACCGAGTCGGTCGCTTCGAGCTGTACGAGATGCCCTGCGCCCGGGACCTTCTCGACCTCTCGCAGGTCTGTCACGTTGGCGCGCAAGGTGGTCAGGGGGTCGCGGCCGCTGAAACCCTCCATGTCCGGGTCGTTTTCGCCGTAGAGGAAGTAGGTGGGGACCTCGACGGTGGTAGGCAGGCCTTCGGTGAGTTCCCAGTTGCGGTCGAGGGCTCTGTACCAGTTCAGGCCGCCGGTGAAGCCGGTCCGCTCGAATTCCGATGCCAGAGCGTCGAATTCGGCCTCGGTCAGCCACTTCCACGGGAGCTCCGGAGCCTGCGGGAGTACGTCGAGGTAGCCGAGGCCGGGCGGGTTCTTCCAGGTGTCGAGATAGTGGTAGTCGCCGCTGAGCGAGTAGTAGACCCGGGCCAGGAATTCCCTCGGTCGGGCGGCCAGTTCGGCGTCCGCCGGGCCTTGCTCCTGAAAGTAGGCCAAGTGCAGGAAGTGTCGTTCGGCCGCTCTGGTCCAGAACGCCGACGGCGGCTTCGGCGGGCGCGGGGCGTAGGGGTTGTTCAGCACGAACACCGCCGCTACCCGGTCGGGCGCGCGCAATGCCAACTCCCACACCATCTGCGCACCGAAATCCAGGCCGACGAAGACCGCGCGCTCGGCGCCGATCTCGTCGAGCAGGCCGAGCAGATCGCCGATCACCGCCTGGTTAGTCGTCGCCTCCACCCCCGCCGGCGCCTCGGTACGGCCGTATCCACGCAGATCCGGAGCGATGGCGTGATACCCAGCGGCGGCCAGCGCAGCCAACTGCCGGTGCCAGACGAACCAGCCGTGCGGGAATCCGTGACAGAAGATCACCGGATACCCCGCGCCCTGCTCGGCGATGTGCAGAGATATCCCGTTCGTCCGTACGAACCGATGTGTCGGCTCCACAGTGCCTCCTGCCGCTCTGCCTCTCGATGGTCGAGACAGAATATAGAACGTGTTCTCATTTCACGGTAATGTCCTGGAGTCGTGAACGGAATACCCCTCGCCCCGGACGCGGTCGGCACAGCCACCGTCTCGCGCGCCCTGGAGTCCAGCACCAGCGAGGCGCGGGTCCGCGCCACTGTGGCCCGCATACCGAAGCCGAGCGCCGACGAGACGCGGACCATGACCACCATCGCACGCACGCCGAAACCGAGCGAGGTGCAGGAATGACCACCGACCACGACAACGGCACACTCTCGGGCAGGGTCGCGGTCGTCACGGGCGCGAGCCGCGGCATCGGCAAGGGCATCGCGCTGGAACTGGGCGCCGCGGGCGCGACGGTCTACGTCACCGGGCGCACCACCACCCCCGGCCCGCTGCCCGGCACGGTCGGCCGCACCGCCGAAGAGATCGACGAACTCGGCGGCACCGGGGTGCCGTACGCCTGCGACCACCGTGACGACGACGCGGTGCGCGGCCTGTTCGACACGATCCGCGCCGACGTCGGCCACCTGGACATCCTAGTCAACAACGTCTACAACGCTCCCGACTCCGCCCGCTGGCTGGGCCGCCCGTTCTGGGAGGTCCCGCCTCGAGCCTGGGACGAGAACTTCGATATCGGTGTCCGATCCCATTACGTGGCAAGCCATTTCGCCGCCACCATGCTCATCGAATCGGGCGGCCTGATCGTCAACATCTCCTCCCCCGGCGCCCACCACTTCATGCACAGCGCCGCCTACGGCGTCGCCAAATGCGCCCTGGACCGCCTCACCGCCGACATGGCCCACGACCTGGCCGACACCGACGTCACCACGGTCTCCCTCTGGCCCGGAATCGTGAACACCGAACTCCTGCAACTGATTCCCCCCGACGCCGAGGGCCGCCGCCTCATCACCCTCCCCGGCGAAGGCACCTTCGACGCCAACGACGCCGAAACCCCCCGCTTCCCCGGCCGCGCCGTCGTAGCCCTGGCCACCGACCCCAACCGCCGCACCCGAACCGGAAAACCCTGGCGCGTCCGAGACCTCGCCGACACCTACGGCTTCACCGACATCGACGGCAGGGTTCCCCGCCTCGGCTGAGCACTCCCTCCGAAATGCGCCGACCATTCCTACAGCGTCGCCGATCGGCAGCAGAATCTCGCGGCTGGGCAACCCTGGTCGCCGACACACGCGGACCCCACGATAGCGGCCGACCGTCGCGGCGATCCGCCTGCCGCGCATCGCCAATTCGACCGACGCCGAGGCATTGGCCTGCGAGCCCGGAGTTTCCGTGCGCTGGTGGACAATCCGTCCCGCCTGACCGACGCCGATGTGGCGGGCAGCAAGTCGACGGTGAGCGATCTGGAATGCGCAGGCTCGCCAGTAAGGGGGCCAGTTGAGTCGGCATACTCCGTTATTTCCGGATTCCGACAACATTGCGGATACCGACCGGACCTACGGTCTCATCGACGTCGCCGGCAAAGTCCACGCATCGGCCGCTCGCCTCGGCGCGGACGCTGCCATTGCGGTGCGCTCGAGGCCAGGATCCGGCGGAACTCTCCAGTAGAACCGACGACTGCCAACAAGGTCGTCCCGTAACACGCAAGGAAGCGCTGTCCGAATCACGTGCTAACGTGTTGGACGTGACTGCCGGGTCGGCCTTGCGCCGCACACAGATTGGTTTCCCGGCCGCGCGTTGATCGCGGCGCGGGCCAGGGGTCCGCCTCTCCTTCGTATTCCTTGATCATCTCGGGATTACGGAAGGAGGTGAAATCAATGTCCTCTCATGAGGTTTCGCGTGCGGTCTGGCAAGCATTCCAGGATGCGCACGAGGTGGGCGCCGTGGTCGAGGCAACCGTGGTGTCGGTGGTGCCGTTCGGCGCGTTCGTCGAGGTCGCACCGGGGATTCATGGTCTGCTGCACCAGGATTCGTGGGATCGGCCCCCGCAGGTCGGTGCGACGTTCCCCGTGCGCATCGCCGAATGGGGTCCGCCGCGCCTGAGCGTCGCTCCCGCACGATGAGTGGGCGGGTGTGGGGCCGGAATCCGCCCGGCCCCACACCAGTCGAGCCTAGTCACGGCCGAGAGCACAGGCGTCCGGCCTACAGCTACATTTTCCAGCCTCAGAACTCCGGTTTCCGACGAATCGACCCGCAGAATGTAGCCGGAGGCCGGATCATCCGCTCCACGATCCCGCGGCCGCCCCGCAAACGAAACATCCGCACCCCCAATATGACCGGGGTCGGCCATGCGTCCTCGCCGCAAGTGACGGACCTCGCTACCGCGCTCGGTTAGCTCCCCAGTCGATCCCCCTGAAGGCCGTCGCGTCGCCTCGCGCAATCGACACCGGCCGGATCGACACCCGGACAGCGACCTCATGAACCATGATCGCCGGCAGCCCCATCCGATCCACCATCGGTGGGGGCACGCACCTTCGACACGACCACAACGGCCTATCGCTGCATTCTTCCGCCCCGAACTCTGGTTCCCGACGAATACGCCCCAAAAATGCAGCGGGAGGCCGGTTCTCCGAGCTACCCGCCCGATGCCGACCCGACACCATGACCCGATCTCAGTACACGGCCGCGACCACCCCGCACTGTACGAGCCGGCTGCACGCCACTACGCGAAGGACAACCCAGCCTATCGCTGCATTCTTCCGCCCCGAAACTCTGGCTCCCGACGAATACGCCCGAAGAATGCAGCCGGAGGCCGGTTCTCCCACACCTACACCCACCTGCCAGGCATCAGCACACAGCCACCACACCAAACTGCACTCCGCGGCCGACCCCGCAAGGACAACCCGGCCTATCGCTGCATTTTCCCGCCTCGAGACTCTGGTTTCCGACGATTACACCCGAAGAATGCAGCGGGAGGCCGGTTCTCCAAGCCGCTCGCCACGATGCCGACACGACACCGCGCCCATGACGTCAGACGCGGCCACCACCACACTGCACACTGCGAGCCGGCTGCGCACAGCACCACGCGAAGGACAACCCCGGCCTATCGCTACATTCTTCGACCGTGTTCGTCCGGTTTCGGATATTTTGGTGCACAAAATGTAGCTCTAGGCCGGATCAGCGCCGTATATCGGTACCGCGTGGGCTGGGTCACACAGGGTGCCGCCGATCACTCGGATGACGGGGCCGCCGGTTACCGTTGTATGCACTGTGAACCCTGTCTTCGCGCTGCTCAACGCTCAGCTCCACATCGGGCACTCCGCGATCCTGTGGCGCGAGATCATCGGCAATGTGTTCGGGGTGGCGTCGGCGGTCGGCGGGATGCGGCGGCGGGTGTGGGCGTGGCCGGTGGGGGTCGCCGGGAATGCGCTGCTGTTCACGGTGTTCGTCGGGGGGATTTTCCATACACCGCAGCATTTGAACATGGCAGGCCAGGCCGGACGGCAGCTCATGTTCATCGCGGTCAGCGTCTACGGGTGGTGGGGCTGGTGGCGGAACTCCCGGCGCGAATCGGGACTGGAACATCGGGGCGTGGAGCCGCGCTGGGCGAGCGTCCGGGAGCGGTGGGCGCTGATCGCCGCGATGGTCGTCGGCACGGTGGTGTTCGCGAAGCTGTTCGCCTGGCTGGGGTCGTACGGTCCGTGGGCGGAGTCGTGGATCTTCACCGGATCGGTGCTGGCCACGTACGGTATGGCCCGGGGGCTGGCGGAGTTCTGGATCATCTGGGTCGCCGTGGATCTGGTCGGCGTACCGCTACTGCTGAAAGCCGGGTACTACCCGTCGGCGACGCTGTACCTGATCTACGCGGGGTTCGTCGTCTGGGGGTTCGCAGTCTGGTTCCGGACCATCCGCGGGAACGAGCAGAGGTCACGCGAGAATCTCACCACCTCCGGAGCGCACTGATCCGGGCCAAGCCACCGTCGCCCGTGCTCAGCCGAACTTGATCTCCAGGCCGATGCCGAGGATGGCGATGAACCACACGACGCCGGTGAAGATCGTGATGCGGTCGAGGTTCTTCTCGACGACCGTGGAACCCGACAGGCTCGACTGCACACCGCCACCGAACAGGCTGGACAGACCTCCACCCTTCGCCCGGTGCAGCAGCACCAGCAGCACCAGCAGCACGCTGGTGATCAGCAGGAGGATATCCAGGAACATGCGCATGGCCGACAGTTTATGCGGTCCGGCCCGGCAACCCCGAATCAGGTGACCGGACGCGCCGTCACCGCCGACACGATCACCGAACACGTCGCACGGATGCGCGAGTTCGGCCGGTCCCGAGCGTCTTCGCCCGAATCGTCGCACTAACATCGCCTGCATGTCGGCGACGTTGCGATGGGTTCCGGTGTTGATCATGCTCACACTGGCTACCGCATGCTCCAGCCAGCCTTCCGGTCCCGCGCCGACGCCGATGGGTCATACCTACATTTCCACCAAAGTCACAGGCGCGCAGATTCCGGGTGGCGGGCCGCTGACGCTGAGTTTCGCCGACGACCGGGTATCAGCCGATTCCGGCTGTAATTCCGGCTCCGGACCGGTGGTGATCGACGGGTCGACGTTGCGCGTGGCGGGGCTGGCGACCACGATGATGGCCTGCCCGGGCGCGAAATCCGGGGCGGACTCCTGGCAGACCAACCTGCTGGAATCCACGCCGACCTGGTCGCTGAACGGCGACCAGCTCACGGTGACCGGCAGCGCCAGTACCGTGACCCTGATCGACAAGAAGGTCGTGCGGCCCGATCTGCCGCTGACCGCCACCAGTTGGATCGTCACGACGCTGCTGCGGCCGCAGGGCCAGGTGCGCTCGCAGACCCTCGAGGCGGTCGGCCCCGCACTCACCATCGCACGAGACGGCCAGGTCACCGGCAGCGCGGGCTGCAATCAGATGAACGGCACAGCACAGATCTCCGGCGGCCAACCCTCCGGAAACACTGTCGCCTTCCGGCTGGGCACCACCCGGATGATGTGCGCGCCCGATGTGATGGATATCGAGCGACAGGTGCTCGAGGCCCTGAACGGCACCACCACCGTCACGATCGACTCCGACACGCTCACCATCCGCAACAACGCCAACAACACCGGCCTGATTCTGCGCGCCGAATGAAACCGCGTAGGCGCTACCCGACATAAGCCTTTGGATCGCGGTCGAGTTGTCGTCCGTCCTATGAGGTGCTCCGAGAGCGCTCGGATCAGCATTGGGGGCTGACGATCCTGCGATAGCGTCGATCCTGCAAGGTGGCCGTTGAGGGGGCCGAGCAGCTTGCTGCACGCGTGGTGAACCGAGGTCAGCGTTGTAGGCTGAACGATCCGCAGGATAAGCCCGCAACAGCACCGAGCCCACTGGTAGTCACTCAACCGCGCACGCCAGAAGACAAGCCCAGCGTGAGATGCAGGAGCGCCGTCGAAGTGCGGATCCACCATACGAAGCCGAGCAGCTTGCTCCACGCGCGATGAGCTGAGACCAGCGTTGTAGGCTGAGCGATCCCAGGGTGAGCCTGCGACAGCATCGGAACTGAACGTAGCCGTTCAGCCGCGCGGGGGTGGAGACACGGCCCGGGGTGGGGTGCTGGAGCTCCGTCGAGGGCTCGGCTCATCACTGAGGCTAGGCGGATGATACCGAGCAGAATTAGTGGGGAACCAGCGTTGTAGGGATCTTGCACACAGGACGATGAGCGGGATCCGGCGGCTTCGAGGAAGGTAGGGCGCGTCATCGACGAGAACGAGGCAGCACTCGACCAGCGGTTCCGGTCGGCGGTGACGGCGGCGACGCCTCTCACGCCCGGATCATCCCGTGCCGCAACAGATCCCATCCTGCCGGGCAGCCCGTACACGGTCGCGACCGTGTGGGAGCTGTTCGACGCGCAAGCCACGAGCCGCCACCTGGATCTGACCGCCCGCCGCCTCACCGCCGCGGGAAAGGGTTACTACAGTATCGGATCGTCCGGGCACGAGGGCAATGTCGCGCTCGCGGAGGTCCTGGAGACGACCGATCCCGCACTCCTGCACTACCGTTCGGGCGCGTTCTTCGTGCATCGCTGCCGCCGGGTGGGCGGCCTGGATCCGATTCGCGACGTGCTGCTGGGCGTCGTCGCGGCAGCGTCCGATCCGATATCCGGTGGGCGGCACAAGGTTTTCGGCAGCGAGCCCGCGTCGGTGATTCCGCAGACCTCCACGATCGCCTCGCATCTGCCGCGCGCGGTCGGACTGGCGTTCGGGCTGGACCGAGCCACGCGGCTGGGCCGGTTCACCACATGGCCGCCGGAATCGGTGGTCCTGTGCACCTTCGGCGATGCCTCGGTCAACCATTCCACCGCCGCCGGGGCGATCAACTCCGCCGTGCACACCGCCCATCAGCAGGTGCCGATGCCGATACTGTTCGTCTGCGAGGACAACGGAATCGGTATCAGCGTCCGCACTCCCACGGACTGGATTCACCACGCCTACGGATCCCGGCCCGGTTTGCGGTATTTCGAGGCCGACGGATCGGATCTGCATGCGGCCCTGACTGTTTCGGCCGAGGCGGCGAACTGGGTCCGAGAGCACCGACTCCCGGTCTTCCTGCGCCTGCGCACCACACGCCTGCTGGGGCACGCCGGATCGGATGTGGAGGCGGCCTACCGCCGCGCCACCGACATCGCCGAGGATCTGCGCCACGACCCCGTCACCGCCACCGGCCGCCTGCTGGTCACCTCGGGCGCGGCAACCGCCGAACAGGTCATCGCCCGCTACGACGCACTCGCCGCCGAGGTGGACCACAT
>NZ_JAGPOX010000175.1 GCF_019038435.1 Nocardia alni
CGCCTCCACTCCCTGGCCGCCGCCTACAACGCCGAAAGCCCGATCAAACGCCTCATCACTGCCCTGACCGCGCACACAGCGTGATCACCTGAATCACCCTGCCGCACAACAGATCTCACTAAATCACCGCCTTACAAAGCACGCAGCACCATCCCGGCCCACGCCACGCCACGCCACGCCACGAGAGTGGCGGGTCGGCCCGACCGAACGTCACGTTCGGCTGGCCAGCGTTGGCTATGTGAGCAGAGCTTAGCCAACGCTGGAAACCCCTGGTAGTAGGCGATTTCAAAGTTGGGGCGCATGAGCGGTTGTGGGTGAGTTACGGGCGTAATTCGTAGTGGATTCGTAGATGTAGCCCGATGTCGTGGCTGACAGTACCGAACGTGTGGTCACCGGCATGTGTGGTTGAGTCCAGCAGGATGGTGTACGACCGGACATCAGCAATGTCTGGGCGTGTCGTAGCCGAGTAGAGGGTGGTCACCGCGTGATCCTTCAAAAGACCGCCAAGTCACTTGAAGGAAAAGAAAGTTTCACGCGATGACCTCTGTCCAGCCTATCGACCCGTCCGCGATGCTGTCCGACCAACTCGCCGCCGCGAGCCCGGATCTGCTGCGCACCATGATGTCCACGTTCATCGGCGCCTTGATGAGCGCCGAGGCCGACACGATATGCGGTGCCGGCTACGGCGAACGCTCCGAGGAGAGGGTGAACTCCCGAAACGGATACCGCCACCGCGACTTCGACACCCGTGTCGGCACGATCGACGTCGCGATCCCCAAACTGCGGTCAGGCTCGTATTTCCCGGACTGGCTACTCGATTGTCAGCGGTCATCTAATTCGGCTCTGGCGACGATCACGTGACGTGCGCTGGTCGGAGTGTGGGTAAGTCCCCTGGAGTGGTGGGAATCGGATCGTCTGCCCGGCAACGGTTTCCGGCGTGTCGTGCGTGAGGTCCGGGGGTTCGCCGAAGATGATGTCGGGCGTGGATTTCGCAGTGTATTGATGTGCTCTTGCCGCACTTCGCGGCGGTGACTGTGGATGGTGTCGACCTGGCGGGGGATCTGGTGACGTTCCGGGTTCGGGCGAAGGCAGGTGAGGTGCCCCGTTCGGGCTGCCGGTGGCGTTCGTGCCGGGTCCATGCCCGTTACCAGCGGCGACTCGCCGACATCCCGCTGGGTGGCCGTAGGGTGCGGGTCGTCGTGTGTCCGCCGGTTCAAGTGCGTCAACCCCGAGTGCTCGCGGTCCACGTTCTCCGAGCAGATCGAAGGGTTGACCACACCGTTCGCCCGCCGCACCCCGCCATTGACCGAGGCGCTGGTCCGCGTCGCGCTCGCGCTCGCCGGCCGTCCCGGAGCCAGGCTCGCGGCCAGGCTCGCCATGCCATGCTGCCGCGACGTGCTGATCGGTCTGATCCGCGCCCAGCCGCTGCCCGACCCCGGACGGATCGAGGTGCTCGGTGTCGATGACTCCGCGGTTCGGCGCCGCCACTCCTACAACACCATCTTGATCAACATGGACAATCACCGGCCCGTGGACGTGCTGCCCGACCGTGAGGCCGGCACGCTGGCAGCCTGGCTACGCGAGCACCCCGAAATCCGGACCGTGTGCCGCGACAGAGCTGGGGCCTACGCCGAGGGCATCCGCTCGGGCGCCCCGCAGGCGATGCAAGTCGCGGACCGATTCCATCGGTGGAAGAACCTGTGCGAGGCGGTGGACAAGACCGTGTCCGCCCACCACCGGTGTCTGCGTAAAGCCGCTGCGGCCCAAACCATCCCGGGCGATCCGGAGCCTTCCACGCCCGCACCGGCACCCGCGGCCGAGCTCATCACCGCGCCCCAGCGCAGCTACCGGCTGGCCGAGCGGACCCGGGAGCGATACACCGCGGTACAGCAATGCCTGGCCCGTGGACTGTCTCGCTCGGCCATCTCACGGGAGTTGAACCTCGACCGCCAGACAGTACGCCGGTTCTGACGGCGCTCGCTGAAATTCCTCACTGACGCTTACCGAGATTCCCCATGTGTCCCGTGTGGCTCCGCCGTGAAGGGCGGGCCTCCTTCGAAGCTGGTGGTTACCACACCTGACCAGCGCTTACGTTCGGAGGAGGCCCGCTTTTCCATGTTGACACGTGAGGAAGATGTGGAAATCAGTGCCCTACGCGCCCGAGGCTGGACGATCTCCCAGATCGCCCGGCACACCGGCCGTGACCGTAAAACAATTCGCGCCTACCTGGCCGGGGAACGCACCCCCGGCGTCCGGAAACGACACCTGCCCGATCCGTTCGAACCGTTCCTGGACTACGTCACCGCCCGCCTCGCCGAGGACCCGCACTTGTGGGCACAAACACTGCTCGACGAACTGGAACCTCTCGGGTTCCCGCTGTCGTATCAGTCGCTGACCCGCAACATCCGCACCCGTGGACTACGGCCGGTCTGCCAGGCCTGCCGCACTGCCACCGAACGGCCCAACGCGGTCATCCCGCATCCGCCGGGCGGTGAAACCCAATGGGACTGGGTCGATCTGCCGAACCCGCCCGCATCCTGGGATTTCGGTGCCAACGCGCACCTGCTGGTCGGGTCGCTCGCGCATTCGGGTCGTTGGCGCGGCTATCTCGAGCCCTGCACCGACCAGCCGCACCTGATCGAGGGCCTGGACCGTGTCGCGCGAGCTTTGGGCGGGGTGAGCGGGTCGTGGCGGTTCGACCGCATGTCCACGGTCTGCCACCCCTCGACCGGTCAGGTGACCGCGTCGTTCGCGGCGGTGGCGAAGTATTACGCCGTGGTGCCGGCGATCTGCCCGCCGCGGCGCGGAAACCGCAAGGGCGTGGTCGAGAAGGCCAATCACACTGCTGCGCAACGCTGGTGGCGCACACTGCCCGACGAGGTGAGCGTCGAGCAAGCCCAAGCGAGTCTCGACAGGTTCTGCTCGCTGCGCGGCGACACCCGGCTACGGCCGACCGCCGACGGGCGGGCCAGCGTCGCGACCGTCGCTGCCCGGGAACCGTTGCGGCCCATGCCCGCCGAACCCTATCCGGCGATCCTCGCCGAACCACGGGTCGCCTCGCGGCAGGCGATGATCTCCTGGCGCGGCAACCGCTACTCGGTGCCACCGGAACTCGCGGCGGCGACGGTGATCGTCGCGCAACCGTTGCGCGGCACCATCATCGACATCGCCACCACCGACGGCATCGTGATCGCCCGCCATGAACGGGCCACCGACGGCCTCGGCGCGACCGTCCGAGACCACGGCCACGTCCTCGCGCTCGACACCGCCGCGATGGCCGCCGCCAACTCCGGCCGCCCGCACCGCCGCAAGGAACGCATCCCACCCGGAGACGCCGCCAGAGCGGCCGCGGCGGCGCTACGCGCCGCCGCCGACCCCACCACAACGCCGACCGCCACCACCGGCGCCACTGTCACCGATCTGGCCGCCTACGAACGTGCCGCCACCGCCAGGAGCCGCACATGACCAGCCCCGCCCCGAAGAAGACTCCCCGCCGCGACGGCAAAGCTGTCGGCGCCGCCGAGACCGCGACCCGCTACCAGCAACTCCGATCGCATCTAGCCACCCTGAAACTTCATGCCGCCGCCGAAGCGCTCCCGAAGGTCCTCGAGAACGCGACCATCGAGAACCTGTCGGCGACAGCGACATTGGAGAAGCTGTTGCGGATCGAGGTCGACGACACCGAAGCCCGCCGGCTCGCCGGGCGGCTGCGGTTCGCGAACCTGCAAACCCCGGCGTCGCTGGAGAACTTCGATGTCGACGCCGCCTCGGGGATCGACCGGCCGCTGCTCGACGAGCTCGGCACCTGCCGCTATCTCGAAACCGCCACCAATGTCCTGCTCATAGGCACGCCCGGAACAGGCAAGACCCACCTGGCGACCGGGCTGGCCCGCGCGGCCGCGCATGCCGGCTACCGCACCTACTTCACCACCGCCGCCGACCTGGCGGCCCGCTGCCACCGGGCCGCGATCGAGGGCCGTTGGGCCACCACCATGCGGTTCTATGCCGGTCCGGCGCTGCTGGTGATCGATGAACTCGGCTATCTGCCGTTGCCGGCCGAAGCAGCATCAGCATTGTTTCAGGTTGTGTCGCAACGGTATCTGAAGACCTCGATCGTGATCACCACCAACCGTGGTGTCGGGTCCTGGGGCGAGATCCTGGGCGACAACACCGTCGCCGCGGCCCTGCTGGACCGGCTGCTGCATCGGTCGATGGTGATCAACCTCGATGGCGATTCCTACCGGCTGCGTGACCACCAGGCCACCGCCGACAACCTCCGCCGAGCCACTACCGGGAATCGAGAGCCCCTATAATCGACACCGCTCACGGGTGGGGCATTTCGATGAGCCCGGTTGGGGCGTTTCGATGAGCGCAGTCAGTTCGCCAACGCCACCTGCGTGGAGGAACTCCTCGGCAGGGCCGAGCACCGCCGCACCACACTCGACCCCTACATCGACCTGGTCAACCGGCGTTGGAACGAGGGCGTGACGAACGCGCAGACCATCACCTGCGAACTACGGACTCTGGGATTCACCGGAGACGTCCAGACAGTGCGCCGCTACCTCAAGCCCTTCCGCATCCCCGGCACCAGCCGCTGCCACCCGCACCCACATCGGCGCAAGCCCACCCCCACCGCTGCGGCAGTCCCGAAGCCACGCACAATCAGCCGGGCGCTCCTGACCCATCCCGACCGTTTAACCGAGCAGGACGCACTGATCATGAAGAACGCAACCACCGAATGCGTCCATCTCGAACACCTCCAGCAGCACATCCGCACCTTCGCCACGATCATGACCCAACGGCGCGGCCTCGAACTACCCGCCTGGCGCGACGCCGTCGAAGCCGACGACCTACCCGAACTGCACAGCCTCGCAATCGGAATGCGCCGCGACCTGACCGCCATCATCAACGGGCTCACCACCGAACACAGCTCCGGCGCTGTCGAAGGCAACGTCACGCGCGTGAAACGACTCAAACGCGACGGCTACGGCCGGGCGAACTTCGATCTCCTCAGAGCCCAGATACTCCTCGCCACCTGAACGACCGTCACATGATCGTCGCCAGAGCCAATTTCAGCGAGCGCCGTCACCGGTCAGGTTCGGGAACTGATTGCTGGTTATGAAGGTGGGGCGACGGTTTCCGAGCTGGGGCATCGGTTTGGGATCGAGCGGCGGACTGTCAGCGAGATCTTGTGTCGCCACCGGGTTCCGATTCGTCGGCGCGGCTTGTTAGCTGAGCAGGTTGATGATGCGGTGCATTTGTATGGGCTGGGTTGGTCGCCTGCTCGGGTGGCAGCGCATCTGGGTGTGAACGCCACCACTGTGCAGACCAGACTCCGTGAGCGAGGAATCGTCATGAGGGACACTCAAGGACGACCGCGCGAGTAGGTGCTTGCTACTAGGTATGCGAGGGTATTGCGGAAGACGGCGGTGTCTTCGTGGTCTGCTCCCCGCCGCTGCTCAGAGTCGGCGAGGAGTGCCTTGTACAACGGGATGGCTTTGTCCAGCTTTCCGGCGAGTATGTAGGCGTCGGCGAGGTTGTTACGGCAAGTGCGTGTATGCGGGTGGTCCGCACCTAGCACACGGGTCCGGACGATGAGGGTGGTCTTGAGCAGTGGAATGGCCTTGTCCGGCTGTCCGGCGAAGCCGTAAGCCAGCGCGAGGTTATCCCGGCAAGTGAGGGTGTTGGGGTGGTCGGCCCCCAGCCATCGTTCACTGTCGATGCCGATCGCCTCGTACAGTGAGATCGCTTCATCCAGTCGTCCCTCCAACCGGCACGCATAGGCGACGTTAATGCGAGCGGCGAGGGTGTCAGGGTGGTCGGCCCCCAGCCGCCGAGTCCGATCCTCGACGAGCGCCTTGTACAGTGGGACGGCCTTGTCGAGCCGTCCTGCGCATGCATAGGTGTTGGCTAGATTGTTCCGATAGGCCAGCGTTCTGGGGTGGTCGGCTCCGAGCAGCCGCTCACTATCGACGACGATCGCCTCGAACAGGGAGATCGCTTTGTCCAGTCGTCCCTCCAACCGGCATGCATATGCCAAGTTGTTGCGGAAGACGAGAGTCTCGGGGTGATTGATCCCCAGTCGCCGTTGACCGTCAGCGAGGACTGCCTCATGCAGTGGGATGGCCTTGTCCGGCTGTCCCGTCGATGCGTAGACCTGGCCGAGGTTGCCGCGGGCGGTAAGAGTGGTCGGGTGGTCGGCCCGGAGTATTCGTTCGCAGTCGGTGAGCGTGGTGCAGGCGTGGGCGAACGACCGTGCGAGGTCGCCAGCTTCGTGGAGTTGATGTACAGCCCAATTGCGTGCCTCCAGGACGCGCAGGAGCAAGAGTTGGTCGGGCGTGGTGACAGGCAGGCCGGTGTCCCAAAGTGAATCGATCTGGTCGATGAGGTGACTGCCCCAGGCACGTTGGGTCCACGCCTCTTGTGGGTCGAACAGTTGCGGTGTGAGGATGTCGATGCTGGAGATGGTCAGGTGATCGATAGCCTTGGTGGAGGTGGCTCGTTCCCGCAGGACGCGGCCGATCAGCCGGTGCATGATCACGATGTCGCCAGTTGTGGAGCTCGACAGCAGCGTGCTGGTGACGCACCGATCCAGGGCCTCATCAACGCGGCCGCCTCGGTCGGGCAACAGGCGGCGCAAAACCCCCGAAGGTGACAGCATCGCCACGGCCCCCAGCAACCATCGCACGATCTCATCGAGCTCTGGGTCACCGGTGGCCGCCTCGGTGGTGTCCACCGACAGCAGAATGGCCTGGGTGACCGACAGGGGATAGTCGTGGCCCTTTCTGCGTGCCAGTACGCGCGGCAACGGCTGTGCTCGGAGCAGTTGGTGGTAGCGGTCGTAGTCCAAGTGACGGCCGGTGATGGTGGCCGCGGCAGCAGATAACGCCAGTGGAAGATCGCCAAGGGTATCGGCGATCCGGTATGCACCGCTGGTATCTGTCAGGCCGGTGGCGGCCTGCAGGTGCGCCAATGATTCCTCGCGGGTGTAGGGACGTATATCGATGGACTCGCCCAGGGCGGCGAAAGACCGGTCGGTACTGGTGATCACCACCTGTGTTGCACCACCAGTCGGTAGCAGCGTCCGGATCGAGTCGGGGTCGGTGGCATTATCGAACACCAACAATCCTGACTCCGCCCGGCTCGACAGGAAGTCCCGCAACCGTACCGCCGACACAGCCGGGTTGCGGCCAGGGTCGGCGACCCCGAACCGTTCAGCGATCTCGGCAAGCGCCTCATGGGCGACGCCGTTGTTTTCGGCGGGGATCCACCCCACCAAATCTGCACCCGCGTCGTTCGCCTCACGTGCCACGGCAGCAGCCAACTGGGTCTTGCCAACCCCGCGCATCCCAGTCACCACCGCAGCGCCCTGCGAACGGCCCAGCACCTCACGCAAGGCTTGCAGCTCGGTACGCGGCACGAAATTCGCCGGCCGCTGGGGGATCCCACCGACCACCACCCGTCCCCTCGACCCTGACGGTACCGCCTCGTTGACGATGGTCGTAGCGGTGACGATGATGTCGCCTCCGGCTTCCACCCGGTGCAGCGTCGCGTTCGTATTGGACGCGACGGCACCGGCGACTAGCAGGGGTGTGGGGCATCACCGTGCCCTGCCGTGACGTTCTCGACGTCGACGTTCTCGACGAAGTGGCTGTCCACCGCTGTGACGCCCGTGCCCGATGATTTGACATGTCGCGCCCGAAATCCGCGCGCCGTCACATTGTGCAACTCGACACCTTTTGCAGGCTCCCGCGAAAAAGCCGACTGCGCGGTCTCTCTTGACGACTGCTCCAATGCTATAACAAAGCTGGCGACGGTGAGTCCCACGACCGCCACCCACGGCCACAATGAATGCGCGGCCCCAGTGGCGTAGTTCACCGCGACCGCCAAACCGGTCGACACCACCGCGGTCGCCCCAGTCCGCAAGGCCACCGCACGCACCCTCGAACCCGATGGCGCGGTCGATCCTCCTGCCCGCAGATGCCCACGACGGTGCTGTATAACAGCGTAGATCCCCATCCGCTGACCATAGATGACTGGAGCCCGTTGAGCAGGAGTGTGCGGTACGCGACGTTGCGCGGCGTGTTCACGTAGGTGCCGTATCAGAGTCGGTGAAACTGGTTGCTTGCGGTCGGTTCCGCCCTTTTCGCGCAGCCAGACTTCCCGGAGTATGCGGTGCCGCCGACGCTCCGTGTCACGAACGAGTGACATCGTCAGCGGCTCGTGTCACCGAGGCCGGGCATGCTACTCCTCGGCGCGAATCGCCAAGGGAGGCAGGGAATCCACGATCTTCATCGTTTCGATGCTCACGGTGACGATACGGGCGAGCAGATCCAGGATGTAACGCGGATTGCCAAGTTCGCGAGACCAGTGCTACACCCGTGGGTCTGCTGCACGATGAGGTGACAGTTTCCGGTTACGCGGCCTGACTGGCCGCTGGGGTCATGATCATCTCGTATTCGACGGGTGTCAACCGCCCGAGGCGGGCCTGGCGCCGGCGCCGGTGATAGGTGCGTTCGACCCAGGTGACGATCACGATCCGCAACTCCTGGCGGGTCTTCCACACCCGCCGGTTCAGGACGTTCTTCTGCAGCAAGGAGAAGAAACTCTCCATCGCCGCATTATCGCCAGCCGCCGCGACCCGGCCCATCGATCCGGCCAGACCGTGACGATGCAACTCCCGCAAGAACTTTCGGCTCCGGAATTGCGAACCTCGATCGGTATGCACGATGCATCCTGCCACCTGCCCGCGGCGAGCGACCGCGTTTCGCAACGCGGCCACCGCAAGCCGGGACTTCATGCGGGAATCGATGCTGTAGCCGACGATCCGATTGGAGAACACATCCTTGATCGCACAGAGATAAAGCTTCCCCTCACCGGTCCAATTCTCCGTTATATCGCTGAGCCACAACATATTTGGATACTGTGCGGTGAAATCACGATTCACGCGGTCGTCGTGGACCGGCGGCCCGGGTTTGCCGTTCTTACCGCGTTTCTTCCCGAACACACTCCACCATCGGTGGCCCGAGCAGATCCGCCACGCGGTCCGCGCGGCCATCGGCTCACCGGCATCGGCGGCCTCATCGGCCAGCAACCGATACCCGAACTCCGGATCGTCCCGGTGCGCGTCGAACAACGCATTCGCCCGATAGGCTTGCACGAGTTCGGTTTTCGTCACCGGAGCACGAAGCCACCGATAATACGGCTGCCGCGCGATCCCCAATACCCGGCACGTCACCGCGACGGGAATCCCGTCAGCGGCCAGCTCACGGACGAGCGGGTACATTATTTTCCCGGCAGGCTCGCCCGCGACAGATACGCCGCCGCCCGCCGCAATACCACGTTCTCCTGCTCGAGCAACTTGATCCGCCGCTGCGCGGCCCGCAACTCCGCACGCGACCCGGCCTCCTCGCCCGAGCCACCTCCGCTCGACGGTGTCCGCACGCGCACGGACCGGGCCTGGTTCATCCACTTGGTCAACGTCGTCGGATGGATCCCGAAATCGGCGGCAACCTGCTCCAACGTGACACCGGGCTCCCGCTCCCGGGCCACCCGCACCACATCATCACGAAACTCGCGAGGGTAAGGCTTGGGCATAACGACATCCTTCCAGACTCACCCGAAAGCAAGCCAGCTCAGATGTCACCTATCTGTGCAGCAGACCCCGTTGAGGGCAACTGCGGCTCACGTCACCATGGCCAGGTTGGTGACTGGATTTGCTTGCTTAACACATCAAATGTTTTTTCTACTTGGTCCTTTACACGTGCTGGCACACCGTCGGGCCATGGGTCGTCGTGCACCGCCTTCTGGAGGTCCTCAGCAGCTTGTGCAGCCTCGGGCGGGCCCATGAGACGGGCGGCCGCTGCGGCGATATAGACCTCGACTTCAAGGTTTAGTAATCGCGCCGCTGCAGCACTACTCTGAGTCGCTGCGGCGGTCGCCTTATCTGCCGAAGCCTGCGTAGCCGCAGACCCTGGATCGGTGTTGAACAGGTTCTTGTACGTGTCGTTTTTTTGCTTGTAATCGGCCAGTAGTCGCTGGTACTTCTGTTGACCGGCGTTGTATGCGGCGACCGCGCCCATCAGCCGTGCATATGTTGCACGGCGGTCCGCTTGTTGCGCCGATCCGAACGCGAGTACAGCCGCCAAGTAGGCTCCTAGACTGGTCCCGACCACCGCGACTCCCGCCCCCAAGACTGTGGCTCCTGCCGCGATCCACGCCTTTTGCGCGTCCCCCGACGTCATCGCCGCGGAGATCCAGAACACGACATCGATGACAACTAAACCGATGCCTACGGCGACTGAAGCCCGCTTCAGCGTCATTTCTCTTTCCTCGGTCGAGGTTGCGCGGGAACAGTCCACCCAGTAGCAAGCTGCTCCGAATCGGACTGTGCCTCAAGCTGCTGCATATGGCGGTCTCCATGACTAAGAACGGTGTCCAAGTCCTTGGACTGTCTTTTTGAGTCCACGACGAAGCCCGCTGCGCTCCCTACCAGCAGCACAGCACCGATCAGCGATGTAATCAAGTAGTCCCCTAACGGGAACCGAGATGTTCCTGCTATGAGAACAGCGAGGGCGGGCAGCAGGACCAAAGCCATTCCGCCGCCGGCCATTCCGCCAAGGGCAAACTTCGTTGAGGTGTGAGCTACCTGATCGTCCGTGGCTTTCACGAATGCGAGCAGTTGACTAAGACCATGTCTCATATGGCTGCCTTTGGGTAGTCGGTGAACCACGACACGGTTCGCTCGATCACCCAGCGGTGCCGGCCCAGGCGCTCGGCGGACTCGATTCCCTTGCGCGCAATACGAACCGCCACGCCGCGCTCGCGTACCCACAACCGCAGTTCGGCCTGGTCGTAAGCCTTGTCGGCATGCAGCTTGCCTGGCCGGCGGCGTCTGGGCCCGCGCCGCGACCGCACCGCGGAGATCGCCTTCACCAACGGTTTGAGCGCTGGGAGTCGTGCACGTTGGCTCCCGAAACCGCCACTGCCAGAGGAATTCCCGACTGGTCGGACAGGATGTGCTGTTTCGAGCCCGGCTTGCCTCGGTCGGTGCGGCTCGGCCCGGTCAGATCGCCCCCTTTTTTTCGCCCGCACGCACGCCGCGTCGAGCACCACCCGCGACCAGTCGATCAGCCCCCGACCGCCCAACTCGTCCAGCACCGCCCGATGCAGCCGCCGCTTTCGTCCATACGGTGAACCGGCGATGCGCCGTGGGCACGCTCACCCCGAACGACGGCGGCAACAGCCGCCGCGCGCAACCGCTGGTCAGCACGTACACCACCGCTGTGAACACCGCCCGCTGGTCCACCGGAGCCATGCCACCGCCCCGCGGACGCGCGCTGAACTCCGGCAGTAACGGCTCCACCAGGCCCCACAACTCGTCCGGCACCAACCATCGCGACAACGCATCCACCACGACCGAACATCATGCAGCACAAACACTCTCAGCGCAGCAGGAATGAATCACAACCATGTAAGACAAGGTCTAAGTCGTGGATCTATCACACCAGCAGTGCCCGCAGGAGCCACTGGCACAGGCGCCGAGCTGCCAGTAGCCGGGTCTTCGGATGGTTGAGACATCTTGGGCCTCCAACGTGTGGGGAACCATCATCTCGCATCGCAGAAATGGATACCCCCGAACTCACTAAAGTGGCCTACTCAAAATCTCCGACAGAGAGATCAACGTTGAGGAGCGCGCGGATGCGACCGCTGCGGATACCCTCGCTCAGATCGCTCGCAACGCGCGCGAGCGTGAAACGCAGACATGGACATCACGCTAGTCAGCTGGCTGCCAGGTCGAGGGCTGATCTTCCCACCGTTTGGTGCGGATCAGCTGCCGCATGTATGCCAAAACCGTTCCTCCAGTTCGTCGTTGAGGTCGAATGCCCGTGCATCGCACGTCCCCTCGACCCCCCGTCCGTGGGCCACCTTCTCGATGGGAACGACAGACCGGCCCGTTTCGCCGGGTTTGAGCGAGCGCTAGCGGTGTTGGGCACGGGAGCCGACCAGACATTCTCGTCGTTGGTGGCGTTGTCCACGATCGAGACGTACCGATCCTGCTGCGGACGAACTGCGGACGGATCTATCGTTGTCACAACATTCAACAGCGGTCGGGGAGGGTACAGGCGCATGGCAGCCAGTGACGACAAGGGGCAGGTGGACGGAATCGAGCATGTTCCGACACTGGATTTCGATGTGGACACCTTCAACCAGTCGGTGGATTCCGCGTATCGGATACTCAAACGAGGATTGTCAGAAAGCGCTATTGACCGAACAGATATCGACATGCTCCAAGATACGTATACCACTATGACCGAATTCATCTCATCGGTCTTGAGGTCCGCGCATACGGCTCCTCCTGAGCAGGCTGCGCGCGCTGCTCGGGTCGCTGAAGCGTTTGCTGAGCGACGGCAATACGTTGCAAATCGAATTGTAGACTTGTCCCGTCAAAGCGAGATCGCCGAGATAAAGCAGACTGTCGAGGCTGAGGTTGACGACCCTGCGGTTCGGAAGAATATTTCCGATAAGGTTGACGAGATAGCCAAGCGGCAAGAAGAAGCAGCTGCGGACTGGAAATTTAAAGACAATACTCTCGATGCAGAATTGAGAAGGCTCGCCGCTCAGAAACAGCGGATCGACAACCTAATGTCTATGTTTCAACGCGAGCCTGCGGCGGTGCTCGTCGGCGGCGTCCTACTCCTCCTACTCACGATCGTCCTGGTCGTCGCTATGTTCATCCACACCAGCGTGCCGGAGGTGATCACCAGCATGGTCCTGTTGATTCTCGGCTTCTTCTTCGGGCAGACAACCAGCCGAAAGTCCGACGACTCCTGAAGCTCGCATCCGGTCCGGGCTTGCTAGACCACCAGGCTAAGCATCTCGAACGTGCCCAGCCGTCCAGAGAGGAAAGAGTTGCCGGGCCGTGAGGCAGAGCCGTCACGCCCCGCAACACCTAGGGCAGGAAGCCCAGCGGGGCCGCACAGCCGCCACCGCCGCCCGCTGGAAGCAGAACGCGGCATAAATCGTAGGAAATTCGTAGAATCAAGCCCCGTGACCGGCAGACCCGCCGGTCACGGGGCTTCCCCTGTTATGGGGTGCCTGAATGTCACGTTCGATCGGCTCAACCGGCCGATGCCATATCCGGCGGGTCCGCTCAGTCTGGGCGGCAACCAGGCTCTGTACGCAAGACCGGAGTCGAGCACCACAAGGCCCAGGCGTTCGACGGGTCTGCGGTCAGGCGGTCCGAATCGGCGCGCCCGGACCAGCAGAATGTCGCGTTCGTCCGACCTGCTGACCGCCGTCTCGATCGACTGGCATGACATGCGGCCGGTCCGACAGACCGGCCGCATGTCACGCGCGTCCCACTGATCCGAACGAGCGTGACACTCGGCCGACTCGCGAGGGGGCGGCGCAACGCCCTCAGTTCGGGCGGCCGACTTCGTAGGTGCCGTCGGACTTGGTGATCTTCACAGTCACCGTCTTCTGCTCGCCGCCGACCTTCATACTGCAATTGAAGGAGCGACCGACCTTGACGTCCTGGCCGGACGGGCAGCTGACGTCCTGGACGTCATCGATACCGTAGGAGTCCTTGAGCACCTTCTGTACGCCCTGCTGGACGGCGCTGTTGTCCAGGGTATTGCTGCTCAGGAAGACGAAGGCCAGCACGACGACCACCACGATGACGACCAGCGCGCCGATGCCACCGAACAGCAGGCCCTTGCGCGAACGCTTCTTACTGATCTGCAGCGACGGTTGGGAGATCGGCTGCCCGGGCGCCGGCTGCTGCTGACCCCACTGACCGGGTTGCTGCTGCCCCCACGGCTGCTGACCACCCCACTGCTGCTGGGTGGGCTCCCACGCCGCAGGCTGTGCGGGCTGCTGCTGCGGCCACGACGGTGAACTCTGCTGCCCCCACGGCTGCTGTTGCTGGCCGGTCCACTGCTGCGTCGGATCCGCACTGCCCGTGGCCTGCTGCCCCCAGGGCTGCTGACCCTGCTGCGCCTGCTGGCCCCACTGCTGCTGACCCCACTGCGGTTGCTGACCGCTCCACTGCTGAGTGGGTTCGGCGCCGGCGCTCGGCTGACCGGACCACTGCTGGGTCGGGTCGCTGCCGTGTCCTTCCCCTGAAGTGTCGTTCGGTCCGTACGGGCCGCTCATCTGCCTGCCTCCACTCGCACTCGTAGCACACACGATCGCCCCCGCGTGAGGTCACCAGTCTCTCACCCACGGTTGGTACTCGACGTCATCCAATCACAAACTGTACTTATTGGCCCACGCTGCGCTCCGGCGGGTTTTCGGCGCTCAGAACTCTCACCTCACCGACTCACCGTCCCCGGGAGGATGCGTGATCGGGCACCGTTGCTTGCTCCTCGGTCGCCTACACGGCAGCACCGGAACAACGCACCGCGCCGAAGACTCCACTGCGTCCGCCCGAAGTTCCGGCGCGCAAACCAACCCACCCCGCCAACTCCGCGAGCGAGCCATCCACGCCCGTCTGCGCCAGGCACCGCTACTCGCTCCTTCGTCGCCTACACGGCAACACCCAAACGCCGCGCCTGGAAAACTCCACCTTTATGCCTGGTGGTCCCTACGCACGGAGACACCTCATCGCTAGCCACGTCGGCGGTTACGTTGTGCTGCCCACGTTGAGCAGTCGCGCGAAGGATGTAACCGCTCCGGACCAGGCGGAACTTCAACGGTAAAGCTCACGCCGCATCCACAGCGACAACCCCTCGCCGAATAGCCCGAACCGCCTTCGACGCCGTACCCGCGACCTCGACGTCGTCGGCCGTGTTGTGAATCTGATCGAGCAGGTCGATCACCTGCCGGCACCAGCGCACGAAATCGCCCGCCGAGAGCGGGTTGCCCTGATCGCCGCTGGCGAGCAGCGATTCGGCGAGACCGTCGCCGCGGGCCCACTTGTGAATGCCGGTGACGAAACCCAAATCGGGTTCGCGGGTGGGCTCGAGTTTGTGGCGGGCCTCGTCGGTGCGCAACTCGGTCCAGATCCCCACCGTGACGCCGACAGCCCGCCGGATCGGCGGAGTCGGCCCGGACGGCCCGAGGTAGGTGGACTCCTGCCGGGACTCGTACACCAGGATCGACACCACCGCGGCCAGCTCCGCCGGACCCAGTCCGCGCCACGCACCCTGCCGAAGGCATTCCGCCACAACGAGATCGGCCTCGGTGTAGATGCGCGCGAGGCGGCGGCCGTCAGCGGTCACCTCACCGTCGGCGACGTAGCCGCGCTCGGTCAGCAGGTCCACGATGCGGTCGAACGTGCGGGCCAGGGAGTTCGTGGTCACGGCCACCTTCTGCCGCATGGACTCGGTCTCCCGCTGCACCCGGTTGTAGCGTTCGCCGATACGGGCCAGCTGTTCCCGATCGGGCCGGGTGTGCGCGGGGTGCGACCGCATCGCCCGGCGCAGCGCGGCCAGCTCGCGATCCTCCCCGCCCTTGGATTTGGTGCCGCGACGCTCACGCCCGGGCGGGATGATGCCGGTGTCGCGCAGCGCGGAGGCCAGATCCCGGCGAGTACGGGCGGTGCGGTGGTCGACATGACGCGGCAGCCGCATCCGGCCCAAAGGCTGTGCGGGTGTGGGGAAATCGGCCGCCGAGATGCGCCCGGCCCATTTGTCCTCGGTGAGCACCAGCGGGCGCGGATCGCCGGGCGACTGATCCGGTTCCAGGATCACCGCCAGCCCCTGCCGCCGGCCACTCGGAATCGCGACCACATCACCGCGCCGCAGGGAGGTCAGCGCGGCCACCGCGGCCCCACGACGGTCGGCGCGACCCTGCCGCTCGATATCCCGCTCGCGCTGGCCGATCCGCTCGCGCAGGGACAGATACTCCAGGAAACCGTCGCGGTCGATCTGCGAGCGCAGCTTGTTCACCTGCGCCTCGTTGCGCTCGATCCCGCGCACCAGCCCCACAACCGACCGATCGGCCTGGAACTGCGCGAACGAGCGCTCCAGCAGGGCCCGCGACTCCTGCGCGCCCATCCGGTCGATCAGGTTGATCGACATGTTGTATCCGGGCCGGAACGAGCTGCGCAACGGATAGGTGCGGGTGGAGGCCAGGCCCGCGACGGCGCTGGTGTCCACGTCGGGCGTCCACACGACCACCGCGTGCCCCTCGACGTCGATGCCTCGCCGCCCGGCCCGCCCGGTCAGCTGCGTGTACTCCCCCGGCGTGAGCTCGGCGTGCGACTCGCCGTTGAATTTCACCAGGCGCTCGAGCACCACCGTGCGGGCGGGCATGTTGATGCCCAAAGCCAGTGTCTCCGTAGCGAATACCGCGCGCACCAGCCCGTGCACGAACAGTTCCTCCACGGTATGCCGGAAGGCGGGCAGCATGCCCGCGTGATGCGCGGCCAGGCCACGGAACAGGCCCTCGCGCCACTCCCAGTACCCCAGCACCTCGAGATCGGCGCGCGGCAGATCGCCGGTGTGCTTGTCGATGATCGCCGAGACCCGCTCGTGGTCGGCGTCGCGGCTCAGATCCAGCCGCGCCCGCAGGCACTGCGCCAGGGCGCCGTCGCACCCCGCGCGGCTGAAGATGAACGTGATCGCGGGCAGCAGACCCTCATCGTCGAGGCGCGACAGCATCTCCGGACGAGATACCCCGCGAATGTCGCGGCGCGGGCTACCACCCCGGTGGTGCCGGGGCCCGTTCCAGCCGTTCATCCGGTCGGCCGTCTCGTGATGCTTGATGTACCGCACCAGATCCTCGTCGACCAGGACCTTCTGCTGGCTGGACTTCTGGTCGAACAGATCGAACATCCGCCGCCCGACCAGCACGTGCTGCCACAGCGGCACCGGCCGCGTCTCATCGACGATGACCGCGGTATCCCCGCGCACGGTCTCCATCCACGCGCCGAACTCCTCGGCGTTGCTGACCGTCGCGGACAGGCTGACCAGACGCACATCGGGCGGCAGGTGCAGGATGACCTCCTCCCACACCGCGCCGCGGAACCGGTCGGCCAGGTAGTGCACCTCGTCCATCACCACATAGGACAACGCACGCAGTGTGTCGGAACTCGCGTACAGCATGTTGCGCAGCACCTCGGTCGTCATCACGACGACCGGCGCGGTCGGATTCAGCGACTGATCACCGGTCAGCAGGCCCACCTGATCGCGGCCGTACCGCTCGACCAGATCGGCGTACTTCTGATTCGACAGCGCCTTGATCGGGGTGGTGTAGAAGCATTTGCCGCCCGCCGCGCGCGCCAGATGCACCGCGAACTCGCCGACGATGGTCTTACCCGCGCCGGTGGGCGCGCAGACCAGCACGCTGTGCCCGTCTTGCAGGGCCTGACATGCCTGGACCTGGAACGGATCGAGCGTGAATGCCAGTTCGGCGGTGAATGCCGCGAGTTCGCCGATCGGCGACGGTAGTCCCACTCGTCACAGCGTATCGGAGTAGTCCGACCAAGGTCGCGGGGATTTCTCCGGGCCGTCGGACACGATGGCCGCCGCCGGGTCGACCGGTTCCGCGCCGGTGATCGGTTCCGCGCCGGCGTCGTCCAACGGGGACGCCTCGTCGTCGGACAACGCCTCCCACTCCGCGCGAGCCTTGGCACGGCGCTTGTCGTTGATCCGGGCCACCTGCACAGCCACCTCGAACAGCACGGTCAGCGCGCAGGCCAGCGACAGCATCGAGAACGGATCCTGCGGGGTGACGATCGCGGCGAAGACGAACAGCGCGAAAACCATGCCGCGCCGCCACTTCTTCAACCGCTCGTAGGTGAGCACGCCGATCGCGTTCAACCCGATGATCAGCAACGGCGTCTCGAAACTGAATCCGAAGATGACCAGCAGCTTGATGATGAAGCCGAAGTACTGCGACCCGCTCAGCGCGGTGATCTGGACGTTGTCACCGATCGACATCAGAAAGCGCAGCGCGTGCGCGACCACCCAGTACGCCAGCAGCGCGCCGACCACGAACAGCAGCGCACCGGCGCCGACGAAACTGATCGCGTACCGGCGCTCCTTGGCGTACAGACCCGGGGTGACGAACGCCCACAGCTGATACAGCCAGATCGGGCTGGCCAGCACGATCCCGGCGGTCAGGCCGACCTTGAACCGCAGCATGAACTGCTCGAACGGCGCGGTCGCCAGCAGCCGGCAGGCGCCGTCGACGCTCAGGTTCGCGCGCGTGGACGCGGGCAGCGAGCAGTACGGCCCGCGCAGGATGTCACCGAGGCTGTGAATTCCGAGGAATCCCCACTGATACCACGCGAATCCGAGCGCGGTGGTGAGGGCAACCGCGAGCAGCGCCTTGAGCAGCCGCGAGCGCAACTCCTCGAGATGTTCGACCAACGACATCGTGCCGTCGGGATTCGTCCTACGCCGGCTGCGCCGGGGGTCGAACGGGATGCGCATGGATTGTCACTGCCTCGCTGATCGGTGTGCTGTCACGGACACATCAGCCAGCGCCGCGGCTCCCGACCGGGCGCTCGCGACGCGGGTGACGCCGAGGCGTCGACTAAGCCTTGTGCGCTTCCGGGTTGGGCTGCGCCTGCGGGGCGGGGTTGACCGGCGAAGACGCGGGCAACTCCTGCGGGG
>NZ_JAGPOX010000176.1 GCF_019038435.1 Nocardia alni
CCTGCGCCCCGATATTGAACAACCCCGTGCGAAACGCCAACGTGACCGACAACCCCGTACAGATCAACGGCGTAGCCGACACCAGCGTCTCGGCAATCTGCTGCCACCCCCCGAACGCCCCCACGAACAACGCCTTGTACGTATCACGCACCGCCCCCCACGCGGCATTCACCGTATCCATCGGCCGCGCAAAGAAATACCCGAGATCCGCGGTAACGGCATGATCACTCACAATGATCAACACCGCCCCGACCACCAGCGCCAGCACCACGGCCAGCACGCTGACCATGAACTCCCGCAACCACTTCCGGTTCAACACGACACCCTCACGATGTAATCGTGGCCGGGAGCCGACACTGGTGCGATCACAGCCTTCCTCTTCGCTGCGCCCACCCACGCAACCACGCGCCAGTTCCTTTCCGTAGAGGTACGCAATGGACCAGAACCCGAAGCGGGATACTCCAACAGGCAGCATGCCAAGCCAACAACCCGCTCGAGCGACTCGGGATGCCGACGCACCAACATCAATACCCACCCGCCATCAGAAGACCGAGGGTTTCCCGCGGCGTCGACGGATCGGCGACGCCGACGATACGGCCGCCGCACATCACCAGGATTCGGTCGGACAGCGCGTAGATCTCGTCCAGTTCGGCCGAGACGATCAGCACGGCGGTGCCCTGATCGCGTTCTCGGACAATGCGATTGTGGACGAATTCGATGGATCCAACGTCCAGGCCGCGGGTGGGCTGACCGGCGATGAGGACCTCCAGCGGGCGGGACAGCTCACGGGCCAGGACCACCTTCTGCTGATTGCCGCCCGACAGCTCCCCGACCGGATCGGACACCGATCGGGCGCGGATATCGAACTCCTCGACTCGTTGGGACGCATTGTGCCGCACGGCATTCGGTGACATCACCCCGTGCCGCGAGAACTCCGGCCGCCCGGCCAGATCCAGGATCAGGTTCTCCGCGACGCTGAACGTGCCGATGAATCCGTCGTGCGAACGGTCCTCGGGCACATAGCCGATCCCCGCCCCGAGGTGGTCGCGCGGCGAACGCCCCGCCAACTCGACGCCGCCCACGGTGACCGAACCCCGGACCGGAACCACCAGCCCGAGCAGCGCGTTGATCAGCTCCGACTGCCCGTTGCCGACAACCCCTGCGATGCCGACGATCTCGCCGCCCTCGACCTGGAACGACACGTCGTCCACGACGGCGACACCCGCCGTGTCGACCACGGACAGGCCGTCCACCACCAGTTTCGGCCCGCGCGGCCGAGCCCGCGACTTGGCGACCACCAACTCCACCGAACGCCCCACCATCAGCTCCGCGAGCTCGGCCTCGGGTGTGCCGGGTCCGACGGTGGCGATCACCGCGCCCCGGCGAATCACCGTGATCCGATCGGCCAGCCGGGTGACCTCCTTCAGCTTGTGTGAGATGAAGATGATCGAGGTGCCCGCCGCGGCGATCGCCCGCAGCACCTCGATCAGCTCGTCGATCTCCTGCGGGGTGAGCACGGCGGTCGGCTCGTCCAGGATCAGCACCTCGACGTCGTTGGCCAGGGCCTTGAGGATCTCCACTCGCTGCTGCTCGCCGACCGACAGATCCGCCACCAGCGCATCAGCATGCACCGCGAGCCCATAGCGCCGCGACAGGTCCTCCACCCGCCGCCGCGCCGCGGCCCGGTCCAGCAAACCGGACCGGGTACGCGGTTCGCGCCCCAGCATGATGTTCTCTGCCACGGTGAACACCGGCACCAGCATGAAATGCTGGTGCACCATGCCGATTCCGGCGGCAATCGAATCCCGGGGCGAACCACAGTGCCAGGGCTTGTCGTTCAGCAGGATCTCGCCCTCGTCGGGCTGCAGCAGGCCGTAGAGCATATTCATCAATGTGCTCTTGCCGGCGCCGTTCTCGCCGAGCAGGCAGTGGATCTCCCCCGGTTCCACCACCAGATCGATGTGGTCGTTCGCCACCAGGGCGCCGAATCGCTTCGTCAGACCGCGTAATTCGAGCCGCATGGCGTCAGAACTGGTTCTTGGACTTGATGGTCACCTTCCCGCTCGCGATATCCGCTGCCAGAGTTGTGATCTCGGACTTCAGATCGGCCGGAATCGCGGCGTCGAAACCGTGGTAAGGAGCCAGGATCACGCCCTTGTTCGCCAGTGTGCCCACGTAGGCGGTGTTGCTGAACTGCTTGTGGTAAGCGTCGCTCACCGCCTTGGCCACCGCGACGTCCATCGCCTTCTCCACGCTGCTGAGCAGGACCGGACAGTACTCGGGCGCGCTGACGCAGCCGTCGGTGTCGACCCAGATCCCGTCCACCTTGCCGCCGGAAGATTTCGCGGCCGCGAGCGCGCCCAACCCGGCCGGGCCGGCCACCGGCATGATCACGTCCGCGCCCTGGCTGATCAGATCCTCGGCCCTGGTCTTGGCGGTGTTCTCATCGGTGAAGTCGTTGGTGAGCACGCCCTGCTGGGTGGCCTCGTCCCAGCCGAGCACCTGCACCTGCTTGCCCTTGGCCTGGTTGTAATAGGCCACGCCCTCGGTGAATCCGTCCATGAAGATGGCGACGGTGGGAATGTTGATCCCGCCGAACGTGCCGACCTTGCCGGTCTTGGACATGCCCGCGGCCAGATATCCGGCCAGGAAGGCCGGCTGCGCCGAGTTGAAGGTCAGGCCCTGCAGATTCGGCAGCGGCGGATTCTTCGCCGTATCGGTGTAGGCGTTGTCGACGATCGCGAAGTCGATACCCGGATTCGCCTTGGCCGCAGCGTATGTCGCGTCGGCCAGTTTGAAGCCGACGGTGACGACGATGTTGCACTTCTGCCGGACCATGGTGGCGATATTGGCGGGGTAGTCGTTGTCAGACTTGGACTCCAGCTGCGACTTCGAGATCCCCAGCGCGGCCACCGCGTCGTTCAGGCCCTTGAACGAGGTCTGGTTGAACGACTTGTCGTCGAACCCGCCGGAGTCGGACACCATGCAGGCCTTGAAGTTCTTCGCACCCGAATCCGCGGAGTTGCTCTGCTGCGCCGGCGGGCTGCCGCACGCACCCACGGTCAGAGCGAGAATGCCCAAGGCGGTCGTAGTGCGCAGCCAGCTACCCATGAGAACCTCCTGAAACGGGTATCCGGCAACATAACTCACCACCGCAATCCGCGCAGGACAATCGTTTACATGGTTGTCACGGATCGAGATCCGGAACACATCCTCGTGGGGGCCGATGCCTACTGGGTGATCACCAGGTTCTGCACGAACCGCTCACACGGCGCCTCGAGAGGCGCCCACTTACCTTGCAGGTATTGGCAACCCACACTGACCTCGAGATCCGCGTCGACCAGGATCTGCCAGTGCACGGTGCTGCCGTCGCCGGGGAATTCCTCATACGACAGGCCCGACCGGCCGGCGAACACCGCGTTACGCTGCAACGAACTCACCTGCCCCGCGGGACGGCGCGCGATCTGCGCGGCCAGCGAATCGGCGACATCGTCGACCCCGGCGCCCGGGGTCAGCGACTTCTGCATCAGCGTAATGCGTTCGCGGGCACCGTTATCCGGAGAAAGATCCACGCGATCACCCACCTGGGAGGCGATATGCCAACCGGCCGGGATCTGTACCTGCAGGCGGCCGAAGGTCTGCGGGGTCGCCGGGCCCCTACTGACGGGCGAACCCGGTGCGGAGGTGGTCGTCGTCGACGCGGCGGTGGTCTTGGCGCCGGATCCGCTCAGCGCGATCGCCACGCCTGCCGCGATCAGTACCAGGACCACCACCACCGCGGCGGCCGCGGCATAGACGAGGGTGCGGCGCGACGACCGGGGCGGCTGGGTGGCGATCGCCTGCTCGTGCAGTGAGGCGTACTCCGGCGGCGGCAGCTGCGCGGCCGCGGCGGCGGGCGTCGGCATCCCCGCCCGCGCGCCGCGAATCAGCTCGACGCCCGTGAGCGGACGCACGTCCACCGGAAATCCGCACTGCTGCGCCAGCGCCGCCGACAGCGCCTCCAGCAGGCTCGGATCCGAAATGCCCAGGGCCAGTAGATGACTCGGTGGCTGCCCGGCGAGCAGCCGCGCGATCACCGCGACGACGCCCGGCAGGCCGTGCCCCTCCTCGACGTCGGCCAGGCCGACCGCCGGTTCGTGCTCACACGCCTGGGTCCAGGTGTCCTGCCCCGAGCGGCCGATCAGGCTCACGGTGGTGGACAACGGATTCAGCTCCAGCACCGCGATCCGCTGCTGCTGGGCGGTGCTGGCCCCGAGCGATGCCGCGCGCACCGCCAGCGAGTCGACATTCACCCGCGACACCATCCGCCGCGCCCCCGACGCGACGGCGGCCCGACGCCGCCGGCCCCATTCGGACGGGCCCACGATCGTGAGCTCCTCGCACGGCGACGGCAGCCGCAGGTTGGTGAGCACCGCGCCGATCGTCACCGCCCAGGCGTCGAGGATAGGCGGCGCCAGCGAGGGCGCGAACGCGATCCGGTCGGCCTCGGCCATCCGGACCATCGACACCGCCGGGTACTGCGGCCGCAGTTGCTCGCCCACAACGAAACTCGAACCATCGCTGGCCGGGACGATCGAGGGCGGACCATCCCAATGCGTCGACTCGCTGCGTGCCCACAATCGCGTATCGGTCAACACCACATCGACGTTGGACATCAGGTGAGCGGCATCCACGCGGTCTGGATCAGCTCTTCACCCGCACGGCTGACGTAGGCGCCGCGGCCGGCAGGCAGCGGCGTCGACCGTACGTTGCCCCACAGGACGCCCTCGTCCTTGCTGGCGCTCATCATCAGACCGGCCGACCCCATATCCTTCATGCCCGAGATCACCGATCCGAACATCGCGCGACCGGCGCCACCGGAGCGCCGTGCGATGATCACATGGAAGCCCAGGTCGCGGGCGTGCGGCAGCAGCGGCGCCAGGGCCGAGAGCGCATTGCCGCTGGAGGTGTCGACCAGGTCGTAGTCGTCGACGAGGACGTAGATCTCCGGGCCCTCCCACCAGGACCTGTCACGCAGCTGCTGGGGTGTCACGTCCGGGCCGGGCGTGCGTTTCTCCAGGTAGTCCGCCAGATCAATCAAATTCTGGGTGAAGATCGGTGCGGTGGAACCGTATCCGGCCAGCCAGTGTTCCGGGATGGCGCCCAGCATGCTGCGGCGATAGTCGCCCACGACCAAGCGGGCGTTCGCCGGGACGTTGGAGGCCATGATGCTCTCCGCGAGACCGCGCAACAGCGTGCTCTTACCGCATTCGGAGTCGCCCACGATCATGAAGTGCGGGCTGACGTTGAAGTCGATGAACACCGGCGCCATCTCGGATTCGTTGATACCGAGCGGGAAGCGCATGCAGCGCTGTGTCTGCGGATCGCCGTGCCAGCCGTTGCCGAGCACCTGCAGCAGTTCGGTGCGATCGAGCCGCTCGGGCAGCATGCGCACCCGCGGCGCCGGGCGGCCCGAGTTCGCCTGCTTCAACGCCTGCACCGCGGCGGCCACCCCCGCGCCGAGGGTCTCCGCGTTGGGATCGCCGTCGATGCGAGGCAGTGCGGTGAGCATGTGCAGGGTCTCGGGCGTCATACCGCGACCGGGGCGGCCGGTCGGGACCAGCGAGGCGAATTTGCGGCCCAGGTCGGAGTCCATCGGATCACCCAGGCGCAGTTCGATGCGGGTGCCGATCTGGTCCTTGAGCTGCGGACGGGCCTCGGCCCATCGGTTCAGCGCGATGACCAGGTGCACACCGTACGAGAGTCCCTGCACCGCAAGGTTGTTGATAGCCTGCTCGAGCGGCTCGAAATCCTGGCGGATACTGCCGAATCCGTCGATGACGAAGAACACGTCGCCGAACGGGTCCTCGTGCACGCCGGCCGCGGACGTGCTGCTGGAGGGATCCGAGCCCCGCAGGCGGCGGAACTCGGCCATGGACTCGATGCCGAGCTGCCGGAACCGCGCCTCCCGGGAGCGCACGATGGTCATCATCTCGGACAGGGTGCGGCGCACCGTCTCCACGTCGAGACGACCGGCCACCGAACCGACGTGCGGCAGGCCCTGGAGACCGGCCAGCGTGCCACCACCGAAGTCGAGGCAGTAGAACTGCACCTGCTCGGCGGTGTGGGTCATCGCCATCGACATGATCAGCGTGCGCAGCGCGTTCGATTTGCCGGACTGCGCACCGCCGACGATCGCGACGTTGCCGGCCGCACCGGACAGGTCAACGACCATATTGTCGCGGCGCTGATGATAAGGCCGGTCGACGATGCCGATCGAGGTTTGCAACGTGGCCACCGGGAGGTATTCACCGGTCAGGACCGAGCGTGGCACGAGTTGATCGAGCGTGGGCGCCACATCCAGCGGCGGTAGCCAGATCTCGTGGGCCGGGCGGCCGTGGCCCGCGATCCGGGAGATCAGCATGCCGAAGGTGGAGATCTTCTCCCCACTGTCGTCCAGCACGGTCTCTTGTGGACCGGCGTCCGCGGACGGCAGCGCGGTCCGGTCGCTGGGGCGGAAGTCCACATGGCCGGCGGTGAAGGCCCGGGCGTTGATATCGATCTCACCGCCGACGATGCCCGCCTGGGTCACCTCGCGCACCGAACCGCCGCCAACATAGTCGCCGGATACATAGGACGCCTGGAAGCGGCGGATTTCACCGTCGGCTGTCTTCAGATAGCCGCCACCGGGGCTGTTCGGCAGGTTGAACGCGTCGGGGACGCCGAGCACCTGCCGGGATTCGTTGGCGGAGAAGGTCTTCAAACCGATCCGGTAGGACAGATGCGACTCGAGGCCCTTGAGCTTGCCCTCCTCCAGTCGCTGCGAGGCCAGCAGCAGATGGACCTGCAGCGAGCGGCCCAGGCGGCCGATCATCACGAACAACTCGGCGAAGTCCGGATGATTTTGCAGCAGTTCGGAGAACTCGTCGAGCACCACGAACAGCGCGGGCAGCGGATCCAGATCGGCGCCGGCGGCGCGGGCGTCCTCGTACTGTTTGACGTTGGCGAAGTTACCGGCCGCGCGCAGTACCTCTTGGCGGCGATTCATCTCACCGGCGAGGGCGTCGTGCATACGGCCGACGAGGTCGGCCTCCTCCTCCAGGTTGGTGATGACGGCCGCGACGTGCGGCGCACCGTCCATACCGAGGAACGTGGCACCACCCTTGAAGTCGACCAGCACCAGGTTGAGCTGATCGGGCGAATGCGTCGCCAGCATCGAGAGCACCAGCGTGCGCAGGAATTCCGACTTACCCGAACCGGTGGCGCCGATGCACAGACCGTGCGGGCCCGAACCGAATTCGGCGGCCTCCTTGATATCCAGGAAGACCGGAAGGCCGTTGGCGTCGAGGCCGAACGGGACGTTCAGCCGCTCACGTTCGTAGCGGGGCTTCCACTGGGTCTCCGGGCTGAACTTGCCGATATCGCCGAGGCTGAGCATCTGCGCCCACGAGGTGATCACCTCGTGCGGCTCGTCGGAGCCGGAGGTCTCCGGACCACCGATCGGGACCGCCCGGAACGGTGCCAGGCGGCGCGCGGCCTGCTCGGCCTCCTTCGCGGTGATCCGGTCGATCACCGCGAAACGCTCCATATTGCCGGTCGCGCCGCGGCCGGTGCACTCGCCGTTCTCCACCACCATCTGGATGCCGCGCGAAACCGCAAGGCGCGGAGCGTAATTGCACAGATCGATGACGGTGACGCCCTCGTAGCCGGACTCGCGCAGCGAATCCTCGGCGTAGTCGAGCAGGCCGCCGTCGACCACGACGACGATATGGGTCAGGTTGCGGTCGGCGGGCTGGTTGCGCGAGTAGCGAACCCGATTGCTCACCAAGGGATGCAGCCCCTGGGTCAGTTCCAGGGCCGAGCCGTACACCATGCGCGCGGTGCCGACGCCGTCCTGCGCGTCGGGGTGCTGGGTGTGCGGCAGCCACTTGGTCCACTCCCAGTCGGCCATGGTGTCGGCGCCACAGACCACCGCGAGCAGAACCTGGTCGGGCGCGTGAAACATGCACAGCTGCAACAGCATCGCGCGCGCCATGTCGCGGGCCTCGGCGCGGTCGCCGTTCAACTGGATGGCTGCGAAACCCTTCACCGCGATGGCCGTGGCCAGATCGGGCACCGTGGAATGGGTGCGCACGAACCGGCGCAACGACACCGCCGCGATCGGCTCCAACTCCTCGACCGGGCCCGTCTCCGGCGCGACCAGGCGGGTGGCCAGGCGCTGGCCACCCAGGCCGATGCGGGCGTGGCAGAAGTCCTTGTCGCCCGGACGACGCTCCCACATGCGGCTGGTGCCCGCGAGCATCCAGATCAGGCCCGGCTCCGGATGGCTCCACTCGACCGCGGCGCGCTGCTGCTTGGCGGTCTCGTCGACATCCTTGCGGACCTGGTCGAGGTAGCGCAGGTAGTCCTTGCGGTCCTCGTTGGCCTCGGCGGCCTTCTGGCCCTTGCCCCCACCCTGGGTGAACATGCCGACCATGGAGAAGACCATCATCATCGGGAACATCAGCGTGGTCGGATTCGACCCGATGCCACCGCCCCGGGTGAACATGATCGCCATCATGCCGACCATGCCCACCATCATCACGACGGGCATCAGCTTGCCGAACAGACTCCCCGGTACCGCGCGGGGGATCTCCGGCGGCGGCTGCAGCGTGACTTCGCCCCCGGGAATACGCGGAACCTCACGACGCGTACGGCGCTGGAATTTGACTGTGCTCATCGACTCGGAGCTCCCCCTTCGGCGACCATCTTGCGGCCTCAGTGTAGAGGTCACGGCCGACATGTCGTACAGTTCGACCAGCATTGTGCATGGACCAAACGCGCGATCGCAACTCGCGCGTTTGCGGAAATACCAGGTAGGGCACGAAAGTTGGGGGCAGCGTGACGCACGCGCGTATGGGCCATATAGAAGAGGACTCGACTCGCGGTATCGTCCGCGCACCGGACCTTGCGAGGGTCACGATTCTGGCCAAGCACACACAGGTCGATATGGCGATTCCGGTCGACGTTCCGGTCGCGCTGGTCATTCCCAGTGTCGTGGACATGGTTGCCCAGCACAGCAGGACCAACGATTTCGATCAGGGGGGCGAGCGCTTCCAGCCCGCCGAATGGGTTCTCGCGCGCATCGGCCAGCCGCCGTTCTCGAATTCGCTGAGCCTGGGTGAGCAGGGAGTGCGCGACGGCGAACTGCTCATGCTCGAGAGCGCCGATCATGTCGCCCCCACGCCGCTGTTCGACGACATCATGTACAACGTCGCGATCGCCGACGGCGACAACTTCCGCACCTGGTCCCCCCGCATGGCCCGGCTGTCCGCCTCGGCCATCGCCGTACTCACCATGATCGTGGGCTGCGCGGGCCTGCTCGCCGCGCCCGAGGCGATGTCCGGCTATATCACCGGCGCCGTCGCGGCGCTGCTGACGATCCTGCTGGTGGTGGCCGGGACCGTGCTCAGCCGCATGTACGGCGATACCGCCACGGCCCTGGTGCTCGGCGGTTGCGCGCTGCCCAGCGCGTTCGCCGCGGGCATGCTGCTGGTGCCGTTGCAGCATCATCACTACGGCTGGGCGAATCTGCTGCTCGGTTCGGTGCTGTTCGGCGCGACGGCGGTGCTGGCCTGGCGGGTCAGCGGCGTCGGTCTGGCCCTGTTCATCGGCGCGTCGACGGTCTCCCTGTTCGCCATCGCCGCCAGCCTGGTCGGCCTGCTGACCACGCAGCCGACTCGGGCCCTCGGCGCCGGGGCGGCGGTGCTGGCGCTGGGCGCGCTGTCGCTGGCTCCCCGGGTATCGATGCTGCTGGCCCGGCTGCCGCTGCCGCCGGTGCCCTCGCCCGGTACGCCGATCGACCCCACCGAGGACGATCCGGACGACCATCGCGCGCTGCCGACCATGGACGTGCTGCGCGAGAAGTCCGAGCGCGCCCGCCTGTACGTCGGCGGCATCGTCGGCGCGACCACGCTGGTCACCGTGGTCGGCTCGCTGGCGGGCTGCAATCCCGGCGCGCACACCCCGTTCTGGCCCGGCATCGCGCTGGCCCTGGTCTCCGCGATCGTGCTGCTGTTCCGCAGCCGCACCTACACCAGCGCGGAGCTGGCCGTGGTGCTGATCGTGGGCGGCGCGGCGATCCTGCTGGCCCTGATGTTGGGCGCGGCGTTCACCCAGTCCCAGCCGCTGGCGGTATTCGGCGCGGCGATGGTGCTGCTGATCGGCGCCCTGATCTGCGGCCTGGTGATCCCCAACCAGACCGCGACCCCGCCCATGCGCCGCGGGGTGGAACTGCTCGAGTATGCCTTCGTGGCCGCCATTCTGCCCCTGGCGTTCTGGGTCGCGAACCTGTACTCGATCATCCGCTCGCTGTCGATCTAGAGCCGGCCATGAATCCGAAGATGTTCGGGCACAAGCTCGTTCGCGCGGTCGCCGCCGTCACGGTGCTGGGGTTGAGCGTATCGGTCGGCGCGGGAGCGGCTCTCGCCGACCGGCCACCCACGATCAATCCGGGCCTGCTGCCCGCGGACGGCTCGCCCCACCCGCCGGGAGATACCGAACAGCCCGCGAACACCCCGTGCATGAGTACCACGCCGGGCGGCGACGGCCCCACCATCCCGGCGTCGCAGGCCACGCTCGACCTTCCCGATGCCTGGAAGTTCTCCACGGGCGCAGGGGTTCTCGTCGGTGTCATCGATACCGGTGTGGTCCGTCATCCGCGCCTGCCCGGACTGATCGCGGGGGGCGACTACGTCAGCACAGGTGACGGCACCCAGGACTGCGACGGTCACGGTACCGCGGTCGCCGGACTCATCGCCGCCAGCCGGGTCCCGGGACAGGGCTTCGCCGGGGTCGCGCCGGATGCGCGAATCATCACCGTGCGGCAGACCAGCGAGTTCTATCAGAAGAAGGGCGCGGCCGCGCAGAAGGACCCGAACGCCATGCCCGATGGGTACGGCAACACCAGCACGATGGCACAGGCCATCGTGCACGAGGCGAATATGGGCGCGAAGGTCATCAACCTGTCCGAGGTCGCCTGTCCGCCAGGCAATTTGAGCGACGGGGATGTCGGCGCGGCAGTGCAGTACGCCGCGATGCAGAAGGATGTCGTCATCGTGGTCGCGGCCGGGAACAACGACGTCTGCAAAGGCACCAACCCGGTGCAGGATCCGACCGACCCCACCGCCGATCCGTGGAGCAAGGTGACGATGAACGTTACCCCGGCCCGGTACGACGACTACGTGCTGTCCGTCGGCTCGATCAACTCGGCCACCGGCGCGGCCTCGAAGTTCACCGTGCCCGGCCCGTGGGTCGGCGTCGCGGCGCCCGGCGAGAACATCACCTCGCTCGACGTCAACTTCACCGACCCCAAAAGCAAGGGCACGGCGACCGGATTCAGCAAGCGCGGTCAAACCCCGATCCCGATGGACGGCACCAGTTTCGCGAGCCCCTACGTCGCCGGACTGGCCGCGCTGATCCGCTCCCGCTACCCGCAGATGACCGCCCACCAGGTGATCCAGCGCATCGAGGCGACCGCGCACGCGCCCGCCGAGGGCTGGAACCCCTACGTCGGCTACGGCACGATCGACCCGGTCGCGGCCCTGACCGACCAAATCCCGCACAAGCTGCCCCCCAAGCGCGCCTTCGCCCCCACGAGCTGGCAGTTGCCCGTACCCCCGACGCCCCCTGTGCCGGATCATACGGCGCGCAATGTGGCGCTGATCGGCAGCGGCACCATCGCGGTACTGCTGATCCTGGGCTTCCTGGCCTCGTTCCCAATTCGCCGACGCCTCGGGATGAGGGACTAGCGGGCCCAACCGTATAAGGGCAATCGGCCGGATCGGAGAGCCGCTGCGTGTCACCACCTTGGCCGTCGAAAATTATCGCTCACTGCGTCATTTCGTCATTCCGCTCACTGGGCTCAACGTGGTTACCGGCGCAAATGGTAGTGGGAAGTCCAGTCTGTACCGCTCGCTTCGATTACTTGCCGAGGCCGCGAGAAACAACGCGGTGGCCGCGCTGGCTCGGGAGGGCGGTCTGGAGTCCACGCTGTGGGCTGGGCCGGCGGTGGTACGGCGAAAGCAGACGCGGGGCAATGCTATCGCGATCGGTCAGCCCGGAGACGCCGCAACCTTGCGCCTCGGATTCTCCGGTGATGACTTCGGTTATGCGATCGAGTTCGGCATCCCGACTCCGGATATGGCGACCCAGGTCGAGCCCAGCCTGTTCAATCACGACCCCGAAATCAAATGTGAATCCATCTGGGCCGGTCCGATACTTCGACCGAGCACCGCACTGGTGGAGCGCCACAACGGGGTGGTGACAGTGCGCGCGGAACACGGCGAGTGGGATATGCGGCCGCATTTCGTTTATCCGTACGACAGCATGTTGAGTGAATTATCGGATCCGGAGGCGGCCCCTGAACTTTTCCGGGTCCGGGAGAAGATCAGATCTTGGCGCTTCTACGATCATTTTCGTACAGACGTCGATTCGGCGGCCCGGGGCAGCCATATCGGAACTCGCACGCTGGTGTTGAGTGGCGACGGCGCCGATCTTGCCGCGGCCCTGCGTACCATCTACGAGGTCGGGGACCGAGAAGCCTTGGCCGACACCATAGATCAAGCCTTCCCCGGTAGCACTCTGGAAGTAGTCGAAATCGCCGGTCGATTCCAGCTATTGCTCCATCAGCCGGGCCTCAACCGGCCACTGAGTGTAGCCGAGCTGTCCGACGGCACCTTGCGCTATTTGCTGTTGGCTGCAGCGTTGTCGACCCCGCGACCTCCGGAACTCCTGGTGCTCAACGAACCGGAGTCCAGCCTGCACCCGGACTTGCTGGCTCCGCTGGCGGCGCTCATCGCCGACGCCGCCGAACGGAGTCAGGTCATCGTCGTATCGCATGCCCGACCGCTGGTCGCCGCGGCCGTCGGTGCGGCCGAAGCGACAGGTGTCGACGTCTCCTTGATCCAGCTGGACAAGAACGACTCCGGCGAGACTCTCATCGACGGTCAAGGTCTGCTGGACGGCCCCGCCTGGAACTGGCCGAAGCGGTAATGGCGAAGCGGGAGCGCAGGAACTCAGGCGTCGAACGTCCAGCGGGTCGCGCCGCCCGGTGCCACGGTTGCGACGGCCGTGGCGGAGGTCGCGGTGACGCGGTAGATGTGCCATGGCGGTTTGCCCGCCGAGGGGGCGCTGAAGTCTGCGGTCAGGGCCTGGCCGGAGTCGTCGACGCGGCAGGGCCAGCCGCCGGCGGCCCAGAGTTGGGCCATCTCGGCGACGGTGGCCGGCTCGGTGATGTGGGCCGCGGTGCCCTGTACGACGAGGTCGAACTCGTTGGTGGCCAGGCTCAGTGCGCAGCGGGGGTCACGGGACAGGTTGCGGGCCTTGCGAGTTCGCTCACCGGTCTCGAACCAGAAGGAGCCGTCGGCCCACAGCATGCCCAGGCCGGTCATGTGGGGACTGCCGTCGGGATCGAGGGTGGTGAGCCAGCAGCTGTGGCGGTCGGGTCCGCCACCGCTGGGCGCCTGGGCGAAGCCCTTGTCGAGGCGGGCGGTGATGTCGGGCCAGTTCAGTTCCGCCAGGTCGTACAGATCGGCGAGATTCTTCGTCTCCATGGTTGTGTGGACGGCCGGACGCCGCAGGATTCATCGGCAGCGCGATTTGACGATTCATTTGACCATTCAATTGTGCGACACGGGTCACAACCTGCACAATTCGTTCCGGCGAGGTCGAGCGGAATGACCCCGCGAACAACGAGAAGGCAGGGACGCACATGGCAACCGCCGTACCCAAGTCACCCAGACAACGGCTCACCGCCGATCAACGGAACTCGTTCTTCGCCGCCCAGCTCGGGTGGACGATGGACGCCTTCGACTACTTCCTGGTGGTGTTCGTCTACGCCGATATCGCCAAGAGCTTCCATATCAGCACCGCCGAGGTGGCCTTCCTGACCACCGCGACGCTGATCATGCGCCCGGTCGGGGCGCTGATCTTCGGTGCGTGGGCGGACCGGATCGGACGCCGCATCCCACTGATGGTGAACGTGGCGATGTACTCGGTCATCGGGTTCCTGTGCGCGTTCTCGCCCAACTTCACCGTGCTGATCGTGCTGCGCATGCTGTACGGCATCGGCATGGGCGGCGAATGGGGTCTGGGCGCGGCGCTGGCGATGGAGAAGATCCCCGTCGAGCGGCGTGGCTTCTTCTCCGGTCTGCTGCAGGAGGGTTACTCGTTCGGGTATCTGCTGGCCTCGCTGGCCTCACTGCTGGTGATGAACTGGGCGGGACTGTCCTGGCGGTGGATGTTCGGGCTGTCCATCATCCCGGCGCTGATCATCCTGATCATCCGAAGCCGCACCAAGGAATCGGAGGTCTGGCAGGAGACGCAGAAGCGGATGCAGGTGACCCAGACCAGGGTTCGCGACATCCTCCGCAATCCCGCGATCATTCGCCGGTTCGTCTACCTCATCCTGCTCATGACGGCGTTCAACTGGATGAGCCACGGTACCCAGGACGTCTACCCGACATTCCTGTCCGCCCATGCACACCACGGCGCGGCCCTGAGTTCGGTGGCCGCCAAGTGGATCGCGGTGGTCTACAACATCGGCGCCATCATCGGCGGCATCATCTTCGGATCGCTGTCCGAGCGCTTCGGACGCCGCTACACCATCATCTTCTGCTCGGTGATCGGGCTGCCGATCGTCCCGCTGTTCGCGTATTCGCGCACCGCCGGAATGCTGGTCCTGGGCTCGTTCCTGATGCAGCTCATGGTGCAGGGCGCCTGGGGCGTCATCCCGGCCCACCTGACCGAGATGTCCCCGGATGCGATCCGCGGTTTCTACCCGGGCGTCACCTACCAGCTCGGCAACCTGCTGGCCGCGCTGAACCTGCCCATCCAGGAGCGCCTGGCCGAATCGCACGGCTATCCGTTCGCACTGGCGGTGACCATCATCCCGGTCTTCATCGCGGTGATCATCCTCACCGCGATCGGCAAGGAGGCCAAGGGAATTCGCTTCGGCGCGGATCCGGGGCCGGTCAGCGGCGAGGCGCCCGCCACGGCCTGAGACACGCCACAAGCGCACGGTCCCTCGCGGACCGTGCGCTTTGTCGTATGCGGTAAGCCGACGGTGTGGGAGAACTCAGTTGGACGACGAACTCGCCGAGTTGTCCGACGTCGACTTCACCAGGTTCTTGGCGGGGGCGGCATCCGGGGCGACGCCGTCGTGGGCGACCATCGCGTCCTGGCGGCCCAGCGTCGGACCGGAGGCCAGCAGGCCGACGATCGGCCAGGGTGCGGACTCGGGCTTGGCCTTCGAGGCGTCCATGCCCAGGGCCTTGGCGGAGTCGTCGTCCTTGATGCCGTAGCGCACGCCGGTGTCGGCGATGTAGAACGTGGCGTCCTTGCGCTGGCTGTCCGGCTCTATTCCGGTGGTCTGCACCAGCATTCCCGTGCCGGGGGTGGCGTAGAACTGGCTGGCGAGGGTGCCGTCGTTACTGTCGGCCTGGGCCAGGCGCAGCGGCTTGGCATTGTCCGGGATCGGCAGGTTGCGACCGGTGACCAGGGACAGCGTCGCGTGCACGCTGCCGGTGGACTGGTCGGTGTTCTGCAACGGCTTCCAGGACAGGCAGTCGACCGGGCGATCCTTCGAGTCCACGATCGTCGGCGCGGTGTCGGGATAGTCCTGCACCGGCAGGGAGTTCACGATGTTGGCCTGGCTGCGGTCGTAGGGCTGCAGCGCGCCGTTGCCCGCGGTCGGATTCGAGTTGCGGATGATGTCGGCGGTCAGCGGCGAAATCTGCTGAATACCGTTGCTCAGCACCACGAAGTACTGGTTGTCGGTGGTCAGCTTGACGACGTCGCCGTTGCGGAAGTTCGCCACCGGAGATGTCGGCATCCCGCCCTCATCGGTGATCTGCGGCGCGGTGATCGGCAGCACCTCCGGGATCGAGTTCAGCAATCCCTCGCTGATCGGGCGCGGCACGACGCCGGTGATGTTCAGCGCGTCGGTGACCGGGCGGTCGTTCATGTTGACCCTGGCGCGCTTGTTGTCGTAGATCAGGTACGTCGCGTCGCGGCCCTGCACCAGCAGGGCGCTGCCCTTCGGCAGCGTCGAATCCTTGTCCCCCAGAGTCAGATCGCCCGCGATGGCGGTGTTGGTGACCGTATCGCTGCCGTCGTTCTTCAGCTCGTCGCAGATGGTCCAGGTGTGGCCCTTACCGCTGGAGTCGAAGGTCAGCAGGTTGGGCGCTCCCGGGATGCCGATCAGCGGGCCCATCGGCATGCTCGACAGCTGCGATTCCTTGACGCTGGCCGGAGCGTCCGAACTGCCGACCGCCAAGCGCGCCGAGGACAGGTTCAGCGCCGGATGCACGGTGCCGTCGATGACCGCGTAGATCTGCCCGGAATCCTTACCCATCAGGATCTTGCTGGTGCCGATGGAACCCTGCGGCTTGAGCAGGGCCAATACGGCGCAGCCCGCCAAGGCGACGACGCCCAGAATCAATCCGGCGGAGTAGGCACGGGATTGGGAGCGCATGGGATCGTGCAGCATCCGCACATCCCGGCGCACCAAGGCGTGTTCCATTCGACGGACCAGGAAGCGGTAACCGCTGACCTGCCACCGCGTCGTGGGTCTCGAAGGCATGAGTCCTCCCCCAAACAGTGCTCGCTTTCGGACAACACAGTACAGTTCTTTGGGACTTCAGTTGAGCTCGGCCGCGGAAACTGGCCGAACAGGGTTTCTTGGGGGATACGATGGCCCAGCCGGCCGGTGCCGCGAGGCGCCCGCTCTTCGGACGGATCACGCTGCCGAATCTGCTCGCGGCCCAGCTCTTGGGTTTGGTGGTCGGGCTGGTTGTGTTGCTCGTACGACAGCCGGGTCTGTATGCCCTGGGCGCGGCCGTGGTGGCGGGTCTGCTGCTGCTCATCCCCCTGCGCAAGCGCACGCTCGCCTCCTGGATCGCGACGATCTGGCAGTACATGACCAACCGCGGCTACGAGATCGGCGATCTGGTCGACTTCCGCGGTCCGGACGGACGCTCGCTCGGCCTGTTCTGGGAGGGCACCCGGGTGGTCGCGGTCATCGAGGTGCTGCCCCCGCGCGGCGGGCTGACCCGCATCGACCGCAGCACCGTGCACGCCTCGCACCTGCTGCCGATGAGCGAGCTGGCGAAATGCCTGAACCAGCACGACATTCTGCTGTCCGGCATCGACATCGTCAGCCACGGCCATCGAAGCCGCTCGGGCACACCGGCCGGGCCGATCTACGAATCGCTGCTGGGCCCGCTGCCCGCGACCGCGCACCGCACGGTGTGGCTCGCCATCAGCTTCGACGCGCTGGTCTGCCCGGACGCGGCGGACCGGCGCGGCGGCGGCGCGGAGGGTGCGTGTCGCGCGGTCACGGTCGCCACCCAGCGCATCGTGCGCGCGCTCGAGGATGCCGACTGCTCCTCGCGCGTGCTGACCGCGCCCGAGATTCGCAAAGCGGTGGTGCAGATCAGCGCCGACATCGACCCGCGCAACGTGACCCATCGCTGGCGGTACGCCGAACTCGGCAACACGATCAATATCGGCGCCGCGGTCGATCCCAAGCGCCTGGGCTCGGATCTGCTCGCCCAGCTGTGGGTCCCGCCCTCGCGCGGCACCACCGTCGCGGTGCGGTTGCGGCCGGGCAGCTCCGCGGACTCGGTGAACATCGGCGCGGCGTGGCGGTTGAGCGCCCGCGAGCTGCCGGAGAAGATCCGGCGCAAGGGCATGGTGTCGATGAGCGGCCGGCACCGGCAGAGCCTGCTGGCGCACTTCCCGATCGGCGTGCCGAACGTCGAGGACACCGTGCCGCACGCCGAATATCCGATCGACATCGTCGACGCGCTGCATCTGCCGTCCTCGGGCTGCGGTCAGCTGATCGGCTCCGACGAAGAAGGCAACGGCTGCGCGATCCGGCTTGTCGGACAGGGCATCTCGTCGGTGTACGTGGCCGGTGAGCTGTATCTGGCGCAGCAGCTGGTGTTCCGGGCGCTGGCGGTCGGCGAGCGCGTCCTGATCCGCACCGACCGCCCGCAGGCATGGGAGCAGTTGGTCACCACGATCGGCAATCCGGAGCGGCTGACCATCGCCGTGGAGACCCACCAGAGCGACTCCGCGTTCACCGCCGCGGTCGTCGACGGGGTGCTCGCGCCCGCGCCGCACGCCGGTGTCACCACGATCTACGTGACCGGCGATCCGATGGGCTGGCCGTCCACGCGGCCCGATCTGCAGATCCACCAGCCCGGCGCGATCGGCAACCATGTCATCCTGCGCACCGGCACCACCCAGGTAGACCTGACCCTGGTCTCCATCCCCCGCGAAACCACCTACATCGGCCAGCCGCGCACCCCCGAGCCGAACGGATCGGGCCCGCACAGCCGCCCGATGCAGACCGTCCCCGGCCCGCAGAGCCGTCCGCAGCCCGTCGTCACCGGCGCTCGCGGCCCGCAGACGAACGGCGGCCCCCGCCCCCAGCAGCCGATGCCCGGCC
>NZ_JAGPOX010000177.1 GCF_019038435.1 Nocardia alni
GCTGACCTGGCTGACGGTGCGTTGCCAGCCGGAATCGCCGGGGAAGAATTGCGGCAGGCCCCTGCCGGAGTCGCGGATGCCGAGGCGGTCGAGCAGTGTCGCGGCGATCTGACGGCTCATCGCGGCCAGTTCATGGGTGGGACGGTTGCGATGGCGGCGGGTGCCCAGGTCGACCTGGGTGATGGCGTCGATGCCGAGGCGTTGCCAGCAGTCGAGCAGGATGCCGATCTCCACCCCGTAGCCGGGGGCGAACGGGATACCGGTGAGCAGTTCGCGGGTGGCGGCGTACTCGCCACCGAGAGGTTGCATGATCTCGGCCAGTTCGGGCGCCAGGGCCGCGAGCAGGGGCCGGGCCAGCAACTGGGTGACGCGGCCACCGCCGTCGGCGTCGCCGAGCGGGTCGGCGTTCAACGGTCTGCGATAGAAGCCTTTGACCAGGTGCAGACCGTCGTCGGCCAGCAGCGGGGCGACCAGGGCGGGCACGTACCCGGGATCCGGCAGGACGAGGTCGGAATCGATGAACACGATGAGGTCCCCGCTTGCCACCGCCAGTGAGCGCCACAGCACCTCGCCCTTGCCGGGGCGCGGCGACACGTCCGGCAGCGCCTCCTCACGAGTGACGACCACGGCCCCGGCGGCGCGAGCGGCGGCGATGGTGCCGTCGGTCGAGCCGGAATCGACGACGAGCAGTTCATCGACCAGCCCGCCGACGAGCGGCCGGATCGAGCCGACGACATCGCCGACGGTGGCCTCCTCGTCGAGTGCGGGCAGGACCACGGAGATGCGGCGATCGTGTTTGCGGGCGACGAGTTCGGGGATCGACCACAGCCGGTCGAACCGACTGGGGGCGGTGCGGGCGCGGGTCATTGCGGATGTCCTTCGATAACTCGGTCGGTGCGGATGCCGGGATCCAGACGCAGGGTCGTCATTCGGCTCCAGAGGGATGGCCACGATTGTCGCGGCGGCTCGCAGCGCCACACGGTCACCGCGTTGTCGATCCCGGGGAAGCCGAGCGGGTCGTCCAGATGCGAAACCGGTTCGCAGGCCGTGAATTCCGTGGGCGTTGCCTGTCCGGCGGTGACATACAGGACGGTGTGCGTGGTGTCCGGGGGCATCCCGAAATACGCGAAACCGCGGTCCGGGCTGTAGACCGGTGGGAGATCCCGCGGGCCGAGGATGGTGAGAGCCGAAGCCTGCCAATAGGTTTGGGTAATGATCACGGTATGGCCGGGGTCGGTTGCGTGGGCGTGTGCCGCACCGCCGACCACGTCGGTCAGTCGTGACCAGCCACTGGTGCCGAACAGCCGCATACGCGTGGACAATTCGGCCTGCGATCGCACCGGATGGTGTAGTCGTGTGGCCGGCAGCGGTAGCGCGGTCACCACTATCACGGCCACCGCGGCGGAAACGGCGGCGACAGCGACCTTTACGATCCGCGGCAGGCCGTGCCGCATCGCCGGTAGGGCCACCGCCCCGGCCGCGAACACAGCCGGGAAATACGCCGCCACGTAGTAGGGTCGCCCGCCGGTCGCGACCACGAACGCGATCTGGGTGAGCGCCGCGCAGCCGACGAATCGGTAGTCCCGAAAACTTTTGCGCCACAGTAATACCCAGCATCCGAGGGTAGCGAGCAGGCCACCGAGTAGTCCCGTGAGCAGCGCCCACTGCACCGGCAGCCCGACCGCTCCGCCTGTCGCGGCCCGCTGCTCGGCGCGGATCACCGCCCCCATCGCCAGCTGCGGCCAGTGATGCCGGTACTGCCACCAGATCCCCGGCGCCGCGGCGAGCGCGATGAGTATCACGCCGGCCCACAACGACGGCCGGCGTAGCAGTTCCCGCGGTCCGGCCGCGGCCACGCCGATCGCGATTCCCGCCAGCAGTACCACGATCAGCAGCTTCACCTGCGTATCCAGCGCGATCGCGGCGGCGGCCGCCAGCAGCAGGCGATCGCGTCGAGTCCGCGTCCAGCGCACCAGCGCCCACACGACCGTCGCCGACAACGTGCTGTCGAGCGAGAATGTCGACAGGGACGCGGCCTGGGTGATCAGATACGGGCACGTGGCGTACGCGAGGGCGGCCAGCGTCTGCGCGCGACGGGCTCCGCCGTACTCGTGAGCGGTGGCGGCGCTCAGCGCGACACCTGCGGCAGCGGCCGCGATCGACGCGAGACGCAGCGCGACAACCGATCCCGGGGTGACCACGGCGGCGCAGTGAGCCAGCAACGGGAGCAGCGGCCCCTGATCGGCATAACCGAGCCCGAGATGCCGACCGGCTGCTAGGAAATACAGCTCGTCACCGAAGTACTGGTAGCGGCCGGACCGCAGCAGCAGCACGACGGCTACGACGACCACGATCGCCGCGACCGGCCCGGCAGCGAAGCCGTCCCGCTGATCCGGAAGCGAATGTGTTTTCCCGGGAACAGTATTCGAACGTTCGGACATCGTGGTCATGGATGCCCTCCCGGCCGGCGCGGCAGCGCCAGTGTCACTACGGCCAGCCCCCCCGCGACTGCCGAGACGATCCAGAGCACCGTCACGCACGCGGACAGAAAGGTCTGTGCCGTCGCCAGTGCCGACACCGCGTGATCGCCGCCGCACCCGGAGGCGGGCAGTACATGGGCGGGCGCGACGAAGGCGGTGTGGGCGCATTCGGTGAATCGCCGGACCGTCGCGATCCGCTCATCGGCTGGTATCGCGCGCATGCCGAGATCTCGGGCGAGAACCGATTGCGCGTGGCCCACTCCGCTGCCACCGGCGACGCGCGCGAAGAACAGACTCCCCAGCATGGTGGCGCCGATCGCGCTGCCGAGCTGCTGGACCGTCGGGGCCAGGCCGGACGCGGTACCCGTGGCGCGTTCGTCCAGCCCCGCGACCATGATCGCGGGAAGGGGCGCGGCGAACCAGCCCATGCCGCACCCGGCCAGCAGTACCGGCGCACTCACCACGCGAGCGTCGATGCCGCCGGCGGCGGGGTGAATCGTGAACGCCAGCAGTGCCATCGCCACCGCGAACGCCGCGGACCCCACTGTCAGCGTGCGAGTACCCCAGTACCGCACCAGGATCGGCGAGGTGAGTGCCGCGACCAGAGCGCCGGCCGCGAACGGCAGCATGAACCGCCCGGTCTGCCAGGCCGACCAGTTCAGACCGGATTGAGCGGTGACCGAGACCGTGAGCAGCAACGCGGCGAACAGACCGTAGAACGCCAGCAGTGCCAGCGCGCCGATCCCGAACGTGCGATCGCCGCATACCGTCGCCGAGATCATCGGTGTGCCACCGCCCGTCGCGGTCCGCCACTGCTGCCGGGCGAACCCGGCCAGTAGCGCCACGCCCAGCGCCACCGACCCGATCATCGTCGACGACCACCCCGAATTGCCCACCACCGCAAGCGGATACAGCACCATCAGCAGCCCTGATGTCGACAACGCCGCGCCCGCGAGGTCGAGCCGGACCGATCGGTCCCGACGCCCGGCGCCCAGACAACGACCGGCCAGGACGAGCGCGGCGCAGCCCAGTGGCAGATTCAGCAGAAAGATCGCTCGCCAGCCCAGCCCGCCCGGATCCGCGGCGACGATCAGCCCGCCCAGCATCGGCCCGGACAGTCCCGCCAGGCCCGCGACCGCGCCGTAAATGCCGAATGCCAGAGGTCGGCGGTGCGCCGGGAAAGCGGCCGCCAAGATCGCGATCGTCTGCGCGGCCACCGCGGCCGCCCCCAGTCCCTGCGCCACCCGTCCGGCCACCAGTTCGACCGGGTTCCCGGCCAGCGCACAACCCAGTGAGGCCGCGGTGAACACCGCCATGCCGATCAGGAACAGCCGCCCGCGCCCGAACTGATCGCCGAGCCGGGCGGCTGTGAGCAGCGCGCAGGCGAAGGCGACACTGTAGCCGGTCACGACCAGCAACTGCGTCGAGCCGCCGGCCGAGAGCTGCCGGGCCAACACGGGCAAGGCGGTATTGACGATGGTCAGATCCAGCATCTGCATGAACACCGCGAGCAGGCACGCCGCCAGCACCGCCCACGCCCGCGGGCCGGCCGCATCGCGGTCGGCCGCGGGTGATGCCTGTCGAACGGTCATGCGTGAGCGTCGGCGCGCAGAGCGTAGTCGCCGTCGCCGACGACCGCGGCGGTGATCGAGGTCAGCGTCTTGACGTACCGTTCGATCGATTCGTGCGATTCCGGCGAGTCCGGGAACAGCACGCTGAGCGTGGTCACATCCAGGAAACGGTTGATCCACACGTACACCTCGCCGGCCGAGGCCCGGTTGGCGAACATGCCGCCGTTGATCTGGTCGAACATGTCGGCTCCGGCGATCTTGCGGACGTCGACGTAGGACAGCATCATCGCCGCCCACCCCGGCCGCACTCGCAGACCCGAGTCGGGTGGGGCCAGTTCCAGCACCCGGTGCGCGGAGACGTCGCTCAGCGTCTTGGCGCGATCGAGGGAGTCCTGCGCCGCGGCCACCAGGGTGGTGAAGGTGGCGTCGGCGGGCACGTCGAAGGCGATCGGGACGAGATTGGTGAAGTAGCCGACCGAACCGTTCTCTCCCGGGGTGCTGCGGGTGTTGGCCGGGGTGAGGATGAAATGCCAGTCGTCGCTTGTCAGTTCGGCCTCGGTGAGTGCGAGCGCAGCGAACAGCCCGCCCGGAAACCGGCCCGCGTTGCCGCCGCACACCTGCTCGAACCGCACCGCCTCGGGCTCGGTGAACAACTGCATCGTCAACTGCGCGCCGGGGCTGTATCCGCTTGTCCCGCGATCGAGGTGCAACGGGAACGACGGCATCTCACCATCGTTGCGCCGCAACAGCTTCAGCCACTCCCGGACTCCCGGTGATTCGAGCGTCAGCGTCGCGTTGTGCGCGCGTTCGCGGGCGCAATAGGCCAGATGTCCATCCACCGGCGCCAGGGGAAGCGGGGTGCCGGACAGTTCCCCGCCGTAGAGCGTCAACAGGTCCACGCAGGTCAGCGCCTGCGCGACGCCGTCGGTGTGCAGATGGTCCACCGCCGCGTACACCGTGAACGATTCGTCGCGCGCGATGACGCCGAAGCTGAAGCAATTCCATTGCAGCGCATCGGGTGTGGTGTCCTGCACATGCCGGCGCAGGGCGGCGCTGTCGGCGAAGACGCCGTGTTCGGTGGGTTCCAATTCGATCGACTCCGGGGGCAGCACATGCCGCACCACCTGCCCGTCCGGCTCGACGACGAACCGGCTGGAAAAGGTGTCGTGACGTCGTACGAATGCGGTCACCGCCCGCGTCATCGCCGCGAGATCCGGTCTGCCGGGGATGTCGAAGGACAGCATGCACAGCCGCGAGGCGCGGTGGCCCGCGCGTGCCCCGCGCGAGGTGGTGCGCAGGTATTCCTGTTGCTGGAACGACGGCGGCGTCGGGTGCGGTGGCGCCGCGAGCATCGCCGCCAGGGCGTCCTGCGACACACTCCAGCTGGTGAGCCTGCCCGGCTGCGGGTGCCAGTCGTCGAAGAAGCCGAAATTGACCACGAGTGTCCTCGATTCACAGCGTCGGGAAATCGTCCCGGAGACTCTTTGCCCGACATCCGTCCGCCTGGCCACGTGCCGGCCGCGCCGCAGCGAGGCAGACCGGCTGTCGGGTGCCGTCGATCGGAAACCTGCGACGGCCGGTCACAGTCAACGGCAGTCACCCGATCGAAAGCGAGGGGTTGGGCCAAACCTTGTGAACGTCCACAGGTACGCGCTACCGCCGTGACACATGACACCAAACTTGCGCGAGGTACCTTGCTGCTCTTGATGTTCCGTCTCTACCGTGGCCTCGCAAGAAGCTGGTCGAATCTCCGGGAGGACAGGTGGGAACATTCGCCGCACCGCGTATCGGGCGGCTGCGCGGCCGTGCGCTCAGCGTGCTGGCATCGGTGATCGCCGTCGCCATCGGCTTGGCGATCCCGGCGGCCGCGTGCCCCGAGTCGTCGCCGCTTCCCGTGCTCACCGCCGCCGCCCGGCCCGCCGCCGATGGCTCTCATCTGGCCGGAATCGTCGAAGGACCGGGTCGGACGATGGACGTCGTGGTGTACTCGGCCGCGATGAAGACCGCCGTCACCGTGAAAGTGTTTCGCGCGCCGGATCATTCGAAACCCGCGCCGGTGCTGTACCTGCTCAACGGCGCCAACGGCGGTACCGACGGTTCGAGTTGGACCGCGCAGACCGACATCGCCGGGTTCTTCGCCGACAAACAGGTCACCGTCGTGAATCCGATGGGCGGGCAAGGCAGTTACTTCACCGACTGGCGCGCCGACGATCCGGTGCTGGGCCGTCAGCGCTGGACCACCTTCCTCACCCGTGAACTGCCCGCGGTGATCGACTCGACGTTTCGCGGTACAGGCGCCAATGCCATCGCCGGGATTTCGATGGCGGGCACCTCGGTGTTCCAGCTCGCGGAAGCCGCGCCCGGTCTGTATCGAGCCATCGGCTCCTACAGCGGCTGCGCACAGACCAGCACTCCGCTCGGCGAGACCTACGTGGATCTGGTGGTCGGTCGCTGGGCCGGCAACACCGTCAACCTGTGGGGTCCGCCCGGCGACAAGGCCTGGGCCGCCAACGACCCCGTCCTGCATGCCGATCGGCTCCGCGGCACCGCCCTCTACATCGCCTCCGGAACCGGAATCCCCGGCCCGCTCGACACACTCGCGGGCCCCGGAATCGACGGCGATCCGGGCAAGCTCGCCGCCCAACTGACCAGCGGCGCCATCCTCGAGGCCGCCACCAACCAATGCGTGCACGCCCTGCGCGACCGCCTGGCCGCACTCCACGTCCCGGCCACCTTCGCCTTCCGCCCCACAGGAACCCACTCCTGGGGCTACTGGCAACAGGACCTGCACAACTCCTGGCCGCAGTTCAGTGCGGCGCTGAATATCGCGCGACAGCAACACGGCAATTCCTGACGGTTGCCCCCCCGCAGAGCGGCTGCCTCATGAGGGGCCTGTTGACGTAACGGCGGATCTGGCTGACGCTATGGTCTGACCACCAGCGTCTCTGAGGCTAGGGGAAGTGAAATGTCCAGCGCGGTCTTGTCTCTCGTCGTCGCGGTCGTCGGGGTGTGCGGCACGCTGGCGTCCGCGATTTTCACCCAACTGCTCTCACAGCGAGCCAAGTTCGAGGAGCTGAAGCATACGGAAAGTCGAAGCCTCGCCGAGCACGAAGCCGCGGAGAAGCAGCGCAGGATGGACCAACTTCGCAGCTCCTACGTCCAGTTGAACGCCAATGATCGCAACTACCGGGATGCCATGCTGGCCTACGCCTACGCCCTGAAGGCGGGGGCGACCGCCGAAGCCGAGGCGGCAGAGGTGGCGACGGCTCGACGGGCGCAGCGAGACGCCCGCGCAGAAGCGCAGATGGTCGTCAGCACGGACGTCCTGGATGAGGAAGGCCCGGTCAATGCGCAGCTCACGGTCGCCTATGGGCATCTGCGGCACATTCAGCGGGAGAACGACCCGAGCATTCGCGAGCATCGTCTGCACGAGACCATCGAAATTCTCGACGAGATCATTCCGATGCTTTCACGCGTAAGAGTCATCATGAGGAAGGAGTTGGGAGTAGTCGACAAGCCACCCGCCTGGTTCTAGCGCATATCGAGTGCGGGCGGATTCCCCCGCTGCCTCGCGTCGGTTGGTCGCTGAAAATGTCCTGATAGCGGCCGCGGCGCATCGGTGGGGTGAACATTTGCGATCGCGGCCGGTGAAGGCCTGTTGTGGTGGAGAATTCGGGCATGATCGAATCGCTGCGGCGCACCGGGCTGGTGCTCGTGGTGGCGGGGTGTCTGGTTTCGACCGCTTGCCTGGGGCGGCCGCCGGTGGTCAGCGATCCGGGGTTGCATGCCGATGCCAGGAACGTCAGTTTGAGTATCGCTTCGAATGCGATCGCGGGGGGTAAGAACGATTCGACCGCGCGCTGGATCACCGATTACGTGATTCCCCGGTTCACGGCCATGGAGCGGGCCAAGGGGGTTACGGTTCATCTCCGATTCGTCGGCGACGGGTCCGACGACGGCACATATCTGCAGAAGCAGATCCTGCAACTGCGGACCGGTGGCGGCGGTGACATTTTCGACATCGATGGCACCGATGTCGGCGACTTCGCCGAAAGCTGGTTGATCAGACCACTGTCCGAGGTGGTCGGAGCGAATACGGTGGCAGGCTGGGACGGTTGGCGCCAGATCTACCCGTCCATACGGCAACTCGATCAGTGGCGGGGGCAGGACTACGGGATTCCGGTCGGCACCGACGGCCGGGTGTTGTTCTACAACAGGACATTGTTCGCCAAGGCAGGGTTGCCGACCGACTGGCAGCCGCACAGCTGGGCCGATATCCTCAGCGCCGCAACGGCACTCGCGAAGCTGTCGGGTGTTACCCCGATCCAGCTCGACGGCGGCGCAGCCATGTCCGAGACGACGACGGTCAACGGTTTTCTGCCGCTGCTGGCCGGCGCGGGCGCGCTGATCTACGCGGGCGGCAAGTGGCAGGGCGATACCGCCGCACTGCGCGCCGTGCTGGGGTTCTATCAGCAGATCTTCTCCCGTCACCTGGCCGATCCGGTCCTGGACGAGGAGATCGAGGGCCGCGACGCGTCCTTCGCCGAATTCGCCGCGAACAAGATCGGGATCTATCTGGAGAGCGACTATATGTGGCGAGCGATCCTGGCCCCGAAAGTCGGCAACGACCCGATGGCCGACCGTGACACCGCGGTCGGCTACACGCTGCTTCCCGCGATGAATCCCGGTGCGGGCGTGGCCGGTCAAAGCTATGTGACCTATTCCGGTGGGGCGGTTCGAATGGTCAACCCGAATACCGGATATCCCCAGCAGGCGTGGGCACTGCTCGCCTTCATGAGTTCGGCGCCGGCGATGGAAGCCTACGAGCAGGATTATCTGGGCTCCGCCAGGCAGATCATGCCGCGCACCGATGTCGACAACGCGCTGCTGGCCGGCGAGCCGCTGATGAACTTCGTTGCCACACAGGCCTTGCCCGTCACCCATTTCCGGCCGTCCGAGGGCGATTACACGCAGGTGTCGGCGTTGATCCAGCTGGCGACCGCCGACGTGATCAGCGGCGGCTCCCCGGCGGCCGTCGCGGCCGACTACTCCCGGAAACTGGCGAAGATCGTGGGCGAGGCCGACGTTGTCGACAACTGACGCCCGACCGCCGAGTACCACCGCGCCGCCCACCCGGAGGCGTGGCGGCCCCGCAGGGCTGGGTGTGGGATGGACGGTGGGCCTGCTCGTACCGGCCGCGGTCGTCATCGGGCTGTTCCTCATCTTCCCGGCTCTGTGGACGCTGTATATCGGATCGACGAATTACGAACTCGCCGGGCCGAATTCGGTGAACCCCCGGTTCATCGGCCTCGGCAATGTCACGGCCGCACTACGTGACCCGGAATTCCGCAACGCTCTGTGGCTGACCGTCGTGTACGTGGCCGGATCCGCCGTGGTCGGGCAGAACCTGCTCGGATTTCTGCTGGCCTGGGTGCTGCCGCGGGCGCCCAGAGCGATCCGCAGTAGCGCCCAGGGCCTGGCGCTGCTGGCCTGGATCCTGCCGAGCACCGTCGTGGCCTTTCTCTGGTTCGCGCTGCTGGACCAGAACTCCGGGACGGTGAACGCCGTGCTGGGCAACCATTCCACCGCGTGGCTGATCCGATATCCGATGCTGTCGCTGATCGCGTTCAACCTGTGGCGGGGGAGCGCGTTCTCGATGCTGCTCTACAGCTCGGCGCTGACCACGGTGCCGCCCGCGCAGCTGGAGATGGCCCGGCTGTGCGGCGCCCGCGGTCCGCGTCTGCTGAAAGACGTGGTGTTCCCGCATATCCGGGGCCACGTACTGACGAACACGTTGCTGATCTCGCTGTGGACGGCGAACGATTTCACACCCTATCTGCTCACCGGCGGAGGCCCCGATCACGCGTCGGAGGTGCTGCCGGTCTTCATCTACGACCAAGCCCTCGTCGGCGACCAACTCGGCTACGCGGCGGCCGTCTCGGTCCTGCTGGTGGTGGTCAATCTCGCCATAGCGGTGCTGTATCTGCGACTACTCAGGAGGCGGGCATGACGCCCCGATGGATGTTGCGGCGCATCGGCTTCTACACGCTCATCGCGGTGATCATGGTGTTCTTCGCGATTCCGATGCTGTGGCTGGCCACTGAGCCGTTCGACCGCGATCCCGGACTGACCGCGCACTGGCCGCGGTGGACCATGGCGAATTTCGCCGCCACATTCCACAATCCGAACGTCGGGTCCTCGCTGATCAATTCGCTCATACTGTGCGGGGTGGCCACCGTGGTCACCGTGACGCTGGCCACGTCGGCCGCGTATGTGCTTGCCCGAGTGCGTATTCCGGGTCGCGGGGCGATCCTCTACCTCCTTCTGCTGCTGTCCAGCGTGGTCACCGGGACGGCGGCGATGGTGCCGATCTTCCTCATGGTGTACGAACTCGGGCTGATCAACTCCCGGCTCGGCACCGCCGTCGTGCTTTCCGGCGGACTGCTGCCCGCGGCCATCTTCATGATGAAGGACTTCATCGATGCGATACCGCCCTCCTACGAAGAGTCCGCCCGGGTCTTCGGCGCGTCGTCGCGGCAGGTGCTCACGCAGGTGGTCGCGCCGATCGCACGGCCGGGCATCGCCACCATCGTGGTCTGGTCGTTCGTGAATGCCTGGGGCAACTTCCTGCTGCCGTTCCTGCTGCTGCAGGACACCGGCAAGCAGCCCGCCGCGGTCATCATCCATACCCTGCAGGACGAGGCGGGCGGTGTCGATCTGCGTGCGCTGCCGGTGTTTTCGCTGCTCTACTCGGTTCCGGTCGTGGTGCTGTACCTAGTGGTCAACCGGCGCTACGGATTTGCCTTTCACGGAGGGATCAAAGGCTGATGGCGGGAATCGATGTCCGCGCACTGTCGGTGGTGTACGCGGGCGGAGTGCGCGCGGTCGACGATCTCGAATTGACGATCGCCGACGGCGAATTCTTCGCGCTGCTCGGACCGTCCGGCTGCGGGAAGACGACGTTGCTGCGCACCCTCGCCGGCCTCGAGGAGGCCACCGCGGGCAGTGTCCTGATCGGCGAGCGCGATGTGACGGCGGTCGAGCCCGCGCGTCGCAATGTCGCCATGGTGTTCCAGGACTACGCCTTGTTTCCGCACATGACCGTCGCCGAGAACATCGCCTATCCACTCCGGGTGCGCCGCGCCTCGCGGGAGCGCCGTCGCGCGGTCGCGGAGGACACCAGCGCCGAACTCAGCCTGGCCGGACTACTGGACCGCCGGCCCGCGCAGCTGTCCGGCGGGCAGCAGCAGCGGGTCGCGTTGGCCCGTGCGATCGCCATGGGCGCCGAGGTGCTGCTGCTCGACGAGCCGCTGTCGAATCTCGATGCGCGGTTGCGGTTGGAGGCGCGCACATTCCTCAAGCGCCTGCAGCGCGAGCTTCAGGTCACCACGGTGTTCGTCACTCATGACCAGGCCGAGGCGCTGGCCGTCGCCGACCGCATCGCCGTACTGGATTCGGGGCGCCTGCGTCAGGTCGGTACGCCGCGCGAGATCTTCCAGTACCCGGCAGACACTTTCGTCGCGAACTTCATCGGATCGACGCCGATGAACCAACTTTCGGGCCGGGTTGTAGGGCGGGGCGTCGAAGTCGTCGGCGGCACACTGCCGTTGCCGCCCGGACTCGACCGACCCGAGGGCAGCGCCGTCACGATCGGCATCCGGCCGGAGTACCTCCGGCTGTATGCCTGCGAGGCGCCCGAGGCCGTCGACGGGCTGCGCGGCCGCGTCAGCGTGGTCGAAAACCTGGGCGTCACAACGTTGGTGATGCTCGACTGCTCGGACGACATCCAGGTCGGTGTCACCGTGCCCGAAGCCGACGAGCCCGCCGTCGGCGCAACGGTCGCGGCGGTGCCCGAGCCCGGCCGGATCCTGGTGTTCGACCCGGACTCCGGGCAGCTGCTCACGGTCGCGAAGCCGTCCTGATACACGCGGTCTCAGTGCCTCGCCGCGGCGGTCGCCGTGCGGACGAAACCATTCGCACGCTCGAGCAGTGCCCGCGCGGCCGCGGCGTCGACACCGGCTAGTTGCATCACGATGGCCGTCTTCGGATGTCCGCCCGCGGCGTCCAGGAGGGCGGCGGCCGCGGTGGTGTCGACACCGGTCGCGTCCGCGACGATGCGGCGGGCTCGGTCCACGAGTTTGGCGTTGGAGGGGTTCACGTCCACCATCAGGTTGCCGTACACCTTGCCGGTGCGGACCATGGTGGCGGTCGAGAGCATATTGCACACCATCTTCTGCGCCGTCCCGGCCTTCAGACGGGTAGATCCGGTGAGAACCTCTGGGCCCGTATCGATTTCGATACCCACATCGACGTGCTCGCTCAGTGCGGCGCGGCGATTGCAGCACAGTCCGACCGTGGCCGCGCCCACCGAACGGGCGTATCGCACCGCGCCGATCGCATAGGGGGTACGGCCGCTGGCGGCCAGCGCGACGACGACATCCGCGGCGGTGAGGCCGATCTCGGCAAGATCCGCGGCGGCGCGGTGGGGCTCGTCCTCGGCGCCCTCGACCGACCGCGTCAAGGCCGGTGCGCCACCGGCGATCAGGCCGATCACCTCGCCCGGATCGGTGCCGAAGGTCGGCGGGCACTCCACGGCGTCCAGCACGCCCAGGCGTCCGCTGGTCCCGGCTCCGGCGTAGATCAGCCGCCCGCTCCGCTCGCGCGCGGCCACGACCAGCTCCACCGCCCGCGCGATCTGCGGAATCGCCTGTGCGACAGCCGAGGCCACCCCGGCGTCCTCGGCGTTCATCACATGCAGCAGTTCGGTGATCGGCATCGAATCCAATGCCGTCGTGCGCGGATTCGCGGATTCGGTTCTCAACGCCGCGATGTCGTCCACTTCGCCCTCCTCGGCTTCGGCCCGCGCCGGATTCCACCGGCCCCGTGCGTCACGATTGATCTCTGTGCCGGGTGCGCCGGGAAATCGGCACACCGGCCTCACCGGATCCGGGCCGCCGATCGGCGACGGCGTCATACGTGCGATGCAGAGCCTGGGTCGCTGACGGAGTGCGCTGCAGCACAACGATATACAGCGCGTCCACGATCAGCAGCTGGCTCATCCGGCTGGCCAGCGCCGCCGAGCGGAAGCCGTCCTCGCGACCGGCCACCAGGATCGTGTGCGTGGCCGAGCGAGCCAGCGGCGACTGCGATCCGGCCGTCACGGCCACCGTCAGCGCCCGCCGCCCGGCACGACGCAATGCCTCGACCACGGCGGCGGTCCGGCCCGAATGCGAGAAGGCCACGGCCACGTCGCCGGGCTCCAGCAGGCTCACTCGCACCAGCGCCTCGTCCTCGGATGTGCATGCATCGCACCACATTCCGATCCTGGTCAGCTTCTGCGCCAAGTCCGCGGCGACCAGGCCGGAGGCTCCGATGCCGATCAGAACCACTCGCCGTGCCGCCGCCAGCGCCCCGGCGACCGCCGCCAGCGTCTGCGGATCGGCCAGCTCGGCGGTGGCCGCCATCGCCTCGGTCTCGAAGGCGGTGAGCTTGTGCAGCACCTTGGACGGCTCGTCGGCCACATCGATATCGGTGGCGAATACCGGCGAGTGATCCGCCGCGCCCACCGCCGCCAGCGCCAGTCGCAGCGGCGGGTACCCTTCGTAGCCCAGCGTTTTCGCCAACCGAACCACCGCCGAAGTGCTGGTCTGCGCGCGCTGTGCCAGTTGCGTGACGCTCATCCGAGCCACCCCGGCCGGATCGTCGCGAATCACCTCGGCGACCCGCGCCCCCGCGGGCGTCAATCGCGGCATGGCCGCCAGCAGCCGGGTGCGCACATCATCTTCGGCCACGACTCACCGCCCGAATACGCTGCCGCGCAGCGACTGCCGTCGCTGCCGGTGCGACGCCGATGTCAGGCATCGGTCAGCACCTCCAAGCGGCTCGGCGCGACGGGCGGCGCCGGGGGCAGAGTCAGCCCGGCGGTGCCCAGGGTGACCGAACCCAGGACCACCGGCCGGGCGGCGCCGGTGCAGGCGGGGTGGTTGCCGGGGAGACCGTGGGCGGTCAGGAAGCCCAGTACCGCGAAGGCGGTCGCCTCCTTGGCGGCCGAGGGCAGGCCCAGGTGGTCCGAGGTCAGCAGGCGGGCGGCCGGGAGTTTTTCCGCCAGCATCGACATCAGCACGGGGTTGCGGGTGCCGCCGCCGGACGCGATGACCTCCGCGGGTGCGAACGGGGCCAGGGCGTCGGCGATCGTGTGTGCGGTCAGGGCGGTCACGGTGGCGACGATATCGGTGGGCGTCAGCATCCGGCCGCGCAACACTCGCTCGAGGTAGCCGCGATGGAACAGCTCCTTGCCTGTGGTCTTCGGCGGCGGCAGGCGAAAATACGGCTCGGCGAGCAGCAGCCGCAGCAGATCGTCGTCGACACGTCCGCGTGCGGCACGCGCACCGTCCCTGTCCAGGTGTTCCCGGCCGTCCGTGCACAGCTCGACCGCGGCGTCGATCAGCGCGTTCCCGGGTCCGGTATCGAAGGCGACGGCGGGTCCCCCGGTCACCGTGACGTTCGCGATGCCGCCGATATTCAGTGCGGCACAGCGTTGTTCGCGCCCGGCGAGCCACAGCGCGTCGAACAGGGCGACCAGCGGGGCGCCCTGCCCGCCCGCGGCGATATCGCGGGAACGGAAATCGCTCACCACCGTCAGCCCGGTCCGCTCCGCGATCCAGGATGGCTGGCCGAGTTGCAGTGTGCCGCGGACGCTCCCATCCTCCACCCAGTGAAAGACGGTCTGGCCGTGCGAGGCGACGAGGTCGGCGGTCCCGCCGAAGAATTCGCGCACCGCAACGTCGGCCACGGCCGCGAACGCCTGCCCGATGGCGGTGTCCAGACGGCATAGGGCCGCCATATCGGTCGCCTCCGGCGGTAGAGCGGCCAGCAGATCGCCGCGCAGTCCGGGCGCGTACGGGCGGCTCAGCCATCCCGCGATCCGCACCCGGATCACGCCGTCCCGCAGCGTGATCTCCGCGCCCACCGCATCGATCGCGTCGTGCGAGGTACCCGACATCAACCCGACGACGCGCATCACGAGGCCGCCTCGACGGCCACCGGCGCCGGATGCAGCCGGCTGGAGATCCCGCCGACCAGCAGCGTCACCGCGACGCCGATCGGCACGAGCCACTGTGCGGCGATGCCCAGCTCGGATGTCTTGCCCGCCACGGTGACCGAGAACTTCACCCCGCGCACCACGAAGATCATCACCGCCACCGTGACCAGGAACGCCACGACGGCATCGAGCTGATTGGCCCGCGGCACAAGGCGTCCCAGCAGGAAGGCGCCGAGCAGCGCGCCGTAGGTGTAGCCGGCGATGGCCAGGGCGGTCAGGTACACGTTGCCGGTCGTCGCGCTGAATCCCATGGCGAACACCGCCATCAGCACTGCCCAGACCACCGTCATCACGCGGGCGAGGGTGAGCATCGCCGCATCGGAGATTCCGGTCCGGGTGAAGCTGCGCACGATGTCGGCGACGGTCGAGTTCGACATCGAATTCAGCGCCGAGGACAGCGAACCCATGGCGGCGCCGAGAATTCCGGCGACCAGCAGCCCGGAGATCACCACCGGCAGCCCGTGCAGGATGAAACTCGGGTACAGGCTGTCCGAGCTGGCCAAACCGAGCTGCTTCGGCGACTTGCCGCCGTTGTAGGACCACAGCAGCGCACCCACCAGGGAGAAGGCCGCGAACTGCACGGCGATGAAGATGCCCGATCCGATCATCGCCCGCTGACCGTCGCGCAGTGATTTCGTGGCCAGGATGCGCTGCACGATGAGCTGATCCGAGCCGTGCGAGGCCATCGCGAAGATCGCCCCGCCGATGATCGCCGTCGGCAGGGCGAACGAGCTGGTCAGGATGTGGGCGAGCCCGAAATCGGTATCGAAGACGCGGAACTTCCCGGCGTGCGACGCATTCGACCACCCCGCCGCGCCGACATGGCCCCAGAGCACCCCGATCGCGATGAGGGCCCCGATCAGGTACAGCCCCATCTGCAGCGCATCGGTCCAGATGACCGCCTTGATTCCGCCCAGATACGTGTAGATCACCGTCAGCAGCGTCAGCACGGCGATGATGACGTCGTAGCCGAGATGCAGCCCGAACTCGTTGAGCAGCAGCTCGATCGGGATCGCCGATGCGAACAGCCGAACGCCCTCGGCCAGCAGCCGGGTGATCACGAAGGTCACCGCCGCGACGCCTTGCAGATAGCGGCCGAAACGCAGCTCCAGGTACTGGTAGGCGCTGACGAATCCGCCGCGCTTGTACAGCGGGATCAGCAGGCTCGCCACGACGGTACGGCCGATGATGTACCCCAGCGCCAGTTCGACATTCCCGAAGCCCTGGTCGGTATACGCGCCACCGGGCACCGAAATGACCGTCAGCACACTGGTTTCGGTGGCGACGACCGAGAAACATACCGTCCACCAGGGCATCCGGCCCTCGCCGACGAAATAGTCGCTACTGGACCGCTGCCGCCCCGACAATCGCAACCCGATCCAGGCCACCGTGACCAGATACACGACGATGACGGCGACATTGAGTGCGTTCATCGCAACTCCCGGGATACCGAATGCAAATAAGTGTCAGCAGCATCTCACACTCTGACAATCCTTGTCACAGCTTCGGCCTGCACACCGTCAGGCCAGGCGGGTGACCAGCGGTTCGAGGGCGGTCGCAGTATCGGTGGCCAGGAGAGCCGCGCCGTCGATGGGTGCGCCGAGCGTGTGGCACAGGAGCACCGCGTGGCCGATAGCCTGGTCGAGCGGGGCGAGTAGGGGTGCGCCGAGGTTCGTCAGGCCTCCGGTGATGGCGTAGGGCGCCGGCGGCCGCAGCCCGGAGCGTTCGGCCGCCGCGAGAACGGTGCGAGCCAGCGCGCTCGCGGCGGCGGCGATGATCTGCGCGGCGACCTCGTCGGTGGCGGCCGCGGCGGCCACGATCGGTGCGAAACTGGCTGCGGTGAGCGCCGGATTCACCTGAGCGCCGAGGAGTTTAGGTAGATCGTCGAGAGCTGTCCCGTAATGTCCGCAGGCCTGCGCGGCCAGCGCGGTGTCCGGCCCGCGGCCGTCGTGGGCGCGCAGCGCTGCCCGCAGCCCCTCGAGCCCGATCCACCCGCCGCTGCCCTCGTCGCCGAGCAGCGGCCCCCAGCCGTCGACGCGGATGAATTGTCCCGCCGCGTCGATCGCGGTCGCCACGACCCCGGTCCCCGCCGTCAGCACCACCCCCGGCTCGCCACCGAGGGCTCCGGCGTGCGCGGTCACCGCGTCGGAGGTCACCGCCACGGCCTGCACCCCGGACACATTCGCCACCCGGCGGGCGAGTTCGGCTGCCGCCTCCGGCGCCGCCACGGCCCCCGCCGCCCCGATCGAGAGAACACAGCCCGCCGCCGCACCGTCGATCTGCTCGACGACCGCCCGAATCGCCCGCTCGGCCTCGGCGACACCCCCGGCAG
>NZ_JAGPOX010000178.1 GCF_019038435.1 Nocardia alni
CCCGGGAGGGGGAGGTAGGCGTCGATCGTCCAGGGGTCGGGGCTTCCGGACGGGTGGTCCAGGCTGGGGGTGCGGGCGTCGATGAGTTCGGCGCCGGCGCGGTCGGCGGCCGAGGCGGTATGGGCGGCAAGGGATTCGGCGAACTGGGTGTAGTTGCGGTCGACCGGCGGATCGGTGGGGGAGCCCGAACCCAGCAGCGACAGGTAGTTCACCACCAGCACGCGGGCGTGCGGCGCGTGCTGGGCGATCGCCTCCAGCACCTCGGTCAGGCTCTGTTCGATGGTGTGCAGCCGGTGGTTGACCCCGGTCTCGTCGCCCATGCGGGCGATCGGCGGGATCAGCCGCAGCGGCAGCGGCAGCAGGCGGGCGAGCCGGTACTGGACCAGGCCGATATCGTTGCCGCCGATGGTGAGTGACACCAGATCGGTGTCGGCGTCGACCGCCGTGATCTGCGGCGGCTGGCCGTACTGCGATTCGCGAATGATGTGATCGCAGGTCGCACCGCTGCTGGTGACATCGGTCAGCCGCAGTCGCGCCCCGGCCGCGACGCGGTGCGCGTAGTTGGCCCGCGAACGTCCGGCCGGCCGTGGCGCCTGCGGCTCGCGCGGCGTGATGCCCGGCCCCGAGGCGAACGAACTACCCAGTGCCACATACTTTTTGCCCTGCCATCGATCCAAGGCCGGATCCGTCGCGGGCCTGCTGTGGTCGAGAATCCCGCTCACCTCCCTTTACACGCGTGGCCGCCGGTGTGCCCACCGGCGGCGTGCTGTCCACTCGACGACGCTCCCGCAGCGTCGAGTCAGAGGGTTTCCAGTTCTGCCTGGCGCAAATCGTCCGGAAATACGAAACGGCGCAGCGCCCAATACCGGAACGCCATGGCGAGTAGGACACCGAGGATCTGCCCCGTGATGAAATTCGACAACGCCTGTGTGGTGGGGGTGACATGCGGCACACGGATGTGGAAGAGGTACAGCGCGATCGCCTGCGGAATCAGCGTGACCCCCACCGACAGTGCGCTGACCCCGAAGAACAGCGCGGCCTCGTGCGCGCGCTGCCGCCCGCCGCGCGCGCTGAACGACCACTCGCGGTTGAGGATGTACGACGCGATCGTGGCGATGAGCACGCCGATCGCGCGCGCGGTGAGCGGCTTGTCCTGCAGCACCGTCAGTTTCAGCGAGTAGACGATGCCGGTGTCCACGAACCAGGTGATCGCGCCCACGACGGCGAACTTCATCAGCTCGGTATGCTGATGGAGGGTGGTGAGATACCGCTCCGGAACCCGATCGAGCGCAGTCTGCATCAACGACACGCAGCCACAATAGCCGGACTGACTGAATCCGGCATGACGCCACAGTCGCCGATTCGGGTACATGTTCGAATCGGCCGGTTACGTTTCGGCCGTGTGCGCCGGAAAATCGGTGTGCCGCAAATGATCAGCGCGCGGCTCGGTGACGGCCTGCTCTGGTGGCCGACCGGCACTCCGCTCGGTGCCGGTCGGCGCGCCACGACGACCACTACAGACCCGGCATCAGGGCTGGATGTTCTCCAGGTCCGCGAGCAGGCTCGGGTGTGTGGGCTGCCAGCCGAGCGCCTCGCGGGTGTGGGCGCTGGACGAGGGCTGATCCGTCGCGAAGATCTGGCCGAGCGGGCCGAAGGACTCCTGCGGCACGGATTTCACCTCGAGTCCCAGCCGGCGCCCGATGACCTCCGCCATATCGCGCACGGCGTCACCCTCGTCGGCCACGGCGTGCCATGCGGTCCCGCCCGGCGCCTTCTCCAGCGCCAGCCGGAACAGGACGGCCGCGTCGAGCGCGTGTACGGCGGGCCAGCGCTGGGCGCCGTCGCCCGGGTATCCGACGACACCGTTACCGCGTGCGATGTTGGTCAGCATTCCGGCGAATCCGCCCGTGCCCTCGTTGTGCACCGTGCGCGGCAGGCGCACGGCCGAACTCCGCACGCCGCGCGAGGACAGCGCGAGTATCGAGTTGACCGACCGGGCCCGGCCCCCGACGGGTCCGTCGGTCGACAGCGGATCGGCCTCGGTGGAGGCGCGGCCCGGTACCCCCGGTGTGCCCGCGACCGTGACCAGGGGACGGTCGGTGCCGACGAGTTCCTCGCCCAGCGCCGCCAGCGCCGCGCTCTCCTCGGCGACCGACGCCACGAGCGCCTCGGGGCTGCTGAAGTCGTTGCCGAAGGCCAGGTGGATCACGCCGTCGGCCTTGGCCGCGCCGGCGCGCAGCGTGGGCAGATCCGCGAGGCCGCCCCGGACGGTCTCGGCGCCGGCGGCTTCCACGGCCGCGGCGGACTTCTCGGAGCGGGCGAGCGCGAGGACGGTATGACCGTTGCCGAGCAGTTCGGCGACGACGGCCGAGCCGATCAGGCCGGTGCCACCAGTGATGAAGACGTGCATGTCTCTCCTTCGATAGTGACGAGACTCTTGTCCCATCACTATAGCTGAGTGATGAGACTCTTGTCCCATCGCATACTATGTGCTCATGGCACGGTGGGAACCTGGAGCACGCGATCGGCTCGTCCTGGCTGCCGTGGATCTGTTCACCGAGCAGGGATACGACGCCACGACGATCGCGCAGATCGCCGAGCGCGCCGGGGTTACGAAGAGCACGTTCTTTCGATACTTCCCCGATAAGCGTGAACTGCTGGCGGCCGGGCAGGAGACGCTGAGCCTGCTGCTGACCGAGGGAATCACCGAGGCGCCCGAGGGCGCGACACCGCTCGAGGCGGTCGCGGGCGGGCTCGAACGCGCATCGAGCGCGATGGGCCCGATGAACCGCGAAATCGGCCCCCGCCTGAAGGCCGCGATCGCCACGAACGTCGAGCTGCAGGAGCGCGACGCGCTGAAGAACGTGGGTCTCGCCGCCGCGATGGCGGACGCCCTCATCGCCCGCGCGGTGCCGGGGCCCTTGGCGAATCTCGCGGCCGAGCTGGGCGTGCTGGCATTCAAACAGGGTTTCGCCCAGTGGCTGGAAGCCGACCGCGACGCCGCCCTCGGGCCGTACACCCTCGCGGCTCTGGAAGAGCTTCGCGCGGCGAGCCGGTCCCTCACCTGAACGGAATCATCGTACGGTCCCGGGACCGTACGATGCGGCGATCGAAATGTGACGTTCATCCAAATCAATTGGACGAAAATCACATTCGGCCGGTGCGACCAGAACGAGACCGGCCCGATAAATATCAGGTTCGGCGAGGTGGTTGAGGCGCCTGCGGCTGGGGTAACTACACAGTGACCACGGTGGTTCGTCGCTGAGTGTGGCGCGAGTGAGACGCTCGTGGCGATCTCTCAGAATGCCCAACTACAGTGACCGCGTGCGGCCGAACATCGGGCGTATGCGAAATACCGGACGACGTGCGATACGCCGTTCGCAGTCCAGGAAGTGTTGTGAGATGTCCTTCGAGAAAAAGGCTGGACCGGACAGCGGTTTCTTCCGGCGCCTGGGCCATCGCCTGACTGCGGATCTGGGCTCGCTCGACGCCCAGGAGCTGGCCGAGACCTCGGAGGCGGCGGGCGCTTCGCAGGCCGCGCAGTGCCGTCGCGGCGAGGAAGTCACGATGTTGGGCCGGTTACGCAGCGTGGAAGAGTGTTCCAAGACGGCGGCCGGATGTCTCGAGGCCGAGTTCTTCGATGGCACCGACGCGGTCACGGTGGTCTGGATCGGCCGTCGGCGGATCGCGGGTATCGAGCCGGGACGCCACATCCTGGTGCGCGGCCGGATCGGTGACCGCGACGGCGCCAAGGTGATGTACAACCCCTACTACGAACTGCGCCGTAGTTCCTGATTCAGGCCCAACGCCTCGCGCAGTTCGTCCTCTGCCTCCGGCGCGGCCACGAACAGCAGCTCGTCCTGACCCTCGAGCGCGTCGTCGGGTTGCGGCGGGATAACCCGCTTGTGCCGCAGGATCGTCACCAGGGCGGTGTCGCGCGGCAGGCGCAGCGTCTGTACCGCGCGCCCGGCCAGCGGCGTATCGGCGGGCAGGGTGATCTCGACCAGATTGGCTCGGCCCTGCCGCAGTGCCATCAGGCGGACCAGATCCCCGACCGCCACCGCCTCCTCGGCCAGTGAGGCCAGCAGCCGCGGCGTCGACACCGCGACGTCCACACCCCAGGAGTCGTCGAACAGCCACTCGTTGCGCGGATCGTTGACCCGGGCCAGGACCCGCCCGACGCCGAACTCCGTCTTGGCCAGCAGGCTGTAGACCAGATTCGCCTTGTCGTCACCGGTGGCCGCGATCGCCACCTCGTACTCCTGCAACTGCGAATCCTCGAGCAACTCCAACTCGCAGGCGTCGCCGTGCACCCACGCCGCGGCGGACGCGCTCTTCGGGTCGATATGGTCGAGGCGGCGCTCGATGAGCAGCACCTCGTGCCCGCCGCGCAGCAGTTCCTGGGCGATGGAGCGCCCGACGGCGCCGGCCCCGGCGATGGCTACCTTCACGAATGCTCCTCGATCGCGGGTGCGGCGGCGGCCAGGGCGACCGCCTCGCCGACGGTGCCGGAGGTGGCGGCGACGTAGACGGTGTCGTCGGCCTGCAGCACGGTCTTGCCGGTGGCCAGAATGCCCTGCCCGAAGCGTATGACGACCACCACCCGGACGCCGACCGCCCCCTCCAGATCGCGCACCGTCAGCCCGGACCACTCCTCGTGCAGGGGCAGTTCGGTGACCGCGACCGTGCCGGTGGGGTCACGCCAGGTGGTGGTCGATCGGTCGCCGATGAGGGTGCGCAGGAAACGGTCCGTCGTCCACGGCACCGTGGCGATGGTCGGGATGCCGAGGCGTTCGTAGACCGCGGCGCGTTTGGCGTCGTAGATGCGCGCCACGACCCTGTCGATGCCGAAGGTCTCGCGCGCCACCCGCGCGGAGATGATGTTGGAGTTGTCGCCGGAGGACACCGCCGCGAACGCGCCCGCCCGTTCGATACCGGCTCGCTGCAACACCTCCCGGTCGAAGCCGATGCCGGTGACCTGGGCGCCGTCGAAGTCCTTGCCGAGGCGCAGGAACGCGCTGGGATCGCGATCGATCACGGCGACCTCATGACCGACCCGGATCAGGGCACGGGCCAGCGACGAGCCGACTCGGCCACATCCCATGATCACTACGTACACCGTGCCAACTCCAATTCCGGAAACCGCGCGTGCTCTGGGTCCATCGTCGCAGGAACCGTACCCGGCGCGTTTCCCGGCAGCCAGTTTCCCTTTCCGCGCCGATCGAAAACGTGACCGGGTGCTGGCTACGCAGCCGGGGTCGCTGGCTTTATGCTGTGGCGAGTGTCCAAGTTGACGACGGCCGCCAAGCGTATGCTGGTCGGTCGCCCCTTCCGTAGTGACTCCCTGGGTCACACACTACTGCCCAAGCGAATCGCGTTGCCGGTCTTCGCTTCCGACGCGTTGTCCTCTGTCGCGTACGCCCCCGAGGAGATCTTCCTCGTCCTGTCCACCATGGGACTGTCGGCGTACGTGTACGCGCCCTGGGTCGGGCTCGCGGTGGCGGCGGTCATGTCGGTGGTCGTGGCCAGCTATCGCCAGAACGTGCACGCCTATCCCTCCGGCGGCGGCGACTACGAGGTGGCCACGACCAACCTCGGGCCGACGGCCGGACTGACCGTCGGCAGCGCGCTGCTGGTCGACTACGTGCTGACAGTCGCGGTGTCGATGTCCTCGGCCGCCTCGAACATCGGCTCCGCGGTGCCGTTCGTCGATTCGCACAAGGTGCTGTTCGCGGTCGCGGCGATCGTGTTGCTGGCCGCGATGAACCTGCGCGGGGTACGCGAATCCGGCGCCGCGTTCGCGGTACCGACCTACGCGTTCATGATCGGTGTGTTCATCATGCTGGTCTGGGGCTTCGTGCGGATCGAGGTGTTGGGCGATCATCTGCACGCCGCGTCGTCCGCGTTCACGTTGCAGGGCGGGTCGCATCTGCAGGGGCTGGCGTTCGCCTTCCTCATCGCGCGATCGTTCTCCTCCGGATGTGCCGCCCTGACCGGTGTGGAGGCCATCAGCAACGGTGTGCCGGCGTTCCGGAAACCGAAGTCCCGCAACGCCGCGACGACGTTGCTGCTGCTCGGCGCCATCGCGGTGTCGCTGCTGCTTGGCATCATCCTGCTGGCGCGCAAGCTGGGCGTGGTTTTCGCCAACAATGTCGGCGATCTGGTCGGCGCGCCGCCGGGATATACGCAGAAGACGCTGATCGCGCAGCTCGCGGAGACGGTATTCCACGGTTTTCCGGTCGGCTTCTACTTCGTCACCACGGTCACGGCGCTGATTCTCGTGCTGGCGGCCAACACCGCCTTCAACGGATTTCCGGTGCTCGGCTCGATTCTGGCGCAGGACCGATTCCTGCCGCGGCAGCTGCACACCCGTGGTGACCGGCTGGCCTACAGCAACGGCATCCTGTTCCTGTCGGGCGCGGCGATCGCGTTCGTCGTGCTGTTCGGCGCCGAGGTGACCCGCCTCATCCAGCTCTACATCGTCGGTGTGTTCGTCTCGTTCGTGCTCAGTCAGACCGGCATGCTGCGGCACTGGACGCGGTTGCTGCGCACCGAGACCGATCCGGCGGTGCGGCGGCGGATGATGCGGTCGCGGGTGATCAACGCCATCGGGCTCACCATGACCGGACTGGTGCTGATCGTCGTGCTGATCACGAAGTTCCTGGCCGGCGCGTGGATCGCGATCGTCACCATGGTGTCGATCTTCGTGCTGATGAGGATGATTCGCCGGCATTACGACACGGTCAGCCGGGAGCTCGACGAAAGCGAATGGGAAGGGGTGCTGCCCAGCCGTACCCATTCGATCGTTCTGGTCTCGAAGCTGCATCTGCCGACGCGGCGGGCGCTGGCCTATGCGCGCGCCACCCGGCCCGACGAGCTGGAGGCGATCACGGTCAACGTCGACGAGCAGGACACCCGGGAACTGGTGCGCGCATGGCGCGAGAGCGATATCGTGGTGCCGCTCAAGGTGATCGAATCTCCGTACCGTGAAATCACCAAGCCCGTGGTGGATTACGTCAAGCGGGTGCGCAGCGACTCACCGCGCGAGGTGGTCACGGTGTTCATCCCGGAATACGTGGTGGGTCACTGGTGGGAACAGTTGCTGCACAACCAGAGTGCGCTGCGCTTGAAGGGCAGGCTGCTGTTCGAGCCCGGGGTCATGGTGACAAGTGTGCCGTGGCAACTCAGTTCGTCGGCGAAGGGTCGTAAGACGAAGGTGGTCAACGCGCCCGGTGCGGTGCGGCGAGGGTACGAGCAGCGGCGCTGAGCGATTCTTCGCAATGGTAACGTTCCATCGTTCGCTGCGCCTCGAGCCGAGGAGTTCCGCGTTGTGAGAGCGATCGTCTGGTTTGTCGATGTCGTGGTGGGGATCTGCGGAAGCGTGGTGTTCCTCGGGCTGGCGACGGTGTCCATCTCCGATGCGGTCGAGCGTTACCGCGGCCGGGGCGGCTTCGGCGCACCGCCCCACGACCTGCGCCGCATGGCCGTCGACATGGCGGTCGCGGTGCTGTGCCTGGGCCTGCTGGCGGCGCTGTTCAGCTTCGTTGTCACCTGGTGAGCGAGGCGTCGCCCAAGGCCGGTGCGTCGCGCATCGTCCTGGGCGGCGATCAGGTCGCGCTCGCCCCGGTAGCGTGGTGCTCGAGCACCTCCCGGAGATCGAGCACGGTGGCGGGCGCGAGGGTCTCACCGGATGACATCACGCCTCGATCGTGTCAGGTCGGGCGGATTCAGGCTCCGACGTATTCCGCCAGGTGTTGGGCAGTGAGGGTCGTGCGGGCGGTGACCAGGTCGGTGGGGGTGCCCTCGAAGATGATGGCGCCGCCGTCGTGGCCCGCGCCGGGGCCCAGGTCGATGATCCAGTCGGCGTGGGCCATCACTGCCTGGTGATGTTCGATGACGATGACCGATTTGCCGGCCTCCACCAGGCGGTCGAGCAGGGCCAGGAGTTGCTCGACGTCGGCTAGGTGCAGGCCGGTGGTCGGCTCGTCCAGCACGTAGATGCCGCCCTTGTCGGACATGTGGGTGGCCAGTTTGAGGCGCTGGCGCTCGCCGCCGGAGAGGGTGGTGAGTGGCTGGCCGAGGCTCAGGTAGCCGAGACCCACATCGGCGAGATGTTGCAGGATCTTGTGTGCGGCGGGGATTTTCGCCTCGCCGTCGGCGAAGAATCCGACGGCCTCGCTCACCGGCATCGCGAGCACCTGGCTGATATCACGCCCGCCGAGGTGGTAGTCCAGCACCGCCGCCTGGAATCGCTTGCCCTCGCACACCTCGCAGGTGACCGCGACGCCGGCCATCATCGCCAGGTCGGTGTAGATCACGCCCGCGCCGTTGCAGTTCGGGCACGCGCCCTCCGAATTCGCGCTGAACAGTGCGGGTTTCACGCCGTTGGCCTTCGCGAACGCCTTGCGGATCGGCTCGAGCAGGCCGGTGTAGGTCGCCGGGTTGCTGCGCCGCGAGCCGCGGATCGAACCCTGGTCCACCGATACCACGTTCTCGCCGGCCGGGATCGAGCCGTGCACGAGCGAACTCTTGCCCGAGCCCGCCACGCCGGTGATCACCACGAGCACGCCGAGCGGGATGTCGACGTCGACGTCGCGCAGGTTGTTCGCGTTCGCGCCACGAATCTCCAACGCGCCCTTGGATTCCCGGTGAGACTTCTTGAGCTCGGCGCGGTCGTCGAAGTGCCGCCCGGTGATCGTGCCGCTGGTGCGCAGCGCCTCGACCGTGCCCTCGAAGCACAGGGTGCCGCCCGCGCCGCCCGCGCCGGGACCCAGGTCCACGACATGGTCGGCGATCGCGATCGTCTCCGGTTTGTGCTCGACCACGAGCACCGTATTGCCCTTGTCCCGCAACCGCAGCAGCAGCGCGTTCATCCGCTGGATGTCGTGCGGGTGCAGACCGATCGTCGGCTCGTCGAAGACGTAGGTGACATCGGTGAGCGCCGAGCCGAGGTGCCGAATCATCTTGACGCGCTGCGCCTCACCGCCCGACAGCGTGCCCGAGGGCCGGGACAGCGACAGATAGCCCAGGCCGATCTCCACGAACGAGTCCAGCACGTGCCGCAGCGAGGTCAGCAGGGGCGCGACGGACGGATCATGCAGTCCGCGCGCCCATTCGGCCAGATCGCTGATCTGCATCGCGCAGGCGTCGGCGATGCTGATCTTCCCGACCTTGGAGGATCGCGCCAGCTCGCTCAGGCGGGTGCCCTCGCACTCGGGGCAGACGGCGAAGGTGACCGCCCGCTCCACGAACGCGCGAATATGCGGCTGCAGCGCGTCGACCTCCTTGGACAGCATCGACTTCTGAATCCTCGGGATCAGGCCCTCGTAGGTGAGGTTGATGCCCTCGACCTTGATCTTGGTCGGCTCCTTGTAGAGCAGATCGTTGCGTTCGCGCTTGGTGTACTTCTTGATGGGTTTGTCGGGATCGAAGAGACCGCTGCCCATGAAGATCCGGCCGTACCACCCGTCCATGCTGTAGCCGGGAATGGTGATCGAGCCCTCGCGCAGGGATTTCGTCTCGTCGAAGATCTGGGTGAGGTCGATGTCGTTGACCGAGCCTCGGCCCTCGCAGCGCGGGCACATACCACCGGTGATGCTGAAACTGCGTCGCTCCCGCACCTGCTGCCCGCCGCGCTCGACGGTGACCGCGCCCGCGCCGCTGATCGAGGCGACGTTGAACGAGTATGCCTGCGGCGAGCCGATATGCGGCTCGCCCAGGCGGCTGAACAGGATGCGCAGCATCGCGTTGGCATCGGTGGCGGTGCCGACAGTGGAACGCGGATCGCTTCCCATGCGCTGCTGATCGACGATGATCGCGGTGGTCAGCCCCTCGAGCACGTCGACCTCGGGCCGGGCCAGCGTGGGCATGAAGCCCTGGACGAACGCGCTGTAGGTCTCGTTGATCAGCCGCTGCGACTCGGCGGCGATCGTATCGAACACCAGTGAACTCTTGCCCGACCCGGAGACGCCGGTGAACACCGTGAGACGGCGCTTGGGGATCTCGACGTCGATGTTCTTGAGATTGTTCTCCCGAGCGCCCTGCACACGGATCAGCTCATAGCTGTCGGCGCCCCGCGGGGGAGGGGAGGCCTTGCTTTGCGATGTACGAGAGCTGGCACTCTTCCGCGTGGCCTTGGTCATCGAGTCTCCAGTGTTTCGGGTAGGTCGTGGGTTCGGATGTGCAGCGTGTCGGATCAGCTCGGGTATGCCTGGTCGGCTCGCTGCCGGATGTGGCTTCGATGCGGGGGCGCCCGATGACTCGTGTGTTCGCCGAGACCCGGATGCCAGGGCGCGGATCGGGTCAGGGCGATGGATCGGCGTGCCTCGCGGCGCCGGGATGGCTGCGATGCCTCGGATCGGTCGGACTCCCTGCCGCATCCGGCGGCGAGCCCGCCCACCGCATTGCGCAAACCACTTGTGAAGACGGCACGATCATCGCCGAGCCCGTCGTAATCGGCGACGAGGCGCGCATCGGCTCGAAGCGGTGACCAGCCCCGGCAACAGTGGCCCGATCGCATTTCACCGCAGCTTCGGCTTCGTGCGTGGCGCCTTGTCCAGGTGCGGCGTCGGTGAACGCGGGTGTGCGATGGCTTGTGCGTTCCCAGTGAGCTGGGCTGCTTGGCTGCCGGGTCTCGGATCGGCCGTGGCTCGCGGTGCCGGGATGGGCTGCGGCGGCGGGGACCGGCGGTATGCGGTGTGGTGGGCGGGCTCGGCTCGGTGCCGGATGTGGCTTCGCGTCTGAGCCGTCCGATGGTTTGCGCGGTCACGAAGATCTGTGTTGTCCGGCTGCTCGATGGCCCGGATGGGGTCGTGCCTGGTGGCGCCGGGATGGGCTGCGGCGGCCGGGCTCGGCGGCATGTGGGGCTGGTCGGCTTGGTCGGTTGTGTGCTGGAGCTTGTGGCCTGGGTGTTCGGGTGCGGCCGTGTGCTGGGGCGTCCGAGGTGGGATGTACTTCGGGAGACTCGGGCCGGTGGGTGCACGAGTCTCGGAACGGCTGCGGATCGGGGATTGGCGGGCGCTCATGTGCGGGTGAGCCGGACCACCGGGTAGACGCGGGTGGACTTTTTCTGGTACTTCCCGTAGCGGGGCTGATCGGTTGCGATGCGTTTCCACGCCTGCTCGCGTTCGTCGCCGTCGAGGCGGTGCGGGGTGACCGGGATCGGCTCGTCGCCGTGCGGCTCGACCGATATGCGGTCGGGGTGCGCCATCATGTTGGCGTACCAGTCCGGGTTGCGTTTGCCGCCGCCCGAGGCGACGACCAGCCAGGCGTCGTCGTGTTCGGGGTCGGCGAACCAGGTCACCGGCACCTGGCGCGGCTGTTCGGTGCGGCTGCCGACCGTGTGCAGGATGAACACGTCCATCCCCATGATCGTGCCGGTTTTGCGGCGGATGCGGGTGACCGTGCGGGCGTTCATCGTCCGCTGCATCCATCGGGAGAGCGGGCCCGGGCCGTCAGGGGTGCGGGTCTGCTGCGTCATGGCTCAGCTCACCTCCTGGATGCGGACCATGTTGCCCGCCGGATCGCGGAAGGCGCAGTCGCGCACGCCGTACGGTTGCTCGGTCGGCTCCTGGACCACTTCGGCGTCGGTACCCTGCACCTTCTCGAAGGTGGCGTCGAGGTCCTTGGTGGCCAGCAGGATGCTGCCGAAGCTGCCCTTGGCCATCATCTCGGCGATGGCGCGGCGCTCGTCGTCGGTGATGCCGGGGCTGGCCTCCGGCGGATACAGCACGATGGAGGTCTCGGGCTGATCGGCGGGGCCTACCGTCAGCCAGCGCAGGCCGTTGTAGCCGACATCCTGGCGCAGCTCGAAACCCAGCGCGTCGCGGTAGAAGGCCAGGGCGGCCTCCGGATCGTTCTGCGGCAGAAAACTCGAGTGGATGGTGATGTTCATGGCAATCACGCTAGTTGCGGGGTGGTTACCTGCGCTTCTCGATTCCTGATCGGTCTGGTGACGTCTTTGGCTACACACGACGGCATGCCCTCGGTGGCATTCGCCGATTCGCGCCGGTAGACGCTGGGCGGGACGCCGACCAGCTCCGCGAAACGGGTGCTGAAGGTGCCCAGCGACGAGCAGCCGACCGCGAAGCAGACCTCGGTGACGCTCATATCGCCCCGGCGCAGCAGCGCCATCGCGCGTTCGATGCGCCTGGTCATCAGGTAGGCGTAGGGGGACTCGCCGTATGCGGTGCGGAACTGGCGGCTCAGGTGCCCGGACGACATGTGCGCGTCGCGGGCCAGGGCCTCGACGTCCAACGGCTGGGCGTACTCGCGATCGATCCTGTCGCGGACGCGGCGTAACCGCGCGAGATCGCGCAGGGACTGCTCCGGGGCGGGTCTGGTCATAGCGTGATCGTACGTCCGGGCTACGACAGGTCCGGGCGGTATGTGAGGGTCGGGGGAGCGGGGTTGTCACGCGCCGGGCGTCGGCAGCCCTGTCAGTTCGGCGCTGATCGCGCACAAGCGGTCGCCCGCGGTGTCGTCCCGCGCGAGCTCCGAGGGCGGACGCACACGGTCGTTGTGGAAGTAGCAGCCGGTCACCGCGACCAGGTTCGGGTCGATGGCCAGATAGGTGAGCCGCCGTCCGCCTTCGTCGGCGGAGGTCATGAACATCCGCTTGCCCAGCGCCAGCACGGGACGAACGATGGCCGGGAGCGCGTCCCAGATGCCGGTGGCGACGGTGCCGGGGTGAAATGCGTTGGCGGTCACGCCCGTTCCGGCCAGCCGCCGCGACAGCGCCCGGGCGTACATGACATTGGCGAGCTTGGAGCGTCCGTACGCCTTCTGCGCCGAATATCCGTGTGTATAGCCGAGATCGGCGAAATCCATGGTCGCGCCGTAGTGCATGACCGAGGAGGTGAAGACGACTCGCGCCGGGGCGCTGTCGATCAGACGATCCAGCAGCAGTTCGGTGAGCAGGAATCCACCGAGGTGGTTCGTGGCGAACGTGGTCTCGATGCCGTCGGCGGATTCCTTGCGGCCCATGAAGAATCCGCCCGCGTTGTTGGCCAGCACGTCGATGCGGGCATAGCTGTCCAGCACCGTCGCCGCCAGCGCGCGAACCGAATGCTGCGATGCCACATCGCATTCGATCGTATCGACCGCGCCGGCCCCGGCCGACCGCACTCGCTCGGCCGCCGCGGTGAGCCGATCGGCATTGCGTCCGACCAGAATCAGCCGGTCGCCTTCCTCGGCGATCTGTTGCGCCGCCGCGAGCCCGATGCCTGATGTAGCCCCTGTGACCAGGATCGTTTTCATGTCCGGTCACCCTGCCAGACGCGGCATCTGTTGTCCTGTCAAGCGATCCTCCATCGGGAGAGTCTCATTTTGGAAAATACCGTCATGGAATTATGCGCATTCAGGCATTTGAATCCGTGTTGTCGGCCGGACGAGGGACCATGCGTACAGCAAGCAAGGATGAGGAAGGAAGCTCGGTTAGCGTCTGGCGGATGGAACTGCAGCGGATCCACCACGCGGCGATCATCGCCTCGGACTACGCGGTGTCGAGGGCCTTTTACACCGAGGTGCTCGGGCTGCGGGTGGTGGCGGAGAACTATCGGGCCGAGCGCGAGTCGTACAAGCTGGACCTGGCGCTCCCGGACGGTTCGCAGATCGAGCTGTTCTCCTTCCCGAGCCCGCCCGCGCGGGTATCGCGCCCGGAGGCGTGCGGCCTGCGCCATCTGGCCTTCGCGGTCGCCGACCTGGACGCGACACTCGAGGAACTGCTGGACAGGGGAGTGTCTGTAGAGCCGGTGCGGGTGGACGAATACACCGGCCGACGTTTCACATTTTTCGCCGACCCGGACGGCCTGCCGTTGGAGCTGTACGAAGCCTGATACCGAACATTCCGACACGCCCGGCCGACACTCGGTCAACCCATCGTGCACAGCGCACCCGCCTGCATCCACGAGGGGAAGGTGAGCGAACGGTAGCGCGGGCGGCGGGGATCGGACGTCGGTGGTGGACGGGCGGCGAGTCGGGCAGGGGGCTCCCATACGATGGTCGAATGACCACAGTCTTGTTGAACACCTCAGCCGGGGACATCACGTTGGAGCTGGACGAAGCCAAGGCGCCGAAGTCCGTTGCCAACTTCGTCGAGTACGTCAAGTCGGGGCATTACGCCGGCACAGTGTTCCATCGGGTGATTCCCGGGTTCATGGTGCAGGGCGGCGGGCTGACCGCGGATATGCAGCAGAAGCCCGCGCCGCAGAAGGTGGAGAACGAGGCCGGGAACGGTCTGAAGAACGACAAGTACACCGTCGCGATGGCCCGCACGTCGGATCCGCACTCGGCCAGCGCCCAGTTCTTCATCAACACCAGCAGCAACGACTTCCTGAACTACCCGGGCCAGGACGGCTGGGGCTACGCGGTCTTCGGCAAGGTGGCCGGCGGCAGCGAGGTCGTGGATCAGATCGAGAAGGTCCGCACCGGTTCCAAGTCCGGCCACCAGGACGTGCCCGTCGAGCCGATCACCATCGTCTCGGCCACCCTGGTCTGAACCGCACCTGACTCCGTCCCGGACAACCGGCCCACCTGGGTGTCCGCGGGGACCGAGCAGCCTGCGGGGACCGAACAGCCTGTGGAGACTGAGCAGCCTGTGGGGACTGAGCAGCCTGTGGGGACCGAGCAGCCTGTGGGGACCGAGCAGCCTGTGGGGACCGAGCAGCCTGTGGGGACCGAGCAGCCTGTGGGGACCGAGCAGCCTGTGGGGACCGAGCAGCCTGCGGGGACCGAACAGCCTGCGGAGACTGAGCAGCCTGCGGAGACCGAACAGCCTGCGGAGACTGAACAACCTGCGGGGACCGAACAGCCCGTGTGCGCACCGAACTCGGTGCACACGCGGGCTGCGTTCTCTCTCGGGTGGTCAGGCGTCCAGGACCCGGGCCTCTCGCTTGACCACCGGGGGCAGCACCGACCAGGGGAAGTTGATCCACCGATCGGTGTGCCGCCAGACGTATTCGCACGACACCTCCGAACGCGGCTTCTGATAGATCACCGCGCAGCGCACCTCGGCGACCTTGTCGGCGCAGAAGTCGCGCACGAGTTTCAGCGTCGCGCCGGTATCGGCCACATCGTCGGCGACGAGCACCCGAGCACCCGCCAGATCCACGGCCGACGGCACGGGCGGCAGCATCACCGGCAGATCCAGGCGCTGATCGACCCCGGTGTAGAACTCCACGTTCATCACATGGAGGTTCTTCACATCGAGCGCGTATCCCAGCGCCCCAGCGACGAATAGCCCGCCCCGAGCGATCGACAGGATGAGGTCAGGATCGAAACCGTCGTCGGCAACCTGCTCGGCCAGCTCCCTGCTCGCGCTGCCGAACAACTCCCAGCTGAGTTCCTCGCGATCGCTCATCCCTGCCTACTCCCTCCTCCGGCCGCGGCCGTCCGTGCCGGACTTGGAGGCAGAGTATCGGACTCCATACCGCGCCTCGCCAGGAGTATTGAGTTGGCCGCAGACCCGGCATCCAGCCCGGCCTATCGCTGCATTTTTCGGCCCCGTAACTCCGGTCCCGGACAATCACCCCCACAGAATGCAGCGGGAGGCCGGTGCTCCGGCACCGACTCGAAACCACACCGACAACCCGCCACACGCTGGTGCACGACCACCACGCCGAACCACACGGTGCGTGCAGACCCGCACCCCCCACGCGATACCCGGCCTCCCGCCGCACTTTTCCGCCACGAAACTCTGGTGTCCGACGAATACGCCCCAAAAATGCAGCGGGAGGCCGGTTCTCCCAGCCACCCGCCCCGACACCACACCCGAGACCGGTCTCAATGCACGGCCGCGACCACACCGCACGCCCCGAGCCGACCACACACCACCACACGAAGGACAACCCGGCCTATCACTACATTTTGGCGGTTCGGTACGCCGCTTTCGGATAATTCGGGCCGCAAAATGTAGCGGGAGGCCGGTTCTCCGGGCCTTGTGCCGGGAGGCCCCCGTGAGCATGGCGGCTTCGCTCGGAGTGGCTCATACGAGGTGGTGGCCGCCGTCTACATGCAGGACCGTGCCGGTCAGGAAGCCGTTGTCGAGCACGGCGCGGAATGCCGCGGCGATATCGTCCGGATGGCCGATGCGGCCCACGGGAAGTCGTGCTGCCATGGCGGCGAGGCGCTCGTCCTTGGCGTCGCCGGCGAGACTGGTCCAGATAGGGGTGTCGACCCAGCCCGGGGAGACGGCGTTGACCCGGACGGGAGCCAGCTCCAGGGCGAGCGCCCGGACCAGGCCCTCGAGAGCGGCGTTGGCGGTGGCCACGACGGTGCCGTTGACCGCAGGACGATATGCGGCGATTCCCGAAGTGACAGTGAAGGATTCGGCGAGCACCGGCGCGGCATACTTGGCGACGAGCCAGGGCCCGAGCACCTTGGTATCGATGACGCCCCGCGCATCCGCGAGCGGCAGCTGTGCCAGCGGCGCGTATCCGTGCGACATGTCGGCGGCGGTGACGACGACATGTCCGAGGCGTCCGATGCCCTGGAACAGCCGGCGCACCGAATCCTCGTCGGCGATATCGACCGGCGCGGTGTGGAGACGGTCCGAGCCGAGGTCGACGGCGGCCGCGTCGAGCCGATCTCGGGAGCGCCCGGCGATGGTGACTTCCAGACCGTCGGCCAACAGGCTACGCGCCAAGGCCAATCCCATGCCGGAACCGCCGCCGATGATGAGAGTGTGCGAGATATCTGTCATGGACACGACTGTCGTCGGCCATGCGAATGCCGGGGAGACCGTGACAGGCATGGTCCTGACGGGGTCACCCGGCTCGGTAGCCGGAGTCAGAGCAAGGCCGCGGGCTCGGGGGGCGGTGCGGCTGAGGGATACCTACCGGTCGCGATGGGCTGGCGGCGGGCGGTCGATCACGGAGTGTCAGAGCGGGCGCCGGCCAGCAGAGGGCAACCGGTAGCGGGCCGATCGGTCGCGATCGTCGGCCTGAGTGATTTTCTGTCGGCGCGAGTTGCTCGGCACGACCCGAGCAACTCGGGATCACCACCAGAGGAGGGCGCCGCGCGGGAGGCACTCATTGAGGGTGCCGGCCGGCGGAGCGTGACTGGTTGCGGGCGGGTCGGTCGCGGTTGTCAGGGCTGGGTGATTTTCTGTGGTCGTGGTCGGCTCGGCTACGACCGAGCGGCCGGGAGCAGCACCGGTGGAGGGCGGCGGGCGTGAGAGGTAGTCGTTGGAGTATCTGGCCACTTCGGGATCGCCGGACGGGGTGTGGCGGGCTGGTCCTGGTGAGGTCACCGCCGGTGTGGCGGGCTGGTCCTGGTGAGGTCACCGCCGGTGTGGCGGGCTGGTCCTGGTGAGGTCACCGCCGGTGTGGCGGGCTGGTCCAGGTGAAGTCACTACTGGTGGGGCGGGCTGGTCCTGGTGAGGTC
>NZ_JAGPOX010000179.1 GCF_019038435.1 Nocardia alni
CCCCAGGACCCCTCCCGCGTGCAGGGACAGCTCCACCAGCGCCGTACCGGGCAGCAGCACCGTTCCCGCGACCGCATGATCGGCCAGCCAGGGCTGATCGGCCAGGGAGATCCGGCCGGTGAACACAACGTTCGCCGAATCGGGCAACCGCACCAGCGCACCGAGCAGCGGGTGCCCAGCCTCGTCCAGACCGGACCTCCGCACATCGGCGACCGCTGTCGGCTCCAGCCACAGACGCTTGCGCTGAAATGCGTAGGTGGGCAACCCCACCCGGTTCCCGGTCGGCGCCAGCGCCGCCGTGTCGACCTCGACGCCGCTGCACCGCGCCTGCGCCAACGCCGCGGTGATCCGCCGGACGCCGCCGTCATCGCGCCGCAGGGTCCCCTGCACGGCCACCTGATCGGTCATGCCGATCGAACCGGCCGTCAACTCCATACCCAGGGTCAGCACCGGATGCGGGCTCACCTCGATGAAGGCGTCGATCCCCTCGCGCTGGGCCGCTTCCACCGCCTCGGCGAACCGCACTCGTTCGCGCAGGCTCCGGTACCAATACCCGGCGTTCAAGGTTCCGGTATCGATGTATTGCGCGGAGACCGTCGAGAGGAACCGCACCGCACCCGGCATGGGCGCTACCGGCGCCAGCTGGGCCAGGACCCGGTCCCGAATCGATTCCACCGCACCCGAATGCGAAGCGTAATCCACCGGAATCGTACGCGCCCAAATATTTTCGGCTTCACAACCGGACACGAAATCGGCGACGGCAGCCGCGTGCCCCGAAACCACGACCTGCCCCGGGCCGTTGACCGCCGCGATGGACAGCCGATCCCCGAAACCGGTCAGCCGCTGCGCCACCGCCTCGGCCGCCAGATTCACCGAGGCCATGCCTCCGGCCCCCGCGAGTTCGGCGGCCACGATCTGCGACCGCAGGGCGACCACGCGCGCCCCGTCCGACAGGGACAGACCACCGGCGACCACCGCCGCCGCGATCTCACCCTGTGAATGCCCGATCACCACCTCCGGCTCGACCCCGGCGGCCCGCCACACCCGCGCCAGCGCCACCATCATGGCGAACAGCGCCGGCTGCACCACCTCGACCCGGTCCAGCGACGCCGCACCCGGATCGCCCCGCAACACGGCCGTCAGTGACCAGTCCACGAACGGCGCCAAGGCCTGCTCGCACTCGGCGATCGCCGCCGCGAAAACTCCACCGGCCGCGAGCAATTCCGCGCCCATACCGGCCCATTGACTACCTTGCCCCGGGAATACGAACGCCACCCGGCGCTCGGCGGACCGAGCGGACACCACCTCGATCCCGCCGGCGCCGGGCAGCGCCGAGGGGTCGGCCAGCGCCTGCGATCCCGCGAGCAGATCCGCGCGATCACACCCTACGATCGCACCCCGCCACTCCAATCCCGCGCGATGCCGCAACAGGGTGTGCGCGATATCGGCCGGATCACCGTCCGGGTGTGATCGCACCCATTCGCCGAGCCGGGCGGCCTGCTCGCACAGCGCCTCCGCGGTGGACGCCGACACGATCCAGGACATCACGCCGCAATCACCGAATACCGGATTCACCGGATCGCCGCCGCCCGCATCGCCCACGGGCGGTTCCACGCACGGTGCTTCCTCGATGATGAGGTGCGCGTTGGTGCCACTGACCCCGAAGGAGGACACACCGGCCCGGCGGACTCGCTCGCCGGACGGCCACGGCTTCGACTCGGCCAGCAAACGCAACCCCGCGGCGGACCAGTCCACATACGGCGTAGGTTCCTGCGCGTACAGGGTCTTCGGCAGGATCTCGTGCCGCAACGCCTGCACCATCTTGATCACACCGCCCACCCCGGCGGCGGTGGAGGTATGGCCGATATTCGATTTGAGCGAGCCCAGTGCCAGCGGATCGGCCATGCGCCGACGACCGTAGACGTTGCTCAGCGCCTGTGCCTCGATCGGGTCGCCCAGCTTGGTCCCCGTGCCGTGGGCCTCCACGGCGTCGACATCCCGCGGCTCGAGACCGGACCGCGCCAGCGCGGCACGGATGACCCGTTCCTGCGAGGGCCCGTTCGGGGCGCTCAAACCGTTGGACGCCCCGTCCTGGTTGATCGCGCTGCCCCGCACGACGGCAAGCACCTCGTGTCCCAGCCGCTGCGCATCGGAAAGGCGTTCCAGCACAACGACTCCGAGCCCTTCGGAGAACCCCGTGCCGTTCGCGTTCGCGGAGAAGGCCCGGCACCGGCCGTCCGGCGACAGTGCACGTTGCCGGGCGAACGCGATCAGCAGTGCGGGGTCGGACATCACGGTCACCCCACCCGCGAGCGCGAGCCCGGTATCCCCCCGGTAGAGCGCCTGGCAGGCCAGATGGATGGCCACCAGCGACGACGAGCAAGCGGTGTCGATCGAGATCGCCGGGCCCTCGAAACCGAAGGTATAGGCGACGCGGCCCGACACCACGCTGTTCAAACCGCCCAGATAGGCCTCCCCTTCGATTTCGGACGCCAATCCGGGCGAACCGATCCGGGGACCGTAGTACTGCTGGCCGACACCGGTGAACACCCCGGTGTCACTGCCGCGCAAGGACATCGGATCAATTCCCGCGTCTTCCAGCGCTTCCCAGGACGCCTCCAGCAGCAGGCGCTGCTGGGGATCCATCGCGAGCGCCTCCCGGGGACCGATCCCGAAGAACCCGGCGTCGAAATCCCCTGCGGTATGGAGGAATCCGCCCTCCTTCGTGTAGACCGTCCCCGGCGCCGCGGGATCCGGGTCGTACAGCCGCCCGATATCCCACCCCCGATCGGCCGGATAGTCGCCGATGACGTCGGCGCCCTCGACGACGACCCGCCACAGATCCGCCGCGCTGCTCACCCCACCGGGATAACGGCAGGCCATTCCCACGATCGCGATCGGCTCCCGGACCCGGTCGGTGACCTCGCGCAGTTCTCGTTTGGTCTCGTACAGCTCTACGGCGGCTTTCTTCAAGTACCGGCGAAGCTCGTCGTTCTCGGCCATCGGTGGAACTCCTGATCGAAATAAGCTCAGCTGAGTTTGTTTATGAAGTCGAAAAGTTCACGATCATCCGCGCCGTCGATGTGATCGAGCGAATCGGTGGGACCGGCGTCCGCCGTCCCGGGACCGGCGAGCCGGCGCAGCAGCCCGGTGATCTTGTCCGTGATCTCGGCGCGCTGCGCGTCCGAGAACTCGGCCGTGGCACATACCGCGGCCAAGGCATCCAGATCCGCGCAGACCTCGGCGGATGGATCGGCGCCGGGCGCCTCGGTCTGCGCGAGGAGGTAGCCCACCACCGCGGCCGGCGTCGGGTAATCGAAAACCACGGTCGCGGGCAGCGGAATATCCGTGGCGGCCTTGATCCGATTACGGAATTCCATGGCCGTGAGCGAGTCGAAACCGATGTCGGTGAACGGCTTGTCCGGCCTGATCGCGCTCGCGTCCCCATTCCCGAGGACGGCTGCGGCCTGCGTGGTGACGATCCGCAGGAGAATCCCGCGCCGCTCGGACTCGGCCCCGGCACGCCCCGCCGGCCGGTCCACGATGCCGTCCGAGATGCCGGCCGAATCGTCCCGGGTGGTGACGACCCGCCGCCGCACCGGTCCGGCGAGGCTTCGGAACACGACGGGGAGCCGGTCCGGTTCCGTGTCGGCGAGTGCGGTCGTATCGATGACGGCGGCCACGGTGTGCGCATGCCCACCCGCCAGCGCGCTGTCGAAAAGCGCCATCCCGGTGTCGTTTCCGAGCGGGAGCAAACCTTCCCTGCGCAACCGGGCCAGGTCGGTGGCACTCAGCTCGCCGGTCATTCCACCGCCACCGCGCCATGGCCCCCACGACAACGATGTCGCAGGCAGGCCGGCACGCCGACGATGATGCGCCAGAGCGTCGAGGAAGGCGTTGGCGGCGGCGTAGTTCGCTTGTCCCGGATTGCCGATCACCCCGGCGATCGAGGAGTAGAGCACGAAGAAGGACAGATCCAGGTGCTCGGTCGCCTCATGGAGATTCCACGCCGCGTCGACTTTCGGCCGCAGCACCCTGGCGATCTGTTCGGAGGTCATGCCGGACAGCAGCCCGTCGGCGAGAACTCCCGCCGCGTGCACGACGCCGGTCAGAGGGTGTTCGGTCGGTATGGCCGCGACAACCGCGTCCAGGGCCGCGCGATCGGCCACATCGCAGGCGACCACCTCGACATGGGCCCCCAATTCTCGCAACTGCGCACACAATCGCCGAGCGGCGGGCGCTGCGGGGCCGCTACGGCTGACGAGCAGGAGTCTGCGCGCACGGTAGCGAATAATGAGATGCCGGGCGATCACCGCACCGAGGTCACCGGTGCCCCCGGTGATCATGATGGTGCCTTCAGAGCCGGCTGGGACGGGAACGGTGAGCACATTCTTGCCGATATGGCGGGCCTGGCTCAGGAACCTGAAAGCCTCCGGGGCCCGGCGGATATCCCACGCGGTCACGGCAGACACCGGCAACGCCGCGGCATCGAAGAGCCCGGCCAGGGTGGTGAGAATCCGGTGGAGCCGGTCCGGGCCCAGGTCGAGCAGCATGAAGTTGTGGTAGGACACTCCCGGATGGAGTTCGGCCACCTCGGCGGGATCACGTCGATCGAGCATGCCGGTCTCGATGAACTCTCCGCCGCGCGGCAGCAGGCGAAGGGACGCGTCGACGAATTCGCCGGCCAGGGAATCCACCACGATATCCACCCCGGCGCCGGCGGTCGCGGCGAGAAATTTCGGCTCGAACTCCAGCGTCCGCGAATCACCGATATCCGAATCATCGAATCCCATGTTGCGCAACACATCCCATTTGGGCCTGCTCGCGGTGACCAGTACCCGCAACCCCAGCTGCCGTGCCAGCGCCACGGTGGCCATACCCAGCCCGCCGGTGGCGGCATGCACCAGGACGGTCTGCCCCGCACGTGCCCGAGCCAGATCGACGAGCGCGTGGTATGCGGTGGCATAGACCGTCGGAACGCCCGCGGCGCGCGCGAAGGACCATCCGCGCGGGACCGGAGCCAGCACGCGGTGGTCGGTCACCGACTCCGACCCCATGGCCGCGGTGAATCCGAAAACCCGGTCACCGGGCCGGAATCCGGTGACATCGGAGGCGACCTCGGTGACCACGCCGGCGCCCTCGGCGCCGATTCCCGCCTCCGGATCGGGGTAGGTGCCCAAGGCCACCAGGACATCCCGGAAATTCAGGCCGACCGCGCGCAGGCTCACCCGGACCCGGCCGGGAGGCAGCGTGCGCACGGGTTCGGCTTCGATGACGAAGTTGTCCTGCGCCACTGTGCCCCGGCCGCGCAGCCGCAGCGCCCATGCTCGCGTGTCAGGCGTCCGGAGGGCATTGCCGCCGACCGGGCGTAACCGCGGCACATACCCGGTATTCCGCCGAACCGCCAGCTGGGATTCGTTGCCGACGGCCAAGGCCAGCTCCACGGCATCGTGGAAATCCGTGCTTCCGTCGATGTCGACGCAGTGGATGCGGTCCGGATTCTCACGTTGCGCGACCCGCAGCAGCCCCCAGGCAGCCGCCGAGGCGAGATTCACCGGCTCGCCCGGGTTCACCGCGACGGCGTGCCGGGTCACGACGACGAGTCGATCGTGCGTGAGCAGCCTGTGCAGCCGCTCGGCCATCGACGTCACCACATCGCGCACCCGGGCAGGGATTTCGCGATCATCGGCATCGGCATCGGCATCGGCATCGGCATCGGCATCGGCATCGGCATCGAGCCTGAGCACGGCAGCCGCTCGTCCGGCACGCGTGACGACCTCACCATCCCGGTCCCGGGTCCACTCGGCGACGACGGCGGGTTCCGAGGAAACCGGTGCGGACTCGATCCACTCCAGCAGATAGCCGGCCCTCGCGCCCGCGTCCACTGCGCCTAGCGGCAAGGGACGCAGCGATACCGCACCGATCTCGGCGACCGGGATACCGGCCGAATCCGCGAGCGACACGGTCACCGACGCACCCGACGCACTCCGCGCCGAGGACGATTGCGCGCCCGCCCCGGCCAGTCGCACTCGCAGCACCCGCGCACCGGTGGCGTGCAGACTCACGTCCTCCCACGCGAAGGGAACCTCGATCTCGCCCGGCCCGGCCGCAGGCCCGAATCCACCCAGGACGACCGCGTGCAGGACGGCGTCGAGCAGCGCGGGATGTATGCCGAACCCGCCGCCGGGCTGCTCGGTCCCGGGCAGTTCCACCTCGGCGAAGACCTCGGTACCGCGACGCCATATCGATCTCAGTCCACGGAACACCGGACCGTACCCGTAGCCCGATCCGGCCAGCCGGTCGTAGCAATCGTCGACATCGATGCTCGTCGCGCCCGCCGGCGGCCACACTACGAGATCCACCTGTCCCGCCGAGTCCGCCGCACTCATCGTCGCGCAGACGTGCCGGGTCCAGCCCGAGCCACCGGAATCCCGATCGGTCGCGGATCGCGAATGGATCGACAGCTCACGCCCGCCGGCGGATCCGGCCTCGTGCACCACGACACGTAGATCGATCGACCCGGTCGCGGGAACCGGCAGCGGGGCCTCGATCACCAATTCCGCCAGCCGGGGATGCTCGACCAGGTGTCCCGCGAACAGCGCCATGTCGACGAATGCCGTGCCCGGGACCAACGCCACACCGCCGATGACATGATCGGCCAGCCAGGGCTGATCAGCCGCAGACAACCGGCCGGTGAGTACCACGTCGCCCGAATCGGGAACCCACAGCGCCGCACTCAGCAGCGGATGGTCCACTCGTCCGAGCCCGGCGGCCTCCACATCCCGGCCGGGCACCGCGCTCAGCCAATATCGCGCCCGCTGGAAAGCATAGGTGGGCAAGGGAACTCGCGTCACCTCCCGGCCGGCGAACAGCGGAGACCAATCGACCGGCAGTCCCGCGATCCGAGCATTCGCCAGCGCCGCCATCAGGGTCCGCACCTCATCGGCCGCCCGGCGGGATCCCGCGATCACCGCAGAGCCGACTGCGCCGCTTCCGAGTGCCCTGCGTGGTGACGCTTCGCTACTGCCTTCGGGCCCGCCGGTGCACGGCGCGGGGCCGGTCTCGGTGTCGGTGTCGGAAGCCAGGCACTCCCGGGTCATCGCGGCCAAGGTGGCATCCGGCCCCACTTCGATGAATCGCCGCACACCCAGCCCGGTCAACGTCGCCACCCCCGGTGCGAAGCGCACCGCCGCACGCGCCTGACGCACCCAGTACTCCGGGTCGGTGATCAGATCACCGGCCAGTTCGCCGGTGACATTCGAGACCACCGGAAACAGCGGCCGCCGATAAGTCGAACTCATTGCCACCGTGCGGAATTCGCCGAGGATCGGATCCATCAGCGCGGAGTGGAAGGCATGGCCGGCCCGCAGCCGATTCGTCTTCACACCATTGGCGGCGAATTCGCGTGCGATCTCGTCGATCGCCTCGACCGCACCGGACAGGACCACCGCCGTGGGACTGTTGACCGCCGCGATCGACACCCGGTCGCCATAACCGGCGAGCGCGGTGACAGCCGCATCCTCGGTGATCGCGACCGCGAGCATCGCGCCGCCCTCCGGCAGCGATCCCATCAGCCGCCCCCGCGCCGCAACCAGCGCACACACATCCGGAAGTGAGAACACCCCCGCCACATAGGCCGCGGCCAGTTCACCGATGGAGTGCCCGGCCACCACATCCGGTGTCACCCCGAATGATTCGAACAGTCCGAACAGGGCAACCTCGAATGCGAACAGCGCGGGCTGGGTGAACTCGGTGCGATTCAGGAGTTCAGCCGAGTCCTCGGCGAAGATCAGCTCTTTCAAAGTCAGGCCGTCGGGCAATGCCACGACCTGATCGAACTCCGCGCAGATCTCGTCGAAGACTGCGGCGAACACCGGGAACACCGCAGACAACGCCTTACCCATGCCCGGACGCTGAGACCCCTGTCCGGTGAAGAGCATGGCGGTACGCCCCTCGACCAACGCGCCCGCGGCTACCGAACCACCCGAGCCCTCGGCGAGTTCGGCCAGACCGGCCAGCAGCTCGGCCCGATCCCGGCCGATGACCGCACCCCGCCGGTCGAACAGCGACCTGGTGGTCGCCAGCGAGTAGGAAATATCCAGCGGCTCGGCGGTGTCGTCCGCAATCATCCACTGCCGCAACCGATCCGCTTGCGCCCGCAATGCGTCGTCGGAAGCGCCCGACAGTACGAGCGGGACGAGCCCGGCCGCGATCGGCATCCCGGCGGGCCCCGGCAGATCGGGTCGCTCGGCGGCCGATTCGGTAGGCGCTTCCTCGATGACGACGTGGGCGTTCGTCCCGCTGATCCCGAACGAGGACACTCCGGCCCGACGCGGACCCGCCGCCGGGTTCGCCCATTCCCGAGGTTCGCCGAGCACTCGCAGCTGACCGGAAGACCAGTCCACATGTGGTGAGAGTTCCTCGGCGTGCAGAGTTTTCGGCAACTTCCGGTGCCGCAGCGCCTGCACCATCTTGATCACGCCACCCACGCCGGAGGCGGCCTGGGTATGTCCGATATTCGACTTCAACGACCCCAGCCACAGGGGCCCGGGCCGATTGCGGCCGTAGGTCGCCAGCAACGCCCCGGCCTCGATCGGATCGCCCAAAGCGGTTCCGGTGCCGTGCGCCTCCACGGCATCGACATCGGCGAAATCCAGTCCGGCATCCGCGAGCGCGGCCCGGATCACGCGTTCCTGCGAGGGGCCGTTCGGCGCTGTCAGGCCGTTGGACGCGCCGTCCTGATTCACCGCGGACCCGCGGATTACCGCGAGCACATCATGTCCCAGGCGCCGGGCGTCGGACAAGCGCTCCAGGACGAGGACGCCGACGCCTTCACCCCAGTTGGTGCCGTCTGCGGCGGCGGAGAACGCCTTGCATCGGCCGTCGGCCGCCAGACCCCGCTGGCGGGCGAAATCCACGAACATCCGCGGAGTGGACATCACCGTCGCCCCACCGACCAGCGCCAGCGTGCCCTGGCCACCGCGCAACGCCTGAACCGCCAGATGGATCGCTACCAGCGAGGACGAGCATGCGGTATCCACCGTCAGGGCCGCGCCCTCCAGACCCAGTGCATAGGCCACCCGGCCGGAGACCACACTGCTCAGCGCACCGGTCAGCGCGTATCCCTCGGACTCGGGGCCGGCGTTACGGACGATCGCCTCGTAATCCTGATAGGCGACGCCGGTGTACACCCCGGTATCGGTCCCGCGCAGCGATCCCGGGTCGATTCCGGCGTGTTCGAGCGCCTCCCAGGTGACCTCCAGCAGCAGGCGCTGCTGCGGGTCCATCGCCGCCGCCTCCCGGGGGCTGATCCCGAAGAATCCGGCGTCGAAATCACCGGCGTCCGGCAAGAACCCGCCCACATTCACATATGTGGTGCCGGGCATACTCGGATCCGGATTGATCAGGCGCTCGAAGTCCCAGCCGCGGTCGGTGGGGAAATCACCGATGGCATCGATTCCGGAATCGACCAGATGCCACAGGTCATCGGCGGATCGCACCTGTCCCGGATAGCGGCAGGCCATTCCGACGATCGCGATGGGTTCGTCGGTGGTGATCCGGCGAGCGGGCGAGTGGGACGCCTCCGGTTCATCGGTCACCGGAGCGACCCGGGACAGGATGAAATCGGTGACCGCAGTGGGAGTCGGGTAGTCGAACAGCGCGGTCGGCGGCAGCGTGATGCCCGCCGCGGACTTCATCCGATTACGGAATTCCATCACCCCGAGTGAATCGAATCCGATCTCGCTGAACGGCTTTCGAGCCGGAACCGAAGCCGGGTCCGCGATACCCAGCACCGCCGCCGCCTGTTCCTGCACCAGAGCCAGGACGGTGTGCCGGCGCTCGGCGGTGGGCTGTGCGGCCAATCGTGCCGCCAGCCCGGCGGACTCCGGCGCCGCGGCCGCCTGCCGCAGTCGCGGCCGGCCGACCAGATCGCGCAGGATCGAGCGGTACCGCGCCGGATCGATGCGTCCCAGGGCGGCTCGGTCCACTGCCATGGCGACAGGGTTCGCGTGCCCGGATCGCACGGCGGCGTCGAAGAACGCCATCCCCGCCTCCGCACTCAACGGCGTGATCCCCTCTCGACGCCACCGCGCGATATCGGTGTCGCCGAGCGCGGCGCCCATCCCCGCCGCACGGTCCCAGAGCCCCCACACCACCGATGTGGCCGCCAGGCCCAGCCGTTGCCGGTGCCCCGCCAGGGCGTCGAGGAAGACATTGGCGGCCGCGTAGTTGGCCTGCCCCGCCGTACCCCATATCCCGGCGATCGAGGAGTACAGCACGAAGAAGGCCAGATCGCGATCCGCGGTCGCCTCGTGCAGATACCAGGCCGCGTCGGCCTTGGGCCGCGCCACCTGGGTGATCTGCTCCGATGTCATCGATGCGAACAATCCGTCCGCCACCACTGCCGCGGTGTGCACGACGCCGGTGAGCCGATGCGCCGGATCGATACCGGCCACCAACGCGTCGATCTCGTCGCGATCGGCCACATCCGCGGCGACGACTCGGACGTCCGCGCCCAACGCGGTGAGCTCCTCGGCCAATTCGGCGGCGCCCGCGGCGGCGAGACCGCGGCGGCTGGTCAGCACGAGATGCCGCACACCGTATTCGGTGACGAGATGACGAGCGGCGCGCGCGCCGAGACCACCGGTACCACCGGTGATCAGCACCGTACCCGCCCGGTCCACGGGCGCCGGCCAGGTGAGAACGTTCTTGCCGACGTGACGGGCCTGGCTCATCAGCCGGAAGATTTCCGGGGATTGCCGGATATCCCAGGCGGTGATCGCTCCCGGTGTCAACGCACCGGATTGGAAGAGTTCGACGAGGGCGGTCAGAATGCCGCCCAGTCGCTCGGGGCCGAGGTCGAACAGAACGAAGTTGTGGTAGTCGACGCCGGGGTGCCGGGCCGCCACCGTCTCGGGATCTCGCCGGTCGAGCAGGCCGAGTTCGATGAATCGGCCGCCTCGGGGCAGCAGGCGCAGGGAGGCGTCCACGAATTCGCCGGCCAGCGAGTCCACCACGATGTCGACACCTCGGCCACCGGTGACGTCCAGGAACTTCCGCTCGAAATCCAGGGACCGAGAATCACCGATTCGCTCCTGGGTGAATCCCGCCTCGCGCAGGATCCGCCACTTCGGCTTGCCGGCCGTCGCGAACACCTCGAGCCCCAGATGCCGGGCCACCTGGATGGCGGCCGAACCCACTCCACCGGTGGCCGCGTGCAGCAACACGCTCTGCCCGGCCCGCGCCCCGGCACGATCGACGAGTGCGTGATACGCCGTGCCGTACACCACGGGGACCGCCGCTGCCTCGGCGAAGGACCATCCGTGCGGCATCACCGCGACCAGCCGGCGATCCACCGCCACGAGCGAGTCGATCCCGGGCAGGAATCCGAAGACGCGATCCCCCGGCCGCACATCGGTGACGTCGGGCGCGACCTCCACGACGATTCCCGCCCCCTCGCCGCTGAATCGAGCCCCCGGCAGCGGATAGGTTCCCAGGGCGATCAACACGTCTCGGAAATTGAGCCCGACGGCGCGCACGGTCATCCGGATCTGGCCCGGCGGCAAGGGTTCCGGCGGCCCGGTGCGCGCGGTGAAGGCGAAGTTCTCCTCGGCGAGCGTGCCCTTTCCCAGCTCGTGGAAGGACCACGCCCCCGCACCCACCGCCGCCGCTCCCGCGATCCCCGGCGAGGTAGGACGCAGCCGCGGCATGTGGACGTGGTGGTCACGTACCGCGAGCTGGGGCTCGTCCGGAATCGCCGCGGCCAGTGCGACGGCCGCGCGACAGGAGTCCCACTCGTCGACATCGACGATGCCGACCCGGTCCGGGTTCTCGCTCTGCGCGACGCGGGCCAGACCCCAGATGCCCGCGAGCGCCGGATCACCGTGTTCACCGGGATGAATCGCGACCGCTCGCCGGGTGACCACGACGACCCGCCCGGCCACGTCGAGCGCGGCTCGAATCCGCGCCGACGCGGTGATCGACGATTCGCGGACCGCCGCCGGAAGATCCTCCGAGCCCGACAGATCCTCGAAGCCCGACAGATCCTCGAAGCGGACGACGATCGTTCGTTCCTGGGCGATCGTGAGGATTTCCAGGCCGTCCTCGACGGCCCATGTTCCGGTCTCGTCCACGTCCGGCTCAGGCGCCGCGACCCACTCCACGCGGTAGCCGCGCGGCTCGTCCCGGGCATCGACGTTCAGGGCCGCAGCGGACAGCGGTCGCAGGGTGAGAGCGCCGATCTCGGCCACCGGCGAACCCGCCGGATCACTCAGACTCATCACGATCGCTCCGCCCGCCTGGTGAGCCCGCATCCGCACCGTGGTCGCCCCCGTCGCGTGGAGTTCGACCTGCTCCCAGGAGAACGGGACGGCGATCTGTCCGACCGAGGTGCCCGGCGCCGCGCCACCGAGCAGCAGAGCGTGCAGCGCCGCGTCCAGCAGGGCCGGATGCAGGCCGAATCCCGCGGCACGGACGGTTTCCGGCAAGGTGACCTCGGCGAAGATCTCCTCTCCCCGTCGCCACAGCGCGGTCAATCCTTGGAAGGCCGGACCGTATTCGTAGCCGGTTTCGGCCAGGTCCGGGTACGCGGAACCGATATCCAGCGCGATCGCGTCCCGGGGTGGCCACTCGCCCCCCATCGCGTCGCTCGGCGCGGTGTGCGCGTCGGCGAGCGTCGCGGTGCAGTGGCGAACCCAGTGCGCCTCGGCCGTAGCGGTCCGCGCACCGGCGGTCCGGGAATACACCGAGACCCGCCGGGTGCTCTCGGCCTGCGCCGCTCCCACCACGATCCGCAGATCGGTGGCGGCACTCGGCCGGATGACCAGCGGCGCCTCGACGACCAGTTCCGAGACCCGCGCACTGGCGACCGCCCGCCCCACCGCGAGAACGAGTTCGACCAGCGCCGCACCAGGCAGCACCGTGGCCCCCGCGATGACGTGATCGGCCAGCCAGGGCTGATCCGCCACCGACAGCCGACTCGTGAACACCGCCTCGTCCGAGTCGGGCACCCGGATCATCGCGCCCAGCAGCGGATGGTCCGCCTCGTCCAGGCCCGCACTCGCGACATCCGCCGCAGCCGCGCCGGTCAGCCAATACCTCCGATGACGGAAGGCGTAGCCGGGCAACGGGATCCGCTCCAGCTGCCGGCCCGCGAACAGCGGCGACCAGTCCACCGGCAGGCCGGCCACGTGGGCGTGCGCGAGAGCCGTGGTGAATTGCGTGACCTCGTCCACCGATCGCCGCGCGGTGGCCACCACCGAGACGGCCGATGCGAGCTCGGGCGCCGCGGCCAGGCAATCGTGTGTCATCGCCGTGAGGATCGCGTCCGGCCCGATCTCAACGAATCGACGCGCCCCCGCCGCGACCAGCGCCTGCACCCCCGGAGCGAAACGCACTGCGGCCCGGACATGTTCGACCCAGTACTCCGGTTCGGTGCACGCGCCCGCGGTGAGCTCACCGGTGACGTTCGACACCACCGGCAGCAGCGGCTCGTGCAGCGTCACCGCCGAGAGCACCGCGCGGAACTCGTCGAGCATGGGGTCCATGAGCGGGGAGTGGAAGGCATGACTCACTCGCAGACGGCTCGTCTTCACGCCCGTCGCGGCGAGTTCTCGTTCGATCTCATCGATGATCTCGGCCGCACCGGACACCACCACCGAGGACGGCCCGTTGATCGCTGCGATGGATACCCGATCACCGTGTCCGGCAACGACATCCGCCGCCTCCGCAGCGCCGAGGGCGAGGGCCAGCATGGCCCCGCCGGCGGGCAGTGCACCCATCAGGCGGCCGCGCGCGGACACCAGAGCACAGGCATCGGCCAGCGAGAACACTCCCGCCGTATAGGCCGCCGCCACTTCACCGATGGAATGACCGGCCACCAGATCCGGTGTGACACCGAAGGATTCGATCAGCCGGAACAGCGCCACCTCGAACGCGAACAACGCCGGTTGAGTCCACTCGGTCCGCTGCAACAGCCCGGCGTGCTCCTGGTCGAACATCACCTCTTGCAAGGAGATCGCGTCCTGGCCCGGGAGTTCGTCGAACTGCGCGCAGACCTCATCGAGAGCCGCCGCGAAAACCGGGAACGCCGCGGCGAGTTCACGTCCCATTCCGGGCCGCTGAGCGCCCTGACCGGTGAAGAGGAAGGCGATCTTGCCCAGGACGACTTCGCCGTCGACACCGGCCGTCGATCCCCGGTTCGATGCCAGGCCGGCCAGACCCGCGAGCGCTTCCTCCCGATTCCGGCCGACGACGACCGCGCGATGCGGCAACTGGGCGCGAGTGCCGATGAGCGACCGGGCGACCGCGAACAGATCGTCCCCGGGCCTGCCGACCAGCCACCGATGCAATCGATCGGCCTGCGCCCCGAGCGATTCGGCCGATCCGGCGGATATGGCCAGTGGAACCACGTCACTGCCGGTCTCCGGCACTCCGGCAGCGGTCGTCGTCGTGACGGGCGCGGGCGCCTGTTCGAGAACGAGATGACCGTTGGTGCCGCTGATCCCGAACGACGACACCCCGGCACGACGAACCCGCTCCGAGGCGGGCCACGGCTCGGGCTCGGTCAGCAACCGCACCGCACCCGACGACCAGTCCACGTGCGGGGTGGGAGTGGTGACGTGCAGCGTGCGCGGCAGCGTCTGATGACGCAGGGCGGCGACCATCTTGATCACGCCGCCGATTCCGGCCGCGGCCACCGCGTGTCCGATGTTCGACTTGAGCGACCCGACCCACAGTGGCCGATCACGACGCTGCCTATAGGCATTGATCAGGGCCTGCGCCTCGATCGGATCCCCCAGCGCCGTACCGGTGCCGTGCGCCTCGACCGCATCGATGTCGGCGGGCTCGAGACCGGCGGCGGCCAGGGCATCGGCGATGACCCGTTCCTGCGAGGGGCCGTTCGGCGCGGTCAAACCGTTGCTGGCGCCGTCCTGGTTGATCGCGGAACCCCGGATCACGGCCAGGATCTCGTGGCCGTGGCGCTGCGCGTCGGACAGTCGTTCCAGCGCGACCACGCCGACTCCCTCCGCCCACGTCACGCCGTCGGCGTCGGCGGAGAAGGCCTTGGACCGGCCATCGCGTGCGAGGCCCTGCTGCCGGGAGAAGTCGATGTGCAGCGTCGGGTCGGCCAGTACGGTCACCCCGCCCGCCAAGGCCAGCGAGGTCTCGCCCTGTTGCAGCGCCCGGCAGGCCAGATGCACGGCGACCAGCGACGAGGAACAGGCGGTATCGACGGTGATCGCCGGCCCCTGCAACCCGAGCAGATAGGACACCCGGCCCGAAATCACACTGTGGGTATTGCCGGTGAGCCGGAAGCCCTCGTACTCCCCGGTGACCCGCCTCTCGTAGCCCGAGGCCCATGCCCCCATGTAGACACCGGCATCGGTCCCGCGCACACTCGCCGGATCGATACCGGCGTGCTCGAGGGCTTCCCAGGCGACTTCCAGGGTCAGACGTTGCTGCGGGTCCATCGCGGCGGCCTCCCGGGGGCCGATCCCGAAGAATTCCGCATCGAAATCGCCTGCACCGGTAAGGAATCCGCCTTCACGAACGTAGGTTGTGCCGGGGGTCGCGGGGTCCGCGTCGAAGAGCCGGTCCAGATCCCAGCCGCGGTCGGTGGGAAAGGGGCCGATCGCGTCCCTACCGTCGGCCACCAGTTCCCACAGGTCCTCGGCGGAACCCACCCCGCCGGGGAATCGGCAACCGATGCCCACGATCGCCACGGGTTCGTCCGAACGGGCGCGGCGGGTAGAGCGCCGGACGCGCGGATCCACACCCTCCAACCGGGAACGCACCAGCCGGGCGACCTCGATCGGCGTGGGGTGGTCGAAGATCAAGGTCGCCGGGAGAGCGACACCGGTCGCGGCGGCCAACCGGGCCCGCAGATCCTGCCCGCTCAGGGAGTCGAAACCGGCGCCGGTGAACGGCCGGTCGGGATGAACGGCGTCCGCGGAGTCGTAACCGACCACCGCGGCGGCATGGTCCAGGACGACCCCGAGCACCAGCGCCTCGCGTTCGCGTTCGGGAACGGCGAACAATCGCGGCGCCAACGGACCGGTGACGACGGCGTCACGCGGTTCGGCCGCGGCGGGGACGCTGAGAGCCACGGGCTCCGGCACGGACGCGGATACCGCCGCGGGCGTCCAGCACCGCCGCCGCTGGAAGGCATAGGCAGGCAACTGCACCCGTGCGCTCGGCCGCACCATCGCCTCCAGCGACAGCTCGACACCGGCGCAGTACGCCTGCGCCACCACGGCCGCGACCCGGGCGGGGCCGCCGTGGTCGCGCCGCAGCGTCTCGACTATCGCGACCCGATCGCCCGCACCCACCGAATCCGCGGTGAGCCCGATCGCGGCGGCGAGAACCGGATGCGGGCTGATCTCGATGAACGCGTTGTAGCCGGCGGTCAGCAGGGACGTCACGGACTCGGCGAATCGAACAGGATTGCGCAGACCGCGATACCAGTACTCGGCCCCGAGCTCCGCGGTGTCGCGGAAGGCGGCGTCGACCGTCGAGAAGAACGGAATCGACCCGGTCCTCGGCTCGATCGACGCGCACTCCGCGAGCAGCCGGTCCCGGATCCGTTCCACGGCCGGGGAGTGCGAAGCGTAGTCGACGGGCACCTGTTTGGCCCAAATCCCTTCCACCGCACAGCCATCCAAGAACTCGGCCACAGCCGCCGACTCGCCGGTCACCACGGTGTGGCCGGGCGAGTTCACCACCCCCACCGACAATCGGCCCTCGAAGACGGCCACCCGCCTGGTCACCGTGCCGGACGGCAGGGCCACCGCGGCCATCGCGCCGACACCCGTCAGTTCGGACGCGATGATCCTGGACCGCGCCGCGATCACACGCGCGCCATCGGCCAGCGACAACCCGCCGGCGACGACCGCCGCCGCGACCTCGCCCTGCGAATGCCCGATCACCGCCGCCGGTCGCACCCCCCTGGCCTGCCACAGCCGCGCCAAGGCCACCGACACCGCGAAGAGAACCGGCTGCGCCACGTCCTGGTCATCCAGGGATACCGCCGCCTGCGCCCGCAACACCTCGGACAGAGACCATTCCACATGCGGATCCAGCGCCGCCTCACATTCGGCGATCGCCGCGGCGAAGTCCGGATCCGACGCGAGGAGCTCGGCTCCCATCCC
>NZ_JAGPOX010000017.1 GCF_019038435.1 Nocardia alni
GCCCCCACACACTCACCCCGATCCGCCCCCGCGCATCCGCCCGCGCCAACCGCGCCCGCACCTGATCCCGATCCACGATCAAACACCCGAACGCCGCCAGCACGAACAACGCCTGAAAAATATCCAGCATCCCGATCCGCGAGGCCACGAACGTGGTCCCATCACAAATCAACAACAACCCCGCGACCCCACCCAACATCGTCGAACGAGTCATCCGCCGGGTAATCCGAACCACCAGCAACACCAGGAGACAGCCGAATACGGCCGCGGAGATCCGCCAGCCGATCGGCGTATACCCGAAGATCGCCTCGCCCAGCGCGATCATCTGCTTGCCCACCGGCGGGTGCACCACCAACCCGTAGGCGGCGTTGTCCTCGATGCCGCCGCCGGTGACCATCTGCCAGGCCTGCGGCGTGTAATGCTTCTCGTCGAAGACCGGCGTCCCCGCATCGGTCGGATAGTTCAGCATGGTGAACCGGGTGATCGCGGCGAGCGCGGTGAGGATCGCGGTGACCGCCCATCCGCGCCCGCGATCGGTGGGGCCGAAGTCGGAGGTGGGACGCAAGGGCGCCGGACTGGATAGGCCCGCGCCGATCGCCGCCCGTACGTCGGTCAATTGGGTCACGCCGATGCCTCGCTGGTACTCGACCTCGGCGCGTCCCAAGGGTGCTGCGTCCGTTGGCTCGCCTGCAAGCTCGCTCTCGCCGTCTGCTCGCCGTCGCTCGGCCTTGCCGCGTCCGAAGGGTGCTGTGCCTGCCGGTTCGCTCGCGAGTTCGCTCTCGCCGTCTGCTCGCCGTCGCTCGGCCTTGCCGCGTCCGAAGGGTGCTGTGCCTGCTGGTTCGCCCGCAAACTCACTCTGGTCGACGCCTCGCTGGCGCTCGACCTCGGCGTGCCCCAAGGGTGCTGTGCCTGCTGGTTCGCCCGCAAACTCACTCTGGTCGACGCCTCGCTGGCGCTCGACCTCGGCGCGCCCCAAGGATGTTGTGCCCGTTGGTTCGCTCGCAAACTTGCTCTGGCCGACCTCTTGCCGGTGTCCGGTCTGGGCGCCCCCCAAGGACGCCGCATCCGTTGGTTCGCTCGCAAGCTGCCCGCCGAGACCCTCGGTCTCGACGTGCCCCCAGGGCGCTGTGTCACGGGTTTGCTCGCAAGCTGGCTCACGCCGCCCGAGTCTAGGTGGTTCCGTTCTTGCTGGCTCTGCCGCAGACCGGCGGGCATCGCGTCACGACGGTCGCCCGCGGGGGCTTATTTCTCCTCGGTGGACTGATCGCTCGTCGACCGGGACGTGCTGTCGCTCTTGTCTTGGTTGCTCGGTTGATCGCATTTCGAGGCGCCGCCGTGCTGATGGCAGTTCGTACCCTTGGCATGGGGGTCGCGGGTGCCGGACGACCGATCGTGATCGCGGTCGTTTCTGCCGGGCTGATCAGCGATCCGCTGGGCGATCGTGCCGACCAACTGGGCCATGCTCTTGAACGCCTCGTCGGCGTCGTCGTAGAGGTCGTCGTTGCTGGTGGCGGTCTGGGCGAGGACCGTGCCGGTGGCCTGCCGCTGGCCGCCCATGGTGTCGCCGAGCGTGCCTGCGCCTGCCGTCGCGGGCGGGACGAACAATGCCGATACCAGCGCCGTACCGCCGACGAGCCCGGCCAGTGGTCCTGAAATGTGCACATGGCCTCCAGATGTTCGGTAGTCGGGCATTGACGCAAGAAAGAACTCTCCAGTCGGATTTTTCCTCGAGGATCACCCGGGCCCGGGGACCTTCGACTCGACACGCCTCGGAAAAACCCCACGACCTAGGGTGGTCGGCGTGGATACGGTGGCGCGGACGGGTCGGTTGGTGCTGGCGGCAACGCCGATGGGGGAGGTGGGCGACGCTTCGCAGCGGTTGCGCGAGGCGCTCGGATCCGCCGAGGTGGTCGCCGCGGAGGACACCCGCCGCACCCGGGCGCTGGCCAAGGCGCTCGGGGTGGAGATCAGCGGGCGGGTGGTGAGCTTCTACGACCATGTCGAGACGGCCCGGATCCCGATGCTGCTGGAGGAGATCGCGGGCGGGCATACGGTGCTGCTGGTCACCGACGCGGGGATGCCGTCGGTGAGCGATCCCGGATATCGCATGGTCGCCGCGTGCGTCGAGCGGGAGTTGCCGGTGACGTGCCTGCCCGGCCCGTCCGCGGTGACCACGGCGCTGGCCCTGTCCGGCCTGCCGATGGAACGGTTCTGCTTCGACGGTTTCGCCCCGCGCAAGGGCGGCCAGCGCAAGCAGTGGTTCGCCACTCTCGTGGCCGAACCCCGCGCGATCGTCTTCTTCGAGGCCCCGCACCGCCTGGCCGACTGTCTCGCCGACGCCGTCGAGGTGCTCGGCCCTGCCCGGCGCGCCGCGGTGTGCCGCGAGCTGACCAAGACCTACGAGCAGGTCGTGCGCGGCACTCTGGGCGAACTCGCCGAGTGGGCCGTCGAGGGCGCCCGCGGCGAGATCACCGTAGTCCTCGAGGGTGCACAACCGGTCTCGGCCGAACCCGCCGACCTGGTCGACCGAGTAGAAGACCTGGTAACCAAGGGTTTACGTCTCAAGGACGCCTGCGCGGAGGTCGCGTCTTCGACCGGAGTATCCCGGCGCGAGCTGTACGACGCCGTCCTTGCCGCCCGCACCGACTGACATTTCCGCAGACCTGCCCGGCCTGGAGCTACATTCTTCGCGTCGAACCGTCCGCTTTCCGACCGATCGTGTCGAAAAATGTAGCGGTAGGCCGGTTGTCCTGCGCGTGGTGGCGTGCAATCGGCTCATAGACGCAGTGTGGTCGCGGCCGTGCACTTGACCGGATCATGGGCGCGGTATCGGGTTGGCGTGGAAGAACCGGCCTCCCGCTACATTTTTCGGGCGTGATCGTCCGAAACCGGAGTCTCGAGGCCGAAAAATGTAGCGGTAGGCCGGGATCCACGCTCAGTTCTTGGGCTCGATGTACTTCGGGAACACCACGGTCGGTTCGGGCAGGGCCAGGCCCGGCTCGATCGGGGTGGGGATATCGGCGAAGGTGCGGTCGGTCTGACCCAGCAGGTCCAGGATCCGGCCCGAGGAGCCGGGGATGATCGGCTGGACCAGGATCGAGACGATGCGCAGCACCTCCAGCGTGACGTACAGCACCGTCGCCTCGCGGGCCAGGTCCTCCGGAGTTCCCGACTTGGCCAGCGCCCACGGCTGCTGGGCGGAGAAGTACTTGTTCGTCTCGCCCAGGGTCAGCCAGATCGCTTCCAGCGCAAGGTGAATCTGCTGCTGGCCGAATTCGGCGCGGCACTTCTCCAGCAGACCGTTCGCGCGGCTCAGCAGTTCGCGATCGGCATCGGTGAACTCACCGGGCGTCGGCACGGTCGAATTGCAGTCGCGGGCAACCATTTTCAGGCTGCGCTGGACGAGGTTGCCGTATTCGTTGGCCAGGTCGGCGTTGATCCGCCCGACGATCGCCTCATGACTGTACGAGCCGTCCTGCCCGTAGGAGATCTCGCGCAGCAGGAAGAAGCGAACCGCGTCCAACCCGTAGGTGTCGACCAAGGCGAGCGGGTCGACCACATTGCCGACCGACTTGGACATCTTCTCGCCCTTGTTGTACAGAAACCCGTGCACGAACACGCGCTTCGGCAGATCCAGTCCGGCGGACAGCAGGAACGCGGGCCAGTACACGGTGTGGAACCGCGTGATGTCCTTGCCGATGATGTGCAGATCGGCGGGCCAGAACTTGCGGAACGACGCGGACTCGGTGTCCGGGAATCCGGCGCCGGTCAGGTAGTTGGTCAGCGCGTCCACCCACACGTACATCACATGCGCCGGATCGCCCGGCACCGGCACACCCCAGTCGAAGGTGGTGCGCGAGATGGACAGATCCTTCAGCCCGGCCTTGACGTAGCTGACGATCTCGTTGCGCCGGGTGGAGGGCGCGATGAATTCCGGATGCTGCTCGTAGTGCGCGAGCAGCTTGTCCTGGTAGTTGGACAGCCGGAAGAAGTAGTTCGACTCCTCGGTCCACTCCACGGGCGTGCGGGTCTCGGTGGACACGCGGACGCCGTCCTCGCCGACCGTCGTCTCCTCGTCGGTGTAGAACGCCTCGTCCCGCACCGAATACCAGCCGGAGTAGGTGTCGAGGTAGATGTCGCCCGCGGCCCGCATCCGCTCCCAGATCGCGATCGAGGACGCCTGATGGTCCTCGTCGGTGGTGCGGATGAAGCGGTCGAACGATACGTCGAGGGCCTTGTCCAGGCGCTCGAACACATCGGAGTTGCGCGAGGCGTACTCCTGTACCGGGACGCCCGCGGCGCGCGCGGCCTGCTGCACCTTCTGACCGTGTTCATCGGTTCCGGTCATGAAGTACACCTCGACATCGTCGAGGCGCTCGAACCGTGCCAGCGCGTCAGCGGAGATGTACTCGTAGGCATGCCCGATGTGCGGCGCACCGTTCGGGTAGGCGATGGCCGTGGTGATGTAGAAGGCGGGGCGTTCGCGTTCACTCATGGTGGTTCTACTGTAATCAGTGTCCCCTGACCGCTCGCGCGAATATCCCCTCGTGCAAGGTGGTACCGCGAGAAGGCCCATGCGAGCCGGCTCCGCGAGTTCCGCCGGCTCACCGTCCCCCGAAGGTATCGATGCCCGCCAAACGTCCCGCCCCCGAACTGCCGGAGCCGCTGTCCCCGCTCGTCGACGCGCACACCCATCTGGACGCGTGCGGCGCGTCCGATGCGGAATCGGTTGCGGCGATAGTGGATCGGGCCGCCGCGGTGGGCGTCGGGCGGGTGGTGACGGTCGCCGACGATCTGGACGCCGCCCGGTTCGCGGTGCGTGCCGCGCACTGGGACGAGCGCGTGTACGCAGCCGTCGCGCTGCATCCGACCCGGGCCAACGTCCTGGACGACGCGACCAAGACCGAATTGGAGAAGCTCGCCGCCGATCCCCGCGTGGTCGCGGTCGGCGAGACCGGCCTGGACTACTACTGGCCCGGCAAACTCGACGGCTGCGCCGGGATCGAGGATCAGGTCGAGGGCTTCCGCTGGCATATCGACCTGGCCAAGCGCCTGGGCAAACCGCTGATGATCCACAACCGGGAGGCGGATCACGACCTGCTGACGGTGCTGCTGGACGAGGGCGCACCCGATACCGTGATCTTCCACTGCTTCTCCTCCGACGCCGCGATGGCGCAGGCCTGTGTGGAGGAGGGGTATGTGCTGTCCTTCTCCGGCACCGTCAGCTTCAAGAACGCACACGAGTTGCGCGAGGCCGCGACGCTCGTGCCCGATCACCAGATCCTGGTCGAGACCGACGCCCCCTTCCTGACCCCGCACCCCTTCCGCGGAGCGCCGAACGAGCCGTACTGCCTGCCGTACACCGTGCGTGCGCTGGCGCAGGCGCGTGGGCAGGACCCGGTTCGACTCGCTGAACTCACCACTGCTAATGCTCAGCGCCTGTATCGGCTCTGATTCTCGCCGTGTCGCACATCCGTGCCGCGAGTGGTGATTTTGCAGGATTGTACTCCGGTAAACATACCAAAAATAGTGGCGTACATCACACCGGGCCCGTTCGAGATGCGATCTCGCTCTCATACTCACTACGATGACGGCGGTCGTTATGAAGTTGCGTCGCTGATACTGCTTCGTGATGTGGAAAATGCCTGCTCCAACTGCGGTGGTTGCCGGGCCCTGACCCCCTCGTTATCGTACTGTGACAATGCCGGAGTCTTCGATGTCCGCATTCGCGCGGATCAATTCGTCGCGATCGTCGATGTTGTACACGGCGATCGCCGCGTTGCTGATCACGTTGATCGCGGGTGCCGGGCTGGCCATCATCGACCGCAAGATCATCACTGTCGTCGTCGACGGCCAGCCGACCACGGTGTCGACCATGGCCGTGCATGTGCGTGGCGCCTTGAAATCCGCCGGCTACTCGGTCACCGACCGCGACGCGGTCTCACCCGGGGGCGATAAGGACGTGGTGAACGGGGCCACCATCACCCTGCATCGGGCCCGTCCGATCTCGCTGGTCATGGACGGCACGCCGCAGCAGGTGTGGACCACCGCCGACAATGTCGCCGACGCGTTGGCGCAGCTGAAGATCCCCGGCGATGTCTTCGTCTCGCCGTCCCGGCCGACGCCGCTGCCGCTGGCGGGCGCCTCTCTCGATATCACCAGCCCGCACGTCGTCCTGCTGGCCGACAACGGCCACAGGGCGCAATACGTGCGCCTGGCCGCGCCGACCGTCGGGCAGCTGCTCCAGGTGCAGGGTGTGCCGCTGGCCAATCAGGATTCGGTGGTGCCGTCCGCCGACACCCCGCTGACCGACGGCATGACCATCACTGTCACGCGCAGGCGGGTGGTGAACCGGACCGAGCGGGTGCCGCTGGATCCGCCGCCGAACGTCATCAAGGACGCGACCATGAATATGGATCGCAGCGTCCTGGTGAATCCGGGTAAGTCCGGTGTGCAGGACGTGACGTACGCGGTGTCGATCGTCAACGGCGTCGTGGCGGACAAGAAGCCGATCTCCAGCACCGTCATCGTGCCCGGTCAGGCCAGGACGGTGCGGCAGGGCGCCAAACCGGGTACCGAGGTGCCGCCGATCAAGAACGGACCGATCTGGGATCTGCTGGCCAAGTGTGAATCCGGCGGCAAGTGGTCGGACAATACGGGCAACGGGTTCTACGGTGGGGTTCAATTCGACCAGAACACCTGGGCGCGTCAGGGCGGGCTGCGATACGCCCCGCGTCCGGATCTGGCCACCCGCGAGGAACAGATTACGATCGCGACGGTGACCCAGGAGCGCCAGGGCTGGCATGCGTGGCCGGCCTGCACCGCGCACCTGGGTATCGGTCAGTGATTCACATCAGCGCGCCGCCGTCGACCCGGATCTCGGTGCCGGTCATATAGCGGCCCTCCTTGGAGGCGACCATCGCGACCACGCCCGCGATATCCTTCGGGTCGCCCAGCGCGCCGCCGTTGATCCAGCCGGTCAGCCGCGCCATCAGGCTCCAGTCCGCGTCGGGGGGCAGGTTCAGGCCCGAGGTGATGCCGGTGTTGATGCCGCCGGGCACGATATTCACCGCGCGCAGGCCCTGTTTCACGTATTCCAGCGCCAGCGAGTGGGTCAGCGCGTTCACCCCGCCCTTGGAGGCCGAGTACGCGGCCATATAGGGATTCGAGCCGAAGGCGGCGGTCGAGGAGAAGTTCACGATCACCGGATGGTCGTTCGCGATCAGCGTCGGGAGCGCCGCGCGGCACATCAGGAAGGTGCCGGACAGGTTCACCCCGATGACCTGGTTCCACTCCTCGAACGCCATCTCGTGGGTGTGCGCGCAGCGCATGATGCCCGCGGCGTTCACCAGGACGTTCAGGCTGCCGAGGAACTCCAGGGCCGCAGCCCAGCCCTCGCTCACCGAGTCCGGATCCGAGACGTCGATGCGCACGGTGTGCAGGCGTTCGCGGTCGGCTTCCGCCGCGGCCTCGACGGTCTGCTTCAGCCCCGTTTCGGCGACATCCGCCGCGACCAGGGTGGCGCCCTCGGCGAGCAGGCGCAGGGCCACGCCCTGTCCGATACCTGAGCCGGCGCCCGTCACGAGCACCCGTCGTCCCTCGAACCTGCGCTCCATTGCCAACCTCTCGACTGTGCGGGTGAGATCCGGTGAGTCGTCTCTCACCCCGAAACTAGAACGTGTATCAGTGTGCGTCAATGTCGGGGACGTACCGCGGTATTCGGCGAGACTCGTCTGTGCTGTGCTGTGCTGTGCTGTGCTGTGCTGTGCTGTGCTGTGCTGTGCTGTGCGGTGCGGTGCGGTGCGGTGCGGTGCGGTGCGGTGCGGTGCGGTGCGGTGCGGTGGCCTCATCCGGTTCTCTCGTGAAAAATCGCTACGGTTCGGTCCGATAATCGGCCGATGAGACGGTGAGGTGTTCGCATGCGATTGCTGGGCCAGTGGGGGCGGGTGATCATCGCCGGAGCGGTCGCGGCGGGGGCGGTGCTGGCGGTGTCCGTGGCGCCCGCCGCCGCCGATCCGCCCGGCACCGCGATCGACGTCGTTCCGCAACCCGCCGGATGGCACGGCGTGGCGGGTAGCTCGATCATCGACTATTGGACGAGCGAATCGAACGGCACGCCGCAGCGGGCCAGCGGTGCGCTGTTCGTCCCGCCAGGTCCCGCGCCCGCCGGCGGCTGGCCGATCATGGCCTACGACCACGGCACCTCCGGGCTGGGACCCAATTGCGGCGGCGTGTCCGATCCGGCCACGCGAGTTCTGACGTGGGGGGCCGAGGATCAGGTGCTGCGGTATTTCGTGTCCCGGGGATTCGCCGTCGTCGCACCCGATTACCTCGGGCTCGGCCGGTTCGACACCGGGCCACATCCCTATCTGGAGCTGAAGTCCGAGGCCACCGCGACGATCGACCTGGTCCGGGCGGCGCGCGCGACCCACCCCGCCCTGTCGCGGACGTGGGCGGTCATGGGCGAGTCGCAGGGCGGGCAGGCGGCACTGGGAACCGCCCACCTACAGCGCACCTACGCCCCCGACCTGGACTTCCGAGGCGTCATCACGCTGGATCCCGCGTCCGACCTCGAGGATGTGCTGCCCGCGGCCGGTCCGTGGGTGCCGAATATTCCGGGAAGCGGCGGGAACGACGCCACCGGCTACATTGCGATGATCCTGGTCGGACTGCGAGAGACGCATCCGGAGGTGAACGTTGACAGCTATCTGAGCCCCCGGGGCCGCGAGCTGGTCGACGGCATCGGCGGACTGTGCTTGCGCGACATCGTGTCCCGGGCGCACGGGGCCTCGATCGGTGATCTGCTCTCGCGCCAGCTGACCACGCCCGCGTTCCACACCGCCCTCGCCTCGTATATGGCCGTGCCGACCAGCGGTTACAACGCCCCGATCCTGCTGCTGACCAACGCCACCGACACCCAGGTGCCGTCCCCCCTACACGCGGCCCTGGCCGCCCAGTTCGCGGCGAACGGTGTGGACTTCCGGACGGTCGTCGGCACCGGCCAGCACTGCGATATAAGCCCACAGATGTGGTCGGCCATCGCCGCGTTCGACACCCGCATCCTGTCCACTCCGACGAAGCCCTAGCGAATCAGCAGAACACCCCCTCGCCGCCCGCATCTCGGCTAGACCGACGAGGCCGTAGTTTTCGACCTTGCCGGTCGGTCCTGGGGCGTCTTACGGTGGTCGGCATGACCCGAATCGACATCGAGGATCTGCCTGCGGCCACCGTCGATGTACTGCGGCGCAGAGCACAGGCCGGGGGCAGATCGACCGTCGCGCAGATACGTTCGGAGTTGATCGAACTCGCCCGCCGACCCGTGGCGATCGATGCGGTGGTGGACTTCCTGGAATCCGAGCGCCCGGTGAATCTGGAGGTCGACACCGATGCCGTGGCCCTGATCCGGGTCTACGGCCTGCCGATGGAGGCAGTGAGCGTGCTCGTCCGCCGGGCCGGAGCGTCCGGCGTGCCGATCGCGGACTACGTACGGACAGAACTGATCACACTGGCTCGCCGCGGGTCGGAGCGAGACGCACTGCTGGAGTTCGAGGAGGCGACCCGGCAGAACCCGAACCTCGACCTGAACATGGACGCTATCGCCGCCTCAGTCCGATACGCCCGCGCCATCTGATCGACAGGCGATGGCTGCCGAGGACGATCGATGACCATGGCTGCGGGAACAGACGGCCCGTACTCGTCGCGGGCCGATTCGGGACGTGTTTGTGGGTAGGTCGGTCGCCGACTGTGTTGGTGGGCGCTGGCCATTCGCGCTCCTGGGCGGATTGCTGGGGTTCGAATAGCCTGCGGGTGGCTGGATCGGTGGATTCGGACGGTCAGGGCGGTGGATTCGGACGGCATTGCCTCGATAGCCCTTTCGCATCAACGAATTCGGACGGCACGTCCAGCGCCGCTGACGATGTCGCATCGGTGCGGGTCGCAACCAGATCGACAGGTCGAGCGCGGCTATTACCTTGCTCGATGCCGTCGGAATTCGCCGTCCTAGCCACTGCGGGGCAGGCCCGCGTCGGTTTGATACGGCCGTGCAGTATGAGTGGCGGAAGACGCGTGGTGGTTGGGTAGGTCGGTTGTCGACTGTGTTGGTGGGCATTGATCACCTGTGCTCGGGGCGGGCTGCCGGCATTCGAGGGGACTGCGGGCGGCGGCCGTGTCGAGCTGTTGTGCCTGTGTTGTGCGGTCGGTCCCGGTCTCGTCCGTTTGGTCGGTCCGGTCGGGGTGTTCGGCTTGCGCCGACGCTGAGCTGGGTGGTTTCGGTGTATGTCGAGGTGCGGCGGGGTTTTCTGAGAACCGGTGCGGTGGTCGGCGTGGGGTGCTGGGGTTGATAGGTTTGCGGGCATGCCCGAATCCGTCGTTGCTGCCCGTGGTCAGGCCGAATTGCTCGGGCCGGCCGAGGTGCGTGTGCTGGCGGAGCGGTTCGGGGTGCGCCCTACCAAGCAGTTGGGGCAGAACTTCGTGCACGATGCGAATACCGTGCGGCGGATCGTGGCGGCGGCTGGAGTCGGGCGCGAGGATGTGGTGCTCGAGGTCGGGCCGGGGCTGGGGTCGCTGACGCTGGCGCTGCTGGACGTGGTGGATCGGGTCGTTGCGGTCGAGCTGGATCCTGTTCTGGCGCGGCATCTTCCCGAAACGGTGGCCGATCGTGCGCCCGAGCTGGCGCAGCGGCTGGCAGTTGTGCCCGGTGATGCGTTGCGGGTGCGCGCGGACGAACTGCCCGCCGCGCCGACCGCGCTGGTCGCGAACCTGCCCTATAACGTCGCGGTGCCGGTGCTGCTGCATCTGATGGCCGAATTGCCCAGTATCACAACGGCCCTGGTGATGGTGCAGGCCGAGGTCGCGGACCGGCTGTCGGCCGAACCCGGGTCGCGGATCTACGGCGTGCCGAGCGTCAAGGCCGGATTCTTCGGCACCGTCCGCCGGGCGGGATCCGTCGGACGGCAGGTGTTCTGGCCGGTTCCCCAGGTCGAGTCCGGGCTGGTGCGGATCGACCGCTACGCCGAGGCGCCCTGGTCGTTGGACGAGGTACACCGCCGCCGTGTGTTCGCGGTCGTCGACGCAGCCTTTGCCCAGCGTCGCAAGACATTACGCGCGGCTCTGGGAGGTTGGGCAGGTTCGCCAGCCGAGGCCGAGAAGCGCCTGGTCGCCGCGGGAATCGAGCCCACCGCGCGAGGGGAGACCCTCGACACCGCAGCGTTCGTCCGGCTCGCTGCCCAAAGCTGACGCGCATGCCATTCGTTCAGTGTCGCAAGATATTACGTGCGGCTCTGCGGGGTGGGCAGGTCGTCTGCTGAGGCCCAGAAGCACTTGGTCGCCGCGGGAATCGAGCTGACCGCGCGGGGGGAGACTCTCGACATCGCGGCGTTCGTCCGGCTTGCTGCGCAAGGGTTTACGCGCCTACTACGTGCGCGTTCGGGCAGCGCACGCGAGATGCCGAGCACCGGCCTCCTGCTACATTTTGCCCTCGAAATTGTCCGGAACCGGACTTCTGAGCCTACAAAATGTAGCAAGAGGCCGGGTTTCAGAAGACGGATATCCCATGGCGGCTTTCGATGATGACTGTTGATACGCCCAATTGGTCGAGCGGGCCATCGCTTTGGCATGCTGACGTCCGCCGATTTTCGTAGTTCAGGCGGAAGGCATGTGAGATGCAGAGAACCGGCCTCCCGCTGCATTTTTCCGGTGGAATCGTCGGAAACCAGAGTTTTGGGTCCACAAAATGCAGCGAAAGGCCGGGCTTTGGGTCTTTTCCAGCTGGACAGGAAAACCTACGGTGACGGCATACCGAGCTGCTGAGGCGAGGTCGCATGCTGTCGACCGGAGTCTTTGGCTGTGGATTTATTGTGAGGCTGGGGAATTCAGTCGTGGAAGCGGCGTAGGCGCAGGCTGTTGCTGACCACGAAGACGCTGGACAGGGCCATTGCTGCGCCTGCGAGCATGGGATTGAGCAGGCCGGCGGCGGCCAATGGGATGGCCGCGACGTTGTAGCCGAAGGCCCAGAACAGGTTGCCCTTGATGGTGCGCAGGGTGGTGCGTGAGAGGCGGATGGCGCTGGCGACGGTGCGCAGGTCGCCGCGTACCAGGGTGATGTCACCGGCCTCGATCGCCACGTCGGTGCCGGTGCCCATCGCCAGGCCCAGGTCGGCCTGGGCCAGGGCGGCCGCGTCGTTGACGCCGTCGCCGACCATCGCGACCACCTTCCCCTCGTCTTGCAGCCGCTTGACGACGTCGAGCTTGTCACTGGGCAGCACCTCGGCGATCACCTCATCGATGCCGACCCGGTCGGCGACCGACCGCGCGGCGGCGGCGTTGTCGCCGGTCAGCAGCACAGGGGTCAGGCCGAGGGCGCGCATCTGAACGACGGCGTCGGCGCTGGTCGGTTTGATCGCGTCGGCGATCACCAGCACACCTCGGGCCACGCCGTCCCAGGCGACCACGATCGCCGTACGTCCGGCGGCTTCGGCGTCGGATTTGGCCCGCGCCAACGTATCCGGCAGCACGATCGACCAATCCTCCAGCAGGGCAGTGCGTCCGATGACGACCGCGCGCTCACCCACCAGACCCTGCACGCCCTTACCCCCGTGATTCACGAACTGCCGCACCGGATCCGGTGTCAGCCCGCGTGCGGCGGCCCCGGTGACCACGGCCCGTGCGAGGGGATGTTCCGAGCCGTGCTCCACCGACGCGGCCACCGCCAGCAACTCGCCGGGATCGGTTCCACCGTCCGGGACGACCTGCGCGAGGCTCATGGTCCCAGTGGTCACCGTGCCGGTCTTGTCCAGCACGACGGTGTCGATCCGGCGGGTCGACTCGAGTACCTGCGGCCCCTTGATCAGGATGCCCAGCTGCGCGCCGCGGCCGGTGCCGACCAGGAGCGCGGTGGGCGTGGCCAGGCCCAGCGCGCACGGACAGGCGATGATCAGCACCGCGACCGCCGCACCGAACGCGGTCGCCACCGACGCACCCGAGACCAGCCAGCCGATCAGCGTGACCGCGGTGATCGCGAGCACGATCGGCACGAACACTCCGGCGACCCGATCGGCCAGCCGCTGCACGGGAGCCTTGCCGTTCTGGGCCTGCTCGACGAGGGTGGCCATCTGCGCGAGCTGGGTGTCCGCGCCGACGCGAGTGGCACGCACGGTCAGCATGCCCCCGGCGTTGACCGTCGCGCCGACCACCGCATCGCCGGGCGCGACCTCCACCGGCATCGACTCTCCGGTCAGCAGGCTCATATCGATGGCCGAGCTGCCCTCGGCGACAACACCGTCGGTGGCGACCTTCTCGCCCGGACGCACCAGGAACAGTTCCCCGGAACGCAATTCGGCGATCGGCACCCGGACCTCGCGGTTGTCCCGTAGTACCGCGACGTCTTTCGCGCCCATCTCCAGCAGAGCCCGCAGTGCGGACCCGGCCCGCTCCTTGGAGCGGGTCTCGAAATACCGTCCGGCCAGGATGAATACGATCACCCCGGTCGCGACCTCGAAGTAGATGTTGGAGGCCGCGCTGGTGCGTTCGACCGCGAGGCTGAAACCGTGTTTCATGCCCGGCATTCCGGCATCGCCGAAGAACAGCGCGTAGACCGACCAGGCGAACGCGGCCAACGTGCCCAGGGAGATCAGCGTGTCCATGGTGGCCGCGCCGTGCCGCGCATTGGACCAAGCGGCGCGATGGAATCCCGCGCCGCCCCAGAACACCACGGGCGCGGCCAACGTCAGCGAAAGCCATTGCCAATTGCGGAATTGCAGCGCCGGGATCATCGCCATCGCGACGACGGGCAGCGCCATCGCGAGCGTCAGCAGCAATCGGTTGCGCAGCGCAGTGGCGGGCGAGAGAGCCGAATCCTGGTGTATCGCAGGAGGTTCAGCGGGCGCGTGCACCTCGGCGGTGTATCCGGTATCCACCACGCGCTCGATGAGCTGCTGCGGGGTCACCGAGTCGGGGTAGCTGACCTTCGCCTTCTCCGTGGCGTAGTTCACGGACGCGGTGACGCCCTCGAGCCGGTTGAGCCGCTTCTCGATCCGGGCAGCGCAGGAGGCGCAAGTCATCCCGCCGATCGCCAGTTCGATCGACTGCTCGGACACCGGCGCGCTCATAACCTCTCTACCCTTTCTCGACTGCATTTCGACCTCCAGCGGGTTTTCGGCGCGGAGGCCTACCATTCCCGCCGCCACCGCAAGCTCCGCCGACTCACCTTCCCCGGATGGTTCGATCCACCCGGCAAGCTCCGCCGACGGTGTTCTCACAGGGTTCGTCAGCCGGGCACTGCTCCTTTGTCACCTACACAGCGGCACTCAACCGATCAGCCGCACCGACAACTCCACTGCTATCGGATCCACCCGGTGGGTTCCAACACACGGAGAGCTCCGCGGGGCATGTGACCGGTGATCAGCTGGCGAGTTCGTAACCCGCCTCGTCGACGGCGGCGGCGATCGCGGCGTCCGAGACGGGAGCCTCGGCGGAGACCTCTACGCGTCCGGTGGGCAGGTCCACCTGAACCCCGGTGACACCTGTGATCTTGCCGATCTCCTTCTGTACTGCGGATACGCAGTGACCGCAGGTCATCCCGGTGACGGTGTAGGTGCTGGTCGCCATGATCGGCTCCTTCGTACGTTATACGGTGAGGGGGTACCCTCGGACGCTTCCGAAGGTACCCCCCATGGGTACCCGGTGCAAGTGGGCTCCATCACGGCGCCGGGGCGCGCGAGCAACCGTCGCGGCGACATATGTGCGCAACGCCCATTACGCTTGGGGCTCGTGCTTTCAGTTGTCCCCAGCCCCGTGGTCGTCCGGGCACCCTCGAAGGTGAACCTGCACCTCGGTGTGGACGACCTGCGCGCCGACGGGTATCACGAACTCACCACCGTGTTCCAGGCGCTGTCGCTCAGCGACGATGTCGAACTCACCCCGGCCGCATCGCTGTCGGTGCGGGTCACCGGCGAGGGCGCCACCGAGGTGCCGACCGACCGGACGAATCTGGTGTGGAAGGCCGCGGTGCTGCTGGCCCACCGGGCCGGGCGCGCACCGCTGGTGGAGATCGCGATCCGCAAGGGTATCCCGGTGGCAGGCGGAATGGCCGGGGGCAGTGCGGATGCCGCGGCCGCCCTGGTCGGTTTGAACGAACTCTGGAATGTGGGCCTGACGCGCGACGAATTGTCCGTGCTCGCCGCCGAATTGGGCAGCGATGTGCCCTTCGCGCTCTACGGCGGTACGGCGCTGGGACGCGGACGCGGGGAGAAATTACTCCCGGTGTTGTCGCGCAGCACCTTTCACTGGGTGCTCGCATTGTCCCGGGACGGCCTGTCCACGCCCTCGGTATTCCACGAGCTCGACCGGCTGCGGGTGCACGGCGATCCGCCGCGCCTGGGTGGACCGCAGGAACTCTTGCAGGCGTTGGCCTCCGGCGATCCGGCGCAACTGGCCCCGCTGCTCGGCAACGATCTGCAGGCCCCCGCGCTGTCGCTGCGCCCGGACCTGCGCCGCACTCTGCGGGCAGGCACCACCGCCGGGGCACTGGCCGGATTGGTCTCCGGCTCCGGACCCACCTGTGCGTTCCTGTGCGCGAGCGAGGAGAACGCCATCGCGGTGGCCGCCGAACTGTCGGGCGCGGGCGTGTGCCGCAGCGTCCGCACGGCCAGCGGCCCGGTCCCCGGGGCCCGCGTCATCGGCGAGAAATGACCGCGTAAAACGGCTGGTGTACTGGCGATTCGGCGTATCCGACACGGTAGTGTAGGGTAGTAATTACGACGCGGGATGGAGCAGCTCGGTAGCTCGCTGGGCTCATAACCCAGAGGTCGCAGGTTCAAATCCTGTTCCCGCTACTGGTGAGAAACGCCTTCGGAACTATGGTTCCGGGGGCGTTTTTCTATTCGAAGGGCGTTGACATCATCGCACGGTGTAATGCGTCACGCCAGTGCGGTAGCGGCTGCAGTCCGTGATCGATCCATGATGCGTCCGACAGCACGGCATTTCGCGGGCGGTCCGCGGCGGATCGGAAGTCCGTTGTCCGGCACGGACGCAGAAGATCGATATCGAAGCCGGCTTCTTCGACGATCGCACGGGCGAATTCGAATTTCGACGCCGCGCCCGACGAGGTCGCATGCGTCAGCAAGGGCGGATCGGGATGTGTGACGAGTTCGGACAATGCGGACACGAGGTCGTCGGTATAGGTCGGGGAGGCGATCTGATCGGAAACGACCGCAACGGATTCGCCGCGCGCGCATTTCGAGACGAGCGCGGCCGGGAATCCCTTGGCCGCCCCCGAATGCAGCCACATCGTGCGGACGATGAGCGCATCGGGGAATTCCTCGCGTACGGCGTGTTCGCCGGCCAGTTTGGATCTGCCGTACGCGTTGATCGGCGCGCTGGGCGACGAGGTCTCGTATGGTCCGGGGGCGGCGCCGTCGAAGACGTAGGCGGTGGAGATGTGTACCAATCGCGCTCGTTTCCTGGCACAGGTTCGGGCCAGCAGTCCGGCGCCGAAGGCGTTGATCGCGTATGCCCGATCGATATCGGTCTCGGCGGCATCGACGGCGCCGTATGCCGCGCAGTTGATCACCACGTCGCCGGTGACGATGGTTTCCTTCAGCGCACCGGCATCGGTGATGTCGAGTTCTTTCGAGCCGAGTCCGACGACCGTCCGGGTGGCATTGCGGAAAGGGCTGTCGGGACTTGTTATCCGGGCACCGAGCAGGCCGTTCGCGCCGGTGACGAGGACCCTGATCACCGTGTCTCCCCGAGCGAGGAGACCGGGGATCGCTGGTAGCCCGCGACGAACTCCCGGATGGAAGCGACCATGTAATCGATCATCTCGTCGGTGATCCCGGGATATACGCCGACCCAGAAGGTGCGGTCGGCCACCTGATCACTGACGGTCAGATCTCCGGAAATGCGATGCGAAATGCCGGAGTAGGCCGGATGGCGCAGGAGGTTCCCGGCGAACAGACCGCGGGTCGCGATCCGGCGGCTCTCCAGGAAATTGACGATGCCGACACGATCGAAGGGGGCGTCCGATGTGACGGTCATCGCGAACCCGAACCAGCTCGGGTTGCTGTAGGGCGTCGGTTCCGGCAGGCGCAGGTGGTCGATTCCGTCGAGTTGCTCGCGCAGCCTGGCCCAGTTGTGTCGTCTGGCAGCGCAGAAATCATCCAGTTTCGCCAGTTGGGACAGGCCCAGAGCCGCTTGCAGATCCGTCGCCTTCAGGTTGTACCCGATGTGCGAATAGATGTATTTGTGGTCGTATCCGTAGGGCAGGCCGCCCAGTTCGAAGCCGAATCGCCTTCCGCACCTGTTGCTTTCGCCCGGCTCACACCAGCAGTCGCGTCCCCAGTCCCGCAGGGACTTCACCACCCGGGCCAGGACCAGATTGTCGGTCAGCACGCAGCCGCCCTCGCCCGTGGTCACGTGGTGGGCCGGATAGAAACTGACGGTCGACAGGTCGCCGAATGTGCCGGTCGGCCGCGACCGATATGTCGATCCGACCGCGTCACAGTTGTCCTCGATCAGGAACATGTCGTGTTTGCTGCACAATTCGGCGATTTCCGCGATCGGAAAGGGGTTGCCGAGCGTATGAGCCAGCGCCACCGCCCGGGTTCGCGGACCGATGGCCGCTTCGATCGCCTCCGGTGTCACGTTGTACGTGCGCTCATCGATGTCCACGAACACCGGTTCGAGGCCGTTCTGCACGATCGGGTTGACCGTTGTCGGAAATCCCGCCGCGGCGGTGATCACCTCGTCTCCCGGGCGCAGCCGCGCATCGCCCAATTCCGGTGCGGTCAGCGCGGTGATCGCCAGCAGGTTCGCCGACGATCCGGAATTGGTCAGCCGCGCCTTGCGCGTGCCGATCCTCCTGGCGAACGAGGTCTCGAATTTGTGTGCCAGGGCGCCCGCGGCGATCCGCATGTCCACCGCGGCCGCGGCGAGTGCTGTCTTGTCATCGGCGTCCAGACATGCGCCCGATGATTGGATTTCGGTGACACCGGGCACGAAAGGAGGCTGCGCCTGCTGCTCGTGGAACTCTCGAATGGTCCTGAGCAGATCGTCTCTGTCGATCATTCGACGTCAGCTCCCCCGATGAGGCGCCGCAGGTCGCCGGCGAATGCGGTCTGCCGGGGCAGCGCCCGCATATGTCGCTGGAGTTCTCTGGTGGCCTGTCGGTAGGAGGTGTCGGCCAGTATCTGTTCGCATGCGGTCTGCACGTCCGGCTGGGTGACCGTGTCCGGATCGATTCGAATGCCGGTCCCGAGCTTTTCGCACCGCAGGGCGTTCCCGGGGTGGTCGGCGAAGAAGGGCAGCAATACCTGCGGCACTCCGCACGTGATCGTGTCGCGAATCGAATTCAAGCCGCCGTGGGTGATGAACAGGTCCACCTTCTCCAGCACCAGTGACTGGGGAACACGCGACATCGTGTGTATATGCGGCGGCAACGAGCGGAATATGTCCTGATACTGCGTCGGCAGCGCGGCCAGAACCGAGCACTCCAGCTGGCTCAGCGCGGCGAATATCTCCCCGTAGATTTCGGTCGAGCGCAGCATGAATCGCGTGGAACGCGGCCCGATCGAACCCATCGAGAGGTAGACGATCGGCCTGTCCTCGGGCAGTTGGGTGAAAATGCTGGGCAACCGCTCGTCATGGCGTGCGGGAAGTTCGTGCCCGTAGCGAACGAGCGGTGCGTCGAAGTCCGCGTGATTGAACTCTGCCGGGGTCAGCGAAACCGTGAGATGACGCAGGATTCCGGGTGTCGGCGGCTCCGGTCCGAGCCCGAGCCGCGACCGCAGCGCGGTCAGCCCGGGGCGGACGACCTCCTGGTGGAGGCGTTGCACGACCGCTTCCAGCGGGCCGATGTCGACGACGACGTGCGGTATTCCGAGCGCCTCCGCGGCCAGATATCCGCCGAATTCGGTGCATTCGTGCACTATCACGTCCGGCCGCCAGCGCTCGGACAGCTCCAGCACCTTGTCGGCGACGTATCCGGCGACGCGCGCGGAGGTGAATTCCGTCATGAGTGCCCGGTCGAAGGCCGCCGCACCCCCTTCGAGCAGGGCGCCGAAGACGACGGTGTCGAACTCGGGGTCGAGCCACGAGGGGCCGATATCCACGGTCCGCACGCCGTACTTGTCGTGCAGCCACGTGGCCCACTTGTCCGGCACCACGACCCGTACATCGTGGCCGAGTCCGCTCAGCGCCTCGACGAGCGTGACCAGCCCGCGGAAATGTGATTCGATCGGATTGATGGTGACCAGCACCCGCATGCGGTCGTCAGCGTCAATGGTCATCGAGGTACCGCCCATCATGAGTCCTGAAATGCCAGGTACAAGCGCCGCCCTCGGGGTGGCCGTAGGAGCATTTTGGCAGGATAAGCCGGAGCCTGAAGCCCTTTGGTGAATCAAGGAGAGGGGCTCTTGTGTGAATGATGTCCAAATCCATTGCAGGGCAAGATCATCGAGAGCAGCGCCGCCAATATTCCGCTACCGCAGCATATTCGGGACATTTTCCTCTACCCGCCGACAGTCGGCTCCGAGTTCGCTCGAATCCGCCCTGCCCGGAGTCTATGTGATACGCGGTCCGATCCGCTGGATGCCGCTACCGAGTACGAGTCCGGGATCGCCGGCGGCCTTACGGCAAACTGCCACTGCGACAGTCGTTCCGCGACAGGAAAGCGGCGTGATCTCGCTCACGATCCGAGCGTGCTCGCGGTATCGCCGCGAATCGATGGCATCGGCTTGGGGCGGAAACACCTTGTCCAGCAGGACGCTGTCGATCACGCGCAGTGTCGAGAGCGCCACGCCCACAGGCCGGTCGCCGGCTTCGCCGTGACGGGCGGGTAGGCGGCTGCCGAAACCGTGTGGTAGGCGGGCGTGGTCGACGGCAGGTGGCCACATAGCTGGAATCAAGATCGCCGCACATATGCAAAGCCCAGCTTATCAGTCTAGGCTGAGGTTTTTAGAGGCGGAACGTATGGCACGTCGCATACCCGTCTCAGGGGCGGATTCGGGGGCCGGTCCGGGCGTGAGAGCATGGGTGGCTTGTGCGAACGGCGCGATTCGCCGTGTGTACGGGCCGGAGTTGTGGAGAGGCGGAGGAGCCCAGTGGCTAACCTGATCAACCTGGAGCAGGTCGGCAAGAGTTTCGGAATCACGCCCCTGCTGGACGACGTGTCCCTCGGCGTGCAGGAGGGGGAGCGGATCGGGGTCGTCGGCCTCAACGGCGGCGGTAAGACGACGCTACTGGAGGTGCTGACCGGGATCGAGGCGCCCGACAGCGGGCGGGTGAGCAGGGTGAACGGGCTGCGGATCGCGGTGGTCACGCAGCGCGGGGTGCTTCCCGACGGTGCGACGGTCGGCGATGTGGTGCTGGCGGGGTTGGCCGACGATCAGCTGACCGACGGCGTCGCCGAACACGAGTGGGCGGCCAATTCGCGCATCCGCACTGTCATCGAGGGGATCGGCATCGCCGGGCTCGGCATGGACACCCAGGTCAACGGGCTGTCCGGCGGTGAGCGCCGCCGAGTCGCGCTGGCCGCCGCCCTGGTTCGTGAGCTGGATCTGCTGGTGCTGGACGAGCCGACCAACCACCTGGACGTCGAGGGCGTGCAGTGGCTGGCCGCGCATCTGCTGGCTCGCCGCAGCGCGCTGGTGGTGGTCACCCACGATCGCTGGTTCCTGGACACCGTCGCCACCCGCACCTGGGAGGTCGTGGGCGGCAAGGTGGAAAGCTACGAGGGCGGCTACAACGACTGGATCTTCGCCCGCGCCGAACGCGCGCGCCAGGCCGACGCCACCGAGGCTCGCCGCCGCAATCTCGCGCGCAAGGAACTGGCCTGGCTGCGTCGCGGCCCGCAGGCTCGCACCTCCAAGCCGCGCTATCGGATCGACGCCGCCGAGGCGCTGATCGCCGATGTGCCGGCCCCGCGCGATACCGTCGAACTGGCCGCGTTCGCGCGAAAGCGCCTGGGGCGCGTGGTGGTCGAACTCGAGGACGTCACACTCTCGACCCCGGACGGCCGGGAATTGGTGCGCGATCTGACCTGGCGTCTGGCCCCCGGCGAGCGGGTCGGTCTGGTCGGGGTGAACGGGTCAGGCAAGACCACGCTGCTGCGCGCGCTGGCCGGTGATTCGGATCTCGCGGCGGGCAAGCGGATCCAGGGCCAGACCATTCGGATCGGTTGGCTGCGGCAGGAACTCGACGACTTGCCCACGAATATGCGTGTGCTGGAGGCTATCTCCGATATTGCCGAGCGAATCACGCTGGGCGACAGGGAGGTCAGCGCCGGGCAGATGGCCGAGCGGCTCGGATTCTCGCCCGCCAAGCAGCGCACCCCTGTACGCGACCTGTCCGGTGGCGAACGCCGCCGGTTGCAGCTCACCCGCATCCTGATGGCCGAGCCGAACGTCCTGCTGCTCGACGAGCCCACCAACGACCTGGACATCGACACCCTGCAACAGCTCGAGGACCTGCTCGACGGCTGGGCGGGCACCCTGGTGGTGATCAGCCACGACCGCTATCTGATCGAGCGCATCTGCGACTCCACCTGGGCGCTGTTCGGCGACGGCAAACTCACCAACCTCCCCGGCGGTATCGAGGAATACCTGCGCCGTCGCGCGGCCCTCACGACCCAGACCGCCGCAGGACCGGCGAATTCCCCTGCCCCCGCGACGGATTCGGCCGCCTACCGCGCATCCCGCAAGGAATTCTCCCGCCTCGAACGATCTCTGGAGAAACTCACCGAACGCGAGGAGAAACTGCACACGGCGCTGGCCGAGGCCGCGACCGACCCGGACCGTCTGGTCACCCTCGGCACGGAACTCAAACAGGTGCAAGCTGAGAAGAATTCGACCGAGGAGCGCTGGCTGGAACTCGCCGAGGAGGTCGGCTAGTACGGGAGTGGTTCCGATACCGCGTCATCCACGGTGTAGTTGGAGAGCGGACTCGACCCCGAAACGTTTCAGCAGACGCTGCGTCTTCGGCGGGAAGTAGCTGTTCGCCACGTCCATGGGAAGTACTTCGGGCTTGTCGACCGCGTAGGAACTACCACCGATGACGAGCGTAGCCGAACCCTGGGCAAGGACGTTTCGCAGCCAGTCGGTGCGTTCACCGTAGGGCAATGCGATCACGAAGCTGCTGTCACGCTCGACGACCGTGACAGGTGTCTGATAAGCCTGACCCGACCGGCGCCCGACATGATGGATCACCGAGGTGCCGGACCCCTGTTTCCCGGCCGACCGCAGTGCCAGCGACCGTGGAAGTTTGGTGAACCGGCGCATCGCATTCTGGAACGAACCTTTCATGCACCCAGGGTGTACCGCCGACTGGGAATCAGGAAGAGCCGAAGTGCTCCCCAACGACCCCGACCCTTCGCGATCGTCGGACGGACGATCCGGGTTCTCGGAGCCCTTCGAGGGACTACCCGATCCGGGCGAGGCGAGCGGCCGACGGGCGGTGGCATGTCTCGTGGCTACAACCAGTGGGTGGCCAGGGCAGTGCCGAAGATCAGCAGGTGTGCGTAGCCGGCGATCAGACCCAGCACGCCGCCGTGCACGAACAGCAACCATTCGTCCTGTTTGATCGCCGCGCGGAGCATGTCGACGAAGCTCGGCGGGGGCAGGGCCGCCATCTGCTTGGCGATGTAGCGGCTGACCTGGGCGCTCTGCTGGGCGTTGAAGGCCGGGTCGGCGAAGGCGGCCGGGGCCAGGCTCTTGGCGCGGTCGGCGAAGCTGTCCTGGAGTATCTCGTAGTCGCGGTCGCCGATCACGAACTTCACCGGTCCGCGTGCGGGGCCGAGAGCGCGATCGGTGGCCGGTCGCAGGGTTTCCTCCAGCACCTGCATGGTGCGATCCGAGCGTGGGCCGTTCAGCAGTTCGTCGCCGACATTGGCGACCGTCATGATCTGGGTGGCCACCAATTCCGCGTAGCCCTCGGTGATTTCGAGCTGCCGTTTGACCAGCAGACCCTGGCGCCACGGGCACCACCATTTCGGGTAGGCCGGGGAGAAGATCATGTTCAGGCCGATCCAGTTCACCACCCAGCCGATCACCACCCCGCCGATCGGCAGCACCGCCAGCGCCGACCAGTGCGTCAGATGCAGGATGCCGACCAGCACCACACCCATCGGCGCGCCGAAGTAGAAACCGAAGTTCTGCATGAACCGCAATTCCTTGGCGCCCAATACCTGGAACACCGTATTCAAAAGCTGTGGGCGGGTTCGGAAATAACGGATCACCATCTGCTTGACGTCCAGCAGCTGTTCGATATTGCTACCAAGTTCGGTGGTCAGGTGATGCAGTACCTCCGGCAGTTGCTGGCGCACCCGCTCGTGCACCATGTCCCGCAGGCCCGCGGGCAGGTTGTACCAGAGCTGGGGGTGCTCGCGGATCGCGATCTCCTCGACGATGTCGTGGATCTGCTCCTCGGCGATGCTCGTGAGATGTTCGGCGAGCGCGTCGGGTTCGAGCTCGCGATAGAAGTCGCTGACGCTACCCAGCTTGGACAGCCCCTTGTCCACGGCGATGGACGCCATCTTGTCCGCGCGGGAGGGCACGATGCCCTGCCAGCCCATCTGCCCGTCGTAACGCAGCAGCGGCAGCACCTGAATTCTCGTGGGCAGGAATGGAAACAGCGTCGCCAGGCCCGGTACCCGGACGCCGTGGAAGGTCAGCGGCTTGAACAGCATCAATATGCCGGTCCAGTTGGTGATGTAGCCGATGATGCCGGTGAACAGCGGGATGGTGATCAGTTCCAGCAGTATGGATGGTGCGATATGAAAGTAGCTGACCAGCACGACATCCTCCTGCCGAACCCCATCACCGATGGCAGTCCCTCGCCGGTCCACCAACGTTCTCTGTCGGCACGCTGGACCCTAACGCGAAATTGTGAGATAGGTCCACTTCGGCGCGCGGTTTGATCCGGGGTGTCCGGAGGTGGGAGACTTCGGTCACACGGGCGCGTCCGTGAGGCCGCGTCGGACACGGCGTACGGAAGAATGGCCGTCGCGACGGCCCGCGAGTCGCGCTGGACATCGAGCGAGTCGATATCGCCGAGTATTCGCCCCGGGTCGGTGGAGCAGACCGGCCGAATCCGCGCGTGCGAGGACACAGGAGATCAGGACGTGGCAGACGACAGGACCGGACGGGACGTGGTCCGTCCCGGGCCCCGTTCCGTGGAACGCAGCTCGGATGCGGAGGAGCGCCAGATCAGCAACGAGGCGCGGTTGATCCGCGGTGTCTTCCGCGTCGCCGGACTGGCCGCCGGGACGGCGGTGCGCACGGGGGAATGGGCCGTCGGCACCACGTTCGAGGTCACCAAGCAGATCACCCAGGCGGTCGCGGACGGTGAGTCCTCCACCGAGATCGTCGAGCGCACCGGGGCGGCGCTGCAGTCCATCGCGCGCAGCGTGCTCGGCGTCACCGAGGGGTCGGTGCGCGAGATCGTCAGCTATGTGCCCAGCTCGAACGGTCATGCGACGCAGGCGATCACCGGCAGCTATATGCATTCGTCCACGATCGAGGACCTACGCCGGCGCGGTGACGCGCTGCTGGCGCGCTCGGCGGATGTGTATTTCACCGAGGAGGTGCATCCGGCGTACGACCGGATCCTGGACCAGCTGGCCCCCGACGAGGCTCGCATCCTGCGGTTCATGGCGCAGAACGGCCCGCAGCCCTCGGTGGATGTGCGCACCAACCGCCCGCTGGGCATCGGCTCGGAGCTGGTGACCGGGGATCTCACCTCGGTGCCCGAACAGGCCGGGGTGCGCTATCCGGATCGCTCGCGGCACTACCTGATCAACCTGAGCCGGCTCGGGCTCACCTTCACCTCCGACGATCCGGTCCTGCTGAGCCGCTACATGGTGCTCGAGGTGCAGCCGCTCGTGGAAACCGCGCTCAAATCCGCCGGACGGGTGCCCAAGATCGTGCGAAAGAGCTTGCGGCTCACCGAATTCGGCGACGACTTCTGCGCCACCTGCTTCACCCTGCCCGCGGGAGACACCGGTTCCCCGCGATCCGGGCGGTAGTCCGGCGCTGATAGCGATTCGGTACAGATCTCACAAATCACGGAGAAGCGGCCTTCTGGATGGGATTGTGGAGTTATGGACTCCGACGCCGTCTCCGCGATCAGCCGGCTGAAGTTCCGCTACCTGCGGGCACTCGATACCAAATCCTGGGATGACTTCGCCGATACGATGGTCCCGGACGCCACCGCCACGTACAGCGAGTACCTCCAGTTCGAATCGCGCGACGCGTACCTGGCGTTCATGCGCAACACCCTCGGCCCGCACGTCATCACCGAACACCGCTGCGATCACCCGGAGATCGACATCGACGGTGACACCGCCACCGGCACCTGGTACCTGGCCGACACCGTCCTGATCCCCGCCCACAACATGCTCCTGCGCGGCGCGGCCTTCTACACCGACCGCTACGTCCTGTGCTCCGACGGTCATTGGCGCATAGCCCACACCGGCTACGAACGCACCTATGAGGTAGTGCTGTCCCTGTCCGACCTGCCGAGCCTGCGCCTGACCTCCAGCCGCTGGGGATTGATCGCCCGCGAACCCGGCATGAGCCCGGACACCGACGGCCAACCCCCGGACGCCGCCGAAACTATGGGCTAGTTAGTCGGACAGGAACGCCAGCAGCCACGGGAGCGTGGCGTGCATGGTGCTGAGGTCGCCGCCGCTGGCGAGCAGCTCGCCGAGGTATTCGCCGTGTCCGGTCGGCACGATCAGCAACTCGGCGTCCGGGGTGAGCCGTGCCATGGTCACGAAGTGCTCCACGCGTATCACGTCGCGGTCGCCGCCGATGTACAGCGTCGGTGTGTTCATCGCGGTAAGTTCCGCGTCGGACCAGTCGGTGAAATTGCGCATCTGACCGGTGTCCAAGTCGAACAGCTGCTGCTGGTGTGCCGGATCGGGATTCAGGGCGCGGTCCGCGGCCAGGTAGACCTCGGGCATGCTCGCGATGTCCGCGGTGCGCATGCCCTCCCAGAATCCGTCGACCATGCCCTCCCGCCGGTAGAACGCCGAGGCCACGACCTGCCTGCGCACCAGATGCGAGTGCCGCATCGCCACGCGCATCGCGACATTGCCGCCGTTGCTGAATCCGAGAAGGTCGACCTGCTCGATGCCGAGCGCGCCCAGCAGGGCCGCGACATCGTCGGCGGAGTTTTCGAAGGTGTACGGACGGTCGGCATTCGGAGTACGGCCGTGGCCCTGCAACTCCACGGCCAGCACCTGCCGGGTGGCGGCCAGATGCGGCAGGATCGCGGCCCAGTTGGTCCCGATCGTCGAGCCGCCGCCGTGCACGAGCACCAGCGGAACGGTGCCGGGCATCGGGACGCCGTGCATCTCGTAGTACAGCTCGATCGTGGTGCTCATCGCGGATTACTCCCTCGTGCTCGGTGTGTGTGCACGAATGGGTCGGAGCCGGTCGCGTGATCTTGCGGTGCGCTTCGGGCGGATCGCAAGAATCTGTGATCTGATCCGACGTCCGGCGAGTTCGTGGTGACCCGGGGTCGATCGCCCGGGCGTACCCACCGCTTCGAGACCATTGGCGATCACCTGCTGGAAATGTCAGGCTCCCGAGACGAGGCGATAACGGTCTACCGAACCGCAGACCAGCTCCCCGTCGGCATAGTAATGCTACTTACTCCGCAAGGCCGAGACGCTCGCTGCCCGGGTGAGTGTGCATCCATCTAACGCCTGAGAATCGATGACCGCCCACTCCGAGCTGGGTATGGTCGAGCACATGAGCGGAAGCGGGGGTCCGTCCGGGGCCGATCAGAACCTGTCGGTGGTTCCGGATGAGGTGCAGGCGGTGGGGAAGTACGCCTACGACATTGCTACCACGGTGAAACAGGCGCTGGACTCCGCCGCGCGTGAGGTGGATCGGTTGCTCGCTTCGGACTGGACCGGTGACTGTGCTGACGAGTTCGCTACAGGCTGGCATGAAACCCGCGATGGTGGAACAGGGCTTCTGCACGAGCTGACCGCCCTGGCGGAAAAGCTGGGTGTCACTGCCGAGACTTATCGGTCGGCGGACGCGGCGACCGCGTCCCGGGTGTCGAGTTTGAATCTGCCATGAGTTCTCGATTCTCCGTCGAGCTCGAGCAGTTGGACCGGATCGTGGCGCGGCTGAACGATCTGGCCGGATTCGTACACGATCATCTCGATGAACTCGACCGTCGAGTCCAGACGCTCTCCAGCGACGGCTGGGATGGCGTCGCGGCGAGTGCGTATCGCGACGCGCACGCTCGATGGCTGGCCAGTGCCCGCGAATTCGCCGATGGCATCGCCACGGCCGGTGATGCGGCGAAGAAGGCGCACGGCCGCTATACCGGTGCGGTGGATGTGAATCGCCGCATCCTGCGGAGCGGTCAGGGATGATCGTCGATTGGCAGACCTATTACGACGCGGGCAGGAAATGCCACGATCTGGCCGACGAGTTGCGGGCGGCCGATAAGCCGGTGCATGCGGCGGTCAAGGGTGACTGCGCGGGTATGGCCGGTGATGCCCCCGGTTGCGAGCAGTGGGGTCAGGCGTACGACAAGGCCGCGCAGCAGACGATGCAAGCGTGTTCGAGTCTGGCCAATGCCCTGACCAACTACGGTGCCGCACTGCAGGCGATGGGCTACAACTACGGTCTCGCCAACAACAGCAAACCGGCCCCCGATCCCCCGAACGTGAGCCAGGTCGGCGAGTATCAGGTCACGATCCCCTCGTCGGTGGCGGACAACGGGATCGGGTTCACCGACCACGGCGGGGTCAAGGAGTTCTTCGACAAACTCGTCGCCAAGGTCCTGTCCGCGTTCGGGAAACTCCCCAACGGCGACGCGACCAAACTCGACAAGGCCCACACCACCTGGAACACCTTCGCCACCCACCCCACCATCACCGCCGCCTCCGGCCGAATCACCGCGATCTCCGCCCTGTTCGACGGCATGGACGACGCCACGAACCGCCAACTGCTCCAAGACCATTTCGCCACCCTGAAAACCGGCGCCGACACCGTCTCCACCGCCGCCACAAACATGGCCGCCCCGGTCGGCGCCTACCACGACGCCACCGTCGCCCTCGGCGCCCAAACCGCCGGCCAGATCAACACCCTCGAACTGACCATCGGCCTCACCGCCATCGCAGGCGGACTCCTGGCCCTGTTCAGCCTCGGCACCTCCGCCGTAGTCGCCGAGGCCGCCATCGACGCCGACGTTCTGGCAACCGCCGACGCCATCCAAACGTCCTACCGCGCAAGCCAAATGACCAGAGTCATCGGCCTGACCAGCCTCGCCGCCGGCGCAGTAGGCGCCATCGACGCCTTCCACGCCCTCCCCACCACCGACCTCGACAAAGCCATCAAAAGCCTCGAGGCGCTCATCTTGATGAAGGTGGTCGTCGCTGCGGATGGCGCACTGGAGGTGGCGGTCTCAACGAAGCCTCCGGCAAATGCTTACGATCCCAATGGCGCGAAGGCTCCCGGCAGGCCGGACGATGCGGAAGGGTTCACGCCACCAAAAGGTGGTGACCGTTGGGTGCCCGCACCGAATGGGCGCGGGTTCGGCTGGGAGGATGCAGGCGGGAATGTCTGGGTCCCCACCGGTCCAGGGGCTTTGGCACATGGCGGACCTCACTGGGATGTACAGGAGAAGTCTGGTGGATACACAAACGTTTACCCGGGAGGAGCGACACGATGAGTACAGTTGACGGGGGGACGGTGCTGGAGGCTCGCAAGGTCCGCTATTACTCGTACAACGATGAAGCTGCATTTTTTGGATGGCTGGACAAGATCTCTTGCGTTACATCCTATGCGGGACGTGGCGACACCCTGTACATCGAGATAGACGCTGCCGCAGTCGGTGACGATGACTTTATCGACTTGTTCGCGCTCTTCCGGCGGTACGGGGTTGATCGTGAGCAGCTCCGCCCGCTGGACCAGGGCCATTTCGCTTCCTGGTTCTGAACCTCCGTGCTATTCACCGTATCGGCGGGCGACCGAAGATTCGCGATCTCCATGGGTGCAGGTGATGTCCGGCGATGAATCACGTATATGTTGTTCAGCATTGTCACGATATCTATGATGGATCCGAGGACCTGAAGTTCATTGGAGTGTATTCGTCGATGAAATAAGCTGAAGATGCGGTTGATCGAATTCGTCGGAAGCCGGGCTTCTTCATGTCGCCCGACGGATTCACTATCGATCGCTATGAAGTAGACCGGGATCACTGGGGTGAGGGATTCGTGTAGTGCTGTGGTAGCAAAAGGCGGAGGATGCGGCGAGAGATCATAGAGCACGAGGATCGGTGGATTCTGCTGCCACTGAGACACCTGAGTGTCCTTCAGGTGGCGTGGCGGCTGGAAGAGGTTGAGCTGGTTATCGATCGAGATTTCAGGCTGATCTTTGGGTATGATGCTGAACTGTCGACTCGGTCGAGTGTGGAGCGTTACTCTGGTCGCCGTGCAATTGTGGATCGAGATCGAAGCCAGTCCCAGGGCTTGCTGCGATCGGAGATACTTTCGCCGGTATTCTTCAAATCCGGGGGAGTTCGAATCGCATTTCGGACCGGATCGATACTTTCTCTTCCGGATCGGCCGATGAAGACGCCGACCGTCCTGTATTCAGGTCTTTCTATTCTCTGGACTCAGGGGGGAATATCGACCGAAATCGAGTACCCCGTTCGAAGGGTCGATCCTTGGACCGGCGAACTCGTCACTACCCGTGAGTGGCCGCCTCCGCCCGATCTCGATCTCGACTACGAGTCCGACGATATAAACGACTGACCACTGTCGGGCGGGCTCGGCGGAGAGGCGGGTCAGTCGGCGGCGGCGACAAGGGGTTCGAGGGTCAGATCTTTCAATTCTTTTTGGATGTACTGCAGGCGCCACTTGTCGCTGAACAAGGCAAGGATCGCCCCGTCGGTGCGGGTGAAGATTTCTACGCCGCGTTGGCGGTCCAGTTCGGGGGCGGAGGCGGCGTCGGTGCGGCGGGCCAACTGGTAGGGGAGGAAGTCCAGGTGGGTTTCTACGTTGAATTCGCCTTGCATGCGGGCCGTTACCACTTCGAACTGCATGGGGCCGACTGCGGCCAGGACGGGGGAGGCGTCGCCGCGGGCGTCGTTGCGCAGGACCTGGACCACGCCTTCGGAGTCCAGTTGGTCCATGGCCTTACGGAATTGCTTGTACTTTCCGGCGGTCTGCGCGCGGAGGGTGGCGAAATGTTCGGGGGCGAAGGAGGGGATCGGGGGGAATTCGACCTTCTTGTCCACGAACAGGGTGTGTCCGGGGGCGAGGGCGGTGGCGTTGACCAGGCCGACAACATCGCCGGGGTAGGCGGTGTCGACCGTGGAGCGTTCGCGGCCGAAGACGGTCAGGGCGTATTTGGTCGCGAAGGGCCGGCCGGTCTGCGCGTGCGTGACGACCATGCCGCGCTCGAACTCGCCCGAGACGATGCGCATGAACGCCAGCCGGTCGCGGTGCGCGGTGTCCATCCCGGCCTGCACCTTGAACACCACGGCGCTGAACGGGTCGGCGGTCTCGCGGTGCGTGCCGTTCACGTCGTCCCGGGGGCCGGGCGGGGGAGCCAGGGAGACAAGGGTTTCCAGCAGCTGGCGCACGCCGAAGTTCAGCATCGCGGAGGCGTAGATGACCGGCGAGGTCTGTCCGGCCAGGAACATCTCCTCGTCGTGATCCTGTCCGGCGACCGAGAGCAGTTCGCTCTCCTCCGCAGCGGTGGCCCACACCTCGCCCTCGCGCTCGGCGGCGTGCTCGACGTCGTAGGACTCCTCGGGCGCGATGGTCGCGCCGCCCGCGGTGCGGGTGAAGTGGATGTACTCGGTGGCGACGCCGTCGGGACCGCGCCGCAGCAGGCCGCGGAAGTCACCCGCGATGCCGACCGGCAGGAACAGCGGGGTCGGGGTCAGGCCGATCCGCTCGTTGATCTCGTCCAGCAGCTCCAGCGGTGCGCGGCCGGGCCGGTCCCACTTGTTGATCACGGTGATCACCGGAATGCCGCGATGACGGCACACCTGGAACAACTTCAGCGTCTGCGGCTCGAGACCCTTGGCCGCGTCGATGAGCATGACCGCCGCGTCGACGGCTGTCAGCACCCGGTAGGTGTCCTCGGAGAAGTCCGAGTGGCCGGGGGTGTCGACGAGATTGATCACGCAGTCGCCGTATTCGAACTGCAGCGCGGTCGAGCTCACCGAGATCCCGCGCGCCTTCTCCATCTCCATCCAGTCCGACACCGTGGACTTGCGCCCGGCCTTGCCGTGGATCGCGCCCGCCTCGGCGATGACCTTGGCGTGCAGGGCCAGAGCCTCGGTGAGGGTGGATTTACCGGCGTCCGGATGGGAGATCACCGCGAAGGTGCGCCGCCGGGCGATTTCCTGCGCCAACCGCCCGGACGTTGTCGTGGGGGACGGGGAATTCACGGGAGACGCTCCTGTTCGGGGGATGTAGGCAACCAATCAAGGCTACTCGACCGGGCACTTTGCGCCCCGGCCCGGGCTTGCCGGTGCGGTCCGGCCGCCCGTCATGGCACAAGACGCCAGGTGCAGACCCCGTGCAGGAGCGTTTCTGATGCGTGCTACTCTTTTCAGGTTGTCTCGGCGAGGGTGTGAGGCAAGGACCCCACACCGTGATCGACGCGGCTCGGCTTTTCCGGCCGGTCTCGTTGTCGTTCCGTCTTCGCCCGACGAGCAGACACTTTGCCAGGGCAGTCCCTGGCCAGCAAGATAACCAGCCCGGAGAGCCGTAGGAGAATCCACCAGTCATGTCCGACGCCGCCACCCTCGTAGCCACCGTTCGCACCGAGTTCGGCAAGGGCGCCGCCCGCCGCACCCGCCGCGACGGCAACGTTCCCGCCGTGCTGTACGGCCACGGCGAGGCCCCCAAGCATCTGGCCGTGAACGCCCAGGAGTTCGCCGCGATCCTGCGCGAGCACGGCACCAACACCGTCGTGAACCTGGAAATCGATGGCCAGAAGCAGTTCGCGCTGACCAAATCCATCGTCGTGCACCCCATCCGCCGCTACATCGAGCACGCCGACCTGCTGATCGTCAAGCGTGGCGAAAAGGTCGTCTCCGACGTTTCGATCGTGGTGACCGGCGCCGCTGCCCCTGGCACCCGGGTCGCCCAGGAGGCCAACACCCTGTCGGTCGAGGCCGACGCGTTGAGCATCCCCGAGCAGATCGAGGTGTCGATCGAGGGCGCCGAGGCCGGCACCCAGATCACCGCCGGTCAGGTCGCGCTGCCCAAGGGCGTCACCCTCGCCGCCGATGAGGAGACGCTGGTCGTCAACGTCACCGTCGCCACCGAGGCCGAGACCGAGGGCGAGGAAGAGACCGCCGCGGGCGAGGCCGAGGCCGCCGAGTAATTCGGTCGCGCAACGGTTCTGGAGATGGCCGATAGTTCTCCGGCGCTCGTGGTCGGGCTGGGCAACCCCGGTTCCGAGTACGAGCGCACCCGGCACAATGTGGGATTCATGGTCGCCGACGTGCTCGCGGAGCGCGTCGGCGGCCGTTTCACCGTGCACAAGAAGTCGGGCGCGGATCTGCTCGAGTCACGGCTGGACGGGCGAAAGGTGCTGCTGGCCAAGCCCCGCTCGTATATGAACGTCTCGGGCCGCCCGGTCGCCGCGCTGGCTCGCTTCTTCTCGGTCCCGCCGACCGAGGTGGTCGTGGTGCACGACGACCTCGATCTGCCCTTCGGTGCGATCCGCCTCAAGCGCGGTGGCGGAGAGGGCGGACACAACGGCTTGCGTTCGATCTCCAGCGCTTTGACCACCAAGGATTACCTGCGTGTGCGCCTGGGCATCGGCCGCCCGCCCGGCCGCCAGGACCCTGCCGACTACGTGCTCAAGCCGTTCGCCACCGTGGAGCGCAAAGAGCTTCCGGTGATCGTCGAACAGGCCGCCGACGCGGTCGAACTGCTGCTGCGCGTGGGTTTGGAACCCGCACAGAACCAATTGCACTAGCCTCCGGAAGAGCGTACTTCTGGAATTCCACCCGGTATGACTGGAATGATCTGGGCTGTGCAGGATTACACGAAAACCTTTGATCAGGTCCGTGGTGCGCTGCTGGGCGGGGCGATCGGCGACGCGTTGGGTTGGCCGATCGAATTCCTTCAGCTGGACATGATTCGGGCGGGGCATGGTCCCGATGGCATGACCGATTTTCTCCGGGGTCCCGATCCCGATGCGCCGCAGCAGATTACCGACGATACCCAGATGACGCTGTTCACCGCCGAAGGGCTGTTGCGGTTGTCGCCGGGTATCGATCCCGCGCCCGTGCTGGGGCGGGCGTATCTGCGATGGTTGCGAACTCAGCGTGAACACGCTCCCAGCCCGATGCCGGACGGGTGGCTCTCCAGCCATCAGTTCCTCTACGCCCGCCGCTCACCAGGACAGGCGTGCATGACCGGACTGGGATTGCAGGAGAAGCAGTACACCGAGCCCGCCCCGCTGGGCGTGCCCGGTCCGATCAACCCGGACTCCAAGGGCTGCGGGACGGTGATGCGGTCCGCGCCGTTCGGGTTGGCGCGCTTCGGGCCCGATCTCGCATTCCTGATGTCCGCGCGCTGCGCCCAACTGACACATGGACATCCGACGGGATATCTCGCGGCGGGTGCGTTCTCGGCCCTGATCGATCGGATCCTGGGCGGGGTGGACCTGCGAAACGCGGTGCACCAGACCCTCGCTCAGCTGACCGGCGGTCCCGGGGCCGAGGAGACGGTGCAGGCGATACAGCGGGCACTGAGGACGGCCGACGAGGGCGACCCGACGCCCGAGCGAGTCGAGCAGGTGGGCGCCGGGTGGATCGCGGAGGAGTGCCTCGCGATCGCGGTCTACTGCGCGCTGGCGGCCGAACGGACCGGGGATCTGCGTGCCGCGCTGCTACTTTCGGTGAACCATTCCGGTGACTCCGATTCCACGGGTGCGGTCGCGGGCAACCTGATCGGCGCGGTGCACGGGCTGTCTGCACTGCCGATGGCCTGGGCCGGCCGGGTCGAGGGGCGGGACGAACTGATTCAGGTGGCCGACGATCTGGTGATGAACTTTCACGTCGGCGACCGCGGGACGCTCGGGTCCCGCTATCCCCTCGACGCCACGGTATAGCGCCGGATCGATCCGTCGGCGCAGCCCGCACACCGTTGGGCGGGCCTCATCGCCGGTGCGGTCGCGAAGATCCGCACAGCGGACATAACGGCTGCGGGTCGGGCCGGGTTCATCTAGCCCCTCAGCGGGTGGCGATCACGGCGATCGCCTCGGTGAAGCGGTCGAGTTCGTCGGCGGTGACGAAACAGTGCGGCGAGGCCCGGACCACCGAATCCAGGCGGCGCGCGGACATGTCCAACAGGGTCGAGCTGCGATGGCTCACCGTGACGGTGATGTCCTGTGCCAGCAGTTCGTCGCGGATATCCACCGGAATCCGGCCCTCGATGGTGAACGAGACGATGCCGGTGTGCCGGTCGCCGAGGTCGCGGACGGCCACGTCGGGGATCTGCGCCAGGTTCTTGCGCAACCGCTCGGCGTTCGCCGAGATCGCTTCGTAGACGGTGTCGGGGCCCAGGTCCAGCAGATAGCGCACGGCCGCGCCCAGGCCCAACCGGGCGGCCACATCGCACTCCCAGAATTCGAAGCGGCTGGCGTCGGCCGCCAGGCGGTACTCGTGCGGGCCCGTCCACGCGGCGCTGTGCAGATCCAGCCGGGTGGGTTCCATGGTGGCGGCCAGCTCCGGCCGCACGTACAGGAATCCGGTGCCGCGGGGCGCGCGCAGCCATTTGCGTCCGGTCGCGGACAGGGCGTCGACGTCGAGTCCGGCGACATCCAGCCGCACCTGTCCGATCGACTGGCAGGCGTCCAGCAACACCAGCGCGCCGACCCGGTGCGCCACCCGCGTGGCCTCGGCGACCGGGTTCAGCAGGCCGCCGTTTGTCGGCGCGTGCACCAGCGATACCAGTTTCACCCGCTCGTCGATCATCGCGGCCAGCGCGTCCACATCGAGCTGGCCGGTGTCGTCGCTGGGGATCTGCTCGACCACCGCCCCCGTCGTCTGGGCGCGCTGCAGTGCGGCGATGGCGTTACTGGCGTAGTCGGCCCCGGAGATCAGGATCCGGTCACCGGGCGCCAGCGGCACGGCGTAGAAGAAGTCGCTCCACGACCGGGTCGCGCTGTCACTCAGGGCGATCGTCGAGGGTGCGGTGTTGATCAGGGCGCCGATCGCGGACTTCACCGAGTCCAGGTGGTCCAGGCGCTCGTTCGCGGCCCGATAGCCGCCGATCTCGGCCTCGCGGCGTAGATGCCCGGTCACCGCGTCCAGGACCGGACGCGGCGGCAGCGAGGATCCAGCGCTGTCCAGGAAGATCGGGGTGGGCCCGGTGATGTTGTCGTAGGCCGGGATGTCGGCGCGAAGTCGGGTCAGATCGAGCACTCCATCGACGATAGAAGATCGGCGCGGGAGACGTGGGAGTGAACTGCCGATGTGACGGGGTGGAGTGAGGGAATCGGTCACGCGGCACCGCCGGTCGCAGTGGAGTTGTGACCGAGCCGAGCGAGGGGATCGATGGCACGGCACTGTCGGTCGACGCGGCGCTGTGACCGGGCGGAGGGAGGGAACCGGTGACACAGCACTGTCGGTGGCAGCGGAGCGAAGTGAAGCTTGGGCCGGTTTATGCTGATCAGAGGGTGTTGTCGACCGGTCGTAACCTTTTTGTCAGATTTTTTGTCGGTGGCGCTCGCTACTCTGGATCGGTCGGCGGAAAACCGGTCTTCCGGTCCGGGCAGCGTGGTCCGGGTTACGGCAGTCTTCCGGCGACGCGGCTACGAGCGGCACACTGCCGGTCGCCACCCGGGCGGTCGGCGGAGGAGGTTGGCATGGCAGTCACAGCGGTGCGCTCTCTCACGAGCGCGGGGATCGAATTCAACTCACGGGCGGCGGCCGAGGCATATATCGGCGGTGTCTGTTTCAAACAGGGCCCGCCGAGACTTATCGGCGCCGAACTCGAGTGGCTCACCGCTTCCGGTGAACCGTCGGCGCCCGCCCGGCGACCAGAGCTCTCCCTGCTCGCGGATGCGCTCGGCTCCCATGCACCACCATCTATTTCGCCGCACTCTCCCGCCGTACCACTACCTGGCGGCAGCCGGGTCACCATCGAGCCCGGTGGGCAGGTCGAACTGTCCAGCGCCGCGTTCTCTTCCGCCGCCGAACTGTGCGAGCGCCTGCTGGCCGATGCCGAGCATCTCGAGCGACTACTCGAATCCCGTTCCATCCGAACCCTCTCCGCCGCGGCCGACGGCATACGCCCGGCGCACCGGCTCCTCCAACTGCCGCGCTATCAGGCGATGGAGCGCTCCTTCTCGGGGATCGGCCCGTTCGGCAAGCTCATGATGTGCAATACCGCGGCCACGCAGGTCAGCGTCGACGCGGGCGCGGATCACGCCGAGATCCTGGCGCGCTGGACCGCGCTCAACACCATGGGCCCCGCGCTGCTGGCGGCCTTCGCCTGCTCCCCGGAGTTGCACGGCGCGCCCGCGGGCGCGTGGGCCTCCCAGCGGATGCGGACCTGGTTCCGGCTCGACCACGCCCGCACCAGGCCACCGGTGCGGGAGTGGACCGATCCGATCACCGCGTACGCGCGCTGGGTGCTCGATGTGCCGCTGCTGTGCGTGCGTCAGGCCGAGGGCGCAGACTGGGCTGCCCCGCCCGGCGCCACCTTCGCCGACTGGCTCAGCGGCGCGCTGGACGACGAGTTGGGCCGCCGGCCCGACGCCGCCGACCTCGACTATCACCTGACCACGATGTTCCCGCCGGTACGGGCCTCGGGCCACCTCGAGGTGCGATATCTCGACGCGCAGCCCGGCGACGCGTGGACGGTGCCGATCCACACGATCGACGCCCTCATGTCGTCCCCGGAGGTCGTGGCCGAGGCCACCAGGCTGGCCGCCCCGGTCGGTGACCGCTGGCTCGAGGCGGCGCGCTGTGGCCTGTCCGATCCCGAAATCCGCGTCGCCGCAACGGACCTCATGGGTCTTGCTGCGGCACACGCGACGTCCCCGGAGGCCGCCGACCAGCTCGGCGCCGCCGAGCATCGATGTCGTAACGGCCGCGCACCGACAGGCGACGCCCTGCGTCGCGAGGAAACCGGACCCGGAAAATAATGCGGCGCAGCGGTTATCGCCACCCGGCGATAACGCCCACCCGTCCCGATCGTCGGCGTGGCCTCGCGCCGGCGTCCCGGCCTGTTCGCGGCCGACAGCATCTCAACGCCACACCCCGCTCGAGCAATCCGGGAGGCGAACCAGCCGAGGCTGGGGCTTCCCGTCGTCTCTGCGCGTGCGTGGCCGTCATCCCGGCGGTTCGTGGCCGGGATCAGCGCAACCGAATCGGAGTTCTCCCATGACCGTTCATCTACCAGGAACCGACAATGCCGAGGCCGAGCGATTACGCGAGCAGATCGCCCGCACGCTCACCCGGGCGCGCGAGCGCACCGCCACGCTCACCGACTGTCTCGACGAGGCCGAACTGGTGGCGCAGCATTCACGCCTGATGAGCCCGCTGGTGTGGGACCTGGCGCATATCGGCAATCAGGAGGAGCTGTGGCTGGTCCGCGACGTGGGCGGGCGCGACCCGGTGCGCGCCGATATCGACCAGCTCTACGACGCGTTCCAGCATCCGCGCGCCGATCGCCCCGCGCTGCCCCTGCTCGATCCGGCCGAGGCCCGCGCGTACGCCGGCACGGTGCGGCAGAAGGTCTGGGATGTGCTGGCAGGCGCGGATTTGCGGGCCGAGCCGCCGCTGACCGAGGGCGCGCACGCGCCGGCCACCGATGAACGTCGTACCCGTCTCGTGGGGAGCGGCTTCGCCTTCGGCATGATCGCCCAGCACGAGCAGCAGCACGACGAGACCATGCTGGCCACCCATCAGCTGCGCGCCGGCGCCTCGGTGCTGAACGCGCCGCCCACCCCGACCCCGGTCGCCCCGGTATCGGGTGAAATCCACATCCCTGCCGGCGAATTCGTCATGGGCACCTCGACCGACCCATGGGCGCTGGACAACGAGCGGCCCGCGCACCCGGTCCGCCTGCCCGGCTTCGTGATCGATGCCGCGCCGGTGACCAACGCGCAGTACCTCGAGTTCATCGCCGACGGGGGCTACCGGCGGCCGGAACTGTGGTCCGAGCGCGGCTGGGCGCATCGGGTCGAGGCGGATCTGATCGCGCCGCAGTTCTGGGAGCAGGACGGCGCCGGCAGTTGGTGGCGCAGGGTCTTCGGCACGATGATCCGGGTGCGTCCCCAGCAGCCGGTGGTGCACGTGTGCTGGTTCGAGGCGCAGGCGTACGCCACGTGGGCGGGCAAGCGCCTGCCGACCGAGGCCGAATGGGAGAAGGCCGCGCGCTTCGACCCGGCCACCGGCCGCTCGCGCCGCTTTCCCTGGGGCGACGCGGATCCCGACGAGACCACCGCGAATCTCGGTCAGCGGCACCTGGAACCGGCCGATGTCGGCGCGTATCCGGCGGGCGCCTCGCCGGCGGGCGTGCATCAGCTGATCGGTGATGTCTGGGAGTGGACCTCCTCGGACCTCCAGCCGTATCCGGGTTTCGAGGCGTTCCCGTACCGCGAATACTCCGAGGTGTTCTTCGGTGGCGACTACAAGATGTTGCGCGGCGGCAGTTTCGGCGCGGATCAGGTCGCCTGTCGCGGCACCTTCCGCAACTGGGATCACCCGATCCGGCGCCAGATCTTCTCCGGCTTCCGCCTCGCCCGGGACCTGCGTCCGGACGAGCGAGACGCGCGCTGATGTGCCGCCATATCGGCTACCTCGGTCCCGCCGTGGGGGTCGGTGAGATTCTCACGCGGGGCACGCATTCCCTGCGGACCCAGGCGTGGGCGCCGCGCGATATGCGCGGTGGCGGCACCATCAACGTCGACGGCTTCGGTGTCGCGTGGTGGACCGCGGACGGCGGCGTGAGCCGCTACCGCAATGCCGCACCGATCTGGACCGATCCGGCCGTGGATGAGGTGCTGCCGCAACTGAGTTCGACGGGCGTGCTCGGCGCGGTCCGGTCGGCGACGATCGGCATGCCGGTGGAGCGCAGCGCGAACGCACCGTTCACACACGGTCGCTGGGCGTTCAGCCACAACGGCACAATTCCCGGCTGGCAGGACGTATTGTCCGCCGTGGCCACCGAATTCGGCTCGCCTCCGCTGCTCGAGGCCGAGTCCCGCACCGATGCGGCCGCGCTTTGGGTGATCGTCCGCGGTCTGCTCGACAGCGCCACCGCGGGTTCCGATTCGGTCCGGTCGTCGCCGGATGCGATTCGGCCGGCCACCGGTACCGCTCGCAGCCCCTACGACAATGCTAGGCCAGGCCCGGCGCAGGCCGGACTCGCGACCACCGAACCCGGCAATGGCACCGCCGATCCCGCGCTGGCGTTGGCGCGGGTCGTCGGCGCAGCGCTGGAGCGCGCACCGAAATCTCGCCTGAACCTGCTGCTCGGCGACGGCGAAACCCTCTGGGCCACAACCGCCTACCACTCGCTGTCGGTGCTGGTCACCGACGAGACGGCGGTGGTGGCCTCCGAACCCTACGACGACGATCCGCGCTGGCGGGCCGTGGCGGACCGGCAGGTGCTCACGCTGCGGCCCGGTCACCTGTCGGTCGTCCCGCTCTATGCCGATGAAAGGGCACTGTCTTAACGCCTCCACTGCTGGAAGGCAGGGGATTTCACGCTCAGACCGCGACCGGAACAGTCACCCGAAGGAGGTGATCCGAACGTCTTACATCCTCAACACGTGTGTGGTCACGCTCCGCCACAAACCGGAATCACCCTCGCGGCGCTCCGGTCTCCATCAATTTAGCAGCTACCACCGACACCGAGAGGAGATGGCGTTTGCTCCCCCTCATGAGCGAGACGGGATCCGCGCCAAAACAATCATGACCGCACCGACGTTGGATATCCACCTCACCGATGACGATCTCACCGCCGCGCTGCGGTCCGATGCCCGGCGCGGGCTGACCTCGAGCCCGAAAACCCTGCCGCCCAAATGGTTCTACGACGCGCGCGGCAGCGAGCTGTTCGAGGCGATCACCGGATTGCCCGAGTACTACCCCACCCGAACCGAACGGGCCCTGCTGGAACGGGTCGTCGGTGAGATCGCCCGCATCGCGCGCACGGAGGTGCTGGTCGAACTGGGCGCAGGGTCGGCGGCCAAGACCCGGTTGCTGTTGTCCGCGATGAGCGCCGAGGGACCGCTGAAAACCTATGTACCGCAGGATGTCTCGGTCTCCGCGCTCCGAGGTGCGGCCGCGGAGATCGGCAGGGAGTTCCCGGGTCTGGCGGTGCACGGCGTGGTCAGCGACTTCACCGACACGCTGCACAACCTGCCGCGCGGTGGTCGCCGCACGATCGCCTTCCTCGGCGGCACCATCGGAAATCTGGTGCCCGCCGAGCGCGCCGAATTCCTGTCCGGCATCGCGGCGGTGCTGGAGCCCGGGGAGCAGTTGCTGCTGGGCGCGGGCCTGGTGATCGATCCGGAGATCCTGGTCCCGGCCTACGACGACGCGGCCGGGGTCACCGCCGAATTCAACCGGAATGTGCTGCACGTGTTGAACTCCCGGCTGGGCGCGGATTTCGACACCGACGCCTTCGCCCACGTGGCGCTGTGGGACGCACGGAACGAGTGGATCGAAATGCGGCTGGAGGCCACCCGAGATATGACCGTGGAGGTCCCCGACCTGGACCTGACCGTCGACTTCGCTCGCGGCGAGCAGATGCGCACCGAGATCTCGGCCAAATTCCACATCGAGGGCCTGTCCGCCGAACTCGCGTCGGCCGGTTTCCGGACCGAGCACGTCTGGACCGATCCGCAGGATCGTTTCGCCTTGGTACTGGCCGAACGTCGCTGATCAACGCCGTCTCGGCACGCTGCTTTCACTGGTCCGGCGTATTGCGTTCGCCGGTCCGGTGTTGCGGCGCGCGAGGCAGGTGAGGCCGGTTGCGGCCGTGCGGCCCGCCGTGACGGCCGCGATCCACTCGGCGGGCGAGCGCACGGTCTCCCGGGGCTTGCTGCGTGGTTGCGCGCGGGTCGGGCGGCCGGTTGGCGTTGAACTCGCGCAGGAGATCCTCACCCCCGCTGAGCGCTGACCTGTCCTCGCAGGCCGGTGAAGACTTGGGTAATCACCAGCTCGACCTGGGCGACCGCGCGGTCGATCGGCCCGACCGGCTGGAACAGATGGCTCAGCGTCAGCCGGACGAGAATCTCGACGAGCGATTCCAGGTTGCCGTCGGACATGGTCGCCAGCTCGTACCGGTCGCGCATCGCGACGGTGAGTGCGGCGATGGCCCGGCCGAGCACCGGTTCGGGCTCGGTGACCAGCGCGGGCAACAGCGTCATATCGCCGCTGTGGCGACCCGACAGGACCGCCTTCAGTAGCGTGTTGTCGGCCCCGGTGTGCAGGGTGTACTCCGCGGCCCGGGTCATGCCGGTGATCGGATCGGCGGGATGCTCGGCCAGGGTGTCGACGATGCCGCTGAGAAATGTGCCCAGCTCGCGTTCGATGAGCGCGTCGGCCAGGGCCTGCCGGGTGCCGATCTCCTTGTAGAGCACCGGCCGGCTGATTCCCACATCCTTCGCGATCCGGGACATGTTCACCGCCCCCCAGCCCTCGGTGCAGACCACCTCGCGGGCGGCGTTCAGGGCCCGTTCGCGCAGGAGCAGTCGCATCTCGGTCTGAAAATTCGGCGCTTCAGCCACGGAGCTCATCCTACATCAGAGGGCAATGTGACTCCGTCATTGACAAGTAACCGTCTGTTGTATTCACTGGATACACATTATCCAAATGTGTAAACGGAGTGGGTCATGACGACATCTCGGATCGGCGAATCGGGGCACTCGCCGGCCGCGCCCGGGCAGTGGCGCGATCGCAAGCGATACCTGTGGCTGCTGGGATTGGTGGCTCCGACCGCGTTGCTGGTGGCGGCCGCGCTGGTCTGGGCGTTCAATCAGCTCGGCTGGCAGGCGATCTCGCCGGTCTGGTGGTGGATCGGCCCGATCCTGGTCTACGTGCTGCTGCCGAGTCTGGACATGTTCTTCGGTCCCGACGGGCAGAATCCGCCGGACGAGGTGATGCAGCGGCTCGAGAACGACAGGTACTACCGCTACTGCACCTACGCCTACATCCCGTTCCAGCTGGTCAGCATGGTCTTCGCCGGCTATCTGTGGACGGCCTCGAATCTGTCGTGGCTGGGCATCGACGGCGGTCTGGGCGTGGTCTCCAAGATCGGCCTGGCGCTGAGCATCGGCACCATGGGCGGCGTGGGCATCAACACCGCCCACGAACTCGGGCACAAGAAGGATCAGCTCGAGCGCTGGCTCTCGAAGATCACGCTGGCCCAGACGGCCTACGGCCACTTCTATATCGAGCACAATCGAGGCCATCACGTGCGGGTCGCGACGCCCGAGGACCCCGCGAGCGCGCGCTTCGGCGAGAGTTTCTGGACCTTCCTGCCGCGCAGCGTATGGGGCAGTCTGCGCTCGTCGTGGGAGCTGGAGAAGGCCCGGCTGCACAGAATGGGCAAGGGGCCGTGGACGATCCGCAACGACATCCTCAACGCCTGGTTGATGACGGTGATCCTGTGGGGCGCGCTGATCGCGATCTTCGGACCGATGATCCTGCCGTACCTGATCGTGCAGGCCGTCTACGGCTTCGCGCTGCTGGAGACGGTGAACTATCTGGAGCACTACGGGCTGCTGCGGCAGCGGACGGCGAACGGGCGCTACGAGCGGTGCACTCCGATGCACAGCTGGAACTCCGATCACATCGTGACCAACATCTTTCTGTACCACCTGCAGCGGCACAGTGATCATCACGCCAATCCGACACGTCGCTATCAGACGTTGCGCAGTGTGGACGGTGCGCCGAACCTGCCCAGCGGGTACGCCAGCATGATCACCCTGGCCTATTTCCCGCCGCTGTGGCGCAGGGTGATGGACCACCGGGTGCTGGACCATTACGACGGCGACATCACCCGGGTGAACATCCAGCCCGCCGTGCGGGAGCGGGTCCTGGCGAAGTACGGGGTGCGGTGATGGCCGCCTACCGCTGCCCGGTCTGCGAATACGTCTACGACGAGACCACCGGAGCGCCGCGCGAGGGATTCCCGGCGGGGACCCCGTGGTCGGAGATACCCGACGACTGGTGCTGTCCCGACTGTGGAGTCAGAGAGAAGGTCGACTTCGAATGAGTACCGACTACAAGCTGTTCCGTTGCCTGCAATGCGGTTTCGAATACGACGAGGCGCTGGGCTGGCCCGAGGACGGCATCACGCCCGGCACCCGCTGGGACGACATTCCCGAGGATTGGTCGTGCCCCGATTGCGGTGCGGCGAAGACCGATTTCGAGATGGTCGAGGTCACTCGCGTATGAGCGGCCGGATCGTGATCGCGGGTGCGGGCGTGGCCGGAGCGACCGCGGCCCGAACCCTGCGCGCCGAGGGATACACCGGCCGGATCGTGCTCGTCGGCGCGGAGCATCACCCGCCGTACCGGCGTCCGATGGTGTCGAAGGATCTGCTCGCCGGGGCCCGCGGCCTCGACCGGTGCCTGCTCGAACCCGAAAGATACTGGGCGCAGCACGATATCGATCTGCGGGTGGCGACCACCGTCGCCGATATCGACACCGGCCGCGGCCGCGTGTGGCTGAGCGACGGTGAATCGCTCGGCTACGACAGCCTGCTGCTGGCCACCGGTGCGCGGGCGCGACGGATCGAACAACATCCGCCGGTACGGGTGCGCACCCTGCGCGACGTGGCCGATATCGGACCGCTGCGCGAGGCGATCGAGAGCGGTCCGCTGCTGATCATCGGCGCCGGGCTGGTGGGGCTCGAGGTCGCCGCGACCGCGCGGGGACTGGGCGGGCAGGTCCGTATTCTGCACGCGGGCGCCACACCGTTGGACCGCATTGTGCCGCAGGAGATCTCGAGGGTCGTGCGGGATCTGCACGCCGAACACGACGTGCGGATCGATGACCATGTGCGTCTGGCCGGGGTGGCACAGATCGATGGGGAGGGAGTCATCGCGACCGCGTCCGACGGCCGCACGTGGACGGCCTCGTCCGCGCTGGTGGCGATCGGTGCGGCGCCCGACACCGCGCTCGCCCGGACTGCCGGAATCGCCGTCGACAACGGCATTCTCGTCGATGAGCGGTACCGTACCTCGGCGCCGGGAGTATTCGCCGCCGGTGACGTGGCGAGCCGTTTCATCACGCGTCGCGGCGGCCACGAACGTTGCGAACACTGGAACAGTGCGCTGGCCCAGGGCGCGGCCGCCGCGAAATCCATGCTGGGCCAGCCGGTTAGCGAACCCGAGGTTCCGTGGGGATGGTCCAGCCAGTACGGTGTCAGCCTGCACTTCGCGGGGTGGATGCAGCCGCACGACGAACTGATAGTCCGGGGATCGATCGAATCGCGGAATTTCATCGCGCTGGCGCTGTCCGGCGGTGCGTTGTCCGGCGCGGTAGCCGTCGGCAGGCCCAGGGATATCAGGGCGGTCCGGCAACTGATCGCGAGCGGTGCGGTACGGGCGAGCGCGGACTGGGCCGACGAGTCGCTCGATCTCGCTCAGTTGGTCGGCATCGCCTTGTCCGCTCTGCGCTGAGCGCTCGAACTCGCACGGCCACAGCCAATTCCATGGCCGGCTGGCATTCACGGTGCCCCCGAGCCGGTTTCGATGGCTGTCGGCCGAAAGATGCCGGGCCGACGGGTCAATCCCGTCCTTGCAGACCGGTGGTGACGGCCGCGATCCACTCCATGACCGGACGCATGGCCTCCCAGGACTTGCGGATCTCGGTGGCCGCGCGGGCAGTGGGCAGCCAGTCGGGGGCGCCGAACTCGCGGCTGACCACCAGGGATTTGTGCCGGAGCAGCTCGATGCGGGGGTGGTCGGCGGAGTAGCCCTTGGGCTGGGTCTTCAGTTTGTCGCCGCCGACGGTATATCCGGCCGCGGCGACGTCGGCGAGAATCTTCTCCAGTTCGTGCCCGCGCACCTCGTCGTCGATCGTGGCGCGCAGGCGGGCCAGCTGGTCGGGGGAGGCGGAGTAGATCCCGGCCGCCACATACAGACCTGGCGCGCCGATCTGTACGTACCAGCCCGCACCCGGCGCCGCGTGCACGACGGCGCCCTGATGGTCCTTGTACGGGGTCTTGTCCTTGGCGAATCGCACGTCGCGGTAGGGGCGGAAGATCTTTGCCGGGCCGAAATCGGCCTCCAACTCGGCGATCAGCGCGGCCATCGGCGCGCGCACGGCGGAATCGTAGACATCCTTGTGCGCTGTCCAGAATGCCTTGGAATTGTCGGCCTCGAGATCCTCGTAGAAATCCAGTCCCGCCAAAGGGAAGCCCGCGAACCTACTCATGTCCTCAACCTAGCGCGGCGCTGTGACAAGGAAGCGCTCTAGTGCCGCGGTGCGAACTGGAAGATGACCACCAGCGCGATGGCCGTCGCGGCGGCCGAGGCCAATGCGGCCCATTTGCCCAGACCTTCGCCGCGCCTGTGGCCGATCACGCCCGATATCACGCCGATCGGGCCCAGCAACCAGACGCAGGAGACCACGGTGAGGATGGCACAGACGAAGCCCACCACGGAGAACACCGCGTGGCCCACCCGCGCCAGCCATGATTCGGCCGGGTTGCGCCTCGGATGGCGATGGCACGGAACAGGATCGGGGCCGAGGCGCTTCCAGCTGCCGGACACTTCGTCGACATGCTCACCGGGGTGGTCGGGCGGCTGCGCACCCGGATACTGCCAGCTGGCATCGGGATCATCGCCGAACTCCGATCCCACGACTATCCCTTCGCCCTCGATGCACTGCCGACGCGGCATCCACGCTGCCGGGTCGGGGCCTTTCGCTCCTGTGCTCAGTCCTCCGGCTCCGCGACCACTTCCATCGCCGCGACCTCGGCCGGGCGGCCGTCCTCGGCGCGCTGCTCGTCCCGGCGACGGCGCCGGGTCCACGACTGATCCAGGTCGGCCGTGATGCCCTGACGCCCGTCGTCGTCGTGATAGCCGATGACCAGGTTTCGCTGCGGGTCTTCGATGGCGCGCTCGTATTCGCGTACCTCGTCGGCCTGCTCGTCGTCACCGAGGTCGTAGTCGAGGTCCTGATCGTCCGCCTCGTCATCATCGCGCAACGCGAGGACCTCATCGATCAGCGGATCCGGATCCCGATCCGTGGCCATATGTCCAACACCACCTCTCCGCGAGCGCACAAGGGGTAACTACAGACCACGCTACCGTCAATGGCGTCCGGAGAGAACCACCACCGCGACCTGTGCGCAGCGGAGAGCGGATTCGGTTAGGCGATGCCGTTGAACAGGCCCGTCACCGAGCCGTTCTCGAACACCTCACGAATCGTGCGGGCCAGCAGCGGAGCGATCGAGAGCACCGTGAGCGACGGGAACTTCTTGTCCTCGGTGATCGGCAGCGTGTTGGTGACGATCACCTCCTTGGCGCCACAGCTGGACAGGCGTTCGGCGGCGGGATGCGACAGCACGCCGTGGGTGGCGGCGATGATCACGTCGCCCGCCCCGGCCTCGTGCAGCACGCGCACGGCCTCGGCGATGGTGCCGCCGGTGTCGATCATGTCGTCGATCAGGATGCAGGTGCGGCCCTCGACGTCACCGACCGGGCGGTGCGATTTGACCTGGTTGGGCACCAGCGGGTCGCGGGTCTTGTGGATGAACGCGACCGGCGCGCCGCCGAGCGAGTCGGCCCACTTCTCGGCGACCTTGACCCGGCCCGCGTCGGGGGATACGACGGTGACGTGGTCGGTGACGTAGTGGGTGCGCACGTACTCCGACAGCTGGATCAGCGCGTGCATATGATCCACCGGGCCGTCGAAGAAGCCCTGGATCTGGTCGGTGTGCAGGTCGACGGTGATGATGCGGTCCGCGCCCGCGGTCTTGAGCAGGTCGGCGACCAGGCGCGCGGAGATGGGCTCGCGGCCCCGGTGCTTCTTGTCCTGGCGGGCGTAGGGGTAGAAGGGCAGCACCGAGGTGATCCGCTTGGCCGACCCGCGTTTGAGCGCGTCGATCATGATCAGGTGCTCCATCAGCCACTCGTTCAGCGGGGCCGGGAAGCTTTGCAGCACAAAGGCATCCGAGCCGCGCACCGATTCCTCGAATCGGACGAAGATCTCGCCGTTGGCGAAATCACGGGCGGTTTGCGGAGTGATCGAGACGTCGAGTTCCTTGGCGACCTGCTCGGCCAACTCGGGGTGAGCGCGGCCGGAGAACAGCATCAGGTTCTTCTGGTTATCGGTCGAGAACGCGGTCACTCTGTATTGCCATCCTTTTGCTCGATTGCCTGACCCGACATGTCAGCGGCCGCGATTGCCTCGGCCGCAGCCTGTGCCGCAGCGGTCCCGGGTCGGTTCCGCTGCACCCAGCCCTCGATATTTCGCTGCGCCCCGCCCGATACCGCAAGAGCGCCCGGTGGAACGTTTCTACGCAGCACAGTACCCGCCCCGGAATAGACGCCGTCACCGACCGTGATAGGTGCGATGAACATGGTGTCGCTGCCCGTGCGGACATGTGATCCCACGGTCGTATGGTGCTTGTTTACCCCGTCGTAATTGACGAAAACGCTGGACGCGCCGATATTGCTGTACTCGCCGATCGTCGCGTCACCCACGTAGGTCAGGTGGGGCACCTTCGAATGTGCGCCGATGGAGGCATTTTTGGTCTCGACGAATGCTCCGATTTTGCCGGAATCGCCCAGGACGGTGCCCGGCCGCAGGTATGCGAATGGGCCGATGACAGCTCGGGGACCGACGGTCGCGCCCTCGCCGTGCGTGCGCACCACGCGTGCGCCCTCGCCGACGATCACATCGGTGAGCGTGCTGTCCGGGCCGATCTCGGCGTCCTCGCCGATCACCGTGGCGCCCAGGAGTTGGACGCCCGGCCGCAGCACCGCGTCGCGCTCGATCCGCACCCCGGCGTCGATCCAGGTGGTGGCCGGATCCATGATCGTGACCCCGGCGCGCATATGTCGCTCCACGATATATCGGTTCATCGTGCGGGCGGCCTCGGCCATCTGCACCCGGTCGTTGACCCCGGTGACCTTGGCCCAGTCCACCAGCCGCGCCCCATGTACCGGATGCCCGGCCTCGCGGGCCAGCTTCAGCACATCGGTCAGATACAGCTCGTGCTGGGCGTTCGCCGTGGTCAGGCGCTCGACCATCTGGCGAAGCACGGTGACGTCGAAGACGTAGACACCGGAGTTGACCTCGGTGATCGCGACCTGCTCCGGCGTGGCGTCGACGTGTTCGACGATCTCCTGCAGACGGCCGTGCGCGTCGCGCACGATGCGGCCGTAGCCGTTGGCGTCGTCGGGCACGAAGGTCAGGACGGTGACCGCGGAGCGTTCGGGATAGCTGCGATGATCCGCCAGCAGGCCGGACAGGGTGTGCCCGTCCAGCAGCGGCACGTCGGCGGAGGTCACCAGCAGATCGCCGGTGAAGTCCGCGGGCAGCGATTCCAGGGCGCACTGCACCGCGTGGCCGGTGCCCAGCTGTTGTTCCTGGACGGCCGCGACGATATCTCGATGCAGTTCCGCCGCAACGGTATTCACCGCCGCGCCGACCTGCTCACGATCGTGACCGATGACGGTGACCAGATAGGTGGGGTCGATCTCGTGCGCGGCGTGCAGCGCGTGCGCCAGCATGCTGCGGCCGGCCATGGAATGCAGCACCTTCGCGGTCTTCGACCGCATTCGGGTTCCTGCCCCGGCGGCGAGAACGACGACGGCGGTCTGCTGTGGCATGGATCTCCCTCGGCTGGCGTCGTCGGGTGTAGCAGGGGTTGTCGCGGACCAAGAATAGTCATCGCGCCCCTGAGCTCCGCCGCCAGGACTCGAACCTGGACTAACTGAACCAAAATCAGTGGTGCTGCCATTACACTACGGCGGATTGCCACACCGGCGGAGTTCGCGAACCCGCCGCTGCGCACGGCATGCGCGTAGATCCTCGCATGCTTGGCCGCCTCTGCGCCAGTTCGCCACGTAGCCGGGTGCGGCGAGGCGCGGTTCGCGCGCCGACTCCGGGCGCCGGCCGAGGTGGCCGCTGTCCCAACCGGTAGCCGGTGGGGCGCATGAGTCCGGCCCGAGGCGCGCAGAGGCGGGGGAGCGTGTGGCGAACAACAGTGGTCTGCAAGAGTTGTCGGTATAAGCCGGAGGGATGCGCTGGGAGGTGGAGGCTTGCGAGCGACCGATACACGCGGTTGGGCCGGGCTCGCTCGGGCCGGAGTCGAGTGCCGGAGGCGTGGGGCATGACCGATCGCAGTGATCGCGTGCCGCGCCCCCGGATGACCGGTACGCAGCGGCGCCAGCAACTCATCGAGATCGGCCGGGCGCTGTTCGCCGAGCGCGGCTACGACGCCACGTCGATCGAGGAGATCGCCCAGCGCGCCCAGGTGTCCAAACCCGTTGTGTACGAACATTTCGGTGGTAAAGAGGGCCTGTACGCGGTCGTGGTGGACCGGGAGATGTCCTCGTTGCTGGACATGATCAACTCCTCGCTCACCCAGAACCGCTCGCGCGTGCGGCTCGAGCAGGTGGCACTGGCGTTGCTGACGTATATCGAAGAGCGCACCGACGGCTTCCGCATCCTCATGCGCGATCAGCCCGCCGCCGCGGCCGAGGGCACCTATTCGAGCCTGCTGAACGAGGCGGTGAATCAGGTCGCGTACATCCTGGCCGGGGATTTCGAGCGGCGTGGATTGGATACCAGCCTGGCGACCCTCTATGCGCAGGCGTTGGTCGGCATGGTCGCGACGGCGGCGACGTGGTGGCTGGACGAGCGTGAGCCGTCCAAGGAAGTGGTCGCGGCCCATCTGGTCAATCTGTGCTGGAACGGTCTGACCGGCCTGGAATCCGACCCACGGCTGGCTTCCCAGTGGACTCGGGGGACGGGTGAACGGCCGAGCGGAACAGCCTCCTAGCGAGCACGTAGCGCGGCAAGGGGGGAAGAACTGGACAGTTAGCCCAAAAATAGCGATGGAGGCCGGTCTGAATGCTCGATTCCACTGGCGGGGGCCTGACGGATGGTACGGTTCATCCATCCTTCAAGTGCTGTTCGAGCTCTGATGTCGGTCAACTTCGGGATTTCGGTCTACTTCAGGATGGCTGGTTTGAGGACAGGCGGATCTGATGGCTAGGCAAGCGCGCGCGGAAATCACGCGCGATTCGGTCCTCGCGGGCGCGGCCGATGTCTTTCTGCGCCTGGGTTATGCGAATGCGAGCCTGAGCGAGATCATCTCGCAGTCGAACGTTACCAAGGGCGCCCTGTACTTCCACTTCGGCTCCAAGGAGGAGCTCGCCCGCGCGGTGGTCGATCAGGGCAACGAACGGTTGATCAGTGCCTGCCAGGGCTTCTTCGATCCGCGCGTGCCCGCGCTCGAGGCGGCCATCGGAATCACCTATGTCGTCGCCGATCTCACCATGAACGACCCGATGGTCGGCGCCATGCTGAAGCTGACCCACCAGATCGGCGACTACCGCGGCGCCAGCGGCGACAACATCGCCAAGAACTGGGGTGAGACGCACCGCCTGCTCGCCGAGCGTGCCATCGCCCAGGGCGACCTGAAGCCCGACCTCGACCCCGATACGATCGGCATGCTGCTGCAGGAGATGACGGCGGGCGTGCACATCACCGCCGTCGGCACGGAGTCGATCGACCAGATGGCGGTGCGCATGGAGCGCGTCTGGTATTTCCTGCTGCCGTCCATCGTGCCGGAGGAGAAGGTGGCCTACTTCCGTGAGTTCGCCGCGCGACGGTTGCGGCGGTACGTGCCCTAGGGGCCGATACCCGCGGCGGCCGGCTCCCGGAGAGTACCGGGGACGCGAACCTGTCGGAGGTGGTGGCTAGACTGCGTTTCGCCGCCCCTAAACCGCTGATCCGCGCCAGGAGTCTGTTCATGTCCACCCAACGTCCACCTCTTGCGGGACTGGCCGCGGCCGCTGGCGCCGATACCACGTTCGACCAGGTCGGGAGCCTGATCGGGAAAACGCCCGTGCAGTTGGTCGCGCCGTCGGCCGTGCGGCCGTTCGTGGCCTCGGCGATGGCGGTGCATCGGCCGCTTGTCGTGGTGACGGCGACGGGGCGGGAGGCCGACGATCTGACGGTGGAACTGACCGAGATCGTCGGAGACCAGGTCGCGCTGTTCCCGTCCTGGGAGACGCTGCCGCACGAGCGGCTGTCACCGAGTGCGGATACGGTGGGCCGCCGGTTGGGGGTGCTGCGGCGGCTGGCGCATCCCGACGATCCTTACAGCGCGCCACTGCGGATCGTGGTCACCACGGTTCGCTCGCTCATGCAGCCGATGGCCTCGGGGCTCAGCGATGTCGAGCCGGTGGTGCTGCGGGTCGGGGCCGAGTTCGACTTCGAGAAATTGATCGAGCGGCTGGTCGAGTTCGCCTACGAGCGGGTCGACATGGTCGGCAAGCGCGGCGAATTCGCGGTGCGCGGCGGCATTCTCGATGTTTTCCCGCCGACCGCGGATCATCCTGTGCGCGTGGAGTTCTGGGGTGAGGAGGTCAGCGAGCTGCGGCCGTTCTCCGTGGCCGATCAGCGCTCGCTGTCCGAGGTCTCCGTGGATGTCGTTGTGGCGCAACCATGTCGGGAGCTGATGCTCACCGAGGATCTGCGGCGGCGGGCCGCGCAGGTGGCCGCCGAGAACCCCGCCGACGCGGCCCTGGTCGAGATGCTGGACAACCTGGCGCAGGGCATCGCGGTCGAGGGCATGGAGGCGCTGCTGCCGGTGTTGCGGCCGCAGGGATTACAGCTGCTGACCGAGGTGCTGCCCGCAGGGACCCACGTGTTGCTGTGCGATCCGGAGAAGGTCCGCACCCGTGCCGCGGATTTGGTGCGGACCGGGCAGGAATTCTTGGAGGCGTCGTGGACCGCGGCCTCCTTCGGCGGCGCGGCCCCGCTCGGCGCGCACGGTCTGGACCTGGCGGCGTCGGCCTATCGCGGGCTGGACGTCGTCCACGCCAGCGCCGACGAGCATGAGCTGCCCTGGTGGACGCTCAGCCCGCTGTCCTCGGGGGATCCGGCCGAGGTGGTGCTGCCGGTGCTGTCCGCACCCGCCGCGCGCGGGTCGCAGGAGCTGGTGGCCACGGTCTTCGCCTCGCTGCGCGCGCATGTCGGCACGGGCGGCCTCGCGGTGATCGTCGTCGCGGGTCATGGTACGGCGCAACGCATTCTGGAACGCCTGGCCGACGCGGAGGTGCCCGCCGCGCCGCTGGATCCGGGGTCCGGACCGCAGCCCGGAGTGGTCGGGGTGCTGTGCGGGTCGCTGCACGACGGCGTCGTCTTCGACGATGCCAAACTGGTCGTGATCGCCGAATCGGACCTGACCGGCAACCGGGTCACCGCACCCGGCGAGGGCAAGAAGATGCCCGCCCGCCGCCGCAATCAGGTCGATCCCCTGGCGCTGAGTTCCGGCGATATGGTCGTGCACGATCAGCACGGCATCGGCCGGTTCGTGGAGATGATCGAGCGCACCGTGGGCGGGGCGCGCCGGGAGTACCTGGTCATCGAGTACGCGCCCGGTAAGCGGGGGCAGCCCGGCGACCGGCTGTTCGTGCCGATGGACTCACTGGATCAGCTGTCGCGCTATGTCGGCGGCGAGATGCCGAGCCTGTCCAAACTCGGCGGCTCGGACTGGGCCAATACGAAACGCAAGGCGCGCAAGGCGGTTCGCGAGATCGCGACCGAGCTCGTGCAGCTGTACGCCGCGCGTCAGGCCGCGCCGGGGCACGCCTTCGCCTCGGATACCCCATGGCAGCGGGAGATGGAGGACGCGTTCGCGTTCACCGAGACCCACGATCAGCTCACCGCCATCGCCGAGGTCAAGGCCGATATGGAGAAGGCCGTCCCGATGGACAGGGTGATCTGCGGCGACGTCGGATACGGCAAGACCGAGATCGCGGTGCGCGCGGCGTTCAAGGCGGTGCAGGACGGCAAGCAGGTCGCGGTGCTGGTGCCCACGACGCTGCTGGCGCAACAGCATCTGCAGACCTTCGCCGAGCGCATCGCCGGATTCCCGGTGACGATCAAGGGCCTGTCCCGCTTCACCGATGCGAGCGAATCCCGGGAGGTGCTGGACGGCATGGCATCCGGTGACGTCGATATCGTCGTCGGCACCCACCGGCTGCTGCAGACCGGCGTGCGCTGGAAGGATCTGGGCCTGGTCGTCATCGACGAGGAACAGCGGTTCGGTGTCGAACACAAGGAGCACATCAAGGCGCTGCGCACGCACGTGGACATGCTGACCATGTCCGCGACGCCGATTCCGCGCACCCTGGAGATGAGCCTGGCCGGGATCCGCGAGATGTCCACCATCCTGACCCCGCCCGAGGAGCGTCATCCGATCCTCACGTACGTGGGCGGCTACAACGACAAGCAGGTCGCGGCCGCCATCCGCCGCGAGTTGCTGCGCGACGGCCAGGTGTTCTACGTGCACAACCGGGTGTCCTCGATCGACCGGGCGGCCGCCAGGATTCGCGAACTGGTGCCCGAGGCGCGGGTGGCGATCGCGCACGGTCAGATGAACGAGGACACGCTCGAGCGCACCGTACAGGGCTTCTGGGAGCGCGAATTCGATGTGCTGATGTGCACCACGATCATCGAGACCGGCCTGGACATCTCGAATGCCAATACGCTGATCGTGGAACGCGCCGACGCGCTGGGCCTTTCGCAGCTGCATCAGCTGCGCGGCCGGGTCGGGCGCAGCCGCGAACGCGGGTACGCGTACTTCCTGTACCCGGGGGAGAAGCCGCTCACCGAGACCGCCTACGACCGGCTGGCCACCATCTCGCAGAACTCCGATCTCGGCGCTGGTATGGCGGTGGCGATGAAGGATCTCGAAATCCGCGGCGCCGGTAACGTGCTGGGCGCGGAGCAGTCCGGGCATGTGGCCGGGGTCGGTTTCGACCTCTACGTGCGGTTGGTCGGCGAGGCGGTGGAGGCGTATCGCGCCGCCGCCGACGGTAGGCCGATCGTCACCGACGAGGAGGTCAAAGAGGTGCGCATCGACCTGCCGGTGGACGCGCACATCCCGCCCGACTACATCGGCAGCGATCGGCTGCGCCTGGAGGCGTACCGCAAACTCGCCGCGGCCCAGGACGATTCGACTCTGGCGACGGTGGTGGAGGAACTCGTCGACCGGTACGGCGCGCTCCCGGTGGAGGTGGGGCGGCTGGTGTCGGTGGCCCGGCTGCGGCTGCTGTGCCGCGAATACGGGCTTACCGAGGTCGGCGTCTCCGGCACCACGTTGAAGCTGTCGCCGATGCAGCTGCCGGAGTCGAAACAGTTGCGGCTCAAGCGGTTGTACCCCGCCGTCACCTACCGGCCGACCACCGGGATCGTGCAGCTGCCGTTGCCGCGCGTGGAGGACAGCGTGGGCGCCGCGCGAGTGCGCGATGTGCGACTGCTGCAATTCATCGCGGATCTGCTGCTGGCGTTGGACGGAAAGCCGCAGGGCATGGTGGATCTGCGGGTGGCGACGGAGGTGTCGCCGGCGCGATGAGCGAGCCAACTTTGTGCACGGTCCGCCGCCCGCACGATGAAGCCGAGTGCCGGCGAGATCCGGGCGCGCGGATGGTCCGCCGTGGCCGGGAGATTCGATGCCAGGTGTTCGCCCCGACCGCCGCGGACCGGGGACGGCAGATTCGTGAAGGCTGACATGCCTGGTCGCAGAGACGATTACGTGACGACTGACGCAGACGCAGCGGATTCGGACTCCGCGCGGATGGCGCATGGGTTGGGCGAGGCCGTCGAAGTGATGGATCGCCTGTGGAGTTTTGGCGGCTGGGAGGTCACCCAGACCCACGATTCGCTGCGCCCCTACCTGCTCGAGGAAACCTACGAGCTGCTGGACGCCATCCAGGCCGGCGACGCCGCCACCATCCGCGAGGAGCTGGGCGACCTCCTGTTGCAAGTACTGTTCCACTCCAGAATCGCCGAGGCCGCAGGCGAATTCACCGTCGCCGACGTCGCCGCCACCCTGGTCGCCAAACTCGTCCACCGCAGCCCCCACCTGCGCGAGGACGACCCGATCGACCCCCAAGCCACCCTGGAGCAGAAGATCGCCGCTCAGGAAAAAGCCTGGGAGGAACGCAAAACCACCGAAAAGGCCCGCCGCTCCTGCCTCGACGGCATCGCCATGGCCCAGCCCGCCCTGGCTCTGGCCGAGAAGATCCTGACCCGAAGCCGGAAAGCAGGCCTCCCCGACACCTTGATCCCCACCGAACTGCGCGTGGTCCATCTGGGCGCCGAGGACAGCGCCGAGGAACGCCTCCGCAAGGCAACCCTGTCGTTCGCCGCGCGGATCCGCGCCACCGAGGATGCCGCCGAATCCGCCCGCGGAGTGCGCGCCCCCCTCTCGGCCCAGGACTGGCACGTCTACTGGGCTGCTTGACCCGGGTTACGACGCACACTTATTAAAGGTTGAGGAATAACCTTTAATAAGCGGGAAGTCTTATTAAAGGTTATGCGGTAACCTTTAATAAGGAGGAGCCTGTGGCGAAGCTTGTTCGGCTGCGATGGATCAGCGAGGTCAGCGGTGGTGGGCTGTCTCGGCGCGACAGCAGATCGGGTTATTACGAGGCATATTGCCCTGATCCCCTGGTCGGGCGACCGGTGACGTTGACAGGTCCGACAGCCGCCGATGTCTCGGAGGCCGAGGCGGCGATCGCTCGGTTGGACGGTGACGTGGTCGCCTTGGTCGATACCGAGGCGCTGTCGCGTCTGTTGCTCCGGGCCGAGGCTGTTGCGTCGTCGCGGATCGAGGGGCTCGAGATCGGCGCGCGGCGGTTGTTGCGCGCCGAGGCCGCCCAGGGGTCGGAGGGCGAGGCGACGGATGTGACAGCGCGTGAGGTGCTCGCGAATATCGAGGCCATGGCCCTGGCGGTCGCGGCTGTCGAGCCGGGGGAGGACATCACCGAGCAGATGGTGCTGGACATTCATCATCGTCTGCTCGTCGGCGGGCGACTCGGCGACGCCGGGCGCCTGCGCACCGAACAGAACTGGATCGGCGGCAGCTCCTTCAATCCATTCGGCGCGGCGTACGTACCGCCACCGCCGGAGTTGGTGCCGGAACTGGTCGCCGATCTACTGGCGTTCTGTAACAGTGACGAACTGCCCGCTGTCGCGCAGGCCGCCATTGCGCACGCCCAGTTCGAGACCATCCATCCATTCGTCGACGGAAACGGCCGTACCGGTCGAGCGCTGATCCACCTGATATTGCGGCGACGGGGTCTCGCGCGTCATGTCACGCCGCCGGTGTCACTGACCCTCGCGACGTGGACGCAGAGTTACCTCGACGGTCTCGTACGGTTTCGGCACCTGGGTTCGCCGGAATCGCCTGAGGCGGGTGAGGGCGTGGATCTATGGGTGGGTCGTTTCGCGGCGGCGTGCACCCGTGCGACGGCCGATGCCGCGCTGTTCGAACAGCGAGCGGCCCAGCTCGAGCGCGGCTGGCGAGAAAGGTTGTCGACTGTGCGAGCGGGCTCGACGGCAGATCTGTTGCTGCGCAGGCTGATCGGCGCTCCGATCCTGACCGTGAGTACGGCGGCGACCTTGCTCGACCGCAGCTACCCCGCCGTGAACGGTGCGATCGAGCGATTGGTGCAAGCCGGTATCCTCCGCCAAGTCACAGTGGGTCGCCGGGGCCGCGCCTTCGAATCTCCGGAAGTCATCGCGGCATTCACCGATCTGGAGCGGCAACTGGCCAGTCCTGAAGGGGGTACCCGTCAGTCACCGCCGGAACGTCCGGTGCCCCGACGGAAGTGAGTGTGGTTGGAGTGGCGTGGGTTTCGCGGTAGTGGCCGGGGGAGATGGTGAACTGTTTCTTGAAGGCGTGGGAGAAGGCGTAGGGGGTGGAGTAGCCGACTTGGGTGGCGATTGTGGTCAGGGGGGCGGTGGTGTCGCGTAGGAGGGTGGCGGCTCGGGTCAGGCGCCACCAGGACAGGTAGGTCATGGGGGGTTGGCCGACTATGGCGGTGAAGCGGCGGGCGAGAGTGGCTCGGGAGACGCCGGTTTCGGCGGCCAGGCGGTCGTTGGTCCAGGGGGCGGCAGGGGCGGTGTGGAGGGCGCGCAGGGCTGCGGCGGTGATGGGATCGGCCAAGGCGGCGGGCCAAATGCCGGTGTCGGTTTCGGTCATCCAGGCGCGGATCATGTAGATCAGCAGGAGGTCCAGGAGGCCGGGGACGGCTATGCAGGAACCGGGGGCGCGGCGATCCAGCTCGCGCGCGAGCAGGTCTATGGCGGAGCGGAGTTCGGGGTGGGCGCCGACGCGGTTCGGGAGATGGACGATCGTCGGTAATTCGGCGACGAGCGGGTGCTGTCCGCTGCGGTCGAGCCGGTATTTGCCGCAGAGGATCTCGAATTCGACTGTGTTCGAGGGGGTTTCGTCCGGAAATTCGGCGTGCCACTGGGCGAACGGGACCGCTGCGCGTACGGTCGCCGCATCGGCGGGGGAATCGGCCAGCACATGACCTGTGCCGTGCGGCAGCACTATCACGTCACCGGGGCCGAGTGTCACCGGATCGCCGCCGTCGGGCAGGACCCAGCAGTTGCCGCGCAGCATGACGTGGAAACCCGCGCCGTCGTACAGGTCCAGGCGAGTGCACCAGCGGCCGGCCGGCCCTCGCGCCCGGTTCGACGACGGCTGCCCCAGACGCATGGCCGCGATCGCGTCGCTCAGCACATCCATGAGGCCATCTTAGCTATGACACTCATTCATGAGTAGATCTCGTATCTGACGGAGCAATGTAAGCATTGAGAAGCTCATTATGATGCCCATAGGCTTGTGTGTATGGAAAGTTCACAAAGCATCGTGCTGGGAGACGTCGAGATCTTCCGCGTCATCGAATTCCACGGCCCGCTGATGCCGGGCACCGATCTGGTCCCCGAGACGACGGCGCAGACCTGGCGGGACAACGCGGACTGGCTCGCACCCGAGCATTGGGATCCGCACGTCGACCGGGTTATCTGCACCGTGCAGACCTGGGTGCTGCGCAGCGGCGGCCGCACGATCCTGGTCGACACGGGCATCGGCAACGGCCGCGAACGTCCCGGTCGCGAGATGTTCCACCATTTGCAGACCGATTTCCCGGATCGTATGGCTCGGGCGGGTATACACCCCGACGAAGTAGACCTCGTGATCAACACTCACATCCACGGTGACCACGTCGGCTGGAACACTGTCGCCGCCGACGGCGAGTGGATCCCGGCATTCCCCAACGCGCAGTATCTGATTCCCCGGGCCGACGACCTCTACTTCGGCCCCGCCAACGACTACGGAAACGGCGCCCGCCCCGACGACCGCCTGCTGTACGAGGACAGCATCGCCCCTATCCACCGCGCCGGACAGTCCGTCCTCTGGGACGGCGCCCACCGCATCGACGATACCTTGACCCTCGAATCCGCCCCCGGACATACTCCGGGATCCTCTGTTCTGCATCTGAACTCCGGCACCGACCGCGCCGTCTTCGTCGGCGACATGGTGCACAGCCCTGTGCAGCTGATCCACCCCTCCTGCAACAGTTGTCTGTGCCTGGACCCCCAGCAGGCCGCGCTGAGCCGCCGGAGAATCCTCGAACGAGCCGCCGACACGCGTGAATTGGTCGTCCCCGCCCACTTCTCGGGAGCGGGTGCCGTCGAAATCCGCCGCAACGGAACCGATTTCACACTTGGCGAGTGGTCCGCCACCGCTGAGCCGCGTTGAGAGAGAGTGGTACCCGGCCTCCCGCTACATTTTGCGGGCGCGAGACTCCGGTTTCGGACGAATTCGCCGACAAAATGTAGCGGGAGGCCGGTTCTCGGATCTGCTCATAGGTACTTGGTGAAATACACTCGCCGATAACCGTCTTCGGTTGCGCGACCGGTCTCGACGTATCCGCGCCGCGAGTAGTAACCGATATTCTCGGTCATGGCTTCGTTGGTATAGAGCCGGAGTTCGGATCGATCGTGCTCGCGCGCCTGCCGCTCGGTGAAAGCCAGTAGCTCCGAGCCGATTCCCGAGCCCTGAGCCGCCGAGGATACCGCGACGTTGCTGAGCAGCACATGGTCCGCCTCGATCACGAGTACCAGCATTCCGGCCGGAACACCGTCGTGCTCCGCGACCCAGACGCCACCGTCCTGGATCAGGGCCGCGTAGTCCGCCCGCATCGGCGCCGGTTCCCTGCCCATCCGGGGAACGTAGTGCGCGTAGGCGTCGTGAGCCAGATCGGCGAGCGCCGGGGCGTCACCCGCTCTCGCCGGTCGTATGGTGAGCATCACGCCAGGCTATCGGCACTCCCAGCACGTACCACGCCGTGATCCCAGGGTCTTACCAGGCTCGGCGATCATGCTCGGAACATGAGCCTCGCAGCATTGACCACCGCGTTCGTGGTCGCCGTTGTGCCTGTGGCACCCACGGAGGCGACGCTGGTCGGGTTGGGCGCCCTCGCCTCCGTGACGCACGCGTCGCTGGTCGCCGTGATCCTGGTCGCCGGACTGGGATGTTCGATATCCGATCACCTGCTCTATGCGGCCGGGCGCTGGGGCGGCGGACGGCTGCTGGGCTGGCTGATGGGCCGCGGTTCCATCGGTCGCGCCGCTGGGTGGCTGATCGAGCGGTTCGATCGGTGGGGCGTCGCGGTCTTCATCGCGGGGCGCTGGCTCCCCGCCGGGGGCAGTGCGGGCGCGGTCCTCGCCGGCACGCTCGGATGGAAGTTGCGCCGGTTCACCCCGGCCTCGCTGATCGGCTCCACGCTCTGGGCGTGCTACGCCACCATGCTCGGATATCTGGGCAGCGCCTTCACCGGCAACCCGCTGGCAGGTCTCGGGATTTCGCTCGTCATCGCGGTGGTCGTCGGGCTGGCGTCGCGCCGCGTGATGCACCGCCGGCACGCGGTCGCCGCGCCCGAGCCGGTCAGCGTCGCCTCTACTGAGCCGGAGCACACGACAACTCCGGTGCCCCAGAGCCCGGCGACCCCCGAGCTGGTTGCCGCATGAGCCCCCCGGCGCACCGGGTTGGTTGCCGCACGAGCCCCCACCGGCGCAAGACGTAGCTGCTGTATGAGCCCCATCGGTGCGTGGGTTGGTTCTCTGTGAGCTCCACCGCCGTATGGCCTCCTGGTTGCCGTGTGAGCCTCACCGGTGCGTGGGTTGGTTGCTGTATGAGCCCGTCGGCGCACGGCCTGGTTGCCGTGTGAGCCTCACCGGTGCGCGGGTTGGTTGCTGTATGAGCCCGTCGGCGCACGGCCTGGTTGCCGTGTGAGCCCCATCGGTGCGTGGGTTGGTTGCCGCACGAGCCCTCACCGGCGCAAGGCACGGCTGCTGCGTGAGCCCCACCGGCGCGGACGGGCTGGTTACTGCCTGAGCCTTACCGGCGCACGGTAGTGCGACGGCTCGCGCACCGAAGGCAGGAAATGCTCGGGTGCCTACTCCTGCGTCAGATACCGCTCTACGCTCGCGACCTTCGACGTCATACCGTCGGTGACCCCCGGCCGGATGTCGGCCTTGATCACCAGGCTGCACCGGGGCGAGACCGACATGACGGCGTCGGTGGCCTGCTTGATCACGGACATGACCTCGTCCCACTCGCCCTCGATGCTGGTGAACATGGAGGTGGTCTCGTTGGGCAGGCCGCTGGCGCGCACGACGCGCACCGCCTCGGCGACGGCGCGGCCGACGTCCTCACCGACGCCGAGCGGGGTGATGGAGAAGGCCGCGATCATATGGCTCCCTTCGCCAGCTCACGCAGCGTCGCCACCCGGGACTCGAGGTAGTGCAGCTCCGAATCGTCGAGTACGTCGCGCTGGATGCCGGCGGTGATGGCGAATGCGGACTGGTGGTGGTCGTCGATCACGTCGACGTCGATGTCCACGGCCGTGTAGTCCTCGGCGCCGGGCATCGGGTCGGCGAGCACGTGGGCCCGGCCGCGCGCGCAGATGGCGACATTTCCGCCGGACAGGATCAGCAGGGCCACCTCACGGCGCGCCCGCAGCCGGGCCAGCGAGCCGCGGTCGGACTTGAGGCTCAACAATATTCGCCTGTCACCCGCGCGTAGCGGCCAGGAGACGGGGATGGCGTGCGGCGCCGGATCGGTCGTCACCAATACCGCGATCGTCTCCAGCGGCCACTCGGGTAGAACCTCCAGCTCGGGATGATCGGTCGTGGGCTCTTGACGTTCTCGGGCTCCGGCTACCATTTTGCTCACCTCGTGGTCGGCTCTGCGGCGGGCTGCGCCACGGTAGCAGTGTAAACCGTTGCGCCGCAGGACCGCTGGGCCGCACGGACTCGAGCCCCCACGCGGGGTGCGAATGGCCCGGAAATAGCCCCCGTCGGCGGCCGAAATCTGGCCCGCCCGCGTTCAGGCCGAGGTCAGGGCGCCGATGGGCAGTCCGCGCGCCCAGGCGGCGGCCTGGTCCTGCGGGAGCAGGGCGCCGGAGGCGTCGTGCCGGGCGTGGTCGCCGATCTGGGCGCCGCCCAGTGCGGTCAGCCTCTCCGCGCAGATCTCGCCGCCGCGATTGAAGGTGTCGTCGTAGACGGAGTCACCGAGGCCGAAGACAGCGAAACGCAGGCCGGTCAGATCCGGCAGGCGATCATCGAGCCGGTCGAAGAAGGGTTCGGCGCCGGTGGGCAGATCACCGCTGCCGTAGGTGGAGCAGACGACGATGTGGAACCGGTGGATGTCGATGTCGGTGTCGACATCGCCGATATCGCGCACATCGACCTCGTGGTCGGCGCTCAGCGCGTCCGCGATGGCGGCCGCGGCGCGTTCCGCGGTACCCATCTCCGTTCCGTACAGAATCGTCACTCGCACACCGGTCTCCTGCCTGGCTCGTTTTGCCGAATAGTTGGTAAGCCTACCCTAAATAAATACACCGAGGGCCGGTGAGAGGTCTGTGCGACCACCGGCCGCGAACCGACGGTTCGGCATGATTGCGTTACTACTGTGAAAAAAGCACCGGACCTGCGCGGGTTCGGATTGACTTCATGGTGTCTGTGGTTGCATCATTCGTTACAGTCCCTCGTCCAATCGGGGTCTTGTGAGTAACCGGCCGATGTCCGTCTGGTGAAAACCCGCCGTCAACGCCTTCCGCTCCGGAGTGCGATGCCTTGGCGACGTCCGGCACGACGCGCAGCGAGCGCGCGTCCCGTCATGAGTGAGGTGAGAACGAATGGAATCGCGGTCTTCGGGATATCGATTGTGGGCGGCCTTCCCGAACGGTCTTGCCCCGCGAAGTTTGCGCTAACGCGCTCAACGGTTTCGTGGAGCCCTCCGTCGTCATGGCGGAGGGCATCGCGTGCGTTCGTCGTCCAGGGGTGTCGGAGCCCGCGACCCGATGATGGGTGTCCGTGGGCCGAATCTGAAAGCAGGAGAGGCAATGGAATTCGATGCGGTGGACATGACCGGCCCGGTTGCGGTGTGCAATCTGGCGGTGTCGAGTGCGGTGATCGACGATTTGCGTTATCTGCGAGCCGAATTCCAGGCCGCGGAGGTGTCGTATCTGCTGGTGCGGGATGCGGATCATCGGCTGGTGCTGGCCGTGGAATCGAAGTACCGTACGGCGCTGCGCCGGGTGCTCGGTGCGTCCATGATGGCTGGATTCGCATGTAACGAACTGCGTCACAATGTGTTCCGATTGGGCCGGGATGTGGATCCGGCGCATCATCTGGAGATCGAGCTGTGGCGTCGGCACGGCGATACCGTCGAGTGCCCGCGTCCGAATGCGCTGACCCGTGCCGTCTTCGACCTCGCCGATGTCACCCCGACGACCGTTCTGCTGTACGAGGACAGCTGGCCGACCCTGGACGGCATGTTCGCCCCGCATCCCACCGACGTCTGCTTCGACATCGATATCGTCTACTCCTGGGTGGACGGCTCGGATCCCGAATTCCGCGCGCGCCGTGCGGGAATGATGGCGCAGGTGGTGGTGGGCGAGGGTGACGAGGCCGATGCGCGGATCCGGCAGATCGATGAGCTGCGGTACGCGCTGCGCTCGGTGCACAAGAACGCACCGTGGATCCGGCGCATCTTCATCGCGACCGATTCCCGGGTCCCGGCCTGGCTCGCCGAGGACCCGAAGGTGACGATCGTGCGTGCGGTGGACCACTTCTCGGACATCAGTCAGCTGCCGGTGTTCAACTCACACGCCATCGAATGCCAGCTCCAGCACATCGAGGGCCTGTCCGAGCACTTCCTGTACTCCAACGACGACATGTTCTTCGCTCGTCCGGTCCGGCCGTCGATGTTCTTCACCCCGGCCGGGATCAGCCGGTTCATCGAGGCGGGTACGCGAATCGGCCCGGGCGCCAACAACGAACGGCGCAGCGGATTCGAGAACGCCGCCCGGGTGAATCGGCAGTTGCTCGCGCGGCGCTTCGGCCCGGTCATCACCCGCCACCTCGAGCACACGCCGGTACCGTTGCGGCGCAGCGTATTACTGGAGATGGAGCGGGAATTCGCCGAGGACTTCGCGCGCACCAGGGCCAGCCGGTTCCGCGCGGCCACCGATATCTCGGTCACCAATTCGCTGTACCACTACTACGCCCTGCTGACCGGGCGCGCGGTACCGCAGGAGCGGGGGAAGATGCGCTACGTGGACACCACGAGCCATACCGGTCTCGCTCTGCTCAACGGGCTGCTCAGCCGCCGCAACGTGGATTTCTTCTGCCTCAACGACGGCAGTTTCCCCGAGGTCGCCGAGGCCGAGCGGGTGCGGGTGGTCTCGGAATTCCTGCACTCGTACTTCCCGGATCGGGGCCCGTGGGAGGCGATCCCGGACGACGACCCGTTCGCCGCGCTCGAGCCCGGAGCGGCCTGACGCCGCAACGTAACTCGGTCGCGCTCTCGTCATCCCGGAGTGCGCTTGCTCGCTCTCGTCATCTCGGCATGTTTTTGGCCGGGATCCACAGCGCACCTGATGGATTCCGGCCAAAAGCCTGTGTCCCGTTGCACGAGAGCCTGTTGACGGCTGAAATCTCTCACCCGGACCACCTGTCCAGGCGGCACCTATCTCCGGGTCAGCGTGCCGGAATGACGTGTGCCGAAAGCGTGCCGGGATAACGGAGTGCCCAGAAGTGTGCCGGGACGACGGAGTACCGCAGCGGGATCAGCTGACGGCTTTGTCGTCCGACTCGGGGGATTCGGTGCGCCGCTGCATGACGTGCGGAATGCGGCCGGCCAGCGGGATAACGATGCCCGCCTCCGCCAGCCGTTGCGCAGCCTCCTCCGGAGTGGCGGGCTGCCCGACGGTCGGCCCCTGGTCGATCGGGACCACCGAGTGCACCACGGTGTCCGGATAGATGTGCACGTAGTTGAAGCTCTGCGCGGCGTCACGCCCGCGCTGCCCGCCCTCGGCGACGGCCAGATCCTGGCTGTAGCAGGCCGAGGACGCTACCGACACCGGGATCCCGGCGAAGGTCGCGGTGGTGGAGAAGTGCAGATGACCGGCCAGGATGCTGCGCACATCGGTGCCGTCGAGCACGTCGGCGAGGCGGCGCTGGTCGCGCAGCTCCACCGTCACGGCCAGGTCCTGGATGCACGGCACCGGCGGGTGGTGCATCGCCAGGATCGTGCCGAACGGTGCGGGCTCGGCCAGAACCGAACGCAGCCAAGCCAATTGGTCGTCGCTCAGCTCGCCGTAATGGTGGCCCGGCACCGTCGTGTCCAGCGCGACCACGCGCAGCCCGTCGAACATGTGCACCCGGTCCAACGGCTCGTCGGACGCGTCCTCGTCGAGCAGATGGGTGCGCAGCGTGGCGCGATCGTCGTGGTTGCCCGCCACCCACACCACCGGCACGCCCAAACGCTCGGCGAGCGGGTCGACCAGCGCGCGCAGATTGCCGTACGCGGTGGGCTCGCCCCGATCGGTCAGATCGCCGGTGAAGACGATCGCGGTGGGGGTGATGCGGCTGGCCTCGGCCCGCGCGAGCAGCCCGCGCAGTCGCTCCCGCGCGTCGACGGCGCCGTACAGCGCGCCGTCACCGACCAGATGGGTGTCGCTGAAATGGAACAGAACATGCTCCGGTCGCGGGTACTCCGCGACTCTGCTGATGTGCACCGGACTCCTCCCGGCGGGTTTCGCCTGTCTCGAGGTGCGCTTCGTGTTCCCTCGTGAGGATAACGAAGTCGTACATCTACAAAGTGCCCACGTCGGGTGACGACATGCTTACACCCCGGTGAGAATTCGGTGCCACCTTTGCGTTCAGCCGTGCCCCGGCACGATATCGGCGAGCATCCGCGGCTCGCCCTGCTCACGCGTGGCCAGCAGCGTGAAGTAGCGGCGCAGCATCAGCCCGGCAGTGGTTGCCAGGCCCGCGCACAGACCCCACCAGACACCCACCGCACCCAGTCCGACGGGGAAGGCGAGCACCAGCGCTGTGGGCAATCCCACAATCCAGTAGCCGATCAATGACAGCCGGAATCCGGCCTTGGTATCGGAGACCCCGCGCAGCAGGCCGTTGCCGATGTTCTGTGCGGCGTCGAAGAATTGCAGCACGATCGCGATCACCAGCAGGGTGTGCGCCAGATGCACGGTGGCGTGATCGTGGCTGGTCAGGAAGGGGCGCAGCACAAGGGTGGGCGCACAGGCGTACAGCACACCGACCAGCGCCACGACGACCGCCGCATGTCGCAGCGCCAGCCAGGCCAGCGCGTGCGCGCGCCGGAACTCCTCCCGCGCGCAGGCGCGGCTGATCAGGATCGATACGCCCTGGGACAGGCCGATCGCCACCTGGAACACGATGTAGACCAGCTGGTAGACCACGTTGTGCGCGGCCAGCGCGGCCGGGCCGAAACTGCCCATCACCAGCGCCAGCACCGAGAACAGCCCGGCCTCCGAGCCGTAGGTCAGCGCGATCGGCGTGCCCAGGCGGAGCTCGGCGGCGACCGTGGCCCGCCGCACCGGCCACATCCGAATCGACAGGGTCGCACCGAGTGTCGCGTCGTGCCGCACCATCGCCCAGAACACCAGGAAGGTCACCAGGAACACCAGCGAGGTGGCCAGGCCGACACCGGTCAGGCCCAATGCCGGAAGTCCCGCCCAGCCGTGCATCAAGGCAAGCGCCGCGACGAGGTTCAACGCCACCGAACCGATCGTCACCAGGAGCAGCGCCTGCGGTCGGCGCAGGCCGACGGTGTACTGGCGCAGCACCTGGAACCACAGGCACGGCAGCAGTCCGGGCGCCAGCGCCACCATCATCGGCCGGGCCTGCGCGAGGACCGCCTCGTCCTGCCCCAGCCAGCGCAGCGCCCAGCCCAGGCCGATCAGCACCAGCCCGCCCACTACGCCCGCGACGGTCGCGATCAGCATGCTGGAGCGGACCACATCGCGGATCTCCTCGTCCGCCCGGACGTTGTGCTTCTCCGCCCGGCTCGTCACGGCGGCGATCTGATTGCCGGTCGCGGTGATCAGACCCACGCACATGGTGCGAATCTGGTTGAACAGCACCAGCGCCAGCCCGCCGGCGGCCACCTGATCGACGCCGAGCGAACCCATCAGCGCGATATTGGTGGTGGACACCGCGACCTGGGCCAGCTGGGTCATCGCGATGGGACTGGCCAGCGCCGTCAGTTGCCGTCCGTCCCCGTTGCTCATCGCACCGCCTCGTCGTTGAGAATCACATTCTCATTTAGGTATACCTTACTTATCGCGATCACCGCGCACACGCCAGGTCGTGCACCGGCGCATAGCGGTCGAGCCACGTCAGCACCTCGCGTTCGGTGGCCTCGTCGAGCAGGTCGCGATCGCTCATCCACTCGTCGTCGAACACCGTATCCAGGTATTTCTCGCCGCCGTCACAGACGATGGTCACCACCGTGGAGGCCGGAGGAAACTCCTCGAGGCGCGACAGGGCCGCGTGCACCGAGCCGCCGGCGGACCCGCCGATCAGCAGGCCCACCTTCTTCGCGACGGCGCGAGCGGTAGCGAAGGCCGCCACGTCCGACACCTTCACCCCCTCGTCCAGCAGCGAGTAATCGACCGCGGTGCCGACCGTCGCGCCCGGCGGGGTGCCGGTGCCGGACTGCCAGTACGGCCCGCCCGGACCGCCGAACGCGATCGAGCCGACCGGCTCCACCCCGATCACCCGTGCCGGGCAGCCCAATTCGCGCAGCCGGCGCGCGGTGCCGAACAGCGATCCGCCGGTGCCGACCGCGGACAGCAGAATATCGACCCGACTCAGATCTTCCAGCAACTCTTCGGCGACCGCATAGTAGCCCAAGGCGTTGGCATCATTGTTGTGCTGTTCGGTGAAGTAGGCGCCGGGTTGGGCGGCCGCCATCGCCTCGGCGAGATCCTCTCGCGCCGAGGTGGCCAGGCTGTCGTCACCGTCGTCGGCGACATAGACGAGCTCTGTTCCCATGGCATGCATCGCGCGCAGTTTGTCCTTGCAGGCGTGGTGATCGACGACAGCGGTGAAGCGATACCCGCGTTCGGCAGCCACTACCGCCAGTCCGAGTCCGGTATTGCCAGATGTCGACTCGATGATATGTCCGCCATTATTCAGCAAACCGCGACGCTCCGCATCGAGCACCATTTCGCGGGCCATCCGGATCTTGGCCGCGCCGGTCGGATTGAACTGTTCCAGCTTGAGTAGCAGGCGGGTGCCGGTGTCGGTGGTCGCCAGCTCGAACAGCGGGGTGTTGCCGATCAGGTCCGTCACGCGGGTGACGAGCGGCATGCGAGATCTCCTCGGGTGATGAGTGTGTCGAGCGGTTGGTTATGCGCCGTCGAGCCGCCAGCGCGGGCGACCGTCCGCCGTGCGGTGCAGTGCCACCTTCGGCGGGATCGGTAGCTGATGGAACGCGGATTCGTTGGAGTCCATCTGGTACCCGGCGGTATTGGGGTAAACGAGCAGATCGCCGATCGTGGCGGCGCGGGGCAGCGGGATGCGCCGCCAGCTGAGCATGTCGGATTCGAGGCAGGTGGCCGCGCCGACACAGGCCGGTGTCGCGGCGCCGGGCCGGATGGGCCACAGCACCGGATCGGGAAGGTATTCGCTGTCGAACCACTGCTCGGACAGGCTCAGGCTGGTGCCGTCGACGGTGAGCAGTTGATACGGGTCGCCTTGGGCGATACGGGTCTTCGCGCCCTGGACCCGGAAGACGGTGACGCCGGCGCGATCCAGCAGGGCGCGGCCGGGTTCGACGGCCAGCCGGATCGCGTTGCCGCGCAGCGTCCGTGCCAGGTCGTCGTGCTCGAGCACGGATCGCAGCATCGCCGGTCCGGCGTTGTCCGCGTGGTAGGGGTAGTAGGAGTCGAACGATTTGCCGGCGTGGAAGCAGTGTGGTCCGGCGTCCTGGAGGAAGTCCTGCCACGCTCGCGCACCGAGGTAGTCCACCGCGAAACCGCCGCCGATGGACAGGGTGTCGGCGCGATGGCCCAGGGCGCGGGCGGCGCGGCAGCGCTCGATCAGCACGGCGGCCAGCTCCGAGCGGGCGATCGGATCGTAGCCGGACAGGTGAAAACTGAAGCCCTCCACCGTGATCGGGCCGAGATCGGTGCGGTGCAGGATGTCGTCCAGCTCGCAGGAGTCCAATCCGAACCGGCTGTCCGAGCCGGGGGGCAGCACCCGCAACAGCACCCGCGCCGCAAGGCCCAACTCGCCCAGCCGATTCAGCTCATCCGGTTCATCGATCGCGATCAGCGCCCCGTGCCGTGCGGCCAGCCACAGCAACTCGCGCGACTTCGCCGGACCGGTCACCATCACCTCGTCGCCCCGGATCCCGTTCGCCAGTGCGGAACTCAGCTCGCCGACACTCGAAATATCGACCCCGGCGCCGTGATCGGCGCACGCTCGGACCACGCAGGCGGCCTTGTTCGCCTTCTTGCCGTAGAAGATCGCGCCGTTCACCCCGGCGGCGTCGAACACCGCCCGGAACGCCTCGATGTTCCGGCCGACCCGCTCCGGGTACATCACATGAAAGGGACCGCCCACGGCATACGCGATATCCCGCAGCAGATCCGGATCATCCAGCAGCTCCAGTTCCCACGCGTCGCGATATGCGGGCATCGCCGGAGCCGCGATGCTCAATCCCACAGGGGGACCTCGGTTCCCCGCCCCTCGGCGATGGCGCGTTCGGCCAGGGCGTGCGCCACGGCGATATCGGTGAGGACCAGTCCGCTGTTGTAGACGAAGATGCGCTCGTCGTCGCGGGTACGGCCGCGGGCGCGGTGGCTCAGGATCTGCGGCAATTCGGCGTCGACCGGGCGCAGCCTGCCGTCGGGCCCCGCCATATCGGTTCCGGTGAGCCCCATCTGCTCGGCGCTGGTGGCGACGACGCGATCGGCGTCGACGAGCGTCGAGGGCGCCAGGCCGTAGCCGACCAGCACCACCGTGGAACCCGGTGCGAGATCGGCGGATTCGAGCGCGACCTGGGTACCCGGACCCGCGGTGGCCAGCACCACGTCGGCATTCGCGGCGGCCGCCCGCGGATCGGCCACGGTCTGCAATTCCACCTGCGGGGCGTAGGCCGCGAGGTGGTCGTACACGGCCTTCAAGCCCTCCGTGTGCGTGCCGTAGAGCATGAGCCGATTCAGCTGCGGGTTCGCGGCGAGCAGGTGCGGCAGCGCGTGCCGGCCCTGGGTGCCGGTGCCGATCAACAGGACGCTGCGCGCGCCGGGCCGCACGGTCTCACGCACCAGCAGCGCCGAAACCGCCGGGGTGCGCAGAGCGCCGACCCGGGCGCAATCCATCATGGCGATCGGCACGCCGGTCGTGTCGTCGTAGAGGGTGATGGTGGTGTAGTAGCGCTTGGTGCTGCGGTCGTGGCCGGGATCGAATTTATAGGAGGTCTTCATCGCCACCACGCGGCGGCGGCCGTCGCGGCCCAGCATGGCGTAGGCCACCGACCAGCCGTCGGGATGGGCCACGCTGAGTTTGCGCGGATTATCCGAATCTCCGGTACTCAGAGCCAGATACGCCTCCTCGACCGCGCGCACCACCGCCTCGGGGGTGATCGGAACATCGGCGAGGTCGCCGCGGCTCAGCACACGCAGCGGTGTCGGTCGGGTATTCACGTCGGGTCCTCGGTTCCTCGGTGCCGGATATGGATTTTCGTGGGGCGAACGCACCTGTCGATCCGGGCCTGGAACGGCGTGACCGTGTGCTGCCCGTATCCATTCTCCGCCGCCTCGGCCGCGGGCCGCCGTCGATGGGGTAGTCGCACGTTCACTCGTTTGAGCCACCGGTCGGTGCCGTCGTAGCGGGGCGCGAACGGTACTCGCCCGTGCACCACCACGTCGTTGTCGACCAGCAGCAGCTCACCCGGGGCCAAAACCGCCGTGCGGCAGACCCTTTCCAATTCGTCGCCGAGATGCTCGTAGGCGCTGCGGAATTCGTCGTCGGCCGCGTCGAGCGGAGTGTATGCGGGGTCATAACGCAGTGTCGGGCCGTCGTCGCCGGCGCCGACCGTGGCGATCGGTACGGCGGGATGACGATCGAAGTCGTTGCCGTAGGACACATCCGGCACGATCGGCAGGCGCGCCTCGCCCAGTAGTCGGCGTTGCCCCTCGTCCAGGCTCACCTGCCGCACCGACGACACCGTGGTGCCCACCCGGTCCGGATTGCGCAGGCAGCCGAGCATGAGCAGATTCGCCCGCCGGGGATGGAAGGCGTCCTCGGTGTGCGGGCACAGCAGGGTGGTGCTGCTCGCGCCGGATTGTTCGTGCTCGTGTCCGGGGGAGGGGACGATGTTGTTGACCAGGCGTCCGCCCTGTTGCCCCTGCCAGCCGAACGGTTCACCCGCGCAGCGCGCGAGCAGCAGCATCGCGATGTCGAGCCGCAACGACGCGCCGCGTCGTTCCACGCTCCAGGCGGCGGCCTCGCGCCAATCACGCGGGGTGGGGCCGAGATCGGTGTCGTGCAGCGGCAGGCCGGTGATGACGGTCGCCCCGGCGCTGGTCGCGGGCGGTCGCAAGGCGCCGCGCAGGGCCTCGGGGAGTGCCGCGGCGTGCTCGTCGACCAGGTCGAGCAGTCCCGGATCGGTCAGGGTGTGGCAGATCCGCGCGGATGAGTCGGACATGCTATCGATTGTGACGGCGATCTCAGTTGCCGTTCCGATGATCTCCTCCGCCAAGGCGGTAGGAAGGGTGCGGCGTTCGAGCGGTTCTGTCGGTACGGGATGCCGCGGCGTGTCGGCGGGGTGGTGCGGTTTACGTTCGCGAAGAACGTGATTCACCGGATGAATCCCTTCGTCGAGGCATGGTGAAGCAGGAAATAACCACTCGGCGTGCGAAGGTAGTCGCTTCAACTATATTAAGCAAGCCTAACCTAAGCATGTCGCGACACATAGCTGAAAGGTATTTCTCGTCGGGGCGGCCCGGTCCGCGAATCTGGATGATGGGGGTGTGCGTACTGCGAAGACCGGGAGCCGGGTCGCCCGCGCCGGTCTGCTCGGTGCGATCGGCGCGTTGTCGGCTGTCGTCGTGCTCTCCGGTTGCGACGTGGAACACCTCCCGCCCATCCCGGACGGCATTCCGCCCGGTCCGGGCGCACCGGTTCCCGCGATCGATCTCGACGCACCGGGCCGTACCGCCGTGCAGTTGCAGGGCTGGGCCGCCGACCGAGCCGACCGTCTGAACATCCCGGTGCTCGCGCTCGAGGCCTACGGCTACGCCGCGGCTGTCCTGGCCCGCTCGCATCCCGAATGCGGTATCGGCTGGACCACGGTGGCCGGAATCGCGAACGTGGAGAGCCGTCACGGCAGGCACGGCGGCTCGCACATCGAATCCGACGGAAAGGTGACCCCGCCCATTCGCGGCATACCCCTGGACGGATCACCCGGCGTGGCAAAGATTCTCGACCAGGAGGCCACCGCCCGCACCGGCGGTCCGGTCTACGCGCGTGCCATGGGCCCGTTCCAATTCCTGCCCGAGACGTGGCAGCGCTGGGGCGTGGACGCCAACGGTGACGGCGTCGCCGATCCGGACAGCATCGATGACGCCGCCCTCACCGCGGCCCGCTACCTGTGCGCCAGCGGCGGCGACCTCACCACGCCGCAGGGCTGGCAGCAGGCCCTGCTCACCTACAACCAGTCCACCGCCTACATGGCCGAGGTCCGCCGCGACGCCGCTGCCTACAGCGTGGGACGTCACCCCTGATGGGCTAGGCTCGCACTCGCACGGGATCGCCGTGCGACCTGCCCATGGACGGCGGTGCGCAGGACCGTTGTTGCAGCCGAAGGAGTGTCGTTTTCGTGGCCATCATCGAACAGGTCGGAGCTCGCGAGATCCTGGATTCGCGCGGTAACCCCACTGTCGAGGTCGAGATCGCTCTCGACGACGGCACGTTCGCTCGGGCGGCTGTGCCATCCGGCGCGTCCACCGGCGAGCACGAGGCCGTGGAGCTGCGTGACGGCGGCGAGCGGTACGGCGGTAAGGGCGTGCACAAGGCCGTGGAGGGCGTGCTCGACGAGATCGCCCCGGCCGTGATCGGTTTGGACGCCATCGATCAGCGCAACGTCGACCAGGTGCTGCTGGATCTGGACGGCACCCCCGACAAGTCCCGCCTGGGCGCGAACGCGCTGCTGGGCGTGTCACTCGCGGTGGCCCGCGGGGCCGCCGAGTCCTCGGGCCTCGAGCTGTTCCGTTACCTCGGCGGCCCGAACGCGCATGTGCTGCCGGTGCCGATGATGAACATCCTCAACGGCGGCGCGCATGCCGATACCAGCGTCGACGTGCAGGAATTCATGATCGCCCCGATCGGCGCGCCCACCTTCCGGGAGGCACTGCGCTGGGGTGCGGAGGTCTACCACGCGCTCAAGGCCGAGCTGAAGGCCAAGGGCCTGTCCACCGGCCTGGGTGACGAGGGCGGTTTCGCCCCCGATCTGCCGGGCGGCACCCGCGAGGCGCTGGACCTGATCGTCTCGTCGATCCAGAAGGTCGGCTACAAGCCGGGTGTCGACGTGTCGCTGGCCCTGGACGTCGCGGCCACCGAGTTCTACACCGCAGGTAAGGGTTACCAGTTCGAGGGCAGCCTGCGCTCGGCCGACGAGCTGGGCAAGTTCTACGCCGAACTGCTGGGCGAGTACCCGCTGGTCTCCATCGAGGACCCGCTGGCCGAGGACGACTGGGACGGCTGGGTCGCGCTCACCGACGAGATCGGCCACCGGGTGCAGCTGGTCGGCGACGACCTGTTCGTCACCAACCCGGAACGGCTCGAGGACGGCATCAACAAGGGCGCGGCCAATGCCCTGCTGGTCAAGGTCAACCAGATCGGCACGCTGACCGAGACCCTGGACGCGGTCGACCTGGCCCACCGCAGCGGCTACAAGACCATGATGAGCCACCGTTCCGGCGAGACCGAGGACACGACCATCGCCGATCTGGCGGTCGCGGTCGGCAGCGGTCAGATCAAGACGGGCGCTCCGGCGCGCAGCGAGCGGGTGGCCAAGTACAACCAGCTGCTGCGCATCGAGGAAGTACTGGGCGATGCGGGAAGCTACGCCGGAGACGTGGTGTTCCAGCGCTTTGCCGCCGAGGGATAGTAGCGTCGGATCCGTTGGGGTCGCGGCGCGGCCGACGGGTATGCGGATGGTCGCCCGGAACCCTGCGGGGGTTCCGGGCGACCTGCCGCGGACAGGCGATTTCCGAGGTGTGAGATGATCGAACGTCGCGGTACCGGTCCGGGCGGACGTGGTGACCGCCGGACGGCGCGGTCGGCTCGCGCGCGCCCGGACGGTGCCGCTGCGTCCCCGTCGGCCCGCGAACCACGGGCCGCGCGCGAGGGCGCCGAGCATGAGCGCGCCGCGGCAGGCGCGCGGCCCGCGTTCGAATCCGGCGGTCCCGAATCCGCTGCCGCACCGCGGAGATCGAGGGCGCGCACGTCCAGGGCGAGTGCTTCGAAGACGGAGCGGAACCGGCGCGAACACAAGATCCTCGGCCTGTCCACCGGACGGGCGGTCGTGCTGGCCGCGGTGCTCTGCGCGCTCGCGCTGACCCTCGCGGTGCCGATGCGCACCTATCTCAGCCAGCGCGCCGAGTCCTCCCAGCTGTCACAGCAGCGTCGTGAGCTGGAGACACAGGTGAGCCAGCTGCGCGATCGCCGTGCGCAGCAACAGGATCCGAACTACATCAAGACCGAGGCCCGTGACCGGCTGCGGCTGGTGATGCCCGGCGATACGGCCTATATCGTGCAGGTCCCGGGCATCGAGCAGCCTGCGGTGCCCACGCCGGCCCCGGCTCCGCGCAAGCCCGACCCCTGGTACACCGAGCTGTGGCGCAGTATGAACACCCCGCAGCCGGTCCCGGCGGCCGCGCCGGAACCCCGCTCCTCACAAACCCCGCACCCGCCAGCACCGACCCCGGAAGGACAGCACCGGTGACCGACCTCCCACCCAGCGACGCCGATCTCGAGATCGTCGCCCGGCAGTTGGGCCGTGAACCGCGCGGTGTGCTGGCGATTGCCTATCGCACCCCGGACGGGCAGCCCGCTGTGGTCAAGACCGCGCCGCGGCTGCCCGACGGTACCCCGTTCCCGACGCTGTACTACCTGACCGATCCGCGCCTGACCACCGAGGCCAGCCGCCAGGAGGCCGCGGGCCTGATGCGCGGTATGAGCGAGCGAATCCCGGCGGATCCGGAGTTGGCCGCGGCCTACCGCCGCGCGCACGAGAGCTATCTGGCCGAACGCGACGCCATCGAATCGCTGGACACCGATTTCAGCGGCGGCGGCATGCCGGACCGGGTGAAATGCCTGCATGTGCTGATCGCGCACGCCCTGGCGAAGGGGCCGGGGTTGAATCCGCTGGGCGACGAGGCGGTGGCGTTGGCGGCGGACAACGGCTTGCGTGGCACGGCGATTCCGGCCGATTGGCCGACCTTGACCAGCACAGAGCACGACAAAGGGGTTGACCATGGGTAAGCGAGTCGGTGCGGTCGACTGCGGGACGAATTCGATCCGGTTGCTGATCGCGGATTTCGAAGACGAATCGCTCACCGATGTGCACCGGGAGATGCGGATCGTGCGCCTGGGACAGGGCGTGGACGCGACCGGGGAGCTGAATCCCGACGCGATCGAGCGCACCCGGGTGGCGCTGCACGACTACGTCGATCTGATGCGTGATGCCGGTGTCGCTTCGGTGCGCATGGTCGCCACGTCCGCCACCCGCGATGCGCGCAACCGTGACGACTTCTTCACCATGGCCGCAAGTGAATTGGGCCGGGTGGTCGAGGGCGCGCAGGCCGAGGTGATCAGCGGCGACGAGGAGGCGCGGCTGTCGTTCGCCGGTGCGGTCGGCGAACTGCCCAGTGCCGAGGGGCCTTTCGTCGTCGTCGACCTGGGCGGCGGTTCCACCGAGGTGGTGCTCGGAGACTCCGCGGGTGTGCACGCCGCCTACTCGGCCGACATCGGCTGCGTGCGCATCACCGAACGGTGTCTGCACGGCAATCCGCCGACGCCCGAAGAGGTCGCTGCCGCACGGTTTTTCGCCTCGCAGCGGTTGGCGCAGGCGTTCGGGGTCGTCCCGGTGGAGCGCGCGCGCACCTGGGTCGGTGTCGCGGGCACCATGACGACACTGGCCGCCGTCGCGCTGGACCTGCCCGAATATGATTCGGAGAAGGTGCATTTGACGCGCATGAGCCTGGATGATGTTCGGGCGGTGTGCAATCGGCTGATCGGCATGAACCACGACCAGCGTGCGGCGCTGGGGCCGATGCATCCGGGCCGGGTCGACGTGATCGGCGGGGGAGCGGTGATCGCCGAGGTGCTCGCCGACGAGTTAGCGCGGCGCGCGGGCATCGGTGAGCTCATTGTCAGCGAACACGACATCCTGGACGGCATCGCCCTGTCGATCGCCTGAGCCCCATCCCGGCGCGCTGTCGTCGCTGATCCGGCCTGCGGATCCATTCTCCTGTTCCGACCCGGTCGAGCAGGTGATATCCCCTGTCTCCGGCCCGCCTCGACGATCATGCGATCGTGTGGCGGGGACCATATTCGGATAGTGCAGGGTGCTCAGTAGATCCGCGTCACACGGTGAGCGATGTGAGCAGTTTGTGCTTTTTCTGAGCAATCTGGTCCGAGTTTACGTGCCCGACATATAACTCCGGCTAGTCTGCCTGTCGCGGCCGGTCGACAACCGGCCCGTACGAGGACCAGCAGCCGCCACCCTGGTTGCTGGAGAATTGCGTGTCATGGAAAGGTCATACGCATGACGGAGGTGGACCAGCGGCCCGATCGGGCATCCGATCGGACCGTGTTCGGGCATCCGATCGGTCTGGTGAATCTGTTCGGGGTCGAACTGTGGGAGCGGTTCTCGTTCTACGGGATGCTCACGATCCTGGCCTACTACCTGTATTACTCGCTGACCCAGGGCGGGCTCGGGCTGGAGAAGACCACCGCGACCGGCATCGTAGGCGCCTACGGCGGCGTGGTGTACCTGTCCTGCGTATTGGGCGGCTGGTTGTCCGATCGCGTGCTGGGTATGGAGCGCACTGTTTTCTACGGCGGCGTCGTGGTCATGCTCGGTCATATCGCCCTGGCTCTGCTGCCCGGGCTCGGCGGCGTTGGTGTGGGTCTGACGCTGATCGCCCTCGGCAGCGGCGCGTTGAAGGCGAACGCCTCCTCGCTGCTCGGCACCCTCTACGACAAGGGTGATCCGCGTGTCGACGGTGGATTCACGCTGTTCTACCTCGGCATCAACCTCGGCGCGTTCATCGGGCCGCTGATCACCGGTGTGCTGCAATCCGACCTCGGCTTCCACTACGGGTTCGGCGCGGCGGCGATCGGTATGGCGTTGGGGCTGATCCAGTACGTGGTGTTCCGGCGCAACCTGGGCACGCACGGGCGTATCGTGCCGAATCCTTTGCCGCGTAACCAGATTCCGAAGGTTGTCGGGTTCGTCGTCGTGGTGGTCGTGGTGATTGTGCTTGTCGCGGTGACTCACCTTGCGAAGCTGTCCAATATCTCGTGGTGGATCACCGGCGTGGTCGCCGCGGCCTCGGTCGTCTACTTCTCCGTCATGCTGACCAGCTCGAAGGTGACCACGCTGGAGAAGACCCGGGTGCGGTCGTTCATTCCGCTGTTCATCGCGAACGCCGTGTTCTGGTCGCTGTTCCAGCAGATGTTCACCGTGCTCGCGGTGTACTCGGACGAGCGGATGAACTGGTCGCTCTTCGGCTGGCACGCCCCCTCGAACTGGATCGGATCCGAGGAGCCGGTGTGGGTGATCCTGCTCTCGCCCCTGTTCGCGATCATGTGGACCCGCCTGGGTACGAGGGCCCCGACCACGCCACGCAAATTCTCCTACGGCGTGATCGGCATGGGTATCGCGTTCATGTTGTTCGTCCTGCTGCACGGCTTCGAGGGCAAATCGGTCCCCGCCCTGCTGGTGTTCTTCATCCTGGCCGCGTTCGCTGTCTCGGAACTGACACTGTCTCCTATCGGCCTTGCGGTGACGACCCAGCTCGCGCCCGAGGCGTTCCGGGCCCAGATGATGGCGCTGTACTTCTTCTCCGTGGCCATCGGCACCTCGATGTCCGGCGTCCTGTCGGACTACTACACCCCCCGTGACGAGGTCGCTTACTTCGGCATCACCGGCCTGGTCACCATCGTCGTCGGCATCGTGGTCTACTTCCTGGCCCCTCGGGTCAGCCGCCTGATGGAGGGCGTCCACTAGCCGATTTCGAAGGAAATTCCGAGACGGACGTACGACTTCGGTACGCTATCCCGGTCGCCCCCATAGCCCAATTGGCAGAGGCAGCGGACTTAAAATCCGCACAGTGTCGGTTCGAGTCCGACTGGGGGCACGTACAGCGTCTACACAAGCCACTTCTGCCGTGTGGGCAGGTGTTTGTTGTGTAGGGGGCATTATGTTGGTGATCCTTCCGGCCGCGTGGGCGATGTCGGGTAGTTGGTCGGCGGGCAGTGTGATGGTGATGGTCACCTGGTCGCGGTCGTTGTGCGACCGGATGTCGAGCTGGGTGATTTCGAACAGGCGGCGCAGCAGCGGTTCCGGAGCGTCGGCCAGATGGAGTGTCAGATAGGGCAGGGCGTCCAGGAGTGCGATGTCGGCGGTGCCGGGGCGGTCGGGGTACGGTGCCTTCGCGGAGGTATACGGCCTTGGGATGGCCGAGGTATTTGTCGGCGCGGCCCCGGTTGTTGCCGCGCGGTAGGCGTCGAGGATTCGGCGACGGACTGGTTGATCCGCCGTTGCAGGATCCGCTGGGCGCGGCTGCCGGACAGGGTGATCGGCTCGTTGGCCGCGAACAGTGATACCTCCGCGCGTTCGACTTCCCGCTCGATCGACAGGCCCTCGAAGGTACGGCGGGCGACGCGGGACACCGATTCGCAGATCATGACGTCGAACCGGCGGCTGGGATGTGTTGCCTCGTCGAGGACGTCGGCGACGCCGCCGTCGCGGGCGATGGGCAGACGTAGTTTCGAGTAGATAGCCGATCCAACCGCCGACCTGGACCAGAGACTCGGCTACGGTAGTCGGTCGATTCATCGACCGAGTCCGATGCGATGCGATTATGCCGTGCGAGGTAGTCGGACAACGTCACACGCACGAACCAAGCCTTACTGGGAACGCCCAGGGGCGATTCGGTCAGCTCCGTTCATCCTTGCGAATGGGCACCCCACGAGTCCCCATTCTTGGTATTGGCCAGCCATATCTCGGTGGCCCCCTGGGGAATCCAGTCGAAGGATTTCAATGCGGCGACGACTTTCGATACCAGCTCTGCAGGTGAACCGTCCCATCGCTGGAACGGATCGCCGAGCTCACCGACGACGACGAGGTCGTGTGCCAGCAGGAAGTTCAGCAAATCGGTGGTCACCTGTTCCAGGTCGCGGCCCTGTTCTTCAGACGTCTGCTTGGCATACCAGACCAGCTGGTCGATCATGACCCAATCGTCACGGCCCTCGTCCAGTACTTTGCCGATGATCGGTTCGATGTATGTCATTTAACATGCACCTTCAATATTTTTCCGTTCTGCTGGATGATGTCTATCGTTTCGCCACCGGATTTCGACGATGTCCTCCATTGTATGACGTCCCCATCGTTGTTTTTATATACCTCGGGTACCTTGGGGCCTCGCGGAGGAAGTTTCTGAGCCCCCTTTGTCCATTTATCGAAAAGGCTGCGAAGCCGTTGCGAGTCTCCGACCGTGCGAACGGTAGGTTGGTCTCCCTTCGGCAACGCATCGAAATCGGATTTCCACGCCGACCCCGCTGCGTGCTCTTGTGCGTATTTCCGCATAGCGTCTTTGCCTGCCTGGACCGCTTCGTCCTTGGACGCGCCCTTCTTGGCAGCCTGCTCAGCGGCATCCTTGCCGACCTGACGCATCGCGGCGATAGTGGCCGCGTCGATTCCCTCGCCGACACCGATGTCGTCCAGTGGGATGGTCGCCACGATGACCAACGCATCGGTGAGCCAGCTGATCCATCCCGTCCGCATCGGCGCGGCGATGTCCATCGCCTGCAGTGGTGTAAACGCGGAATTGATTGCTGCACTGGTCTGGCCATCGGCAGCACCGAGACCAGCCAACGCTGATTGCACCGCAGCGGTATGCGTGAGCGCACCTTGATCGAGGGCCGCCAAAGCGATGACCGACTTCCCAGAACCGAGTGCACGAGCCGCCGCTACCTGCACGGGCCTGACTGTGACAGTGCCATCTTCGGCAAGCTCGTAGCCGTCGAGTTCGGCGAGGTTGATCGCTTGCAGGGCAGTGGTGTTGGCATCGCTGATCTGCTGGTATCCGCGGCGGGCCGCCGTCGCCCCGTCCCAGAGCGCGGTTTGGATGGTCTGTGCGGCGGTGGTGGCCAGGAGGTGGCGGTTGCGCATCGCGTCGCCTGCGGCCCCGCGCCAGTATTCAGTCGATTCATCAACGGAGTCCGAGGCGGTGCGGGTGTGCCGGGCGAGGTGGTCGTGCGCGTCTTCCCATTCATTGGCCTGGTGCAGCAGTGGGTTCGCATCCCACGCTCGTGCCTGGGACACCGTCGGCCGTGCGGCGTCGGTCACAGCGACCGTCGCAGAACGTCGATGCGGCGAGCGTGCTCGTCGTCGGCGGTCACGTACCACTCGACGCTGGTCCGGGTGCCCGTATACAGGGTGCTGTAGTGGCCGACGACGAGATCCATTGCGGCGCGCGCGGTCTGCGCGCCGGAGTCGCATGCGGCGCCGATGCTCGCGCCGGCCAGGGACGCTGCCACCGTCGCGGTGGTGGTGTTCGTGGTGATGGCGTCGATGGCTTGTGCTGTCCGGTGGAATGTTGTGGCGAGTTCGTGCAGGCGAGAGGGGTCGGCGTGCAGCTCGTCAGCCATGATTGTCCCCCCCAGGGTTCGATGTGCCTTGGTGCATAACTTCCCAGGAGCTTATCCATCTGGCTCGGCGGGCTGTTGGTTGGGAATCTGGAAGGGGCGGCAGTGGATTCGACCGACGACCCGATCCAGTCAGCAGGTCCAGTTGGTGCCGTTTCCTCGGTACTGCTCAACAGGGATCGGTTCGGCGTCGGGCCTCATGCGGTCGGTGTAGGTGTCCGTGCAGGTGGTCGATCTCGTGGGCGACGAGGCGCGCGTCGCCGTGTTCGAACTCGATGATGTGGGTTCGCCCGTCGATATCGGTGTGCTCGACATGGATCGTCAGAGGGCGTGGCACCCGTCCGCGCAGCTCGAATAAGCTGAGGAACCACTCGTACTGTTCGTCCGTCGCGGCGCTCGTTTGAACTTTCCGATCCGCCCTGGACAGGGGGCGGTCCCCGGGGTGTCGCCGAGACCGGTGAGCCTGGTGCGGGGCGGAGGTCTCGCAGGTCCGTGCCGGTGTCTCGGCGTCTCGCAGTGGTCTCGCCGGGTGCCGACAGGGGGTCGGCCGCAACCGGTGACTCCGCCGCGCTGCGGGCCACAGCGGTCATGTCAGCCGAGCCGGCCCCGGCATCGTTCAGCCACCAGCCGGGGCGCGGTCCGTCGCCTCCGGGATGCTGATTTCCGCTGTCCGGCCATACTCGCGTGGTGGAAACGCCGTCCCGTCGGTGTCGTCTCCTCGTTCTGTCGGCAGCTTGAGTCGTCCCGCTTCCGCGGCCGTCACCAAATCGTTGAGCGATTCGATGCACCAGCCGGGGATCGTTCACTAGCCGCGTGATCGTGTCCGCGGCTGCGGCCTGCGCCTTGTCCAGCTCTGCATTGTGGACCTCGGCGATGGCGGCGACGAGCTTGTCCGGGTCCGCGCGGCGTGCCAGGTCTGTGAGCCGGATCGCATGGATACGACCATCAGCGCCGGTTTCCACCGTGACGCTGCCGCCTGGCGGCGTCTCGCTCGCGCGTTGCCCGGTCAACGCCGTGTGCGCAGCATAGAGGGGATCGTTGATCGGCTCCATTGGTTGCCCCGTTCCGATCATCGGCCGTGCCGTCTGCTGTGCCAGATACAGGTAAGCCGCACACCGCAACGATGTCGGCAGTGTCAGGGGAAAGACGATCATGGCCGAAGAACTGCACGTCGAGCTCGGATACCAGCTGATCAGCGCCGCCGATAGCGCTGCTCTGCAAGCGATTCGCAACGCTGAGCTCGCCGGCTACCACATCGCCGTCACCGTCACCGTCACCTCCGCTCAAACCGCTACCGCGATTGCCCTCGGGCCGACGGCGACCACCGCACTCGCCGTCCTCGACCACGGCGCACAGACCCACACCATGGCCATGCGAACCGCGCTGGCCGGCCTCGGCCATGCCGATACCACCACTGCCTCGGCGATCGATATCGCATTCCGTCCCGTGCACGACGAGCCTGATGTACCCGAGGCCGGGGTGGATGGCGGTGCTGGTGGCGGGGAGGCGCCTCTGTATCGCGAATAGCCGGGGGACGGTCCTCCTCCGGAGGAGAAACTTCCCGACGGTCAGGAAGACGTTGGGCACGAGAGCAGGGTCATCGCATCGAACGTCAAGACGGTCGATGAAGTACCGTTGAATGTCGATACGAGCCACTTCAGAAGAAGTTCAAACACGCGCCCGATTTCGGCGTCACCGAGCCGTGGCCAGCGGGATCCGAGGAATACACCAAAAACCTGAAGTTTGAAATGGGACAATCCATACATATCGACGGCACGTATCAGAAGCAGTCGGCTATCTTGAACTACAATCCGAATGACAGCACTGTGGTTATTTAGAAACCAAATGGAGACTTCTGGTCTGCTTGGAAACTCAGCCCCGCCCAGGAACAAAACATCAGAGACCGCGGAAGCCTGTGAGGATATGTCAAAAAACATCGAAATCACCGAAACGATCAACCGTTATCAATCGTTGATTCGCCCGTTCATCACCGGTGAAATGACAGCACCCGAGTTCGAGGATGCATACCTGTCGACATTCAAAGCGGATGCAACCGATTTCCCCCGGCAAGTCTTCGACATTCTGGAGCAGCTGTTCGGTGACGTTGACGAATACGTCGCTGACCGGGCCCTGCGTGAGAAAGCTGGCGGCTTGGACGACGACCAGCTACGCCGATGCGCGCAACGTGCCTTCAATCAGCTTCAGACAGTCTGACGTCTTCGGGACATGACCGGCCGGAATCGGGCGTTGTTGCGGGTGGAGTACATCGTGGCGAAGGCCAATCTTTTTCTTCGCAGGCGAGCGGGTCGCGAGATTCATCGCCAAGAAACACAAACGCCCCGGGGCGTTCGGGCGGTGAGGGATCACGTTCGCTTCTGACAACCAGCTCGGTCTGATCCGGCTTGATGGAACCGTTGTCGTGCCCAGGCCGTTTCGCGCCTGGCGGGTGACGCCGAATGCCGTCGGTGAACGGCGTCGGTAAGCCGTGTGCGAGAGAACCGCATGCACAGATGGGCGGGTGATTCTCAATGGCAGGTCACCGAACGGCCGACTGGCAGAGGCGGAACGCGGACGCGAAGGTAATCAGCCCCGCACACGATGCAGGCCAGCCCATCGGCCTGCAACGGGTCAATCCGATCATCGATGTCGTCGGTGTTCATGCGCACCACCACCGGAACGCCGCCGCCGGGCGAAACCGACCGTGGCGAAAACTTGCAGATTATGGCGGGTACGGTTTCGGGTAGATGCCGTACCTGCCTGGGGCGCTACCCGGCGGGGAGTTGGCAAAAGGTACAGAGGCTGCGCTTGACCTTGTCGTTGGCGTCAACGTTGGACGATGAGCCGCATGAGTCGGATCGCATCACCGGGTGGCAGGGTCGTCGTGGTTACCGGGGGTGGTACGGGTATCGGCCGGGCCACGGCCCGTGCCTTCGCCGCTGAAGGTGCCCGGGTGATTGTGATCGGGCGGCGACGTGGTGTGCTCGAGGAGACCGCGGCAGGGGATGGGCGGATTGTGCCGTTGGTGGCCGATCTGACCAGTGACGGCGAGCCCGAACGGATCGTGCACAGCGTGCGGGAGAGGTTCGGCCGGTTGGATGTGTTGGTCAACAATGCGGGTATCGTCCGTGGCGGGGAGCTCGCCGCGGTGTCGGCGGAGGCGATCTCGGCGCAGCTCGCCACCAACGTTGTCGCTCCGGTCATGTTGACGCGGGCGGCGCTGTCGGTGTTGGAGGCCTCGCGTGGGGTGGTCGTCAATGTCAGCACGTCGGTCGGCTATCGGGCGTGGCCGGGGAATTCGATCTATGCCGCGACCAAGACCGCTCTGGAATCGCTGACTCGTAGTTGGGCGGTCGAACTCGCATCGCGTGGGATCCGCGTCGTGGCAGTCGCTCCAGGTGCGATCGATACGCCGATCGGTGAGCATCAGGGACTCACGCCCGCGCAGTTGGCGGCGGTACGGGAGTGGCAGCTGGCCCGCACTCCGCTGGGCCGGATCGGCCGGCCCGAGGAGGTGGCCGGTGTCATCGTCGCCCTTGCCGCACCGGCCGCGTCCTTCGTCACCGGAGTGGTACTTTCCGTCGATGGCGGCGCTGTCGTGGCGTGATACTCCTAGTTCGGGAGGTAGCGGGATGCGGATCGGCGAGCTGGCCAAGGACACCGGCGCCACGACGCGTGCCTTGCGGCACTACGAACAGGCCGGATTGATCGAATCCGATCGGGCGCCCAACGGCTACCGCGTATACGGCGAGCACGCGGCAACGCGAGTCCGCAACATCCGCTATCTCCTGGATGCCGGGCTGACCCTGGACGACGTTCGCGTCTTCCTGCCCTGTCTGGACGGCGATGTATCTGCCGCCCCCGCGTCGGAGCCGGGGCTGCGTGTCGCCCGCGAGCGCCTGCGGGTGCTCGATGAACGCGTCGCCGCCCAGACCGCGGTGCGCGACCGATTGGACGCCGCACTTCGACAGAAAACCGGTCGGATATCACCGCGGTGACGAAGTCCCGTGCCACCGGCTAGGGTCTCCGGAGGATAGGCACTTCGGTGCTCTCGACCGCCGTAGTGCTGCGGTACTGCCTGGTCGGGACGCTCAGTCCGCTGGTGCGATCGCAGATCCCGGGAGGGACTCACGCGGCGTTGGTGGATCTGCTCATAGGCGAAGGAATCGCTCCGGGAAAGGCTCTCGAGCCGGGAGCACACAGCGGGCGGTTACCCGGCTGTGATAGTTCGACAACTTGGTGCGAAGCCGCACTAACAGCTCACAAACCGACCGACGATACTGGGGATATGCGATCGCGCAGCAAGATTCTGGACGCCACGCTCGAACTGATCGCCGCCGAGGGCTTCGGCGGGGTGAATATCGCCGCGGTGGCACAGGCCGCCGGGGTGACCCGGCAGACCGTCTACTCGAATTTCGGGTCACGTGAGGATCTGGTGTCGCAGACGATCGTGGATCTGCTCGTGCGGTCGCTGGACGATATCCGTGCCCGGCTGGCCGCGATCGACAACGTGCCGGAATATCTGGTCGAACTTATCGTCGCCTGCCGGGCGGTAACTCGCGAGGATCCCGTGCTGGCCGTTCTCCTGCGTGCCGATCACGGCAACCCGCTCTTCGACACGGGGATGGCCGCACGGGCCAAACCCGTTGTCCTGGAACTACTCTCGCCTCTAGTGGCATTGGACCCCGGCCTCGAACCGGAACTGGACGGCATCACCCAGTTCGCGGTGCATCTCGGGGCCGCGGTAGTGCTGTTCGACGATCCGGACCTCCGCGACGACGACGACCTGCGACGCTTCCTCATCCGCTGGTTCCTCCCGGCGCTGCCGGCGACGACACGGAACCGGCCTGTCGTCGATCCGACGCACCTGCGGGAGAATCCGCAGTTACCTACTGTTCGGTAACCATATCTTGACACTTCTAGCCAATAGTGTCTAGTTTTAGCACGCGGCCCGAGTCCACCGTTCGGGCGGACTTCGCGCACCGATGCACCTTCTGACACCGCGCGGACTTATTCGTCGGTGGGCACGGGAGGAAAGAAGATGCCCGAAATTACTCGTCGTTCCTTCTTCGGCGCGGCTGCGGCAGGCGCGGTTGCGGCGGGAATCGCCTTGCCGGGCACGGGAACAGCGCGCGCGGCCCGGGTTCCGGTCACCCGCGAAGAGCATCGGGTCATCGTGATCGGCTCGGGATTCGGTGGAGGCGTCGCGGCGCTACGGCTGGCGCAGGCGGGTGTTCCGGTCCTGCTGCTCGAGCGCGGAAGGCGTTGGTCCACAGGTCCGAATTCCACGACGTTCCCGCTGGCCACCAAGCCGGACAAGCGGATGCTGTGGTATCGCTCCGACCCGCAGCCGTTCGGCGTGCCGATGGTCTTCGAGCCGTATACCGGCCTGCTCGAGGCAGTGGCCGGGGACAATATGACCGCGCTGTGCGCGGCCGGCGTTGGCGGGGGATCGCTTGTCTACCAGGGCATGACGTTGCAGCCCACCGAGGCGGCCTTCTACACCCAGTTCCCCGGGGGGCTGGACTGGGCGTTGATGAACCGGGTGCACTACCCGCGCGTCGCGCGGATGCTGCAGATCGAGACCGCACCTGACCAGCTGATCGATAGCCCGAATTATCTGGCTGCCAGGGTCTTTGCCGATCATGCCCGGAAGGCGGGCCTGCCCGTCTCGAAGATCCCGATGCCGATCGACTGGAATTACGCGCTGGATGAGTTGCGCGGCAAGATGACTCCCTCCTACACCAACGGCGCGGGGGCGCTCGGGGTGAACAACGGCGGTAAACATTCGGTCGACGTCACCTACATCGCGGCGGCGGAGGCGACCGGCCGGACCGAGGTGCGCACACTGCACGAGGTCACCGATATCGAGCGCGCGAAGGACGGCCGCTGGACGGTCCACGCCAACCGGATCGACACCAGCGGAAAGGTTCTGGAGAATCTGATCCTCACCACGCCCGCGCTGATCATGGCCGCGGGCAGCCTCAATACCACCAAACTGCTGGTGCGCGCCGCCGCGAAGGGCCACATTCCGGATATGCCGGACGGTCTGGGCGGCAACTGGGGCACCAACGCCGACCGCATCTACGTGTGGACCGATCCGGCACAGCCGTTCGGCGTCGCACAGGGCGGGCCGGTCGTCTTCGGCAGCCTGAACTGGAGCGACCCTGCCTCCGCGTCCACCGTGATCCAGGCGTCGATCCCGCCGATGGGCATGGACGCGCACAGCACGATGCTCGTCGGCTACGGAGTCAGCAGCGCCCGTGGCCATTTCGACTACGTCCCCGCGTCCGACGACGCCGTACTGCGGTGGCCCAAGGAGGGGGACGCGGTCATCCAGAACGGGCACATCGGGCCGTTGGTCCACAAGATCGCAGGTCCGGGCAGTATGCTCACCGATACGAACCTGGTCTTCCCGTCTACCTGGCATCCTCTCGGCGGTGCGACGATGGGCCGGGTCTGCGATCTGGACGGCCGGGTGAACGGCCAGCGCGGCCTCTATGTGCTCGACGGCGCGCTGTTGCCCGGCAACTGCGCAGCCTGTAACCCCTCGATGACCATCGCGGCCGTCGCCGAACGCGCGCTGGACAATCTGGTCACCCACGACGTCGGCACCCTCATCTGATCCACCCCTGCTCAACGACGAGTATGAAGTACGGAGAACCTCAGTGCGCCAACAGATTTCTCGATTGCGCCGCCTCGCTGCCCTGACCGTCGCCGGCCTGGCCGTAGCGACCGGATCGTGGATCGGCGCGACGGGGGCTGCCGCGGCGCCGATCGACCCGTTCTACACGCCGCCCGCCCAATTGCCCAGCGCACCAGGCTCTATCGTCAAATCCGAACCGATGGCGGTTTTCGCGACGCTGCCCGGTCAGGACGGCTGGCCGGTGAGCGCCCAGCGGGTCATGTACACCTCCCGCACCCAGGACGGCGTACCCGTCGCGGTCAGCGGCACCTTCCTCGACGCGACACACCCCTGGCGGGGAAGCGGGCCGCGCCCAACGGTGGTGATCGCCCCCGGCACCTCCGGTCAGGGTCGCCAGTGCGCGCCCTCGATCGCGTTCTCCACCGGCTTCGTCGTCTCCCCCGATCAGCTCTCGGTATCTCCGAACCAGGAGGCGATCTCGGCCGGGGCCTGGAGTGAACTCGGGGCTCGGGTCCTGGTCACGGACTACATCGGGCTGGGCACCCCCGGGATGCACACCTACGTCAACCGTGTCGAGGAGGCGCACGCGGTCCTCGACGCCGCCCGCGCGGCAAATAATCTCGGGCATGTGGGTTCCGGCAACCCCGTGGTGTTCTGGGGCTACTCCCAGGGCGGCGGCGCGACGGCCGCGGCCGCCGAACTCCAGCCCACGTACGCCCCCGAGTTGAACCTGAAGGGCACCTGGGCAGGCGCACCCCCGGCTGATCTGGTCGCAACCTTGCAACGTGTGGACGGCAACCTGATCGGCGGCGTCATCGGCTATGCCGTCAACGGCTTCGTGGCCCGCTACCCCGAACTGCGAAACACCCTGAACTCCTTGGCATCCCCCCAGGGCCTGGCCGTGCTGAACGCCCTGTCCACCGAATGCATCGGCGACACCATCCTGCGACACCCCTTCCTGCACAGCAACGAATTCACCGCCGATCACCAACCCCTCCTCGGCCACCTCGAGGCCGTCCCCGCCGCCGCGAAAATCCTCTCCGACCAACGCATAGGCACCCTCACC
>NZ_JAGPOX010000180.1 GCF_019038435.1 Nocardia alni
AACCCGCCAAACAAGTCGACGAACCCGCCAAACAAGTCGACGAACCCGCCAAACAAGTCGACGAACCCGCCAAACAAGTCGACGAACCCGCCAAACAAGTCGACGAACCCGCCAAACAAGTCGACGAACCCGCCAAACAAGTCGACGACACCACCGATCACGAACCTGCCTATAAGACTCGCAGGCCGTCACGGCCACGGAAGAACTCGCCGCTGCGCATTAAGGATGCCGAGAAGACTCCGCAGGACGAGCACACTCCGGCCGTCACCCCGGCCGAAACCTCACTGTTCGAGGGTCACGAAGACTATGTGCTCGGCGGCCTGTTCGATGAACCGAAGCAATCGCCGAAGTCGACCGACCCCAACGACGGTGACACCTATTACGGATTCGACCTGGCCAGTACGTTCGAGGTCGATTACCCGCACGACCTGACCCCCACGATGCAGAGCTTCGGCAACCGGCGCACCGGCCAGGGGAATCTGGTCTACTACGAGCCGATTCCCGAAGAGACGGTGACGTGGCTGCGCGAGCATGTCATCCGAGAGGTGACGGGAGGCCGCGAGGACAAGAAATTCCGGGCAGCGGTCGAGAGGGAGTTGACTTCCGAGCTGCTGGGCAATAAGAAGGGCCGCCTGCTCAGCGTGTCGGGAATGCCCTTGAACGTGGTGTACAAGGGTAAGAAATATCCGATCTTCCTGCGGCTTTCGCTGCGCGCCCTCGGACCGTCGCCGAAGCGGACGTCACCGGGCGCCGAACCGCCGGTGACTCGTATCCAGCGTTTCAGTACCGAATCCACGAGGAACGGCAACAGATTCAGCAACACCACGGTACGGTCCGGATCGTTCGCTCAGTCCAACAAATTGCCGTACAGCAAGGGCGTGCTGCACGCGACATATGCCAACTGGCAGCTCGATGCCAGGCTCAACGAGCTGAACTCCGGTTCCCATGCTTCCAGCATCGTCAAGACGACCTCCAAAATGCGCAGCCAGGGCGACCACGAGTCCTATGATCTCGAGCCGACATGGGAGTTGCGCCTCGGTGAGGGCCTTTCCGATCTCTTTTCGCCGCAACGGCTGACGGGATGGAAGGCCATCGAGGAGAAGGCGCCGAACATCCTCCGGGCACATTTCCCGACGTTCATGACCACCGGCAAGATACCCACCGCCGATCCGGACGATCTCGCGACGGTCCCGGTGCCGATGAGCCTGCTGCGGGACACCCTGTACGGCACGCACGACGTTCCCGACACCGACCAGATCCATGCGGACGTGGTCGCCTCGTTCGGCCCGTATTTCTCCAGACTCGCCGAACCTTCCGTCGAAGATTTGTGGACGTTCTTCGACCCCGATAATTTCCACGATCTCATCCAGCAGATGTGGGACGACACCGTGGTCTCACCGACCCTGTATACGGAAAACGGCTATGAGATCGGTTATCTGCGGTTCACTCTGAAAATGAGCGACGGCACCCGGATTACCGGGCCGATCGCGAAGAAAATGCGATTCGAGCTCTACACGATCCGGGAGGTGACCGTACAGGGAATCTCGACGGTCACCAATTCCACCGGCGTGCTGCTCGCGCCGATGTCGTACTGGGGGGCGTCCGACAGTACTGCGACCGGTGTCTTCTCACCCCTGGACGTTCGAGTCACCTTCCCGCGACTGGGAATCACCAACCAGTTCCGTCACTCGCAGAATCACAGCAGCCGCGGCGTCACCGCACGCACCCTGCGCAACGAGAGCGACCTGCTGCATGTGACGCCCACGGCGACCATCCACGTCGACCTGGTCCGCCCGGACGGGCCCCCGCTCTTACCTGATCCGCGGTCACCACTGCACGGCGGCAAAGGCTATCCGGTCAATATGCTCGTGCCGTCGGTGAAATCCTTCGGCCACCCACCCACCGAGCGCCGGTATCCGACGGGGAAGCTGCTGCACCTGGAACAGTTCGGACTGACCACCACACCGCTGAGCGTCGAGGGCACCGAGCCGCTGTTCGACTGGTTCGAGAAATACCTCGCCGCCCGCGGCATGATGAATTTGGCGAACAGGCAGAAGCTCGACCAGATGAAAGGTCGAGTCAGCCTGAAGGGAACAGTGAACGAGGCGCTCCAAGGCGGCGCCCCCAAGTGGTTCGAACTGTCCGGCAAGACCAACACCCGAAGCATTTCCGCCACACTGGTCACGCAGCGCAAGTACCTCGCGAAAGATCCGTACGACGACGTCTCCCACGACTGGACGCTGCCCGGGTTCCCGACCATGAATTACGCGGGCTCCGGCACCACCAGTGGCGAGGAGTACTCGAACGAGCCGCTCGCTACGAGTCTCAGTATCAATGCCCAGCTCAACAATCCGAACAGCACCACGGGGAGACAAGCGGGCCGAATCGCCATGGCGTACACACGCGCCACCGGCTGGGACTCCGTCCGGAATCACGGCTGGAACTCGGCCGAGAACCGATATGCCCACACACCCAAGAAAGAAGGGACGCAGTTCTTCTCTTGGCCCGTCGTCCACATATTGGTGGTCACCGACAGCCACGAGACCGATCCCGCGCCTGTCTCCAACGACGGCGTCGTCCGGGCCGCCGTGCCCACCCATCTCACCCTTTCCGAAGCCGAGAAGCCCGCCGTCGCGCCGCCCCGATCGACGCACAAGACCCGTGCCCTCGACCCCGCCAAGGATTCACTGATCCCCAAGGGTGACGATCACAAATACCTGACGAACGCCATGACGGAGTTCATGACCGCGAGCGCGGTACTGCGCCCGCTCGCCGCCAAGGCCCTCACCGAACTCGCCGAAGAGATGAGATCCATCCGGGAGGCCGCTCGCGCCGCCGTCGGGCTCATGCCTGGCTCCTTCCCCCGTGATCTGGAGGACCAGCCGGACGAGGAGCGAGTGCTGGAGGACAAGTCGGAACAGGCGATCGCCCTGGTCCCGCTCGACAAATCAGGCAAGGCCGTAGCCAAGGAGGCCAAGGACGACAAGGCCGCCGCCGAGGAGGAGGCCGCAACCACCGCGGAGCTCATCCAGCAGCAGGTCACATCGGAACTCACGGTGCCGCCCCCCGCGCACCTGGCGCCGAAGAAGGACGACGCGCCGATCGAGCAGTCGATCCCCGGAGCATTCCCCTCCGACCAGCCCCTGAACGCACCTTGGAACACCGAAGAGCCCCAGCTGACAGTGGACTGGGCGGCGGTAGGCAAGGCGCTCCTGAAGCCCGCCTGGTACGTAGTGGACAGGACCACCGGACTCGGCCGGTGGATCTCGTGGACGGCGCTGGGTGAGCCCGACGGAAATCCGGAGTCGATGACCGCCGAGGTCTTCGACACCACGCTGATGCCCGGCAGCCTGGCCGCGCCGGAATTGTTCAGCAATTACCTCCCCATCGACGCCCCCGCCGACGACGGCGCGGTGAGCGGTCTCGATTTCACCGGCACGGTCGCCGGCGCCATCAAGAACATCAGGGTGGTCGAGCGGAAGCCCACGAATATGGACTCCGAGAACTGGCGCCTGATCGCCGACCGCTCCGGTCAGGGCGTGACAAATTTCAAGGGCCACCGCGGCGGACCGACCGGATCCCTGTTCCACAAGACATCCGCCGATGACGCCGAGGAAGAGACATACGGCAGCATCGCCCTCGGCGTTCAAGGCACCATGTCCGAACAGGACCACAGCGCCGCCGAGTCCATCAGCAATGCGAACTATTCCTACACCTACGGCGCCGAACCCATGTACGAGTTCACCGCGGATGCCGAGTACATCCTCAGCGTCACCGCCGCGACGCGCAACATGTACCGGAACCCCTTTCCCGGCGGGGCCCGCACCAAGGCCTACTCCGTGGAGATCCCGGACGCGGTGATGTTCTACCTCACCAGGTCGGATCTGGACAGCAACCCCGAATTGGCCAAGCTCGTCCGCGAAAAACTCGAGCCCGATCTGAAAACGGGGTCGAAATCCGAGGATCCCCCGCCCTCCGGATATCGAGACACCGGTCAACTCGGTTCCGGCATCATCACCAAGGTCAACGTCAGGGGCGAGAGAAATGCCCTCGAAAACCTCGTCGTCGAGCACGTGCACTCGAAGGCCGGCGCCGTCACCGACCCCAAGTCGTGGAGCCACATACCCGGCGTCCGGACCCGAATCAACAAGGCGACCAGCGACCTCGGCCTACTGCGCTTGCTCAACGGCGGACCGAACGCCCGCGAGATCATTCGCTTCATCGACGCCCGCTTCATCGTTCCACGCCTGGTCACGATCAAACTCACCGCCCGCATCGATCCGAACGCCGACCTCGATGACCTGGCGAAGCTGAACCCCAGGCTGCTGGAGGACAGCGCCATGCTGGACTATCGGCGCACCTTCAGCGGCGCCGACGGCAATGGCCTGTCCGTCCCCGAGAAAAGCAGGGCGCCCCTGCCCGGCGCGACCAGCGCCGGCAAGCGCATCACCCGTGGTCTCCAGGGGATCATCAGCCCCAGCGGTAAGGTCGCCAGCGGTTTGCAACCCGGAGGCACCATCAGCGCCGGGGAAACCAGCGTCGTCGACGGAACCCACCAGGCGATCCGCGGGAGCGGCGCCTGGACGCGCGCCGCCACGACCACCACCTATACGATCCCCTACGAGGTCGGCGTCACGGTCACCTCGCGACTGCTGACCGAGGCGCTGCTGGCCGACCTGGCCTCCAAGGGCTACGACGGCCTGGCCCTCCTGGGACGCGGCCTGATCTACTACGGGCAGAACCTCGCCGCCATGGTCCTCCCTCCGCTGGAGGAGGACGCCGAGGCCGAGCGGGAGCCCGAGCCCGAGCCGGACGACCGCAAGGTCGTCGTGGCCGACGCTCTCGTCCGTTTCCACACGTCCGAGACACGGGCCGGCGCGAAACGGCGCAACACCACACCCGGAATCTACGAATCCGATCCCACCGAGCCGAGCGAACCGGCCCCCGACGGGTCCGTCGCCATCCAGATGAACCCCCCGGCCGAGCTGAAATCCCTTCTCACCCAGGAGCCTTGGAAGCCGGACAAGCCGTTCGTTCTGCGCCGCTTCGCCGGCGAAACCGAACTGATCCAGGCACTGCGCGTAGTCGACCCCACACTCGATCTCAGCCGGCAACCACACGCCCTCTGGTCGATGCTCACCTACCTGCAATCGAGTCTGCCCAAAGCGCTCCAGTTCCTCACTCCCGAGTCCGACGTGCTCGAACAGTCGAACCTCACCAATTCGGCGCTCAGCGTGCTGCAATCGCTGGCGAACACCGGCAAGCTGGTCCGGTTCGGCTCCCAGACCGTCGCCTCGTTCCTCGACAGCGACGTGCCACCCGGCAGGGCGCTCACCCCGGCGAAGAACACCGTGAAGGACGAGGGCGTCTATCTCAAGGTCTCGATCCACTCGCCGGTGGTCATGCAGCCCAGCGAGCGAATCTCGATGGAGCAGACCACCAGCTCGGAGAACAACTATCTGAGCCAGAACGGCAGGGCCTACTCCTTCCAGAGTTCCGGTGGTCTCGGCGCGCCCGCGGCCAACTCCGACAACCGCAACACCCCGACCAATATCCCCTTGGCCGGCCAGACCGTCGCCCACGACGCGCCCCGTGGCACGGGCCAGCAGACCGCCGACTATATGCGCCGCGGCTCACAGAAGAAGGGGTCCGACGGCCACTACGTCCAGGCCGTGATGGTCATCGAGATCCAGGGCCGCAACGGAACCCTCTGGGTCTCCGCCGACGCCGAACTCGAGACCTTCGCCGAACCTCCGGGCCACTCCGATACCACGAAGGGCACAAAGAAGACCGACGTCACGAAGGGCACGAAGAAGCCTGGTGCCACGAAGCCACCCCCGTCGAAGAATCCTCTCGCGAGCATCATCGAAGAACCAGAGGACGAAGAGCCGAACAAACTCGAAGACGATGCGGGACAAGACAAATCGACCGAGAAGGCCGCGTCGGAGAAGCAGGCGGAATCGTCCGCACCGGCCGGCCTGAAGCACCAGAGCATCGAGACCGAGAAGTCCGAAACCAAGGACGATGCCGACCAATCACACTCCGAGACAAAGAAACCCGAGACGCAGAAGCCCGCAGCCGAGAAACTCGTATTCGATGCGTTGAGCGAAAGCGATCAGGGCAAACCCCTGACCTTCGCGTCGAACGCCATCCGAGGGCAGCGCGACAGATCACCGGTCGTGGGCGGGATCCCCGCACCGCCCGGGTACGTCTGGGAATCCATGCGCGGAAACGGCGACTGCTTCTTCTACGCCATGGAACGCACCGCATACCGGACCGCACCCAGCACGGACGAGGAACTGGCAGAACGGATCGCCAAACTCCGCTGGGCCGTCACCGTCAAAATCGCCGAACACGCCTACGAACGCAACGGCTACTACCATCAATTCAACACTCTCATCGACGCCGCCCGGGCAGCACCCGACGCCGGATACATCACCCCCGAAGAATTGCAGGACCTGCTCGCCGCCAGGAAGAACGGCACCCTCCGGGAACATTTCGCCACGCAAGTCCAGAACCTGGCCAACCAGGGGATCTGGTCGACCGCGGCCAGCCACCTGGTCCCCAGCGCGGCCAGCGCCGTACTACGCGACGGCAACATACTGCTCGGCCTGCGCAGCGAGGCATACCCGACCTCCACGGTCATCCTCGGCCCGGACACCAACGCACCACCCCACGCCACGGTCCTGATCCACCAGAGCCACTACCACCTCGCCATACCGACCGGCGCGCCGATCCCACACACCCCGACCCCGGCCAAACAGCCCTCCGCACAACCGATCAAACACCCACCCGCCAAGACCTGGAACGACTTCACCGACCTACTCGGCACGAAGTTCACCCAGTCCACCACAACCTCGTTCGGGAAGTCCGCCGCCGCCCTGGCCACGGTCGCACTGCTCGGCGACGAATCCGGCGCACGATACATGTGGCTACCCGCGACCGGCGAACTGCACGCCCTCACCGGAAGCGCCCCGGTCACCGCAAGCCTGCAACAACTCCTCGACTCCCCCGAGATCACCCTCATCCGCACCCCCGGCAACGACGAGGCCGACACCGAACCGACAACCAAACTCGTCATCGGCCTGAGCAAACCCTTCGCGGGTCTGCCATCGACTCCCCCGGCGATCCGTCCGCAGTTCGACACCACTCGGGGTCCGAGCACACTGAAATCGCTGTCCACACACCCGTTCTCGGGTTTACGGACCACCGGCTCACGGATATCCTCGTGGCTGCGGACGAACTCGTCCACCGGCTCGCGAGGCCATGTTCCCAACCAGCTCGGCGCGGGCCGGGCCACCGATCCGGCCGCGGCGAAGGAACAAGCCAAGACTCCCACCACCACGCGCCCGGACGGGACCACCTTCCACGGCGACGGCAGTACCCCACACACCCCCGTCCTGGACGACGCCACCGCAGACCACACCCCTACCACGCCCCTCAACAACTGCGTCCCGCTCAGCCTCGCCGAAATCCGCGCTCGCACCGACAGTCCCATCGTCCGCACCATCGACAGACCCACGCCCGGGGGAATCGTCCGCGAGGAGCTCGAGGATGCCGCCGGAGCCGAACTTCGTTCGTTCGGCGACCACGACGACATCGCCGAGGAGCTGCGCCGGCTCGGCCACGGCCATATCGCGCTCGTCGTCGACTCCTACGCCACCGCCGACGACTACGGCATCGGTGCACACGCCTACCTGCTGGTCAACCACCACGGCACCATCACCGTCGTCGACAAGGGTCTCGAACTCGAGCACGAGTTCCCGCCACAACCACCGCGCGAGCTCTCCGGCACATCCGCGATTCTCTATACGCCGCAGGGGCTTCCGGTGGAGTCCACCCCGCACTCCCAGGCCCCGGCGGTCCTCGCCGACGTCCCAATCGGCGTCGACACCCACGACAAGGATCCGGCCGGCGCACGCTCGGCAGCCGGCCCACAACGCGGCCGCAGCATCTCCGGCGACGGATCCCGCTCCCGCGACTCCGGCAGCCGCGCCGAGACGATTGCTGCGGACCTGTCGCGGCCCTCCGGCATCGGGATCGATGGCGACGACCCCTGGGCAGCTTTCCACCCATCGGACCGCCGACCGCAGTTCTTCCCCCCACACCCTCCGCCGGGTCTCGACGGCATCGCCCGGGCGCCGGAATCGCTGGACGCACAGCGCGACCAGCTCCAGGCAGTCGCCGACTGGTGGCGCGACACCGGCAACCAGTGGTGGCAATCCCTGCGCTTCGCCGACCTGCCGGCCGGAGATCAGCTCGCACTGGCCACGGCCTTCCCCGGCCTCCGCAATTCCGACGCCGTTCCCGCCGGGGTCCGCGACACCCTGAACCGGCAGTATCTGCGACTGGAGCTGTCCCGGCTGACGGCGGCCAACGCGCTGCCACGGCGGGCGACAGCCAGACCACTGTCGCCAACCGAGCGTCGACGTCTACGCAACCTGTCCGCGATGCGGAACAACATGTCCAGCGCCGAACTACAGGCACGAACCGCGGCCGGAACGTTCGGCATAGACCCGCCCGTAGTGACACTGTTGAAGCTCGATCCCGACGCATTCAACGGCCGCGGCACCACGGTCATCAGCTTCGGCGATATCGACACCGCCCAGTCGGTGTCCTGGTATGTCCCCGGGATCGGCACCGAGCTGACGACGATGAGCCCGGACGTGGTCAACGGCATGAACCACTATGCGGCGATACAGCTCGAATCACCCGGTCACAGTGCCGCGGTGGTGGTGTGGGTCGACTACGAAACGCCGGCCGGGTTCAACCAGCCGCTGCATATGGCGCGCTCGGCGCGTCCCACACTGGCCGTCGCCGGAGCTCAACGGCTCCGCGGGACGTTGACCGCCTTTCACCGGGCACGGCAGCTCGCCGACAGTGGATCGACTCCGGAAATCCACCTGTTCGCGCACAGCTACGGCTCGGTCACCGCCAGCCACGCCGCCCACGGCGCCCACCTGGCCGAGGCGCTCACGTCTTTGACCCTGCTCGGATCCCCCGGCGCCGGCCCGGCACGGCACGCCAGCGACTACGGTCTCCCACCCGATCGAGTATTCGCGCTGATCGCCGCGGACGACCCCGTGACCTGGATGGCGGCCCAGCATCCGAATTTGCGCGGAGCGATCCTGAGTCCCCTGCAGCGACTCGCCGGTACAGGCCACGGCCTCTCACCGGCCAGCGAACACTTCGGAGCCAGCCGCCTGCGCGCCGAATACCCCGAGCGATACACCGGCCTGACGGCGCACCGTCAGCAATTCGGATTCACCAAAGACGCACACGGCCATCCGACCCCCTCGGAATCACTCGGCAACATCGCGAGAATCGCCACCGGAAAGTACAACGACCTCACCCGGGAAGCGCACCGGCCAGGGCCGTCGAGACCCTCGTCGTTGCGCCGCTGGGTCCTCTCGTCGGTCAAGGATCCCGCCGCCCGACGCGCCCGCACAGCCGCCGGGCAATCACGCCCCGACGGCTCCAGTCCCCATCCGAGCCGGACCCGGGACCAGCGCCCACCAACCCAGGGCGCCACCACACTCCCGGCGCGCCCCGACCACATCTCCGACGGCAGCACACCAGCACGAGACACGCTCACGGGCCAATACTGCGCACCGCTCACACTCGAATACACCGCCGCCGGGAAACCGAACACCCCGATCGACCTCGGGAAGCTCGGCGCCGTCGCGCTGGGCGGTGTCACCGTCCCGCGATTCCAGGAGGCTGCCGGGGCCGAGCTGCAAGAGTTCGACACCGCGACGATCACGGACAACCACGCCACAATCGGCGCGATCCTGCGTGATGACCCCATGCTCGGGCACGGAGCCAGGGCAGTCGTGGTCGACGCCTACCACAGCAAGAACGAATTCGGTGTGGGTGCACATGCCTACAACCTCGAAAACGACGAGGGAGTCATCGTCGTCGTCGATCGCACCACCGACCAGCGATACCCCCTCTCCGAGCATCCCACCCCCCGCGACCTGCGTGTGGTCACCGCGGCGTTCTATCGCCCCGACGGCTCGGCCTACCGGGCCCCGGACATCACCGTCACCGGCGCCACCGCCCTGGGCAACACCCGCATCGGCATGGACCATGGCCGGGGCGACGGCAGCACACCGCACAGGCGCACCGCGAATTCCGAGCGTGATACCGCATCGGAATTCACACCCGAGGACGGCGAGACCTTCTTCGGAGACGACCTGCTGGACAAACTCGACTTCCAACTCGAGAGCCGGCCCCCGCGACGCCGGGTCACCTTCGAGGAGCCGGGATTCGAACCGCCGACACTGCGCGAAAGGGATCGCCACGAAAATCTGTCCTCGCGGCGGCGCCACGAACTGTTGCCCGAACCCGGCGTAGCCTTCGAATTCCCCAGCCCGCGAGGTAACAACACCCTGGTCGTGTTCGATCACCACGGCGAGTTGACCCGGCTCCCACCCACCGGCGAGGAACAAGCGGACATCGTCGAACGCCATGGGCATCGGTACTACGAGTTCCGCTCGGATGGGGAGCGCCGATACATCCCCATCATGGACGACGACTCGGGGATGCGCTTCCGGCCGTCCCGGAGAAATCGCGACAAGGGAACACTGACCTGGGACGTGGGCGAGGGTGAAATCCGATTCGCCGCCATAGACGATCGCGATCGGCCGACCACGGTGCGATTGAAGCTCGGGGCGTCCGTGGTGCTGACCCCCCGGCGTGGACAGGAGAAGTCGTGGTGGCTGAAACTCCCCGGTAAGTCCGAGGAATTCAGGATCAAGGCCCGCACCCAGCTCTTGGACGACCTGCCGACACTTGCCGACCGGAGCGCGGATCCGCTGTTCGGACCGGCCGGCGTCAGACCGGAGGACACCGCTCAGGGCTATATCGGCGACTGCACGCTGATATCGCATCTCAAGGCGATGGCCGTGAGCGATCCCGCGGCGATCCCCGAGCTCGTCCACGACCACGGCGACGGTACGGTCAGCGTCCGATTCATCGTCGACCGCAAGCCGGAGTGGGTCCGGGTAACCAAGCGGATTTATCTCAGCCCTGGCACCGACACGGGGCATTTCGTTCAACACAAGCCAGGTGAACCGTTGTGGGCCAGCATGATCGAGAAGGCCTACGCCGTCCGTTTCAACAAGGGCAACGGCTTCCACGATTTCGGCGCCGATCACGACCTCGTCGTCCTGGCCAAGCGACTGAGCAGAGGTTACTTCCGGTCCGGGAACAGCAACCGGCGCCAACCCGTCGGTTTCACCGACGACGGGAATTACCTGAACCCACTGCGATTCGACGTCGACACACTGCACGACATCGTGCTCGCCAACATATCCGACGACCACAGCGGTCCGGTCGACTTCGAGTTCTCCCGCCAATTGGCCGACACCTACCACCTGTTGCGACACGATCACCGCGTCCAGCGAGACCAGCTGGAGCGGGAACTGGACAGGATCGGTCCGCGCGACAAGGAGGCCAGGGCCGCCGCACGCGAGCACCACAAGAACAACCTGAGTGCCAGGACTCCCGCCGGATTCCGCGCCTACCTCGACCGAGCCCTGGCCGACCACCTGGCCGAGCGCCATCCGGGAGAGCCGAATCGGTGGGATGCCGAAAAAGACGCTCTGACAGCGTACTTCGACAGCATAACCACCGGGCATCCGAGAGATCGGGAGTTGCCGCTCAGCACCGCTCCCGGCGCCAGGGCGGTCGCTCTGCAGATCGATTACGCCCTCCAGCGCGGTACCGCGGTGACGCTGGGCATCTCCAAGTACAAGGGCCTGCCCGAGGATTTCGAGGGTGACGCCGTACCCGGCCTGACCGCCCAGCACAGCTACACCGTCATCGGCGTCGAGCGCGACGCGTCCGGCACACCGCTGCGGGTCCTCGTGGACAACCCGCTCGACGACAACAACGACTACCTCGCCCCGGTTGCCGGTCTCGAGTATCGACTCGACCCGGAACCGGAAACACCGATCCCCGCGGGCGGAACCCGGCACCGCGAGGCTCCGGACGGCAAGCAGTACGGCACGCTCGAGGACGGCACCCGGTATCGCCGGGATCCACATCCGGATCCGGACGATCCCGAGAAGGTGGTGTACTCCGAGTACCGCTTGACCGGCGACGGAATCCGGATGTTCAAGAGCCTCGACGGCACTGTGTACCGGGAGGAACCGGACGGCACCGTGCGCTGGCGCACACCCGACGGGACCGAATACTGGACCGATCCGAAGCGCGTCAAGCGGGTGATGCGCCCCGGCGACACCGACTGGTCGGACGATCCGAACCGCAAGGACCCGTCGAGCCCGGCGACGCCGCGCCGAGGCGGCATCGTCGCGGTTCACCTCGCGCAGCTGGGCAAGTTCTCGTACCTCGGCATGAGCGGCCCCGGCGCCTACGGCCTGTATCGGAACGAGCCGTCGGGGAAGTCACGGGATACCCGGATGCCCCGCGCCCCGAACAGCGGCAACGCGCCGGCTCCCGGGGTATCGGCGCGGCCCACCGAGCCGACACGCTGGGAGCCGGTGCGCGACACGGCAGATCCGTTGTTCGCCGCCCTCGCCCGGATAGCGAATCTGCCCGATGCCGCGGCCGTGCGCGCCAGGATCCACGAGAGCCTGAACGAGTTCGAACGCTCGACCCCGCAGACGACTGCCACCACCACCTGGCTGGCCCGATCCCGCGCGCTGCTGGCGGCCGACCCCGCCGAACAGCTGACAGCGACCGATCCGCTGGTAGTGGATCCCCCGCTGGTGCTCGCCGCATACAGCCTCGGGATGAACGTCGTCAGCGTGCATCCGGATGGACGGCGATTCGAGACGGGCATTTTCGAGGGGCAGCCGGATGTGTTCCTGCGCCGCGGGTCCGACGGCCGGTACGAGATCGGGGTCACCCCCGCGGGCAACCTGTTCGCCTCGCCACGGGATACGGCACAGTCCGCCGGCGGTGCTCGTCCCGGCCGAGCGATACCGGAGGAGCAGATCCCGGCGCCGCTGACCCGGGTGCTGGCTTCGTCACAGACGCCCCTGCTCGACGGCGCCGCGCTGGACAAGAAATACGCCGGCGAAATCCGGCCGATCACGGCCAGGACGAGTCTCGACCCGATCCCGGACGCCAGAAAGCTCGACGAGCTCGACGAGATCGCCTTCCACACCCCGGTCGAGCACATGACCCCCGAGGAGCTCGAGCAGCACCGGGTGTTCGTCGGGCCGGGAGGACTCCTGTACCGCGTCGCGGACGGCATGCCGCTGGACACCGTCGCCGAAAGCCCCAGTGGCCGGTCGATATTCGTGATGGATGAATTCGGCAACCTCTACGCCGGGACTCTGAAACCCGGTGTGCGGCACCATTCGTCGTTCCTGGGTGGGCGAACCGTCACCGCGGCCGGCGAGATCGCCGTACGGGGCGGCCGGCTGATCGCGATGGGCGACCGCAGCGGGCACTATCTGCCCCGGGCGGAGATCAACGACTACGCCCTGGATGTCCTGCGGCATCAGGGCCTGCACATCGGTTACGACTTCCAGCGCCTGGACCACGAGAACCAGCCGCGCGAGCGGTTCGGCGAATTGGACCGGCAGCGGGAGGAGATCGCACGTCAGCAGATTCTGCTCGACGCGGCGGATACCGCGATCTCCCGCAAGGAGGCCGCGCTCGGCGCACCGGACGCCGTGCACGATCCCACGATCCGTACCGTCGTGCAGGCCTCGCGCGGCGCCGTGAGCCGGCAGCGCGCCGCGATGGCCCAATGGCGGACCGGACTCGACGCGGACAGGGTCCAGAACGACCTGCTGAACCAGATTTTCGCGCATCCCTCCCCCACGGGGCCGGAGGATCGGATCCGGCCGCCGCAGGCGCCACCGGAGCTGGACGCCGCCCAGAGGTCCTCGCGCGATCTGGCGACCTGGTGGAGCGAACACGGCCGCGACTGGTGGGACGGCCTGCACTTCGACCATCTCGCACCGGCATACCAGTCCGGCCTGCTCACCGGCTTCCCCGGACTGCGCAACGGCGAGGGTATTCCCGCCGCGGTGCGCAACACCCTGAACCGCAAGCACCTTCAGCTCGAGATCAACCGCCTCACCACGCTCGGCGACAGCTCTGATCTCTCGCCGAACGCACAACGCCAGCTGCACAACCTGACCTCCGCCCTCACCGACGTGTACGCCGCGCAGCTCGAGGCCACGGTGATCGCCAACCGGACCGGCGGCACCGCGACCCCGGTGCACCTGCTGTCCTTCGATCAGGATCCGCAGGGCAGGCAACCCGCCGCGACCATCGCCTACGGCGACGTCGACACGGCCACCTCGGTGCATTGGCACGTACCCGCGGACGCATCGATCAGCGCGATGGAGCACGCGGTCTCCGAGGCAGCGCGACAGCACGCGGAAAACGCCGCCGCGCAATCGAACACCGCCACCGTGCTGACGGTCGATCCCGCCGCCGGGCAGAGCGCGCAGACCTGGTCCTGGTCACTCGCGACGCTGTTCACCGGTCGGGGCCCGAACCGGTTGGCCACGGCGATCACCGCGTTCACCGAGGCGCGGCGCTCGGGCCCGAATGCCGCCAGGCCGCTCGAAGTCGCGCTGCACGCACCCGAGACTCTCGCGAAAGCGACAGCACCACACGTCGATTCGGATATCGTCACGGTCGACGGCAGCGGCCCGAACCGGATCACCGACTCCGCCGAGACGACGCCGCACGACGGCTCGGACCCCGCACCTATCGCCGGTGTCTCCCGGCCACCGGCAGGCCTGCTGCCCCTGCGCGGCACCGTCACCCTCGCGGTCACCCGACCGGACGGAACAATCGCTCAGGTACCGAGCGCCGAGACATCCGAAAACCGGTCGACCACAACAACATCCAACACCCGCCCGGCCGACGGGAACATTGCCGAGACATCGGAGTTCGAGCCGGCGGACGGCGAGACCTACTTCGGTGCGGACCTGCTGGACAAGCTCGGCGTCCCCGAGGCGAGCGCCCACGACGCGACACCCGTCGAGCAGCAGCACGACGACCACCCCGAGCCTGTACTGCCGGACTCCCGGTTCGACGCCCTGGACAAGCTCACCCCCGAACAGCGCGAGGAACTGCTGCCGGTCCTTCCGGTGCCCTCCTCGCTCGCGCACCCGCGGGCTCCCGTCGACGACGACGTGTTCGACTTCACCGACACCGACGACGACGTCATCACCCTGGTGGATCACGGCGGCCGGGTGCACCGGCTGCCCACCGACGACGCGGTCCAGGCGCGAAAGATCCAGCAGCAGGACGGATCCTGGGCCTATCGGATCGCGCGCCCGAACGGCAGGCACCGCCTGATCCCCGCCGCCCTGGTCGAGGACTTCGAGTTCGAGCCGAACCGGCCGGGCAGCGATTCGGGCCTGCTCAGCTGGGACATCGATATGTCCGAGAGTGGCGGAGAGGTTCGATTCCTCGGCGTCGACGCGCAGGGGCGGCCGAGTGTGCTCCGGGTGCCGTACGACGAGCCCATCGTGGTGCGGCCGGGGACGGATTCGCAGCGGTGGATCAAGCTCCCCGACGAATCGCGATCGGTCTCCGTCACCGCGCCCCGCGGCGTACTGCCGAAGCTGCCGGACCTGGTCGATCGACGCGATGATCCGGTCTTCGCGCCGAGCGGACCGAGGTCACAGGACGCCCGCCAGGGCGCGGCGGGTGACTGCGGGCTGCTCGCGGTGCTCAAACACCGAGCCGAACACAATCCGCGGTCGATCACCGAGATGATGCACGACCACGGTAACGGCGTCGTCAGCGTCCGGTTCCTGGTGGACGGCGCGTTCGAATGGATTCCGGTCACCAAGGAGATCTACGAGACCGACGGCAAGGGGCATTTCGTCGGCCACGAGCCCGGAGAACCGTTGTGGGCGGGCCTGATCGAGAAGGCGTACGCACGGCGGTTCGGGAACGGCGACGGCTACCACGCCCTCGACACGATCGCCGGACACCCCGCCGAGGTGGATTCCCACCTGGGCACGGGCTCGTACCAGGCGCCCGGCAGCGACCGGCGGCAGCCGGTCCGCAGCGTCGATGACACGTCCTACCTGCACCCGCTCGGATTCGACGCCGATACGCTGCACGATCTGGTGCAGCAACGGATGCGCGCCGGTGCGCCGGCCGGGACGCCACGAAAACTGTTGCCCGAGGCCGATGTCGAGTTCTCGCGCGAGCTCGCCGAGAGTTACGACGACTGGCGGCGCGAGCGCTCCGAACTGCGCAGCGCCACGTGGCGCGCGCTCGAGGCCGCACACGGGAACGACAGGAGCGCCAGGGACGCCGCGTGGCAGGAGTTCACGCGCACCGGCGATCCCGGCACGCCCGAAGGGTTCCGCAAGGACCTCGACCGACGGTTCCCGGGCCGGTGGGAGGCCGAGAAGGACGCCCTGGCGGGGTATTTCAGCGCGCTGCGCGGAAACGAGCCCGCGAAACGACTGCTGGCCGACGACTTCGCGACCGCCAAGCAGGCCATCGGGCGGCGGATCGACTGGGCCCTGCGGCGCGGCACCACGGTGACGCTCACCACGCACACCTTCGGCCCGGGCACCGAGAACAGAACCGCGGTACCGGGTCTGGCCGGCAACCACGTCTACGCCGTCCACGCCACCGAGCACGACGAGTCCGGCGAACCCGTGCGGGTGCTGCTCGAGAATCCGTGGGATCACCAGCCGTGGAACGCCGAACGCGTCTATCGGACTCCGGCGCCCGGCATCACCTACCGCCTCGACCCGCGCGGTATGCAATACACCCCCGACGCCAACGGCAATCGCTATCGTCGCGTGCCGCACACCGGGGCGGATGGCACACCGGACGGAACCTACACCGAATACGGCCTGCGACCGGACGGCACGCAATACCGCAGGGACCCGGACGGAACCCTGTACAGCATCGCCCGCAACGGAATGCGGTACAGCCAAGGCCGGGACGGCGTACAGCACGTCACGTTCCCCGACGGCAGCAGGACGTGGCGCACGCCCGACACCACCGAGTTCCATACGGACAAGAACGGTGGCAAATGGGTGAGACGACCGGGCGCACCCCGGCCCTCCCCCGACC
>NZ_JAGPOX010000181.1 GCF_019038435.1 Nocardia alni
GAGGTGTATAAGAGACAGCCCCGAACCCGCCCGCGATCAACAGTTTGACGGCGGTCACCGCGCTGATCTCCGCGATGTTGCCGTGATCAGAGTGCACGGATGCCATCGAGTACCGCCTGCAGTAGATCCGGATCGGCGCCGCTCGAGGCCGGCGGCGGTGCCCGGAATATGACGTGCCCGGAATCGATCAAATCCGATACCAGCACTTTGACGGCCACCAGCAGTAATTTGAGGTGGGCGGCGAGTTCAGCAATCGACAGGGGTCTGCCCTGACACAGTCGCACTATTTCTCCGTATTCCCGGTCGAGTGTCGCGACCTCGGTCTCGGACCGCACGGCCACGACTAGAGTCATCATGTCCAGTTTGTGAAGATTGTTTCCGGCGCGCCCGCGGGTCACGGCGAATGGCCGGATCAAAGGGCCAGGATCCTCGTCGAGTGCCCACGGATCGCCGTCGTACTTCACGAGATGGATGACGCTCTCAAGGTCCCGGCATGGCTGCGCGGGAGCAGCGACAGTTGTTCACCGACCTGGCCCACGATGACGTTGATTTCGTAGGCGACCAGACCCAGGTCGGCATCGACCGACGCGATCAATGCCAGACACGCACCCTGCCCCGCCTCGGTGACCACCAGATATCCCTTGGCCAGCTCGATCACCGTTTGCTGCAGTTTGCCCTTGTCGAAACGCGCACCGACACCGTGGGCCAAACTGTGCAACGCCGACGCTATCGCGGCGAGGTGCTCGGTGTCCTCACGGCTCAGCCCACTCGATCTGGCCAGCGGTAAGCCGTCGGCGGACAGGACCACCGCATGCTCGGAATTCGGTACCCGATTGACGAGCTCCTCGAGCAACCAATCCAGTGAGTTGACACCCATTTCGGACATGGCCTCTCATCATCCTTTCTCGGTCATACGTGCCTCGCGCGTTCCGCGTTGAAAAGACGCCATGGAGCTACGGCGGTCTTCGGCGGAACGTTCCTGCTCCTCGGGTGTCGGCAAACCCTCGTCGGCCGGTTCCTCATCCATCAGTTCCGGGGCGAGATGGGAGAAACGCTGCCGCCTGGGCAATGGGGCCCGCGATCGGCGCGCCTGATCGGGTCGACGGTCCTCCACAATGGCAACCTTCCCGAGCGGTTCCGCCACACGCACCTCGGTTTTCCTCTCCCCGACCGGCAACTCCCCGGTCGGACCGGCGGGCACCGCGGGAAGATCCGAATGAATCATGCGACGGGGCAGCCTCGGCACCGGGTCGCTGACCGGCCGCGGCAATCCGTTCAGCGGCGAATCCGCGTCCACCCGGTCGGTGGTGAGAGCGGGGTCGAAGATATCTCCTCCCGGCGAACCGGGATCCAACATCCTGGAAGGGATCAACACGATGGCCTTGACCCCGCCATATGCCGACTCCTGCAAAGTGACCGAGATATTGTGCCTACGCGAGAGCCTGCCGACCACGAACAAACCGAGCTGCCGCTGTCCGGCGGCGGTGATCGCCTGGAAATCCGGTGGCTCATGCAGCAGCTCATTGAGCCGATCGCGCTCCTCGACTCCGATGCCGAGGCCCTGATCCTCGATCAGCACCACGACGCCGCGACCGACGACGTTGCCGTGCACCGAAACATGCGTCTGCGGTGGCGAGAACGACGCGGCGTTGTCGATCAACTCGGCCAGCAGATGAATGAGGTCGGCGACGGCGCTGCCCAGCACATTGGTCGAGGGGAGTCGAATAGCGCTGAGCCTGGCCATGTCCTGCGTTTCGGAGGCCGCGCTACGGACGATCTGCTCCAGCGGAACGGGCTGATGCCAGCGCCTGCCGGGCTGCGAGCCACCGAGGATCAAGAGGTTTTCCGCATTGCGGCGGGCTCGGGTTGCCAAATGGTCCAGGCGGAAAAGCAATTCCAGATGTTCCGGGTCCTGCTGCTTGGATTCGGCGACATCGAGCACGTCCATTTGCCTGCGCACGATGACCTGGCTGCGGTAGGCGATGTCGACGAAGACCTTGTTGAATCCGTCCCGCATCCGCGCCTCGTCGGCCGCGGCGGCCATGGCCGTGCGCTGCGCCGTGGCGAACGCCTCGGCCACCTGCCCGATCTCGTCGGCCCCGGTGTCCAGCACCGTCGCCTCGGCGTCGATGTCGACCTGCTCGCCCTCGTGCAACCGACCGATGATCGAGGGCAGTGTTTCGTTCGCCAGGCGCAGACTGCCGGTCCGCAGCGAGCGCAGGCGCCGGATCAGGCGATTCGCCAGAAATACCGCGAACAGGAGGGCGAGCAGGTCGATGGTCCCCACGCCGATGGCCGCGGTGATCGACTTGTTCTGCGCGCGCTGGGCCGCAGCGGTGACCATGGTGTTCGCGTACTGGAGATGATCCCGGAACAGGCCGATGAACTGGTCGTTGACCGCTTGCTCGGCACGCTGCCAGTCCGCGACCGGTATCCCCAGCTTGCCCCGTTCGGCCAGATCGTTCTCGGCGGTGAAGGCGATACCCCACTGCGGGCTCGTGGTGAGCTGTCGCACTCGCGCCAGATCGGCGTCGCTGAACCGGCCCATCAGCCCGTCGAACTCGTTGCGGTAGCCGCCGACCAGCAGACCGACCTGCCGCCGGTCCGCGGTGCCCAGCGTGCCCTGGAGCAGCATCGAATTCGCGATTCCTGTTGCGCGCGAGTGGAGATCGGCCATCCGGACCACATCGGCGGCGGTCATCTCCTCGGAGGCGCTGAGCGAGTCCGGGGTGTAGTGCGCCAGCCCGTCCAGACCGACGGCGAAGATTCCGACGAGTCCCGAGTACAGGCCGTCCACATCGGCCGCGGTCGCGCGATGGGTGTCCACGGCCTGCCGGACCAGAGGCATCTTCGGAGCCAACGCCATGAGCTGCCCCGTCGATTTGGTCATGGCTTGCGGACTCAGCGGCGTGACCTCCGGTGCGAGCCGGGCGACCTCCGCCATCGCCGCATCCATCGTGGCCCGCCGCGCCGGCAGGGCGGCGGCGGCCTGCGGGTCACCGGCCAGCACCGCGAGACTGACCGTCCGCTCGTTCTGCGCCGCGGTGGCGAAGGCGACGATCGGATCGAGCTCGGCGTTCAAGAACTGCGCCCACCCGCGCGCCGACCTGGCCTGTTCGGACAAATTCACGACCACGATCGAGCCCAGGGCGAGCAGCCCGATACAGGGGATCAGGGCGATGGCGAGCACCCGAACTCGAATACTGCGGCTGACGCGAAGCGCGTTCAACCAATTCCACGGGCTCCGTGCCCGAGACGACTGCTGGTTCAATCGAGCGATCCCTTGTCTGGTGAGGTGAGTTCCCGGGCCCGGTCCCCGGAGCGCAGCCGGATCATGTCGGGCAGCGGGGGCTAGCGGACCCGATGCAGGATGCCCTGTTCGAAAAAGCCTGCCGCCGTGCGCTGGTCGACCGTCAGACGCATGAAGTCGTCATAGGTACCGAACGCGGGCCCCTCGGACTCGGCGCCCATCGGCACCCAGAACCCGGCGACATGATCGGTCTGCGACACCGTGTGCTCGGCGCCGTCCGCCAGCGTCAACATGGCGCGCCGGAACCGGGCCGCGGCATCGCGGGCGAAGGTGATCTCGGTGATCGGGACGGATTGCTCGGCGGTGATGAAGAACCCTTCTCCACGAACAGTTCCGTCCGCGCCGAGGAATTTGATGGCGGACAGGAAGCTGTCGTCGGACGCGGCGACGATGCCGGCGTACTCGATCCACTGGGCGGACTCGTCGCGGAATCCCCATGTGCGGTCGCGCATTCCGTATCCGTCGACGGTGTACGACGCACCGCCGACCCGTAGCTCGCCGGTGACGGCGCATCCCTGCTCGTAATGCGTCAGCGGCTTACCGGGAACGAGCTCCGGGATGAGGCCGCCGACCGAGTAGTCGGCGGGCACGAACAGCGGGGTGTCGAGCAGATCGGCGTTCAGCTCGGGGTGCCGGACGCGGATCTCGCCGTCCAGGCCGAAATGGATGCTGTCGCTCGAAAAGGTGCCTGGCTGAAGGTGTTCGATGATCTCGACGGTATGACCGCCCGCCGAGACGCTGCACCGGGCCCGGCGACCACCGTCGCTGTTCGGTGACGTGGAGACGTGCAGGGTCGCGAAAACCGCTGCGGCCGTGTCCCAGAACGACAGATAGGCGTTGTCCTTCCAGACCGGGTCCGCCGGCCCGGCCGCGTCGGTGTGGATGGGTTCGGCGAGCGGGCCCCAGCTCGTCGTCGTGGAAACGCCGGCGCTCATTGTCGATCTCCTTCGGTCGGGTGAATGATCTCCACGCGGCCGGTGGCGCCGTCCACCCGGATCGTCGCACCGGATCGGATCACCCGCGTGCCGTTCTCGGTGTTCATGACGCACGGAATGCCGAGCTCGCGCGCCACCACGGCGGCATGGCTCAGCGGCCCGCCGATATCCACGACCAGCGCCTTGGACAAGAACATCAGCGAAACCCACGACGGATCGGTGGTGTGCGCGACGAGAATGTCGCCGGTCTCCAGCTCGGCATCGGCCGGGTCGACGACGACCACCGCACGCCCTTCGACGATGCCCGGGGACACCCCGGTCCCCCGCAGTTCTGTAACGGGTTCGACCGCAGGCTCGGCGATCGGCGATGCGATCGGGTTTCCGGTCCACGTGGTCGGGACCTCGAGCGATTCGTAGCGCAGGCGCGCCTCGCGGCGCTCGGCCACCAGCGCCGTGAAATCTCGGCCGCTCAGCGGGCCGGTGATCTCCTCGCGCGTGAGATAGAAAGTGTCATCGGGACTTTCGAGCCTCTCATCCTTGACAAGCAGCTCCCCGATGCGCCGGGCCGTCGCCCGGACGACGTCCAGAGCCTGCAGATAGGCCACCTTGCCGACACCGCGCAACGGGATGAATCGGCGCGCGATCCGCAGGAGCAGCCGCGCCCGCAGCCGCCCGAACGCACCGAGGCCGGCGAATACCTTCCGTTCGGCCGCCTCGCGTTCACGCGCCCATTCCGACTCCGCTCGGTCCGGTGCGGCGGAGTCGTCCAGTGCCCGGTACCGGTCGATGATCCGGCCGATCGACGAGGGGGCCTCACGCCACACCGACGTGGACACCTCACCCTCACCCGGACCGTGATAGCCGTGTCGCACAAGGAATTCCGAGAGCTCCAGCCGATCCCTCGACACCGCCCAGAGGTCCGACAGGACCGCGTTCTCCTCGTGCGAGCCGTGACCTCGCATCAGTTCGGCCGGATCGACGCCCACCTTGCCGGCCAGAGTGGTGAGCTGCTCGTGCACCGGCTGGATCGCGCACGCGGCCACCACGGCCTGTGCCGCGAGATTGCCCGAAAACCGGTCCATCGCTTGGCCCAGCAGCAGTTGCGCCTGCTCGAGGTCGAGGGAGGAGACACGTGAGATTTCCGCACGCCACCACGCGTCGGTGTCGCGCCGACGCCTCTCGATGTTGCGCGCGATGCTCAACAACGTACGCGGATAACGGAATGCGATCACCGGTAGTCGGCGATTCGACGGCTTGCTGACGAAATCCGGTGGTACGAAACCGAAGAAGTCGCGCGATAGCGCCTCTCCGGTCTGACCGGGGATCAAATCGCCTATCTCACAAAGAAAATCGACTCGCACGGCCATCCGGCCGTAGAAGGCGTTGGTGATCCTGTCCAGCGGATTCGCTGGAATGGCCAATTGTTCGGCGCTCAATGCCCCCATGGCATGGAACGGCGCGCGCAAGCCGAGTTCACTGGCGGGCACCCAGGCGCTCGCACACAGAGGTGTCATCACACCGGGCACTGCCTCGGCGAGATTACCCGAGCTCCACGATGCCGTGGGCAGTGATTCGCCATGCAGCGCATCGGATTTCGCACCCGGGTTCGGCACGGGGTGGGATGTGTTCGGTACCGTCAACGTCCCTGATTCCTTGGTCATCTGTCACATACAGTGCGGCACAGCCTAGGGAAATTTACTCACGTGTCAATAGATTGGCACGCCGGATGCGTTGCGGGACACGGCCAAACAGCTTGTCCAGAGATTCGCCGGTACCGATACCGATGGCACAGCTGCGCCACGACCCGAGGCGAACCACCGGCAATCGAAGCGAAAGATCCCAGTCGGGAAGAAATGCAAGCACACTTCGGTGGTTCGCTGACATATCGCTGGTTCCGGTGCACGCGATCCCACTCCCCGGCGTGTCGACACGCCGATGGTCGTCGCCGGACGGGCGAGATCGGTCCACGCCGCCCGGTCCGTCCGAAGGCGCATAAACTCATCGCGTATGGACGACAGTGGCTCGGAACTGGTTGTTTACCGGCGCCCCGGATGCCCGTATTGCGCTCGGCTGCGGCGAGTGCTGAAGCGGAACGGGGTCACATACCGGGAGATCGATATCTGGGACGACACGCAAGCCGCAGCGTTCGTGCGCTCGGTGGCGGACGGGAATGAGACGGTGCCGACCGTGGTGCTGAAGACAGCACAGAACACGAGGCATTGGGTGAATCCGGCGCCGCGGAAGTTGATCGCGGCGTGTACCGCCGATGCGCCGGAACTCATCGGCGGTACACGCCGGTTCCGCCTGTGGTGATCAGCCCAGCAGGCGCCAGTCCTCGAGACCCTCGTACAGCGGGCGGTCGGCAGCGAGCTTGCCGACCCGGGCACGCAGGGCATCCAGATCCGCGCCCCCGGCCAGGGCGCTGGCGATGATGTCGGAGACCTCGGTGAATTCGGTATCGCCGAAACCGCGGGTCGCCAGGGCCGCGGTGCCGATGCGCAGGCCGGAGGTGACCATCGGCGGGCGCGGATCGAACGGAACGGCGTTGCGGTTCACCGTGATTCCGATCTCGTGCAGCAGATCCTCACCCTGCTGGCCGTCCAGCACCGAGTTGCGCAGATCCACCAGCACCAAGTGCACATCGGTGCCGCCGGTGAGCACGGTGATGCCCTTGTCCTTGACGTCGGCGGCGGTCAGGCGCTCGGCCAGGATCTTCGCGCCCGACAGGGTGCGCTCCTGCCGTTGCTTGAACTCCTCGCCCCCGGCGATCTTGAACGCCACGGCCTTCGCGGCGATCGCGTGCATCAACGGCCCGCCCTGCTGGCCCGGGAACACCGCGCTGTTCAGCTTCTTCGCGTAATCCTGCTTGGCCAGGATCAGGCCCGAGCGCGGACCGCCGAGGGTCTTGTGCACGGTGGAGGACACCACATCGGCGTGCGGCACCGGCGAGGGATGCAGCCCCGCGGCGACCAGACCGGCGAAATGCGCCATATCGACCCACAGGTACGCACCGACCTCGTCGGCGATCTCCCGGAACGCCGCGAAATCCAGATGCCGCGGATAGGCCGACCAGCCGGCCACGATCACCTTCGGCCGGACCGAGCGGGCCTGCTTGCGCAGCTCCTCCATGTCGACCCGGTGATCCTCCTTGCTCACCTGGTAGGCGTGCACCTCGTACAGTTTGCCGGAGAAGTTCAGCCGCATACCGTGGGTCAGGTGACCGCCGTGCGCCAGGTCCATGCCGAGCAGCTTCTCGCCCGGGTTCATCAGCGCCATCAGCGTGGCGGCATTGGCCTGCGCGCCCGAATGCGGCTGCACATTGGCGAATTCCGCGCCGAACAGCTCCTTGACCCGCTCGCGCGCGAGCGTCTCCACCACATCGACGGCCTCGCATCCGCCGTAATACCGCCGCCCCGGATATCCCTCGGCGTACTTGTTGGTAAGCACGCTGCCCTGGGCCTGCAACACCGCGCGCGGCACGAAATTCTCCGACGCGATCATTTCCAGGGTGTCGCGCTCCCGGGTGAGTTCGTCCGCCATCGCGGCGGCGAGCTCCGGATCGAGTTCGGCAAGTGATTGCGAGTTGACAGAGGCGGTCGTCTGGGTCACGACGACAAGTCTAAGCGGGGCGGATATGACGACCGCATCCACTCCCCTGCCTGACCCCGACCGGATCCGCGCCGTGCTGCCCCCGACTCCGGGGCCACCCGAAGGTGGGGGTTCCCCGGCGGCGATTCGGATCGCAGACTAATTCCATGGAGCCCCAATCCATCTACATACCGGCGAATCCGATTCAGGCATTGCTTCTGGAGATCTCGCACATTTTCTGCACGATCTCCTCCGGCGGGCACTGCATCTGGCCGCAGTGACCTCTCACATTCGGCGGACCGCTCCGGGGGTCAGCGGTTCGTCGAGCAGGCGGCGGAACCGGTCGGCGCGATCGTCCTCGTCGACGGCGCGGTCGAGCCAGTCGCCGAGCAGGCGATAGCCCTCCACGTAGGTGGAAATGTAGGCCCGCCACAGCGGCGAGGACAGGAACCGCAGCGATTGGCGGGCCCGCTCGGGTGTGGACAGGCCCCACCGCTGCAGGAATTCCACGACCTCGTCGGCGTCGCGACCCCGATCGTGCAGCAGCAGCGCGGCATCCTGACGCACGCTGAGCAGTTTCGCCGAGGCGTCCGAAAGCCGTTCGGCCCGTTCGCCGTCGAAACGCAGCCCGAGATCCGCGTAGATCTGCTGGGCCCACCGGCCCCAGCCCGGGCCGACGATCGAGCGCAGCGCCAGATCCGCCAGGCCCTCGGCCATCAGGCACTGCGGGGTGTTGACCACGAACACCGTCTGCTCGAGTTGGCCCGCGCCGACCAGCCCGGCCTCCTTGCGGCAGTGCTCGGTGTGGTGGCCCGGATAGGCTTCGTGCGCGATCAGCGCCGGAAGATGCGCCATATGCTGCTTCAGGTCGGAGTTGATGGCCACCCGGGACCGGTAATTACCGAGGTAGTAGTTGAATCCCGACCAGGGCTTGTCGCCGACGACCTCGTATTCCACGCGCTCGTGATCGGGCAGCGGATAGCGAGCCCGGACGAGTTCGCGCAACGCCCCGGAGAACGCCTCCACACACTCGCTCAGCCGCTCCGGCGGAATCTCGTCGGCCTTGCGATGCGCGACGACCCGCTCGGACAGCGAGCCCTCGCCGGCGAGCACCTCATCCATGCGCCGATGCGCCTCGCGGTAGTCCTCGACCTCACCGGGCGCGATATCCACATCGAAATAGGCGCGCACCTCCTCGATGAACGAGATATCCTCGCCGGCGAACTTGCGGGCCGAGCATTCCAGGGCACGCAGATGCGCGTCTAGAAACTCGGTGCGCTGATCCGACAGACCCGCCTCGGGCAGTTCCTTGCGCAATGCCGCCGCGCGGGTGACCAACTCACGCGGCTCGGGCGCGGGTGCATCCTCGACCGCGCGCCGCAGCGCGGGGTCACCGGTGAAGGCGTCGACGAACCCCGGTTCGAGGCGATCGAAGGCCAGTCCCAGCCGCAGATAGTCCGTCACGAGCGGATGCGCGTCCATGACAGCCGACCATACCGCGCCCCACCGGCATCACCTCCGACACCGCCGCTGACCGGGGCTGGAGCAACCGGAGAGAGAAATGTCACTACAAGTTACCAGCGAGTAGCAATACCCCGCGTGCGCGGCGACGTTGGCCCCGAGGAGAATTCGCTTATGCGAGGACTGGCTACCGGATCTCACTACATCGAGGGCGATGGTGAGAACTCTTCCGTAGCGTCGTGTGCACCCAAGACATCGTGTACGAACCGAGAGCGTGGGTAAATGGCACGAATGAGTGAGCCGAGTCCCTATGTGGAATTCGACCGTAAACAATGGCGCACCCTGCGAAAGTCCACTCCGCTGGTACTGACCGAGGAAGAACTGACCGGACTGCGCGGCCTCGGTGAGCAGATCGATCTGGAAGAGGTCGCCGAGGTCTATCTGCCGCTCGCGCGGTTGATTCATTTGCAGGTGGCCGCGCGGCAACGGTTGTTCGCCGCCACCTCGACATTTCTCGGAGAAACCCATCCGGAACATCAGGTGCCGTTCGTCATCGGCATCGCCGGTAGCGTCGCGGTCGGCAAATCCACTACGGCGCGCGTGCTCCAGGCGCTGCTGGCCCGCTGGGATCACCACCCGCGAGTGGATCTGGTCACCACCGACGGGTTTCTGTACTCCACCGTGGAACTCACCCGGCGGGGCATCATGCACCGCAAGGGATTTCCGGAGAGCTACGACCGCCGCAAACTTCTGCGTTTCGTCACCGAGGTGAAATCCGGTGCGCCGGAAGTGTGTGCGCCGATCTACTCGCATATCGCCTACGATATTCTGCCCGATCAGTTCCACTGTGTGCGCCAGCCCGACATCCTGATCATGGAGGGCCTGAACGTTCTGCAGACCGGACCGCGGTTGATGGTCTCGGATCTGTTCGATTTCTCGGTATACGTCGACGCGCGGATCGAGGATATCGAGAAGTGGTATGTGAATCGTTTTCTGTCGCTGCGTAAAACGGCCTTCGCCGACCCCGATTCGCACTTCCACCACTACGCCAAATTCGACGATCAGGAGGCGACGATCGCGGCGCAGGAGATCTGGAACGCGACCAACCGGCCGAACCTGGTGGAGAACATCCTGCCCACCCGCCCGCGCGCAACCCTGGTGCTGCGCAAGGATTCCGACCACTCCATCAACCGAATCCGCCTGCGCAAACTCTGATCGCTGTTTTCGGCCGGGATGACGTGGGGCGCTAGATCTTCCAGGCCGCGTCCAGCCGGCTCGCGACATCGATCTCCCGCACCGCGGCGATATGCGGTTTGCGGATCTCGCGGGCCACATACCGCGCGATGAACCGCCGGATCTCGTGGTCCACGCTCGCCAGGATGCGCAGCAGCTGCCCGCGCCGGGTCGCCGTCGCGACGTTGATCCGCACGTCGCTGGGTTCCGGCTCGGCGATGTCGATGATCACTCGCAGCGGTTCGGCCGTGCGGACGGTGAGATGGACGTGCACCGCGCCCTGGACCTCGAAGGTGTGCCGGTCGACGGCCAGGTCGAGCAGCAGGTCCACATTCAACGGAATCGCCAGCTCGAAGGTGATGTCCCCGTCCACATTCCGGTACAGCGACGGTTCACCGAGCTGAACCTGCGCACTGACCTTGGCGATTCGCCCCGGCCCAACCCCGATCGGACCGAAATTGAATGCCGCACCGGTCAATTGGGCGAAGGCGGATGCGATCCGCTGCTCGGAGGCGGCGTACTCCAGGAATCGACGCCCGAACTCCTCGTAGCTGATGTACGGCATCGAGGCTGATAGGTCCGCCGTGCCACGCTGCGCGGTCTCACTCATGTACTGGACGGTACCCAAGAACGAACACCCGCGCCCAGACCGTCGGATAATGAAACAGATCCTGGGCCGACACGTTATATCCAGGCACAACCCGCCCGCCGGGGATACCGCGCGCCCCTACACCCCGTATCGACGATGCCGTGCGGCATAGTCGCGCAACGCCCGCAGGAAATCCACACGCCGGAACTCGGGCCAGTATGCCTCGGTGAACCAGATCTCCGAATATGCGCTCTGCCACAGCAGGAATCCGGACAGGCGCTGCTCACCCGAGGTGCGGATGACCAGATCCGGATCCGGCTGGCCGGAGGTGTACAGATGCTGGCCGATGGCGTTGACGGTGATCGACTGAACCAGATCCTCCCCCGTCTCGCCGGCCGTCATCTCCTGCCGGACCAGCGATCGCACCGCGTCGGCGATCTCCTGGCGGCCGCCGTAGCCGATCGCGACGTTCACGTGCACGCCGGTGCGCCCATGGCTCTCGTCGGCGGCCTTGCGCATGCGCGTGGCGACGTCCTCGGGAAGGCCGTCGAGCGCGCCGACGATCCGCACGCTCCAATTCTTTTCCGGCGCCGACAGCTCCTCCACCACGTCGGTGATCACCTCGAACAGGATCTCCAACTCGTCGGGATCGCGGTTCAGATTCTCGGTGGACAGCAGATAGACCGTCACCATCTCGATGCCGACCGAATCGCACCATGTGACCAATTCGGCGATCTTGAGCGCGCCCACCCGGTGCCCGTGGCTGACGTCGGTGAATCCGTTTTCCCGGGCCCACCTGCGATTACCGTCACATACCACCGCGACGTGACGCGGATGCTGTCTGCCCGCGAGCTGTTGGGACAACCGTGCCTCATAGATGCGATATGGCAGCTCACGCACCTGACTTGCAAGCCTCACGGTTGCCAACCCTACGCCCCGGGTATCCCCCGACTCCGGATGCACCATCGCCCACCCCGACCCAGGACGTGTCATCTTCGGCACGACCGGCCGGGCACGTAACTTACGGTACCGTAGGTTACTCCACAGGAACCGCGGCCGACATGCAACGAGGAAACAATGGACACGCACTCACCGGATGGATCGCCGGTCGTACGGCACGGCGGTAGCGGCCGAGTACCGGCGACGACCGACGGGACACGGCGATGAGCGACGCCATCAATCCCGCCGACGCCGTGTTCGAGCTGTCCGAATCGCTGGCGCGGATCCCGATCAAGCCCCGCATGCGCGGTTGGATCCACACCTGGGCCGTCGGCATCGCCGCGATCGCGGCGATCGTGCTGACCGTCGTCGCGTTCGGGCGATCGGCGACCGCGGGCTGGTCGACGCTGATCTACGGCCTGACCATCTGCGGAATCTTCGGCGTGAGCGCGACCTACCACCGGGTGACCTGGTCCAGCACGCGTGCCCGCACCCATATGAAACGGGCCGACCATTCGATGATCTTCCTGTTCATCGCGGGCACCTACACCCCGTTCGCGCTGCTGGGACTGCCCCACCGCACCGGGATCACGCTGCTGGCGGTGGTGTGGGCGGGCGCGCTGGCGGGCGTCGCGCTCAAACTGCTGTGGCCGACCGCACCGCGCTGGGTGGGCGTTCCGCTGTATCTGGTGCTGGGCTGGGCGATCGTGCCGGTCGCCGCGACGATGACGCACGACGTGGGCGTGACCCCGATGATCCTGCTGCTGATCGGCGGTCTGGCCTACAGCGGCGGCGCTATCCTCTACGCCGCCAAGTGGCCCAATCCCTGGCCCGCGACCTTCGGACACCACGAGTTCTTCCACGCGGCAACGGTTCTGGCCGCGCTGTGCCACTACGTCGCGATCTGGCTGGTCGTCCTGCGATGATCGTGTCATGGTGAACCGGCTGATCCTGTGGGCGCTGCGGATCCGCTGGGGGCTGTCGCTGGTGGTGATGGTCTGCAACCTCAGCGGCCTCGGCGTCATCGTCATGGAACTGTGGCTCAGCGGATTCCTGTCCCGGCTCGGCCCGGAGTGGATGACCGCGACGACGCAGACCGCGATCTATCCGACGCTGGGCGCGCTGGCTGGGATCTGGCTGGCCGTGCGCGATCGCTCGCACTACTTCGGCTGGCTGGACGCCGGGCGCAAACCCACCGAGGCCGAGGCGCGACGGCTGCTGAACCTGCCGATGGCGATCACCCTGCGCGCACTGGCCATCTGGCTGCCCGGCGTGGTCATCGCGACGGTGATCTTCGCCCAGGCGGTGCCGACGCGATCCATCGCGGTGGTCGGGGCGATGTTCGCCCTGGGCGCGTTCGAATCGGCCGGATTCACCCTGCTCATCGTCGACCGGCTGATCCGCCCGACCATGCCGACCGTCGCGTCGGTGCTCGGCGGCACCATGCACTGGAGTTCCTCGGTGCTCAACCGGATCGTGGTGTCGTGGATCGTCTCCGGAGCGATGCCGCTGCTGATGCTGATCACGGTCCTGGCCGACCCGGTCGCCGCGGCCGGCGACCGCATCCGCACCGCGGTGTACATGTCCCTGGTGGGCCTGGTCGTCGGGGCGATCGCCACCGCCACCCTGTCCCGCGCGGTGGCCCTCCCGCTGCGGATGCTGCGCCGCGCACTGGACCGCATCGCGCGCGGCGACCTCGATGTGCGGGTGCCGGTCGGCAGCGCGAGCGAGATCGGGCGGCTCGAGCATTCGGTGAACGAGCTGGCGGAGAACCTGTCCGAGCGCGAGCGGATGCGCGATATGTTCGGCCGTCACGTGGGTACCGAGGTGGCCGCACGGGCGCTGGCGGGCGGAATGGACCTCACCGGCGATGTACTGGTGGTGACGGCGCTGTTCGTGGACGTGGTCGGGTCGGTGGCGCTGTCCACGGGTCTGGCGCCGCGCGAATTCGTGGCCAAGCTGAACCGGCTGCTGTCCATCGTCGTGGCGGCCACCGAGGACAACGGCGGGCTGGTCAACAAGTTCGAGGGCGATGCCGCGCTGTGTATCTTCGGCGCGCCGATAGCCTTGCGCGACAACGCGACTCCAGCCCTGCGCGCCGCGCGCCGGATCCGGGACGAGGTCGCGGCCCTCGGCGAACTCGATATCGGCATCGGCCTGGCCCGCGGCTCGGTCTTCGCCGGTGACGTCGGCACCGATACCCGCCTGGAGTTCACCGTGATCGGCGACGCGGTCAACGAGGCCGCCCGGCTGACCACCGAGGCCAAGGCGGTGCCGCGGCGAATCCTGGTCAGCCGCAGCGTCATCGAGGCGGCGTCGAGTAACGAGAGCGCGGGATGGGAACTGTACGAGACGTTGCTGTTGCGCGGGCGCACGCAGACCACCGATTGCTGGACCGATATCGCGGCGGACAGGAAAGCCGATGCGGTGCGGGAACAGTCGGTCAGTCCGGTATCGCAACCGGAGGTGTCCTAGGGGGTCGGCTCAGGCGTGCCAGGTGATGGTGCCGCCCTGGAAGTCCTGCGCCTTGCCGCCGCCGTCGGTGTCGTATTCATCACTGGTGGGGTAGCCGTAATGGCCCTTCTCCGCGCCGTTGCCCTGCCAGATGCCCGCGATATCGCCCCACACCGCGTGCGCACCGGTGTCCTGCGACCAGTAGATGACCCCGCTGGGGAACATGTTGTAGCGGCCCTGGCCGTCGTTGCCCGCCGGGTGCTCGTCCGACAGCGGGAAGCCCAACGGGCTCTTCTCCCAACCCAACTGGGCATATCTGTCACGGATCAGACCGCAGATGTCGTGCGCGTCGGTGCCGACGGACCAGTAGATCGAGCAGCCCTTCTGGAATGCCTGGAATCGGCCGCCCTTCGCCGCCGACTCCGGGCCGGCCGGGTTGCCGAAGAAGGCCGCGCCGCCGTCCCGGTCGTACGCCTTCTCGATGGCCCCGCCGACATCGAAGGTACCGACCATCCGCGCCTGCGCCGGGCCCGCAAACGTTACAGTGGCGAATACCACGGCCGCGGCGCCCGCGGCCAACGCCAGTACTCCACTGCTCGAGGGTCTGGACGAACGCTTCCCACCCGATGCCTTTATCACGTGAACTCCCTGCTCCGACGCCTGACGGCGACTGCCGCCCAGGCTATTTTTCCGGGAGCCGAGGCAGTGGGCAAGCACGTGTCCGTTATCCGCACGGCGTTCATGCCTGATCGCTATATAACGGCACTGCCAGGGACTTCTCGAGTATCGGGCGACGCGGTCGATCACACGCGGCGCGGCGCGGCCCAGACCGTTCGCGGGGGCGGTGCCGGGCACGTCGTTGCGCGACGATTGTGCGGACTTCGAGCGCGCCCGGCGATCACACGCCGCTCGATTCCTGGGCGATCAGTGCCGCGCGCAGGGCAGCGGCCTCGGTGCGCGGTAGGTCACAGACGGAGTGACGGCAGACGTAGGCGGCCGCACGATCGCCCACCGGTGGCCGATCCGCCAGCAACGGTGTCGAATTGGTTTGGCCCGCAACGATAACCGTGCCTCCCGGGGCGTGACGACGGGCGGTGGCGACCAGATCGTTCGCGGCGGTATCGGTGGCGCCGCCGTCCGGCAGCGAGATCGCGATCTCGAGCGGACCCGCCTGGGCGGCCTCGGCCACGGCGAGCCAGTGACCGCCCGCACGAGGTGCGCGGTCCAGCACGATCGCGGCGCGGTCGAGGGTGGCTCGGGCCAGCTCGCGATAGTGGGCCGCACGGGACGGCTCGCTCAGGGACGATGCCGTCAGCAGGGCCTCGGCGAAGGCGGACGCGCCGGACGGAGTCGCACCGTCCATGGGGTCGCGGGGCCGGGAGATCAGGGATTCGGCGTCGTCGGCGGTGTCGAACCAGCTGCCAGGCTCGGCATCGTCGGCGAAATGGGTTATCGCGGTGTCCAGCAGGCGTTGCGCCTGTGTCAGCCAATCGAATTCACCCGTGGCTTGGTGCAGGGCCAGCAGGCCGGTGCTCAGCCAGGCGTAGTCCTCCAGCACGCCGGGCGCCGAACCGGTCGCCCCGCCGAGCGAAGCGCGCCGCAGCCGACCGTCGATCACGTGCTCCGACACCATCATTCGCGCGCAGCGGGCCGCAGCCTCGATCAAGTCCGCGCGCCGGTGCGCCGCGCCCGCCTCGGCCAAGGCGGTGATCGCCATCCCGTTCCAAGCGGTGACCACCTTGTCGTCGCGCGCGGGCTGCGGACGACGATCGCGGGCCTGCCGCAACAGATTTCGGACCCGCTCGAAGCGTTCGGATCCAGGCGTGGCATCGGATCTCGGCAGCGTGAGGGCCGAGGCACCGTGCTCGAAGTTGCCGCGCTCTGTCACACCGAAAACCCCTGCCGCCCAGACACCATCGTCGGGCCCGAGGACCTCGATCAGCTGCTGCGGCGTCCAAACATAGGTCGCCCCCTCGACTCCTGGGCCATGCGGATCCACCGGGGTGTCCGCATCCAGTCCGGAGGCGAACCCGCCAGATCCTGTACCCATATCATCGAGGATGAACCGGGCCGTCTCGTCCATGATCCGTTCCGGCAGTTCGCCATCGGCGCCATCGGACGATCCGAGCCGAGCCAGATGCGCATAGACGCGCAACAATTGGGCATTGTCGTAGAGCATCTTCTCGAAATGCGGTACCACCCAGGCGGCATCGACCGAATACCGGGCGAACCCGCCGCGCAACTGGTCGTAGATCCCGCCTCGCCCCATGGCGACAGCCGTAGCGACAACGGCCTCCCGCGCCTGCGCGTCCCCCGTCCGCTCGACATGCCGCAACAACCCCTCCAGCATCGCCGACGGCGGAAACTTCGGCGCCCCACCGAATCCCGCGAACCGCGGATCCACATCCCGCAGCACGGCCGCCACCGCCCGATCCAGCAACTCCGCCGTCACCACCTCCTCCCCCTCGGGCAACCCACCCGACTG
>NZ_JAGPOX010000182.1 GCF_019038435.1 Nocardia alni
CCCACCCGCCGCCCGCCAACGCAGCTTGCGCGGCACCCAAGTCTGGCCCGAGGCGCGGGGAGGCGGGACAGCCAGCTACCAGTTGGAGGGCTCGTAGTCCTTCAGGAAGCACCCGTAGAGGTCCTCGCCGTTCTCCCCGCGCACGATCGGGTCGTACACGCGCGCGGCGCCGTCGACCAGGTCGAGGGGTGCGTGGAACCCCTCCTCGGCGAGGCGGACCTTGGTGTAGTGGGGGCGCTCGTCGGTGATCCAGCCGGTGTCGACCGCTGTCATGAGGATGTGGTCGGCCTCGAACATCTCCGTGGCGCTGGTGCGGGTGAGCATGTTGAGGGCGGCCTTGGCCATATTGGTGTGCGGATGGCCGGGGCCCTTGTAGCCGCGCGCGAACACGCCCTCCATCGCGGAGACGTTGACGACGTAGCGGCGGCGCGCGGGAGAGGCGGCCATCGCGGGGCGCAGTCGGGAGATGAGCAGGAACGGCGCGATCGAGTTGCACAGCTGCACCTCGAGCAGTTCGGTCGCGTCGACCTCGGCGACATTCTGCACCCAGCTGTTGGTATGGGCGAGATCGGGAACCAGGCCGCCTGCGTCGATCGCCAGGCCGCGCGAAATGCGTTCGGGCGTGGCCGATCCCGCGACCAGGGCGAGTTCGGTGATGTCTGCGGCGGTGAGCGAGGGCGCGAGGGATGCGGTGAGCGCGGTCGGGTGTGCCTGCATGGTCTTGCCGAAGGTGATCAGGTCGGGGAGTTCGCCGGCGGGCAGCGGTCCGGATTCGGCGTCGACCAGCGCGCCGTAGGCGCCGGAGGAGCGGCGCACAGTCTGTGCCGCGTTGTTGATCAGGATGTCCAGCGGGCCCTGGGCGACAAGGTCGTCGGTGAGCGCGACGACCTGGGCCGGATCGCGCAGGTCGATGCCGACCACGCGCAGGCGGTGGATCCAGTCGGCGCTGTCGGGCTGCGCGGTGAAGCGCCGGATCGCGTCGTTGGGGAAGCGGGTGGTGATGGTGGTGTGCGCGCCGTCGCGCAGCAGGCGAAGCGCGATGTACATGCCGATCTTGGCTCGCCCGCCGGTGAGCAGGGCCCGGCGGCCGTGCAGATCGGTGCGGGCCGTGCGCTTGGCGTGGCCGCGCTCGGCGCAGTCGGGGCACAGCTGGTGGTAGAACGCGTCCACGCGGGTGTAACGCTGCTTGCAGATGTAGCACGGCCGCGGCTTGAGCAGCGTTCCCGCGCTGGCGCCGGATGTGCTGGAGGACAACGGGATTCCGTTGGTCTCGTCGTCGATGCGGTTGGGTGATCCGGTGGCGGTGGCGTGCACGACCGCGCGATCGGCCTCGGCGACCGTGTCCCGGGCGGCGGTTCGGCGACGGCGCTTGAGCATTTTGAACATCCGGCCCACGGCACGCTGCACGACGATCGACTGCGGATGTTCCTTGTCCAACTGCTCGAGCTGCTCGAGCACGCGCAGGCAGGTGGCGAGGTCGTCGGGGTCGATGACCGCCGTCGCGACGGCCTCGGATGCGGCAGCGTCGGGCATCGGATCGTGGTAGGCCATCGTACTGGGGAAGTTCCTTCATGCGTGCGGGCAGTGGTGGCGTCGAGCCGCCAATATTCTCGCATCAGCGCGAGAGTGGGCCCGCACACGCCCGGCAACAGCCAGTTGTTGACATGTTGCCAACAGTCGGCCAGGCTGATGCCGTAGATCGGAGACAGGCGAGGTGAGTGCGATGACGCGTGCGGCATGGAGTGACGACGAGGTCGAGGCCGTCCGGGATCTGGCGCGGGATTTCTTCGGTAAGGAGGTCGTGCCGCACGAGGAGAAGTTCGTCGAGCAGGGCCATCCGGATCGGGCGCTGTACAACCGGGCAGGCGAACTGGGGCTGCTGTGCGCGGCGATCCCGGCCGAATACGGCGGCGGGGGAGGCACATTCGCGCACGAGGCCGCGATCATCGAGGAGCAGGCGTACCTGGGCGACGGCGCGATGGGCATGCCGGTGCATTCGGCGATCATCGCGCCCTACCTGGCGGAATTCGGATCCGAGGAGCTCAAGCGGCGGGTGCTGCCGCGCGCGGCAGCGGGTGAGGTGGTGCTGTCGATAGGCATGACCGAACCGGGCACGGGCTCGGATCTGCAGGCCATCAAGACCCGGGCGGTGCGCGAGGGCGACGAGTACGTGATCACCGGGTCGAAGATCTTCATCTCCAACGGCTGGCTGTGCGACGGCATCATCCTGGCGGTCAAGACCGATCCGACCAAGGGCGCGGCGGGCGTCTCGCTGATCTACGCCGACGTCTCCGACGACACGCCCGGGTTCGAACGTGGCCGGATCCTGTCGAAGATCGGCGGGAAGGCACAGGACACCGCGGAGCTGTTCTTCGACGGGCTGCGGGTGCCGGCGTCGAATCTGCTGGGTGAGGCCGAGGGGCAGGGCTTCTACCAGATGATGCGGCTGCTCGCGCAGGAGCGCCTGGTCACGGCCATTATGGCGGTGGCGATGATGGAGAAGGCCGTCGATCTGACGGTGGAGTACACCAAGGGCCGCGAAGCGTTCGGGAAGCCGCTGTTCGCCATGCAGAACACGAAATTCGAGCTGGCCGAGTGCCGCACGATCGCCCGGGTGGGCCGCACCTTCCTGGACGACGCGATCGTCAAGCACCTGCGCGGCGAACTGGACATTCCCACAGCGGCCATGGCGAAATACTGGCTGACTGACCAGTTGGGTACTGTGGTGGATCGTTGTCTTCAACTGTTCGGTGGCTACGGATATATGACGGAATACCCGATCTCCCAGCTCTACACGGGCGCGCGGATCCTGCGTATCCTGGCCGGCTCGAACGAGGTGATGAAGGATCTCATTGCCCGGTCACTCTGAAACCAGCATCCTGAACGCCGAGTCGGACTCCCCTGCGCGACGTCGGCTCGACCCCGACGAGCGGCGGGCCCAGATCTTGGCCTGTGCCATCGCCATGTTCGGCGAGCGCCCGTACGCGGCGGTGTCCACCGCGGAACTGGCGCAGCGGGCCGGGGTCGCGCGCGGGTTGATCAATCACTATTTCGGCAACAAGCGCGACCTGTATCTGGCGGTCGTGCGCCGGATGGTGACGCTGCCGAAGCCGGGGAATATGGTCGCCCCGACCGGCACGGATGCCGAGCGTGTGCACGCGAGTGTGTCCTGGCTGCTGGATGTGATCGGTGAACACGGCAGCACCTGGGTGAAGGTGATCGGGCACGAGGGCATCGGCGACGATCCGCAGGTGCAACGCATCCTGGACGACGCCGACGACGCGGCCGCCGAGCGGCTGCTGGAGATGGTGGGCCTGAACCGATCCGAGCATTCGGCCGAACTGCGCGCGATGGTCCGCGTCTACGGCGGATTGGTGAAGACCGCGGGCCGCGAATGGATCACCCGCGGCGCCCTGACCCGCGAGCAGGTGCAGATCCTGCTATCGGACATGCTGCTGACATTGATCAGCACCTCGTTCCCGAAGATCGACCGGTAGATCGCAGTCATCCGCGTAAAGTGGGTGATCGATATGTCGAGCGATGAGGCCATTCGGCTGTTGCAACAGGATTTCGCGGAGCATCGGCGGCGGGATGGTCTGAATCATCCGGATACCATCGCCTTGCGAGTGCGTCTGGTCGATGCGTATTCGGCCGCCGGGCGGTTCGGTGATGCGATCACCCTGCTGGAAAGGACCCTCGCGGCAAGGGAATCCGCGCTCGCGCAGGACGGTGTCGATCCGGTCGACGATCTGGCGGTGCGCCGGGCGCTGGGCGTGATGTACCTGCGGGGAAACCGCAGCGAGGATGCGGTGCCGGTGCTCGAGGAGGTCGTCCGGCGCATGGAGGAGACGGTGGGTCTGGACGATCCGGGCACGCTCACCCAGCGTAACAATCTCGGGGTGGCCTACGCGCGTGCGGGACGCACGGTCGAGGCGACGGTGCAGTTGGAGCGTGTGGTGGCCGACCGGGAATGGGCACTGGGTGTGGACCATCCCGAAACCACCGCCGCGCGTTGGAGTCTCGTGCACGTGTACCGGCAGGCGCGGATGTACGACGAGGCCACCAGGCTGGGCGAGAGGGTGCTGTCGGATCTGGAGCGGCTGCGCGGGTCGGACCATCCGGACACCCTCGGCGTCACATCGGAGCTCACGAATCTCTACGTTCTGGCCGACTGTCCCGATCTTGCCGTCCCGTTCGGCGAGCGAGCGCTGGCGGGCCGTCGCCGCGTACTGGGCCCCGAGCACCCGGAGACCCTTACCACGCACCACAACCTGGCCGTCGCCCTGCACCGCGCGGGCCGCGACGACGAGTCGATCACGATGCTGACCGAGGTACTGGCCGACCGCGAGCGCGTACTGGGCCCGGACCACGCGGACACCACAAGCTCCCGCACCGAGATAGCCCACGTCGAACGAGTCCGCGCCACCGGCAACCCATGCCCGGATCAGTTGCGCTACAACGATTCCATAGCCTGACCCACTGCTGCCCGGCGGCGCCCGCTTCGTGACCGCCCGCACCTTCCGCCAATGGCTGTATGCCGCAACCGGTGTGGGTCGCGGCATGCGTCCTGCGCACCGGCCGATCACCGATGTACGCGCGCATCCTCGAGTGGTGATGGTCGATCCGGTGGGCGCAATCGGAAGCCGGCGGTGGCGTGGGGGTCGCTCATTCCTCCTTGCGGGCGCGGCTTGGCTGGACGCGGGGTGGTTCGTTGGGCATTTTGGGGTATTGCGGGGGCCAGGGGGCGTCCATGAGCCCTGAATCCATGTCTCGTTCGGACATTTTCAGCAGGGGGTCGATGGATTGGGGGGTGCGGTCGGACCAGGGGTCGCCGAGGTCGGTTATGCGGGCAGGGACGGTGGCGATGGTGAGTTCGTCGGGGACGATGGTGTCCAGGGCGTCCCAGGAGATGGGGGTGGAGACCTGGGCGCCTACCTTGGGACGGACGCACCAGGCGCCGAAAACCGTTTTGTGGGGGGCGTTTTGGTTGTAGTCGATGAATACGCGGCTGCCGCGCTGCTCTTTCCACCACTGGGCGGTGATGGTGTCGGGGTGGCGGCGTTCGAGTTCGCGGGCCAGGGCGACGGAGGCGGCGCGGACCTGGTAGCCGTCCCAGCGGGGTTCGAGCATGACGTAGATGTGCAGGCCGCGGGAGCCGGAGGTCTTGATCCGGGCGTCGATGCCGAGTTCGGTGAACAGCTCGCGGGTTCGGATCGCGGCGGTGCGCAGGTCGTCGAATCCGATGCCGGGGGAGGGGTCCAGGTCGATGCGCAGCTCGTCGGCGATGGCGAGATCGCCCAGGACCTCGGTGACGGCGTCGGAACGAGGTCCTGTCGCTGCGCCGACGTGGTTGGCCCAGACGTGAAATCCCAAGCAGCCCAGGTTTACTGCCCACAGGATGTGGGCGAGGTCGGCGGCGACGAGCGCGTCGCTGGTCGTGCCGTTCGGGGTGGCGACCTGGGTGGTCTGCAACCAGTCGGGCACCGAGGCGGGGACGCGTTTCTGGAACCAGGACTTGCCGCTCGCGCCGTCCGGATACCGTTCCAGCAGAACGGGTCTGCTGCCGATCGTGCGCATGATCGGCTCCTCGACGGCCTGGTAATAGCGCACCAGATCGAGTTTGGTCTCACCGCGCTTGGTGAAATAGACCTTGTCCGGGTTGCTGATCCGGACGGTGCGGCCCGACGCCTCGATATCTATGGAGCTCATTTCTTGGCCTCGGCGAAGATATCGGCGAGTTCGGCGGGGGCGACCTCGTCGAGCTGGGCGTAGGTGCACGATTGGGGTGTGCGGTCGTCGCGGAAGCGGACCAGCCGCCCGCCGTGGCGCAGCCGCCCGGCCATCACATGTTCGTAGCGGACCTCGGCGACGAGATCGGGCCGCAGGGGCTCCCAGGACAGATCCTTGTCGCCGGTCCAGCGGCTGACCCCGCCGGGCATCTTGCCCTCGGCCTTCGCCTGGGCGGCGGCGTCGGCCCACTCGCGCCACGGGTGGCCCTCGAGCGCGTTCTCCCGCCAGGGGGCCAGCTCCTCGACCAGGGATTTGCGGCGGGCGGCGGTGAAGCTGCTGGCCACGCCGACGTGGTGCAGATGACCCTCGGCGTCGTAGAGCCCGAGTAGCAGTGAGCCGACGCCCTGGCCGTCCTTGTGCCAGCGGAATCCGGCGATCACGCAGTCGGCGGTGCGTTCGTGCTTGACCTTGATCATCACGCGTTTGTCCTGCATATACGGCAGTTCACCGGATTTGACCATGACCCCGTCGAATCCGGCGCCCTCGAAGCGGGTGAACCAGTCCTGCGCGACGTCGGGATCGGTGGTCACGGGGGTGAGGTGGGCGCGTTCGAGGGAATTGTCGACGATCGTCTCGAGGATGCGGCGGCGTTCGGTGAACGGTTCGCCGGTCAGATCCTTTTCGCCGAGGGCCAGTAGGTCGAATGCCACGAAACTGGCGGGTGTCTCGACGGCGAGTTTGTTCACCCGGGAGGCGGCCGGATGCAGCCTGTTCTGCAGGGTGTCGAAATCCAGGCCCTGTTCGGTGACCATGACGATCTCGCCGTCCACGACGCAGCGCGGTGGCAGCGCCTGGGCCAGGAGGGTGACCAGTTCGGGGAAATATCGGGTCAGTGGGCGGTCGTTGCGGGAGCCGAGCTCGACCTCGTCGCCGTCGCGGAACACGATGCAGCGGAAGCCGTCCCATTTCGGTTCATAGAACAGCGCGGGGTCTCGCGGCAAGGCCGAGGCGGATTTGGCGAGCATCGGTTTGACGGGCGGCATGACGGGCAGATCCACACGATCCTCCTGCGTTCGATTAGCCTCGCGCCGGATTCGCGACGCGCGCCTCACCGCCGCGTAGCGGGGCCGCGGGGCCCCGTCGCGGTGAGCCGCGCGGGGGAACCGGTGCGCGGATCTCAACCAGGTAGACGACTCGGGCGGTGCGTTCTCATCGGCGGCGTGGAGATCGCCGATGTCCGCCTCGTCCGTATCGTCGTGATGATCGTATGGTGTCACCGAATCGTATGGAGTGTCACCGACAAGCCGGCGCGGACGCGATCAGTTCTCGATCCACCCGTGTTGTTCGGCGAACTCCGCCAGCCGGTCGCGGATGGTGACGATCTCCCCGGCGGTCAAGGCGGGGCTCGCGTCCAGCAGCAACTCGGTGATCAGCCGTTTGTGTTCGACGGCGGTGAGCGAACCGGGGCGCTCCCGGTTGCGATGCCGCGGCACCGGCGGCTGACCGGCCACCAGGGTGAGATTGACGGCCTTGGGCCCCCGATCACCCTCGGTTACCTCGAATTCGAACAATCGCCCCTGACGCAGCTCTTCCTCGTCCAGTCCGATGTCGTTCACGTGCACGAAAACATCAGGTCCACCGTCTTCCGGGCGGATGAAACCGAACCCTCGAGAACTGTCGAAGGACACCAATTTCCCTATCGACACCTACACCCGCTCCTCATTCTGACAGTCATATTTCTTGACGGTCATCCTTTTGACAGTCAACTCTCCGGCGGCGCCGACTTTCGGCGGCGCTGCCGCCTTCACTGTGCCGATACTCTAATCGTCTGCGTGATCCTTGTCGGGAGATTCACTACCGGTCGAGAGCGCTTTCTGCAGGGAATTGAAAACCGTCAACCCCTGCCCCACCATGCCGTTGATCAACTCGCCCACGCCGTCGGGTCCGTTGAGCACGGTGAGATTGGCCTTGGACAGGCCCCCGGCGGCCTGTTTCACGATTTCGGGCAGCTGCTCGATGAGCAGCTGATCCAGCGCGATGCGGTTGTTGGAGGCGGCGGCGTCGGCCTGGATGCGGGTGCGGTCGGCCTCGGCCTTTGCCAGCACGCGCACCCGTTCGGCCTCGGCCTCGGCGGGCTTGACGACCTCGGTCTGCAACTGCTGTTCACGCAGCTGGGCCTCCTTGCGGGCGCGTTCGGCCTGCGCGGTGAGCACCTCCTGCAGAGCGATCGCCTGGGCGAGCGGGCCGGCCTGGTCGGCCTCGGCCTTGGCCTTGTCGACATCGCGCTGGTATTCCGCCTGCAGTAGCGCGGTCTGGCGCTGATATTCGGCCTGTTTGCGGCGTGAGGCCTGTTCGGCCTCGGCGGCGGCCTGCGAGGCAGCGGCCTGGGCGATCTGGGCGTCGCGCTGCACCGCGGCATTGTGCGGGGCGGCCAGGGCGGTGATGTAGCCGAGGTTGCCGTCGTCGATGGACTGGATCTGCAGCGAATCCACCCACAGGCCGATATTGCTCATTTCGACCTTGGAGGCGACCAGAACCTCGTCGGCGAGTTTCTGACGTTCGCGAATGATCTCCTCCACCGTCATCGATCCGATGATCGAGCGCAGATGGCCGGAGAAAATGCGTCCGGTCAGGACGGACATCTCGCGTTCCTGTTCGGACAGGAAGCGCTGGGCGGCGTTGACGATGGACTGGGTGTCGTTGGCGACCTTGAACGCGATCACCGCCCGCACATCCAGTTGAATGGCCTGCTTGGTGACGCAGCGCTCCTGGATCTCGGCCTCGTACATGGCCAGCGACAGATATCTGACCTTGCGGAAGAACGGCATCACCCAGGCGCCGTGGCCGGTGATCACCCGGAACGGCGCATTGTCTCTCCCCTTGCCCCCACTGACCAGCATCGCCTCGTCCGGATCGGGCACGTGATAGCCCAACACTGTGTCTCCCTTTTTGTGCGGCACCGTTATATCGATATAACCCCACCCGGCCCCGGATCGAGCGGAATCCACGGAACCACGTCCACGATTCGCCCTGGATGAACCTCGATGACCAGGACCGTGTCGCCCCGGGCAATGTGCTCGTCGGATCGTGCGATGTAGCTCTCTGTTCCCCCTCGAATCGCGACCAGGACCTCCCCGAGCGTGCCTTTGCCGCGGATCGGCGATGTGAGCGTACCGGTCAAACCTCGCACCGGGTCGGTCATCGCATCGAACTCCTTGGCGGGCAACGATTCCGGTTCGGCCACCTGCGCCGGACCGGAATGGCCCCGCGGGCAGGCGCTGGCCTCCCGAGCCTACCGCTGCCGGATCGCGATACCGAAACGAAACATTTTAGCCGGATGAATAGCCGGTACGGATGTCCTTCCCGAAGATGGGAAAAATTTCTCTGGTTATTCCGGCGGCACCATGCAAGGCTTAAGCGGTGACACAACCTCCGGATACGCCCGTCGAACAGTCGATTCCGGCGTCGGACAAACTCGACGCTTCCGTATTGAAGGTCGCCGGCGTGGTGGTGCTCGGCGCGATCATGTCCATTCTGGACATCACGGTCGTCACCATCGGCATCCCGACCTTCCAGACCACTTTCCACACCCAGTACACCAGCGCCGCCTGGACGATGACGGGGTATACCCTCGCGTTGGCCACGGTGATCCCGCTGACCGGGTGGGCCGCCGACCGGTTCGGCACCAAACGCCTGTACATGGCCGCGCTGACGTTCTTCATCCTCGGCTCGCTGCTGTGCTCCACAGCCTGGAATGTCGAGGCGCTCATCGGCTTTCGCGTGCTCCAGGGCCTGGGCGGCGGCATGCTGATGCCGCTGGGCATGACGATCATGACCCACGCCGCCGGACCACAGCGCATCGGGCGGGTGATGGCCGTGCTCGGCGTGCCGATGCTGCTCGGGCCGATCCTGGGTCCGATCCTGGGCGGCTGGCTGATCGGCGTGCACTGGTTCGGCGTGGCCGGCTGGCACTGGATCTTCCTGATCAACCTGCCGATCGGGCTGCTCGCGCTGGTCCTGGCCTACGTCGTGTTCGCCCCGGACCGGCCCGAACCCAGTCAGTCGTTCGACTTCATCGGCATGCTGCTGGCCTCACCGGGCCTGGCGCTGTTCCTGTACGGGGTGTCCTCGATTCCGCGGGAACACACCGCGCTGGCCTCCGGGGTGCTGATCCCGGCGATCATCGGGCTGGTGCTGATGGTGGCGTTCGTCTGGCATGCGCAACGTACCGAACATCCGCTCATCGATCTGCACCTGTTCCGCAACCGGGCACTGACCTTCGCGGTGCTGACGATGGTGTTCTTCGCCGTGGCGTTCATGGGTTCCGGACTGCTGCTGCCCAGCTATCTGCAGCAGGTGCGCGGGCTGACCGCGTTGCATTCCGGATTGATGCTCGCGCCACAGGGTTTGGGCGCGATGGTGACGATCCCGATCGCCGGACGGCTGGTCGACAAGATCGGTCCCGGTAAGGTCGTGCTGGTCGGTGTCGCGGTCATGGCGGTCGCGATGTCGTTCTTCACCCAGCTGCACGCCGATACGTCCTATGTGAAGCTGATCGCGATCCTGTTCGTGATGGGCCTGGGCATGGGCTGCACGATGATGCCGGTGATGTCCGCGGCGATCCAGACGCTGACCCAGGCACAGGTGGCGCGCGGCTCGACGTTGATGAACATCGTCAACCAGACCGCCGGATCCATCGGCACGGCGGTCATGTCGGTGGTGCTGACCAACCTGCTGGACGGAAAACAGTTCGCGCAGTTGGCGATCGCCTCGCGAATGAACCCCGCGATCGCGGCCAAGGTGCCGCACGCCGCGCTGAACGAGGGATTCTCCCAAGCGGCGTCGGCGTTCTCGCACACCTTCATCGTGTCGGTGGTGCTGATCGTGCTCACCTTGATCCCGGCGGCGTTCCTGCCGCGGAGCAAACCAGCCGCCCCGGAGGACGCGACCAGTGCGCCGGTGTTGATGGGGCACTGAGAGATTCGTGATATCCCGCCCGGGTGTGTGGCCGATTCGGCCACACACCCGGGCGGGGTTGCCGATTGGCGGGGTTGCCGATTGGCGGGGTTGCCGATTGGCGGGGTTGCCGTACCGAGGGGGCCGGGTTTCTCTGCACCAGACCCCGCTCCGATAAATCTCCGAGGGCGTACGTGGGTCACCGGTGTTAGTCGGTAGGGGTTGTCGCACGGTAACGCCAGCGCCAGCAGGCCTGCCGCATCGGCTGGTGATAGTGCTGAGCCTGGACGACGACATGTCCCCGCACGTGGGCGGCGTGAGGCGCGGGAGTTGCAACGGCGGATCGCGGTCGTGCTCGGCCGGTGCGGCGGTAATGGTGGGGCACTGAGAAGAGAACCGGCCTCCCGCTGCATTCTCCGGCTCCAAAACTCTGGTTTCCGACGAATCGGCCCGCAAAATGCAGCAGGAGGCCGGATCATCCGCTCCACGATCCCGCGACTGCCTCGCAGACGAAACATCCGCACCCCCACCACGACCGGGGTTCGGCCATGCCCTCGCCGCAAGTCACGGACCTCGCCTACACCGCGCGGTTGGCGTCCTGGTCGATCCCTCGAAGGCCGTCGCCTCGCGCGGCGGCGCCGGCCGGATCGACACCAGCACAGCGACCCCATGAACCATGATCGCCGATGGTCCTGTTCGATCACTCTCGGTAGGCGCATCCCTCGACACGACCGATCCGGCCTATCGCTGCATTTTCCCGCCCCGAGACTCCGGTTTCCGACGATTGCGCCCGAAGAATGCAGCGGGAGGCCGGTTCTCCGACTCGCTTGCCGCGATGCCGATCCGACACCGCGCCGATGACCCGGTTCTCCAGTGCACGATCCGGTTCTTCAGTGCACGCCCGTGACTGCACATCACTTCGCAAAGGACAGCCCGGCCTTTCGCTGCATTTTCCCGCCCCGAGACTCTGGTTCCCGGGGATTCCGCCCGAAGAATGCAGCCGGAGGCCGGTTCTCCGAGCCGCTCCCCGCGATGCCGACCCGGCACCACGCCCATGACCCGGTCTCAGGGCACGGCCGCCGCGCTGCACTCGGCGAGCAGACTGCACCCCACAACCCGGCCTATCGCTGCATTCTTGGGCCGCTATTGTCGGAAACCGGAGGTTCGGGCGCGAAAAATGTAGCGGGAGGCCGGTTCTCACATTGTGGCAACGGATTCTCCGATAGCGCGATCGAGGATGTCGAGGCCCAATTGCAGCTCCTCCTCGGTGGCGGTGAGGGGAGGGGCGATGCGGAAGGTGCCGCCCATGCCGGGGAGTTGCACGATGTTCATGTGCAGGCCCAGGTCCAGGCAGCGGCGGGTGACCAGGGCGCCCAGTTCGTCAGAGCCCTGTTTGGTGTCGCGGTCCAGGACCAGTTCCAGGCCCGCGAGCAGGCCGCGGCCGCGGATATCGCCGACGACTTCGTGCTTGTCGTGCAGGTGTTCGAGGCCTTGGCGCAGGTAGGCGCCGAGTTCGGCGGCGCGTTGGTCGAGGCGGTCACGCTGCAGCACGTCCAGTACGGTGTTGCCGACCGCGGCGACCAGAGGATCGGCGACATGGGTGGTGAAGAACAGGTATCCGCGCTCGTGCGCTCGCTGTTCGAGATCGTCGCTGGTGAGCACGGCGGCCAGCGGCAGCCCGGCGCCGAGGGTTTTGGACAGCACCAGGATATCCGGGACGATGCCGTCGCGTTCGAAGGCGTACCAGGATCCGGTGCGGCACAGACCCGTCTGCGCCTCGTCCAGGATCAGCAGCATGCCGCGCTCGTGGCACTTTTCTTGTAGCGCGGCGAAATAACCCGGCGGCGGTTCGATCACGCCACCCGAGGAGAGAATCGGCTCGACCAGACAGGCGGCCGGACTGCCGGTGGACTGGGCGTCGATCAACTCGAAGCCGAATTCGAGCTGCCGTCGCCAATCGAGTTCTCCTGTGGCCGTGGCGAAATCGGGTCGATAGGCGTTCGGGACCGGGAGGGCGAAGTTGCCGGGCGCGGCCGGACCGTAGCCCTTGCGCCCGGCGCTGTAGGTGGCCCCGGCCGCGGCCTGCGTCATGCCATGCCAGGAACGGGCGAACGAGACGATCTCGTGCCCACCGGTGACCAGCTTGGCCATCCGGATCGCCGCCTCGTTCGCCTCGGCTCCCGTGGTCAGCAGCAGCGCCTTCTCGAGCGGTGCGGGCAACGTCCCGGCCAGACGCCGGGCCAGGTCGATGACCGGCGCACTGAGCATGCCGCTGTACAGATGATCGAGTTCACCGACCTGCCGCCGCACGGTCGCGACGATATCCGGATGCGAATGCCCCAGAATCGCGCTCATCTGCCCGGAGGTGAAATCCAGAATCCGGCGCCCACCCTCCGTGTACACGAAACTGCCCTCGGCGCGGGCGATGATCTCGGGGCTGAACTCGGCGTGTCCGGCGTAGCGCACGAGATGGCGATCGACGTCGACCCACCGGTTCGAGCCCGCCCGGTCGCCGACCTCGGCCGATGGATCTATCGCGCGGGCGGACGCTTCCGATGAATCTACCGTGCGCGTCGAAGCCGCTGCGCTGTACGCCGTCGATCGTGCTGCGTCGATCGCGAGTTCCGTCGAATGGCCCGCTGATTGCGTTGCGTCGCTCGATGATTCCTGCGTCTCGATGGATGCAAACGATTGCCCTACGCCGACGGCAGCTTCTGTCACGCGGCTCTGCGATTGTGTGGGGTGGCTGGATGGTTGCGGCGAGTGGATGGGCGACTGTCCGGCCGGATTCGGTGATTGCGCGGGATGAGACGGCGGTTGCGTTGCGGCGGCTGCGGGTCTTGTGGTGTGGTTCGCTGATTGTGTTGTGTGGCTGGGTGATTTCGGCGGGTCGGCGGGCGAGTGTCCGGTTGGGATGGGTGGTTCCGCGGGATGAGGCGATGGTTGCGTTGCGGCGGCTGCGGGTCTTGTGGTGTGGTTCGCTGATTGTGTTGTGTGGCTGGATGATTTCGGCGGGTCGGCGGGCGAGTGTCCGGTTGGGATGGGTGGTTCCGCCGGACGGGGAGACGGTTCCGGTGTGGGGATTTCGGCGGTCGAGGCGCTCATGTCTTCGACGGTAGGGGCGGGTGAGCGTCGGGTCCATCTCACATTTGTGGCTGTACTGTTCGGCGGAACCGTACAAGACTGGACGGATGCTGAATCCGTGGCGGTTGCGTCTGCTCAGCCAGTTGGACTCGCTGGGGACCGTGCGCGCGGTGGCGCAGGCGGCCAATCTGAGCGCGTCGAGCGTTTCGCAGCAGCTGGCCGTGCTCGAGGCGGAGACCGGCACGCATCTGCTGGAGCGCACCGGGCGCCGGGTTCGGCTCACCCCGGCCGGGCTGGTGCTGGCCCGGCGGGCGCGGGAGATCCTGGACCAGATGGACAGCGTCGAGGCCGAGTTGCACAGTCTCGGGGGCGAACCGGTCGGGCTGGTGCGCGTCGGGGCGTTCCAGAGCGCGATCCACTCCATGGTGGTGCCCGCGGTGATCCGGCTCGCACGGACATACCCCCACCTGACCGTGGAACTGCTGGAACTGGAGCCGCACGCCAGCATGCCCGCCCTGCGCGTCGGCGACGCCGACATCATCATCACCACAACCGATTTCGTCGAACACCCCTTGGGGGCGGACGTGGAACTCGTCCCCTTGGCAACCGACCCGATCGTGCTCGTCCTACCGCCCGACCGTCCCGCGCGCGGCCCCGCCGACCTGGCCGCCTACGCCGAGGAGCCCTGGGCCTTCGACGCACCGCGCTCCTACATGGACACCCTCGCCACCCGGCTGTGCCGCCAAGCGGGCTTCGAACCCCGCGTAGTCTGCCGCTTCGCCAGCTACCTGACAACCCTCCAGCACGTCGAAGCCGGCCTGTCCATCACCCTTCTCCCCGGCCTCGCCGTCGACCCCCGCTACCGCGTCGTCACCCGAGAACTCGCCGACCCGATCACCCGAACGATCACCGCCGCCACCCGCCGCGGCGCCCGCCCCGCCGTCACCGCAGTACTGGACGCCCTGCGCAAGCACAGCCACCCACCCGGCGTCAGCGCCGTGCCCCGCTGAGCGTGATGTCTGCGACCATCCATGTCGCGGTCACCATCGCGTTGGATGCCTTGCGTGACCACCAGATGTGCACCAGACCCAGATCTCAGACAGTCCCCCTGGCCAAGGCTTATAGGGGTCGATCGCGGCGAAATAGAATGCGGCCGAATGGGATTGCCCTTGCGCCGAGGTTGCGGGGCTATGTTGTTGCCGAGGGAGAGCCGAACCAGTAGGAGAGCGCTTCGCGCAGCGTGGGTGCGGCGGGTTCGTCGGCGGTTGCGGCCCAGGCTATGTGGGCGTCGGGGCGGATCAGCAGGGCATCTGCCTGGGGGTGGTGATCGGTGGTGGCGGTGTGGATGTCGATGCGATCGTGCCAGCCTTGCGCGATCTCTCGCAGGTCCGGTCGGTCGGTGAGGTCGAGCAGGATGGGCCGGGCCGGATGCATCAGTTTCGCGAGGCTGGTGGTGCCGTGGTCGGTGTGCAGGGTGAGGTCGGGGGCGAAAGTGCCTGTCAGCGGGTGGTGGTCGGGCATCGGGTAGCGGATGTCGGCGCCGGAGATGAACGCGCCGATGCGGCGTGCCGGTTGTTCGTCGAGTAGAAGCTCCTGTAGAAGGTCTCGGAGGGCTTGTGCGGCGGGGTCGTGTCCGCGGCGCAGGGCCACTTGGGCTTGGGTGTGCAACATCGTGCGGGTGGCCGCGAAGTGGCGTTCGTCGTGGTAGATGTCGAGCAGGTCCGGTGGTGCCCAACCTGCGATGTCGGCAGCCAGTTTCCACGCCAGGTTCACCCCGTCGAGCATGCCGGCGTTGAGTGCGACGCCGGTGGCGGGAAACAGGTGGGCTGCGTCGCCGGCCAGCAGCATCCGCCCGGCACGGTAGCGCTGTGCCTGGCGTGCCTGAAAGGTGAACCGTGACAATCTGATCGGTTCGCCCAACGGTATTTCCGCGCCGAGCACACGGCGGATGCTGTCCTGGAGTTCTGTCGGGGTCAGCGGCAGGTCGTCGTCGTATTCGGCGAGTTCGTCTTCGATCGTGTAGAGGGAGACAACCCTGGACTCGGTCGACGCGGCGAGACCGAGCAGACCCCTGCCCGTACGAGTGAAACCTGCACCGACCCTGCCGAATCCGGGTACATCCAGGTCGCCGCTGTCCAGAATGGTCACCGAATCGGGCAGGGTGACCTGGCCCAGCCGGTTGACCTCCGGATAGGTGTTCCCCGGGAACGGGATACCGGCCAGGTCGCGGACCCTGCTGCGCCCACCGTCGCAGCCCACCACGTATCGGGAGTTCACCCGATACGGCCCGTCCGGCCCGCGCACCTCCAGGCTGACCGCGTCATCGTCCTGGCTCGCCGCAACCACCTCGTGGCCGCGGCGCACATCGGCGCCGAGCGCACTGGCGTGGTCGCCGAGCACCCGTTCGAGTTCCTGTTGCGCGAGCACCATCGCCTGCAATGGGGGATCGGCCAGGTTCGAAAGATCAACGTGCACACCGCCGAACGGAAATATCGGAGCAGGTCCGGGGTCGGGGCTCAGGGCGGTCAATCGTTCCAGCAGCCCGCGGTAGCGCAACAAATGCAGTATCTGCCCACCCAGACCACCGGCCTTCGGCACGTCCGAGATGGTCGCCCGTCGTTCCAGAACCATCGGCCGCACGCCCGTCAGGCACAGCTCACTCGCCAACAGGGAACCGGTCGGTCCCGCGCCCACGATGACCACGTCGGTGTCCGTCACACGCACAGTGCTGCTCCATTTCCGCAGGTTGTGAATTCGGACAGTGATCTTGCGGCACGACCCGGGTCTTGCCGCAAGCCCCCGCGTGCGTTATATGTTGAAGAGGGGTTGATAGGCCGGTCTAGGCCATGCTGACGTCGGCGGAGATGCTGGCCCGCAGCGGCCGCCCCACGCCGCCGAGTTGATCTCCGGCACCGGACCCGCCCGCTTCGAGTTCGCCCTCGGGCTGCTCATGAACAATCTGCCGCCGATCTCGGAGTGACCCGCGGCGCGCGGTTGCGGCATGGCGCTGAAACGACGATCAGGTCGTCAACCACCGCTGGCGCGTACTTCACGCCGATCCGGCCGGTGTGCGGTGGCGCAGCAGGATCAGGCCCAATAATGCTGCGGCTAGGGCGAATGCGGCGCTGATCCAGGAGCCGGCCGACATGGCGGCGGTGAATGCTGTTCGGGCGGGGGCGGTCAGGTTGAGTTGGAATGCGGCGCCGATGGA
>NZ_JAGPOX010000183.1 GCF_019038435.1 Nocardia alni
GGTGCGGGGAATGGGTGGGGGTGAACATCAGCGTCTCCTACCGAGGAGTGAATCGCGTTCTGGTGAGCGCACAGCCAATTTATCGAGACAGCGTGTCTATAGTCAAGAGGAAATGTATCTACCGCGGTGGTTCTGTATGGTGGTGTGGTGCCGAAGCTGTGGAACGACACGATCGAGACCCACCGTTCGCAGGTGCGCGATGCGGTCCTGGACGCCGCGGCGGCGCTGGTGTTCGAGGAGGGGTTGCGCGGGGTGACGATGTCGCAGGTCGCCGAGCGGGCCGGGATCGGCCGGGCCACGCTGTACAAATACTTCCCGGATGTCGAGACGATCCTGCGGACCTGGCACGCCCGCCAGATCGACGCGCACATAGTTCAACTCACCCGCGTCCGCGAGGGCGCCGGCGGTCCGGGTGAGCGCCTGCACGCCGTGCTGACCGCGTATGCGCACATCGCCCGCCAAACCCGAAGCCACGACCAGGATCTCGTGCGGTTCCTACATCCCGATCCCTCGATCGTGACCGCGCAGCAGCAGCTCCGAGACCTGATCGAGCAGCTTCTGGTCGAGGGCGCGGACGCGGGCGAGATCCGCGACGACGTTCCAGCCGCGGAGCTGTCCACCTACTGCCTGCACGCCCTCGCGGGCGCCGCCGAGTCGACATCCGACGAGGCGGTGGCGCGACTCGTCGGCCTCACCCTCGCCGGCCTGCGGCCACACTGACCAACTGCTGGGGAGTCAACGCAGTTCCTCGACCAGACCGATGATGATGCCCTCGGGCCCGCGCACGTAGCAGTACCGGTAGATGTCCTCGTATCGGGCTACCGTGCCCACGAGTTCGGCGCCGTGGGCACGCAGTCGGCCCAGGACCTCCTCGACATCGTCGAGCACGAACGTCAGGCGAGGAATGCCCGGAGTGTTCACCGGCGCCTTCGGCGCGGTGCTCGTGGTCGGCGGCGACCGGAACGTCGAAAGCTCGACCCGCCCATGCCCGTCGGGAGTCCGGACGACGGCGATGTCCGCTCGAACGCCGTCCAGCCCGAGCAGATCATCGGCCCATTGCCCGCCGACAGTCGCCTCGCCCTCCAGCTCCAGCCCCAGTTCGACGAAGAACGCGACAGCGGCCGCGAGATCCTCGACCACGATGCCGGCGTGATCCATCCGATGGACCGTCATTGAGATTCTCCTTCGAGATCGTTCTGGCCGGGTGACCGGTTCAGGCGCGCTCGGCCCGCTGCCGGATCAGCTCCTCGACCGCGGTGGGCAGGGTGGTGTCGAAGTCGATCAGCTTCGCCCAGGTCGGAGTGATGACGATCCGGACCATGCCGTCGTAGAGCGAGCGGACCTCGGCCTCCCACTCGACGCGCTGCTCGGGCGTCATCTCGTAGCTGCCGTTCATCTGCAAGTACTCCTGCGGGATGCCGTCGACCACGTCCAGCTCCGCCCGGCCGCGAATGAGCAGGATCTTCGGCGGATGGACCTCGGTGTCGATGGTCAGCGCGACCTGGGGGTGGCGCCGCAGGGCGGGCAGTTTCGGGGCGTTCTTCGCGGTGCAGACCACGATCTGCGAGCCGTTCCAGGTGAAGGCGATGGGGATGTTGCGGGGTGTGCCGTCCTGGGCGACGTAGGCCATGCGCAGCAGGTCGCGGGCCAGGAGTTCCTGGCTGATCGGGAGGTTCAGGATCGCCGCGATCCGGTCAGGTTGCATGGTGCTTGCTCCTTCGTCGAGGTCCGTTCGTACCTTTAGGACGGAGCCGCCCGGGCATTCTCACCGCCCACGGCACATGATTCCAGGATTTTTCCGGACCGATCATCGCCGCGCGTCGGAAGTCGGGTCACCGTACACAATTCCGGTTCGCTCAGCGGCCCCCAGGGCCATCCAGCTCCTCGATATGTCGCGCGTTTTCGGTCAGCGTCGGATGCGCTGTCGGACAGGCGATCAGAGTCTGAAATGTGCGGCCCGGGTCTGCTGGTGAGCCGACCACCTCCTCCCACACCCGGGCGACGACAGGGTCGGCGGGTGGGACGCCGGCCACCTGGGCGACCAGCAGCCGGCCGGTGCGGATCAGGTGATCGCGCATGGCCGTCTCCGCGGCGTCCGGGTCGCCGGCCAGGGTGGCGGCGACGACGGGCCGGTGCTCGTCGCGCACGTCCGTGAGTGAGCGCCTGGTCGGGGGACCGAGGAGCGCCGTCGTCGCTCGCAGCGAGGCGACGATGTCGGCGGCTCTGCCGTTACCGGAGCCGCGCAGCACGACGTCGTGCCAGGCTCGGTCCGCGACCCAGAATGCCTCGTGATCATCGGCTTCGGCGGCCCGGTCGAGTGCGGCGAAGGGGGTCGCGAGATCGACGGCGCGCTCGGCGGCCCGGCGTGCCGCGGTGGGCTCCAGCGCGAGCCGGACGGCGAAGATCTCGGCGACGTCGCGCGGGGCGGGCAGCACGACGCGAAAGCCGCGGTTGCGCGCGATCTCCACGAGTCCGGCCTCCGCGAGCTTGAGCATCGCCTCGCGGACCGGGCTGCGCGAGACGCCGAGGAGTTCGGCGAGTCGATAGACCGAGTACGTCTCCTCTGGCACGAAACGCTTGTCGCGGATACCCTCGCGCACCGCGATCACGACACGGTCAGTGAGCGAGGGACTGTCGGTCATGAGTAACATGTTACTCATGACCAGCGTGGACCATGCACCCGAGAAGGCCGACGTCGCTTCGACATTGCGCCGCGCGGGCCTGGAGTTCCGCGACGACGAGGGCACCAGGGCGATGTACGCGAGCGACGCGTCGCTGTACCGAATCCCGCCGCTGGCCGTGGTCCGGCCGCGGACCGTCGACGAGGTTTCCGCGGCCCTCGGCGCGGCGCGGGAACTCGGCGTGCCGCTCACCTCTCGCGGCGGCGGCACCTCGATCGCGGGCAACGCGATCGGGCGCGGTCTGGTCCTGGACTTCAACCGCTACCTCAACCGGGTGATCGACGTGGACCCGGCGACGCGCTCGGCGCTCGTCGAGCCCGGAACGGTGCACGCCTCCCTCCAGAAGCTGGCCCTACCGCACGGCCTCCGGTTCGGCCCCGATCCGTCGAGCCACCCGCGCTGCACGATCGGCGGGATGATCGGCAACAACGCCTGCGGCAATCGCGCACTCGGCTACGGCCGCACCTCCGACAACGTCCTCGCCATGACCCACTTGCTGGCCGACGGCCAGACCGTACGCACCGGATACGACGACGCCGGGCTGCCCACCGCCGAAGCGCCCGACCGGCTCCTGGCGGAGCTGCGCGGCGCCGCCGACCGGCACCTCGCCTGCGCCCGCACCGAGTTCGACCGCTTCGGCCGGCAGCTCAGCGGGTACGCGGTGCAGCACCTGCTGCCCGAGCGCTTCGACCTCGGCCGGTTGCTCATCGGCTCGGAGGGCACGCTGGGCGTGCTCACCGAGGCCACTGTGCGGTTGGTCGAGGATCCGAAGCACCGTGTTGTGGTGGCTCTCGGCTTCGCCGACATCGCCGCCGCGGGCGAGGCGGCGCCGACGGTCGTCACCTTCGGGCCCACGGCGTGCGAGGGGATGGACGAGCGACTGACCGATGTCCTGCGCAGCCGCCGTGGTGACGCGGCGATTCCGCCGATGCCGCGCGGTCGCGCGTGGTTGTTCGTCGAGATCGCGGGCAACGACCGCGCGGAGGTGCTCGACCGCGCCCGAGCGCTGGTCGCCGCCGACCTCGGCGTCGACTCGCGGATCATCGAGGACCCCGCTACTCAGGCGCGGCTGTGGCGCATTCGCGAGGACGGGTCCGGCCTGGCCGGCCGGGCGCCTTCCGGCCGCCCCGCCTGGTCGGGGCTCGAGGACGCGGCGGTGCCGCCCGCCCGCCTCGGCTCGTACCTGGCCCGCTTCGACGAGCTGGTGGAGAGCTTCGGCATGACATCGGCGCCCTACGGTCATTTCGGCGACGGTTGCATGCATGTGCGTCTCGACTTCCCCTTCGACCGGCCCGACGGGACGCGGGTGATGCGCGAGTTCCTGTTGGCCGGAGCCGATCTGGTGAGCGAGTACGGCGGCTCCATCTCCGGTGAGCACGGCGACGGCAGGGCCCGCGGCGAACTGCTCGCGCGTACCTACTCGGCCGACGCGATCGCGCTGTTCGGTGAGGTCAAGCACGCCTTCGACCCCGCGAACCTGCTCAACCGGGGCGTGCTGGTCGACCCGGACCCGTTCGACGCCGACATCCGGCCCGCGGGTGTCGGCCCCTACCGCAAAAGCCTGGCCTTCGCCTACGAACACGATGGAGGCGACCTCGCCCAAGCGGTGCACCGGTGCACGGGCGTCGGCAAGTGCCGCGCCGACAACTCGGCGGCGGGCGGCGTGATGTGCCCGTCCTATCTCGCCACTCGCGAGGAGAAGGACTCGACCCGCGGTCGCGCTCGCGTGTTGCAGGACGTCGTGCGTGGCGAGCTCGACTGGCGCTCGGAGGCCGTCGCGGAGTCGCTCGACCTGTGCCTGTCCTGTAAGGGCTGTGCGTCCGACTGCCCGACCGGCATTGATATGGCCACCTACAAGTCCGAGGCGTTGTACCAGCGCTTTCGGCGTCGCTTGCGGCCGCGCGCCCATTACACGCTCGGTCAGCTGCCACGCTGGAGCCGGGTGGTCGGTCGGATCCCCGGTCTCGCGCGGGTCGCCAATGTGACCACCAGGCTGCCGGGGCTGGGCGCTGCGGCGCTGTTCCTCGCGGGCGTCGACCGGCGGCGTTCGGTTCCGGCCTTCGCCGCCACTCCGTTTCGCCGGTGGTGGGCGCGGCATGCGACCGAAGAAGCAACGACGGGCACCCCGGTCATCCTGTTCGTGGACAGCTTCTCGGACGCGTTCTCGCCGGAGGCGGCGCAGGCGACCGTCCGTGTACTGCGCGAGGCCGGTTACGAGCCCCGGCTGCCCGGCGACGGGCTCTGCTGCGGGTTGACCTGGATCACCACCGGACAGCTGGGTGCGGCCAGGCGGATCCTCGGTCGCGCGGTCACCGAGCTGGCGGCGGCAGTGCGCGCCGGCGCCCCGGTGGTCGGCATCGAGCCGTCCTGCACCGCTGTCCTGCGCTCGGACGCGCTGGAGCTTTTCGCGGGCACGTCGCTCGAGGCCGACGCTCGGCTCGTAGCCGGCGCGACCCGCACAGTGGCCGAACTGCTGGCCGAGGCCGCCGAATCGGGCGCGTGGACGCCGCCCGACCTCACCGGCGTCACCGTGGTCGCCCAGCCGCACTGCCACCACCACGCGATCCTCGGATGGGGCGCCGACCGGGCGCTCCTGGCCCGCACCGGCGCGACCGTCACGACGCTGTCCGGCTGTTGCGGGCTGGCCGGCAACTTCGGCGTCGAACTCGGCCACTACGAGGTGTCGGTGCGGGTCGCGGAACAGCAACTGCTCCCGGCGCTGGATTCCGCGCCCGACGCCGTCGTGTTGGCCGACGGTTTCTCGTGCCGGACACAGATCGAGGATCTGCGTGATCGCCGTGCCGTTCACCTAGCGGAGTTGCTGTCGGTGGCGGGCGCCTGAGATGCAATCGCCGTGCGACGGCGTGGGCGCGGTCGAGGTCGTGGGTGAACACCGTGGCATCGAGGCCGCCGCCCGCTCTACCCCGAAATAGCCTCACTCCAGTCCGCTACCGTCATCACCTCGGCTTGCTGCGGAAATACCTTGTCGATCAAGACCCGATGAACCTCCGGATCGTTGTCGAGGCAACCGTCCGACAGCACCGTGAGGCCGAAATCCAGGTCGGCGGCCTGCCGAAGGGTGGACAGCACGACACCGCTGGTCGCGATGCCGGTCAGCACGAGGTGCCGGATCTCCCCGGCCCGCAGCACCATCTCGAGATCACTGCCCGCGAACCCGCTGACGCGCCGCTTGGTCACCACGATGTCGCCGGACTCGGGAGCGATGTCCGGATGGATCTCCGCGGCCACGTCGGCACCGGCCAGAACCGGCGCACCGGCGAGGCGGCCGAACATCTTGTTGCGCGGGCTGATCTCGGGTCCACCGGCCCGGAAACCGACAGCTATGTAGACAACCGGCAACCCGGCCGCCCGAGCAGATCGGATCGCCGTCTGCAGCCGCGACAGATAACCCGGCCCCGGATATCGGTCCACCACCGCACGCTGGACATCCATCACGAGAAGAGCGGAGTCGGCCATGACAACCTTTCACCAAAGCAGCAGGAACATGCCTTGTACATGCTATATGTATAGTGCATATCATTCGCCCGGCGTGCCCACGCAACCTGCCTGACCGGGCCGGGGAGCAGGCGTAGGTGACCAAGCAGGCCGCCGAATGCCTGGTCGGCCAACTCGAACGCGTGGGCTATGTCGAACGTGTGCCCGACCCGGTCGATGGCTGCGCCCGGCTCACGCATTCCGGTGCTTGTTCGAGGCATCCGGAGCCGCGGCACCACGTTGCATGCCCCCTGTGGATCGTGTCCTCGAGGTGGCAGGGGTGATCAGGACAGGGCGGTATCGATGGCGTTCAGCAACGAGGCCTTTTCTTTGGGACCCACGATACGGTGGATGGCTTCGCCGCTATGGAACACGATCATGGTCGGAAGGGACATGACGCGGTAGTTCTTGGTGGAGTTCGGGTTTGCGTCGACGTCCAGCTTGGCAATGATGATCTTGTTTCGGTATTCTGCGGCGATTTCGTCGAGGACCGGCGACAGCTTCTTGCACGGCACGCACCACGGTGCCCAGAAGTCGACGAGGACCGGTCCGCTACTGGTCAAAACCAGTTCGTCGAAGGTGTCATCGGTGACGGTCAGTGTGTAATCCGACATGATCAGTTCCCTTGCCTGTCTTGGTTGACCGGAATCGGCACAAGCTTCGTACCTCTTCATGCGCTCACTTCGGCGTCGACGTCAGCAGTGTCGGCGAGGTAACGTTCGACATCCAGCGCCGCGCTACAGCCGCTGCCCGCCGCCGTGATCGCCTGCCGATAAGTGTGATCGACGAGGTCACCGCAGGCGAAGACACCGGCAACGTCGGTGCGGGTCGATCGCCCCCGGGTTACGACATAGCCGGCGTCGTCCAGAGCTACCTTTCCACGGACCAACTCGCTGCGCGGCTCATGGCCGATGGCGACGAACACCCCGGTCACAGGTAGCGTCGAGGAAACGCCGGTCACAGTGTCGCGCACGGTGAGACCTTCGACTTCCTGCGCGCCAGTGACGTTGAGGGGGACGCTGTTCCACTGGAATCGGATCTTGTCGTTGGCGAACGCGCGTTTCTGCATGATTTTGGATGCTCGGAGCGTGTCCCGGCGGTGCACGAGGGTGACGCTTTCAGCGAACCGAGTCAGGAACATCGCTTCCTCCAGTGCTGAGTCGCCGCCACCGACGACTGCGATGGTGTGGTCCCGGAAGAAGAACCCGTCGCAGGTCGCGCACCACGACATCCCATGCCGGGACAGACGTTCCTCGTTGGGGATGCCCAGGCTGCGATAGGCCGATCCCATCGCCAAAACGACGGTGCGGGCACGGTACTCGCGACCGTCAACAGTCACGGCCTTGATCTCCCCTGCCAGATCCACGCTGGACACATCCTGGGTGAGGAGTTCGGCCCCGTAATGTTCGGCCTGTTTGCGTAGGGTGTCCATGAGTTCGGGGCCTTGGATTCCTCCGACGAAGCCGGGGAAGTTCTCCACGGCCGTGGTCTGCATGAGCGCGCCGCCGTATTGGCTTCCTTCGAACACCAGCGGTGCGAGGCTTGCCCGTGCGGCGTATATAGCTGCGGTGTAGCCGGCGGGGCCACCGCCGATGATGATGACGTTTCGAACCGATTCCATGGGATTCCTCCGGTCAGCGGAAGGCGCTCAGGCCCGTGAGGGCTTGGCCGACGACAAGGGTGTGGATTTCCGCGGTTCCCTCGTAGGTGAGGACCGATTCGAGGTTGGCCATGTGACGCATCACCGGGTACTCACTGGTGATGCCGTTGGCGCCGAGGATGGTTCGTGCCTCGCGGGTGACCTCGAGCGCGGCGCTGACGTTGTGCCGCTTGCCGAGGCTGACCTGCTGGGGGTGCAACTGACCAGAGTCCTTGAGCCGGCCCAGGTGCAGGGCCAGCAGGAGTGAGGTGTTGACCTTGGTGGCCATGTTGACCAGTTTTTCCTGGGTGAGTTGGAATCCGGCGATGGGCCGGCCGAACTGGACGCGAGTGCGGGCGTATTCGAGCCCGGCCTCGAAGGCGGCGCGTCCGGCACCGACGGCGCCCCAGACGATGCCGTATCGGGCCTCGTCCAGGCACGCCAGCGGTGCTCGCAGCCCGTCGGCCTCGGGCAGCACAGCCTCGGCAGGTAGCGATACATCCTGGAGGATCAGTTCGGACGTGGTCGAGGCGCGCAGCGACAACTTGCTCGGGACGTTTCTGGTCGAGAAACCGGGAGTGTCGCAGGGCACGACGAAGCCCCGGATGCCATCGGGGGTCTTGGCCCACACCACCGCGACGTCGGCGATGCCGCCGTTGGTTATCCACATCTTGACGCCGTTGAGCAGCCATCGGCCCTGCTCGATGCGGGCGTTGGTGGTCATGGAACCGGGATCGCTGCCGGAATCGGGTTCGGTCAGCCCGAAGCAGCCGACCGCGGTACCCTTCGCCAACCTCGGCAGCCACTGCTGCTTCTGCTCTTCGCTGCCGAAGCGCCAGATAGCGAACATGGCCAGCGATCCCTGCACGGACACGAAGCTGCGCAGCCCCGAGTCACCGGCCTCGAGTTCGAGGCACGCCAGGCCGTAGGCGACCGCGCTGGTGCCGGCGCAGCCGTAGCCGGTCAGGTGCATGCCCAGCAATCCCAGTTCGCCGGCCGCGGCGCGGAATCCCTCGGGCAGGTGCCCGGCAGTGTAGGCATCAGTGATCTTGTCGAGCAGTTCGCGGCGCACGAACTGACGGACGGTATCGCGAATGAGGCGCTCGTCGTCGGACAGGAATGCCTCGATGTCGATGAAGTCGTGGGGGTTCAGTGGGCGCCTGTGTCCGGTGTCGGAGTGCGCTCCAGGGCTTGTGGTCAGAGTCATCGGCTTCTCGGTTCGGAGTCGTTTCGGCACGGCATGGCCGTGTCGCGGGCACACCCCGGTCGGCAGCCTTGGTGTGTATGCACCCAAGCCCGACCGCGGTGTAGTGAGGGCGCCGGTGGCCGGGTGAGGCGCCCGTGCTGGGCCCCGGCCACCGGGCGCTCATTGGTCGCTGCGCGGGTCGATCACCTGGACCGAGGGACGCGATCCGATGGTCTCGTGCAGCACCGATCCGACCACGTCACGCAGTTGGCCGGGGGCCACGATGCATTCCCAGCAGGTCTCCTCGCCGCCAACCAGCCGTAGCGTGACCTGGGACTCGGTCGCCTCTTCGACGGTGAGGTCCGCGCCGTCGGCCTGGAAGCCCTGCCGCAGCCCGTCGAGAGCTCGTTCTACGTCTTCGCGGATGCTGCTCATGCCTTGTCTCCGATCAGAATCGCAGCGACATCGTCGACCAGCGCGACAGCGCGTCGCTCGAGCTCGGCGTCGCTGACCGCGGCGATAGGGTGCTCGACCGGCACGAACTGCAGGTCGGGACGACCGAACGCGCCGCGGTGGGCGATCGCGGAGTTCATGAACACCGTCGTGTGGATAGCGACGGTCGGAATGCCGCGGGCCTCGAGGTCGACAGCGTCACGCACGCAACCGGAGGTACACGAGCCGCACGCGCCGACGCCGGTCACGACGAACTCGTAGTCACGAGCGAGCTCGTCGAGCAGCGCCGGGTCGGCCGGGCGGGAGTAGACGAGCTTGCGTGCCATCCTCAGCGACTGCACACCGTACTTCTGCTCGAGCAGGTCCCCCACATGCCGCAGCAGCGGCCCGGCGTTGCCCTTGGTGTTGTCCAGCAGTACGCCGCGCGCGCCGACAAGCGCACTCAGGCGTGGCGCCGCAGTACCCTCGAGCTTGGATTCAGCGACCGCTACGGCGTTCACCGTCGGATCGACCAGCCCGAGAGTCTCAACCAAATACTTTGCCGCACTGGATTGTTCGCTTCCGTTGATGTCAACGATCGCAGTAGACATGTGCTGCCAACCTTTCATGCTTCGATCTTGCGGGTGACCGACCGGGTGCCCCAGCCGGGCAGATATGCCGAGTGCCGTCCGGGGCCGCCGGTGACGATGACGGTGATGTCATCGACACGGCGAGTGACCGGGACGCGCGCATCGAGGTCGTCGCGGTCGACGAAGCGCGGCCAGGTCGGGTAGTTGTGCACCTTGCGGCCGTGGATTCCACCGGCCCCGATCTCGCGGACGCTGCGCGTGGCGTTCTGGAACAGGAAGTGCTTGATATCGGCCTTGGTCCAACCGGCCTCGGCGATGATCCCGGCGTGCTCGGGGCACAGCACCACGAAGCTCTCGCCCTGGATGAAGATGTGGTTCGATCCGAGGTTCGTCATCATCCCCGCGACAGTGGTGAGGATGTCGTACGGGTTGTCGGCAATCTGGTTGTTGATGTTCTGCGGGCCCTCGGCGCCGTAGAGAGTGACCGCGCTGTCGTTCCTGGACAATCCCCGGTCGACGTGCAGCCCCTGCCAAGGCGAGTCCTCTTCGTTCTCGCCGATGCAGAAAGTGAACTTGCCGGGCTGGCCCAGAGTGGCCTTGTCCGCCTCACCGGGGTGTGATCCACCGATGTTGACCAGTGCGAGTTTGAGGGCGCGCCCAAGCGTCGCGTTCGCCCGCACGCCCTGTCCGAAGCTGTTGGCACCAGAGTTGATGCCCAACTCCTGACGGATCGGCCCGTGCACGATCAGCAACGGCGACGCCATATGAGTCGAGCATTGAATACCGCCGATGTTCATCGCAGGATCGGTCGCCGCCTGGAGGGCGGCGATCAGCACCGGCATGTGGTCCGGGGCGCATCCGGCCATGACGGCGTTGGCGGCGATCTTCTCGGTCGTCGCCGCCCCGCCCAGCGGAGCGATCTCGGCTATGACCTCATCGCCGGCGCGTCCGGTGCGCTCCACGAATTCCGCGACCCGCCGCGCAGTCGGCGGAATGACGGGCAGACCGTCGGTCCAGCCCGCGCTGACAAATGTGTCGAACATATCCAGCGCGTCGGCTGTTATTTCTTCCGTTGTCATCGTTTTCCCTTCGCAAGATCTGAATTCGGCTGCCATGACTCGATCGACCGAAGACAGAGCCCGACGGATGATTTTTTGGCAAGTATTGCTCGATCACGAGCTATTGCCCGATAGCGCGTCGGTGCTCTAGATTCGACGTTAGCAGCTGACAGAAACGAGGGTCAACGATGATTCCATGGCATGCAGAAAGTCAATATTGCATAGCGGTGATTCGAAAATGAATGAACCGCATAATTCGTATCCGCATGATGTTCTGAATACGGTGTGCCCGATGCTGGTGCAATTTTCCGCGATCGCCCAGGAGGGACAGGTCACCAAAGCCGCCGCGGTGCTGGGGGTGCCACAGCCGACAGTCACCCGCCACCTGGCCCGGCTCGAGAATGTCCTCGGAGTCCGGTTGTGCGCTCGCGTACACAGCGGCATAGCGCTCACCGCCGACGGGGAGCAGCTGATCAAACCAGTCCAGCAGGCCCTGTCCGTGCTGGCGGCCGCGATCGAGGAATTACAGGTCGGCGCAGCGCGACGGCAGGTGACGCTGGCGTTTCTGCATACGCTCGGCGAACAGGCAGTGCCTTCGCTGCTGCGCCGGTTCGGCGAGCAATCGCCCGACATCAAGTTCTCCCTGATACAGGACAGTGCCGATCAACTGCTGCGCCTTCTGCAGGAAGGTCAGGTCGAGCTTTGCCTGACAGCTCCGCTGCCGACCCGGTCCGATATCGAGGTCGCCCGGCTCGGCGTGCAGCAGCTGGTGCTGGCAGTGCCCGTGCAGCACTACCTCGCCGGTGAACCCGAGGCCCCGCTGGCTGCGGCGGCCAGCGATGACTTCGTGACCCTCAAGCCGGGTAACTATATGCGGCAGATGGCCGATGACCTGTGCCGCGCGGCCGGTTTCGAACCGCGGATCGCGTTCGAGGCGACCGGCATCAGCACGTTGCGCGGACTGGTCGCCGCCGGACTTGGGGTCGCTATTGTGCCCGCCGCGCCGGCACCGGTCGCTGACCTGGTCGAGGTACCGCTCACCGACGCCGGCGCCTATCGGGAGATCGGGTTGGCCTGGCGCGCGGGAATCGACCTGGCCGAACCTGCACAGACGTTCCGGCAGTTCGCGGTCGAGGAGTTCGGCACCGTACTCGACGACGATCCAGCCGCGGGCTCTGGCATAGCGAACGACAGCACCACCAGAGGAGATCAGGATGAACAAGATTGTTGACACACCCCAGGCCGCGGTAGCAACGGTGACCGACGGGCAGACCATCGCCCTGGGTGGGTTCGGGTTGTGCGGCATGCCGGCCGCGCTGCTCGAGGCGCTGCTGGACTCCGGGGCCACCGATCTGCACATCATCACCAACAACTGCGGCCCGGCCGATTCCGCTGTCACCGCGCTGCTGCGCGCGGGCCGTGTGTCCCGGGTTACCGGCTCCTATATCGGGGACAACCCGGTGTTCCTGGCGCAATACCTGCAGGGATCGCTGCGCGTGGACCTTGTCCCGCAGGGCACCCTCGCCGAGAAGCTCCGTGCAGGCGGGGCGGGCATTCCGGCGTTCTACACACCGACCGGGGTCGGCACGGCGGTGGCCGAGGGTGGTATTCCCGTGCGATACACACCCGAGGGGACGGTGGCCGAGTATTCGGCCGCACGCCAGGTCGACACCATCGACGGGCGTGCGTGCCTGCTCGAGCACAGCCTCACCGCCGACGTCGCGCTGATCCGCGCCGAAGTCGCAGACACGCTGGGCAATCTCCGCTTCCACTCCTCTGCGCGCAACTTCAACCCACTGTGCGCCATGGCCGCCCGCGTCACTGTCGCGGAGGTCGTGCGGGTGGTGGACGCGGGCGCGATCGCCGCCGACGACATCCACCTGCCGGGGGTCTTCGTCTCGGGAGTGGTGGAATTAGAGGCCCGGATGTACAAGCCGATCGAACGACTGCGCACGACATACCCGCAGGTACGCCGCACGATCACGGAAAGCTGCGCGTCATGAGTTGGTCACGAGAGCAGATCGCCGCCAGAGCCGCCGCGGAGCTGCGCGACGGGCAGTATGTCAACCTGGGCATCGGCATCCCCACCCTGATAGCCGACCACCTGCACGATCGGCCGATCATGGTGCAATCGGAAAACGGGATCATGGGCGTGGGCGCCTATCCCGCCCCGGGACAGGAGGATCCAGACCTGGTCAATGCGGGCAAGGAGACAGTGACCACCATCGCAGGCTCGTCGTTCTTCGACTCGGCCGACTCCTTCGCTATGATCCGCGGCGGCCACATCGACGTCGCCGTGCTGGGCGCGATGCAAGTCTCGGTCGCCGGTGATCTGGCCAACTGGTCCGACGGGGGATCAGTCATCAAGGGCATCGGAGGAGCGATGGATCTGGCCGGCGGCGCTGAAACGGTGATCGCCGTGATGACCCATCGCACCCGCGACGGCAGTTTGAAACTCGTCCGCCGCTGCAGCCTGCCACTGACCGCGCGAGCCTGTATCAGCACCATCATCACCGACATCGGTGTGCTGGACGTCCGGGGCGACCACTTCAGCGTGCGCGAGTTGGCACCAGGCGAAACGATCGACGACGAGCAACTGGTAAACCTGCTGCGCGCCACAGCCTGACAATTCGCTCTCTCGGGGTCATCAGAGATAGGTGCGTGTTTTCCGGACCAGCGGAATACATCGCGCACTACCGTGATTCCTGTAGCACTATGCTGCCAAACTTTCTCTCGAATACCGCGATACGATTTCGTATCGCGGTATTCATTTTTGGATTGCGCTGGAACTCTTGTATTTCGCATGCCATTACGGCATTGTGACTGGAGTCACTACGATCCGATGTAGTGCGTGTGGCGACACCGCATCGACCTGCCGGAGGTGTTCGATCCTTCCGATGATGCCGGTGGCGTCGTAACCTTCAGAAATATGACAACGTAGTCGGAGAATTCATGCTCGAACCACTCTCGCGGCCCCAGACACTCTCGTCGATGATCGACCGGTTGCCCGTGACACGGGTACACCGAAGAGTCATCTGGACCGTATCCATCGTATTCTTCTTTGAATTCGCCGACTTGAACACCTTCTCCTACACTGCACCGGCCCTGCGAAAATACGACGGATTCACTCTCGACAATGTCGCGATGGCCACCTCGGCAGGTTTTCTCGGCATGTTCTTCGGTGCCGTTGTCGCCGGCCGGGTGAGCGACCGCCTCGGTCGCCGCCGCACGCTGACTTGGGCGACGATACTGTTCTCGCTGTTCTCGCTGCTGACGGCCGCCGGATCTGGAGTGTGGGTGATGGCGGTGCTGCGGTTCTGTACAGGGGTGGGGTTGTCGGCGATGACGGTGGCGGCGATCAGTTTCCTGAGTGAGACGATGCCCGCGAAGACGCGCGGCCGGGCGCAATCCCTGACGCTGGCCGTCGGCCTGGCCGGTATTCCCGCCGTGGCCTTCCTGGCCCGCGCGGTCATTCCAAGCGGGACAGATGGCTGGCGGATCGTCTTTCTCGTCGGCGGCCTGGCCCTGCTAGCGGTGCCGATGGTCGCCCGGCTCCCCGAATCTCCCCGCTGGCTGGTCCATGTCGGTCGCTACAGTGACGCCCGCGATGTCGTGGAGCAGTTGGGCGGTGACTGCAGCAACGTCACCTTCGTTACGGACGGCGACGACCACCGCGATACGCATCTCGCCGCGCTCGCTGTACTGCTGGGACGAGCCCTGCGTGCTCGTACGCTGGTGCTACTCGCGATCTGGGTTCTGGCGATGCTCGGCTTCTATGCCTTCTCCTCCTGGGTGCCGGCGCTGCTGGCCGAACACGGTCTGTCGCTGGCGAAATCGTTGACCTTCTCGGCGCTCACCACCATCGGCGCAGTCCCAGGTGCGCTGCTGGCTTTCGCGGTATCGGACCGCTTCAGCCGCAAATGGCTCATGGCGGCGACCTCGTCGGTGATCGCAGCGTGCGGAGTCGCCTTCGGATACAGTTCCAGCGCCGCCGGGATCATCGGATTCGGACTGTTGGTGTCGATGCTGAGCCAGACCTTCGTGGCGTTGCTCTATACCTACACCCCCGAAATATTTCCGCTCAGTGTGCGGGCGTTCGGAGGCGGACTGTCGTACGGCGCCGGACGACTCGCCAACGTGGTGGGACCGGTGCTCATCCCGACAATCTTCACCGGACTGGGCTATACGGCGGTGTTTGTGACAGTTGCCGCGTGCTGGATCGCAGCGGGCGTGATCGTCGCCGTATTCGGGCCCGAAGCCACCGGTGCGCCACTGGAAGCGGTCGACAGCGGTCACGACCCGTCTGCCGCGGTGCCTGCCGAACCGAGCTCATACGCGATCGGCACTGCGCGTCGTGGGTGGCTTCCGGGCCTGGCGGGCAACAGATTCGGACATCGTCGGTAGCACGCAGTGGTTTCGTTGCTGCCGGAGTTCGCGCCCCGCGGCCGCAGGGCGGCGGTATGACTCCTGTGGACCAGCGGGCGGTGTTCACGGCGGTGGTGTATATGCTGACCAGCGGTTGTGCGTGGCGGATGCTGCCACCGTCGTTCGGGGTGAGTGTGCCCACGGCGCATCGCCGGTTCGCGGTGTGGACGCAGGCGGGGGTGTGGCGGCGGCTGCATCGGGCGGGAATCCCACTGGCGGTGGCGATTTCGGGGGTCAACGTGCACGACTCGCGCTCGGAGCTTTGGTGAAGGCTATCCCGGGATGGGTGCGCCGGCGTGGCATCGCGGTTCGTATCGCGCGCAAGGGAATCGAGTCCGCCGTCCGCCTCGGCCGCCACAGGTGGGTGATCGAACGGACGATGTCGTGGCTGACCGGCTATCACCGGCTCAACATCCGCCACGACCGCAAAGGAATTCACTACCTCGGCTTCCTGACGCTGGCTGCAGCGCTCATCGGCTTCAAGAAGCTGATGAAGTCCACGGCAGCCATATGAGATGTGGCCGAATTGTTCGGAGGATATTCCTGGCAATTGGGCGGAGTGCCGGCAACCGGTATTACGCAGTGCATTCCCGGGTAGCGTCGACCTGGATACCCAGGGTCTGCAAATATCGTACCGTGTGACACGGGCTCTGGATGGGGTTACGGTTCGGCTTGCCGATGATGATTCGGTCGGCGGGGGAGTCGCAGGGCAACTGCCTTGCATTCCTGTACCGCTATCCGGTCTATGTTGTAAGTCCCTGCCTGTGGGTGGGGCGATGCATGGCTCCAAGCCCAGAGATAACTGCATTAACGCCGGACTGCCATTGGAGATATAACGATCGTTCGCAGCGGTCGCCTGTCGTCTCCCGCGAGTCGTTCGGCATCTGCGCCGCGCGGTGGCCGAACTCGCGAGGCTGTGGTCAGCGAGGCTCCGTGACTGTGCGGATCCGGCGGCAGCCGATGATCAAGCGGTCGGCGGGAGCCTCGACCTCATCGAGCACTGTTACAGATATACCGAGATATTACGGTGACAAACATACCTACGTATATATCGTGCCAATACTGATGTGGTTGAACCGGCTATTCGTTTAGGCTCGCTCGTAGCTGTGCGGGGGCGATCGAAGTCTATGAAATATCGGTTCAATTGCGGGGCTATTTCCCATTGTTGGGGGTGGGTTAGCGTGGGCGCGCGGGAGGTAATATGCGGGAGTCGAAAGTGGCTGTTGGTCGTCGTTCTGTACGAAGCGGTCGTCACCGGGGCGAATTGCTCTTCGGGAATTTGCTGGTGGCCGCTACGGAGTCGGTGGCCGATGGGGTCGCGGTCCGGTTCAGTCCGTCCGGTGATCCGGCCGATGATCGGCAGTTGACCTATCGCGAGTTGGATGAGTTGTCCT